>CAZJZY010000007.1:2131-12690 GCA_964550685.1 uncultured Rickettsiales bacterium | reverse complement strand
AAAGTAGCCTCACAAAAACTAAAGCTGGAGGAACGGGCTTAGGTTTATCTATTTGCAAACAAATTATTACTTCTCATCATGGAAAAATATGGGCTGAAAATAATAGCAATGGTATTGGCGCAAGTTTCCATATTATTATTCCAATTACCCAACCAAATATAAAAGCATCACCAATCAAGGCTAAACTTCCTGCTAACTCTAATTTACAATTTCAAGCTACTATTTTGATGATTGACGATGAAGAGATCTGTTTATCTAGTATGGAGTTGCTAATATTGAACACGCAATATTCTTTAGTAAAATCTAATGGAGGAGCATCGGGTCTTGCTTATCTTAAAGAAAACTTTGATAAAATAGATCTAGTATTACTTGACCTTATGATGCCAGATATTTATGGATTAGTTATCCTAAAGGAGATAAGAAATGATCCCAATTTATCTAAAATACCTGTAATTTTACAGAGTGGCACTTCCGACCAAATTGAAATACAAAAAGCTTATGCTATGGGGATCTCTAGCTTTATTAGAAAACCCTACCAAAGAGACGTGGTCATTGAAGCCATCAATAAAGCTATGCAAGAAAAGGCTAATAGCCATTCTTAAGTCCTCTAGTTATTAATTGAATATGGCTGAAAAAATTTAAACTAAAGCTTCTTCCACTTCATCAAGAATATTATGCATCAATTCTATATCGCTGCTTTCACACATAATTCTAATAAGATTTTCGGTACCAGATTTCCTAACTAATAGCCGCCCTTTATTTTCAAGTTTAATTTCAGCCCGCTTAATGACATCTTGAAAATTAGGGTCTTTCATTATAATAAGAGGATTTTTTACTGGCACATTACGTAAAATTTGTGGCAATGGAGAAAAAATATTAGCAACAGCGCTTGCTGGCTTTTGTTGATTTTGGATTAAAGCAAGCATTTGTAGGGCGGCAACTAAACCATCGCCGGTGGTGGAATAGTCTCCAACAATAATATGTCCAGATTGCTCCCCTCCTAAACTAAGATCAAATTCTTTCATCTTAGCCGCCACATAACGATCACCCACTTGAGTGCGAATAACCTCTATGCCTTGTGAGTTTAAATAATGCTCAAAAGCTAAATTAGACATAACTGTCGCCACAATTTTATTAGATTTAAGCTTGTTTTGCGCCTTCAAATGACAGGCTATTAAAGCCAAAATCTTATCTCCGTCTATCACTTGTCCATTTTCATCAACCATTTGTAGGCGATCCGCATCACCATCTAAAGCTATTCCTAAACAAGCCTTATTCGCAATAACTGTTTCTGATAATTTTTCTAAATGATTAGAACCACAATTCAAATTAATATTAACCCCGTTAGGGCTGGTGCCAAGCTCTATCACTTCAGCTCCAAGTTCCCAAAAAATCTTTGCTCCCAAATGATAAGCGGCACCATTGGCACAATCCACAACAATCTTGAAACCCTCTAAGCTTTTGAGAAAAGTATTTTTTACAAATTCAATATAACGACCTGGAGCATCATCGATTCTAGTAGCTCTACCAATATTTTCAGGCTCCGCCAATTTAATTGAACTAGAATCGGCCATAATTTCTTCTATTTGTTTTTCTGTTTGATCAGATAATTTATGGCTATCTGGACCAAATAATTTAAGTCCATTATCGTAATAAGGATTATGAGAAGCAGAAATCATCACTCCCAAATCAGCACGCATTGATTTAACCAACATTGCAATTGCAGGAGTTGTCATGGGCCCCACTAAAAACACATCCATACCAGCAGCTAGGAAACCAGAAGTAATAGCTGTTTCAAATAGATAACCTGATAATCTAGTGTCTTTACCAATTATAACTCGATGACGGTGATCCCCACGAGTAAATAATGTTCCAGCTGCCATACCCAATTTTAGAGCAGTATCAGCTGTCATCACTCCTTTATTAGCAGTTCCTCTAACTCCATCAGTGCCAAAATATTTACGCATAGTTTTTAAGTTATCCAAATATTATTTTTAACTATATAAGCATTTAGCATGAAATACATCAAGATTAAAGTGACTTAGAATGCGCTTTTCTAGAGACTGTTTGTCTTTTTGGGGGAGGAGGAACGTCTATATCCATAGCAGAAGAACGAGAAGAACCGAGTGACATCCTTGATAAATCAGTAGTTATTTTATCTATTTCTTTACTAAAACTAACACTACCTTTTTTTTCCATACTACTGCTAGATATCTCTTTGTCTGTCACTGCTAGTGTTATAGAAGAACCAGATCTAACAGAATCGTCATAAGAAGCTATTTTTAATCGAGCCAAACTCTCACGAGCAGCTTTAACATTGGTTAAAGTCTGGCCCCATACGGGATCAGTTAACCCTGTTTGAAGAGCATTATTTAGATGAACATCTATAGCTCTTGGAATATCTGCATTGCCTCTTATTTTATCTATATCACTAGTATAACTAAGCCCAGCTCTTTCTAAAGATTCCCTTAGACTCAACAAATCCGAAGCCTCCAAAGCATTCATGTCTAACCATATATTATCCCACCGATCATTACTAGGAGAGTTTTGTATAACAAATTTTATTTGCTCAATTTCTTTTTCATAAGGAGTAAGCTGCATAACAGGTTTAGATGGTTTTCTAGATTCTGAAAAAGGCACTGATGGATCATAATTATATTTCATATATAACTCCTTTAAGTTATTACTTATATAATACAACAGCAAAAAAAACTATGCAACTAATAGCTTCTAGCAAATATTGTTAGAGGAACATCGTCAATACCAGTAAAAATACATTTACCTAGTTTGTCTTTGGATTTCAGGGGAATACATCTAGCCGTAACTTTAAGCTCCTGTTTCAATTGAGCTTCAGTTTTATCATCACCCGCCCAATATGCCATCACAAATCCTGGCTGATGCGCCTCCAAGCTAAAGAATTTATAAAACTCTTCCTGAAATTTTTGAGCACGAGAAAATAAATTATCTTGAATTTCTGTTAATAATTTTTCTAAGCCAGACACAAATTCATCAATCTTTATTGCTGCCTTTTCATTGGGAGCTAAATCTCTTCTCCCCATAAACACTGCATTATTAGCAATTTCTTTTTGCCCAATTTCAAGACGAATTGGCACCCCTTTTTTAATCCAGCCCCATATTTTTTCGCCATGGCTTTTTTCTTTTAGATCGATTTCCACTCTAATTTTTTGACCATTATAGCTAAGAGTATTTATTTTATTCTGCAAATTATTGCAATAATCTAAAATATTTTGTTCATCCTCTACCTTATGAACTAAAGGTACTATAACCACCTGAATTGGAGCTAATTTTGGCGGCAACACTAAACCATCATCATCGCTATGAGTCATAATCATTCCACCAATCAATCTGGTAGTCATCCCCCATGAAGTGGTCCAAGCATGTTCTTCAACACCGGCTTTAGATAAAAACTTAATGTTAAAAGCTTTAGCAAAATTTTGCCCCAAGAAATGAGAAGTACCAGCTTGCAGAGCCTTTTTATCCTGCATTAAAGCTTCAAGACAATAAGTTACATCAGCACCTGGAAATTTTTCATGAGCAGTCTTTTCACCCAAAACCACTGGCATGGCTATCAGCGATTCACACACATCTCTATAAACTTCAAGCATTTTCTCAGCTTCCTCTACCGCTTCTTCTGCTGTAGCGTGAGCTGTATGCCCCTCTTGCCACAAAAATTCACTAGTACGCAGAAATATTCTTGGACGCATTTCCCAGCGCACAACGTTAGCCCATTGATTACCCAGTAATGGCAAATCACGATATGAATTGATCCATCTAGAAAAAGCTTCCCCTATAATTGCTTCAGAAGTGGGCCTAACGATAAGCGGCTCTTCTAATTTTCCTCCAGGAATTAAATTACCTGTCACAGGATCAGTTTCTAATCTATGATGTGTAATAACTGCACATTCTTTGGCAAATCCATCTACATGCTCCGCTTCTTTAGTAAGAAAACTTAAAGGCACGAACATTGGAAAGTAAAAATTCTGATGACCAGTAGCTTTAATTTGCTTATCTAATTCTTGCTGGATATATTCCCATATTGCATAGCCCCAAGGCTTGATAACCATGCAACCACGCACAACAGAATTCTCTGCTAGCTCTGCTGCCTTAATAACTTCTTGATACCACCCGGGATAATCCTGTTCTCTAGTTGGAACAATAGCAGTTCTTTTTGTCTTCATAATTTTCTCAATATTGTTTATATTTGTTGGCGATAAACTTAAGAGTGACCATCATTTTTGTCCACCGAAGCAACCATTCTTAAGGTATAGACACTGAAGGGTGAAGCACACTGCACCACCTTCTTTAAGCGGACCCACCCTCTAATCCTTCTTCAAAGATTTTACTTCCAGGAAAAGATGACTTTCTAATTCTAGGCTCAGCATCTAATTTTTCTCTACTAACCCCCCTGCCCTCAAGCAAATCTCTAATCTCTTCACCACTTAAAGTTTCATATTCAAGCAAAGCTTTAGCTAAACTATGCAATTGATCAAGATGCTTAGTCAAAATTTCCTTAGCGTGACTGTAACCATCTTCAATTAATTTTTTAGTTTCGCTATCAATTAAATTAGCTGTATCGTCAGAATTTGGAGCGCTACGATTATTCATTCCTAAATAGCGATCTGATTGTTCAGAATGATAAACAGGACCTATTTTATCACTCATTCCCCACTCACTAACCATGGCTCTGGCCATTTTCGTTGCTTGCATAATATCGGATGATGCACCGCTAGTAATTTTTTCAGGACCAAAAATCATTTCTTCAGCCACTCTTCCCCCCATTGCTACAGCCAAATCTGCCTTTAATTTAGCAAAAGTAACTGAGAAGCGATCACGCTCAGGCAAGCGCATCACCATTCCTAAAGCTCTACCCCTTGGCATTATAGTGGCTTTATGAATTGGATCAGATTCAGGTTGATAAAAGCCAACAATCGCATGGCCACCTTCATGATATGCGGTTAGAGTTTTTTCCTCATCAGACATTTTAAGCGATTTACGCTCACTGCCCATCATAACTTTATCTTTTGCTTCTTCAAATTCAGACATAGTAACAATTTTTCTATTACGTCTTGCAGTAAGTAAAGCAGCTTCATTGACCAAATTAGCTAAATCAGCTCCTGAGAATCCTGGAGTTCCTCTTGCCACAACTTTAAGATCTACATTAGGTCCTACGCGAATTTTTTTAGCATGCACCGCTAATACCTGCTCTCTACCCATTAAATCAGGTACTGGCACCATTATCTGACGATCAAATCTTCCAGGACGTAATAATGCAGGATCAAGCACATCTGGCCTATTAGTAGCTGCAATGATGATCACTCCATCATTAGCTTCAAAACCATCCATCTCCACCAATAATTGATTTAAAGTTTGTTCTCTTTCGTCATTTCCACCGCCAAGACCAATACCACGATTTCTTCCCACCGCATCAATTTCATCAATAAAAATAATACATGGAGCAGCTTTTTTACCTTGCTCAAACATGTCACGCACCCGGCTTGCGCCGACACCAACAAACATTTCAACAAAATCAGAACCTGAAATTGCAAAGAAAGGTACCCCAGCTTCACCGGCGATTGCTCTAGCAAGCAATGTTTTACCAGTTCCTGGAGGACCAATTAACAAACAACCTGTGGGAATTTTACCACCCACGTCTTGGAATTTTTTAGGCATTTTTAAGAAATCAACAATTTCAGATAATTCTTCTTTAGCTTCATCAATTCCAGCCACATCTTTAAATGTTACTTTTATATTCTTTTCATTTAGAAGCTTTGCCTTAGACTTACCAAAGCCCATCGCTTTTCCGCCACCTTGCATGTTCTTCATGAAATATACCCAAACGCCCACCAATAATAAAAGAGGAAACCAGGAAATTAAGATACTTAGAAAGGAATTCATTTTAGAATCAAGAGGAACCGCATCAATACGCACGTTATTTTGTTTTAAACGATCTACAAGATCAGGATAATTAGGCATATAAGTGGCAAATTGCTTGCCATCATTATAATGACCTTCAACATTATTTCCTTGAAGAGTAACGTCACGTACGGTGCCTTCATCCACTTTATTTAGAAATTCAGAAAAAGATACCTTACTTGAAGAACCGCCTAAATGATCAGTATTAAGACTATCGTATACCACAACTAACAGCATTATTGCAGCAACCCAAAATAATAAATTACGCCCGATATTCAACATAAAACTATAAATCCTTTTTGTATTTGGTTAGATTTTAACTCTCAAATATACCAGTAGATATGGTGAATAGCTAGTAATTTTTCAAGGGCTGATTTAAGTTACCAGGGTAATTGCATGAATCGTTAATTTCTAACAGCATTTTAACCGCATAGCGAAAATCACTAGTAAAACCAACATATGCTTGATTGAGAAAATTGACAGATTTGATTAAACATACATAGTCCATATAAAAAAAGTAGCTTACTGAGCTAGCCCGCCTTCTTCTAAACGACTACGCTGAACAGGCTGCTTGAGTTGTAAACTAACTATGGCTCTAACCTTTGAGCGCCAATTATATCTGGCGCGCCTGATGTAGCTTAAAAAAGCGAAGCCTGGCGCAGTGGATAGTGCAAATTAATAACTTTTCTCCTTTATCCATTTTGAAAGTTTAGGATATAGAAATAGGTAAACTGCTTACATATTTATGCATACCATTCAATAGTTTAGAATATTTATCTTTAAGTAAATTTACTGTATTTATCAAAAGATTCTGCTCATTTTCATTTAAAGATCTTTCACAATATTCACTATAAACATAAGTTAAAACATCTATACCATCAAGATTTTCTTTAGTATAATTTGGATGAGATTTTATTTCTTCCATCAAACCCTTTTTCACAGGAATTACACGAAAATGAATTTTATAACCCTTAAAAAATCCAAAATTACCAATTATTATTTTATATGGTTGATAAACAAAATTTAAAAGCTTCTCGCTCGACAAAGTGCAGTTCCTAATTCTTCTAGAGATTTATTAGGCAATTGATGAAATTCATTGAGGCCATCTATTGATGAAACAATAATAAAACCAGTATATCTTGAGTCCATACAATGGCTTATTATCCAGTGTTTCATTTTAAAGATAGTATATTCGGTATTTTTTATAAATTTCTTCGAATTTTTCGTTTACTCTGACTTTTGAATTCTTTTTCTTGCCAAGTCATAAACTAAACTCTTGTCTCTTTTGGCAATTGCAATGACTTGAACGGTAATCTTATCTTTTATAACTTTGCAAACCAAACGATAACCAGCTGTTCTAAGCTTAATTTTATAACAGTCACTTAGGCCAGACAATTTATCTTTTAAAAATATAGGATCTTCAAGACGTTCTATAAGTTTCTTCTTAAATTGAGCTTTAATTTGACCGTCTAAATTATCCCATTCTTTTAGGGCGGATTTTAGAAAAGTAAGTTTATAAGTCATCTATGTTAACTTCTATTTCTTGCTCTCCTGATCTGGCTTGTACTATTTTAGCTAGCTCCTCGTCCTCAATTTTTTCTATTAAAGCTTCAAACAGTGCCGGAGAAATACAATAAAAAGCTGGTTTGTTTCTGTTAAGAACGGCGATAGGTCTACCATGTGTTCCATTAATAACCTGCATAGGATGCTTTTTTAGCTCTGAAACACTGGTTATCAAGTCTGATAAAATAACATCGCTCATAATTTCCTCATTATATCCATTCATCGAGCTAATAATAGCATCATTAATAGATCTTTTCAAGATATGTTTGAAAAAAATCAATACCTTAAAACGGAGAATGGAGATAAAACCCCCCCTAAAAATGCCCTGATTCTTGAAATTAGTTGCGATTTTATAGAAGGGTTGAAATTGCTACAAGTGTTAAAAATAATAGAATTTGAATGACATTGCATAATTAATTGCGCTATATTTTTGTATTCAACTAATAATGGTGGCGTAGTGGGTAGTGCAAATTACGCACAAACCTCTAGAACAAAGGACAATGACTAGAAAGTAAAAACTAAAGGCAAAGAGTCCAGATGCGAATTAAAGCAAATCCCGAAACAGTGCTTGCTTTATCGTAAAACAATATTTTCTATAATGAACAAGAATTTATTTGATTATATGATTGTAGCATACCCACTAAACATTGATCGTAAGCCTCTATGTCTCCTTGGTTAATATAGTTTTCACAAATTTTTAAGCTAATATCAAAATCATCACCATAGCCGTGCTGAATGCATTGCTTCATTTTAGCAAATTCATAATTCATTTCACTTAGCTCTTGTTGGTCTGTAATAATAATTTTTTTAGTATTTTTAAAAAACGAGTTTAAAGATTCACCAACTAAAGAAGGGCTATTCTTTTTATATAATCTGCTATTTAATTCTCTAGCGTAAATTGCACAAGTATGAAAAAGAAATTTTTTTATTTCTTTAGGTATATTGCATTCTATATTTACTTTCATAATAATCATTTCCTTGTTTTGATATTCAATTTTTTAATTATAATGCGCATATTATATTGCAATATTTATAATTTGCCAAGCAATAAGTTTATACAAATTTACTATTTTATAATAATCAGTTGATTCATTAATGCGTTGAAAGTAATATTAAAAAATTGCATTGTCTATGAAGGGAGATTTTTTATAAAAAATACCTTAGACAGAGAATGGAGACAGAAATTATCCTAAAAACTTACAAAAAACGAACTGATTTTTGGAATTAGTTGCAATTTTATTGAAGCGCTAAAAAACACTGCAAGCGTTGAGAATGCTATGGTTAGATGATGTTATATAATTGATAATTGCGCTGTATTTTCGATACGCAACTAATGGTAGTGGTGCCGAATGTCGGTTTCGAACTGACGACCTACCGCTTACAAGGCGGTTGCTCTACCACTGAGCTAATTCGGCTTTAGGAATATCCATATTATAAACTTTCTAAGAAGAATCAAGAGAAAAATTAAACAAATAACATTTATTTTTATCTTTTAGTTACTGGAACAAAATCTCTTCTAGCATATCCAGTATATAACTGTCTTGGTCTACCTATTTTATTAGTAGGATCTTCCATCATTTCTTTCCATTGAGCAATCCATCCAGAGATTCTTGCCGTAGCAAATAATACAGTAAACATTTGTGCTGGAATTCCCATTGCTCTATAGATGATACCAGAATAAAAATCAACATTAGGGTATAATTTACGCTCAATAAAATATTCATCGCTTAAAGCAATGCGCTCTAATTCCATGGCAATATCTAACAAAGGCTCATCGGCGATTTTTAATTCTTTTAATACCTCATGGCAAGCATCTCTCAATACTGCCGCTCTTGGATCATAGTTTTTATATACTCTATGACCAAATCCCATAAGAACAAAATCATCATTTTTATCTTTAGCTCTGGCAATATACTTAGGTATATTATCTTTATAGCCAATTTCTTGTAACATATGAATCACCGCTTCATTGGCACCGCCATGTGCAGGCCCCCAAAGAGAAGCGATACCAGCACCAATGCAGGCAAATGGATTAGCTCCAGATGAACCAGCTAAGCGCACCGTTGAAGTGGAGGCATTTTGCTCATGGTCTGCATGTAAAATAAAAATTTTATCTATTGCCTTGGCAATAATAGGATTCACATGATAAGTCTCAGATGGCACCCCAAACATCATATAAAGGAAGTTTTCTGCATAGCCTAAATCATTTCTAGGATACATAAAAGGCTGACCAATTGAATATTTATAAGCCATAGCTGCTAAAGTTGGTATCTTTGCTATCATTTGAACAGCTGCAATTTCTCTTTGTGCTGAATCTGTTATATCTAAATTATCATGATAAACTGAAGAAAGAGATGAAAAAGCCCCCACTAGTATGGCCATAGGATGAGCTTTACGCGGGAATCCACGATACATAAACTGTAATTGCTCATGAACCAATGTATGATGCTTAATTTGGTAAACAAAATTATTTTTTTGTTCTAAGTTCGGCAACTCTCCATGAAGCAGTAAATAAGCCACTTCAAGATAATCGCTTTTAGAAGCTAAATCTTGAATCATGTAGCCTCGGTGCATTAACACACCCTCTTCACCATCAATATATGTAATTTTAGATTGGCAGGAGGCCGTGGACATAAAACCAGGATCATATGTGAACATACCAGTATCTCTATAAAGCTTGGTAACATCAATAACACTAGGACCCATAGTTCCAGGAAGAACTGGTAATTCTTCTGCTTTTAAACCATTAACTTGCAGAGATGCCTTTTGTTTACTCATAATTTTTACTCCTATAAACTTTTTATTAGCAACTTTAAGTTTACAGAGATCTTCTTATGAGGTAAAGAAAAAGTTTCTAAATCATATCGTTTAGGTTATCAAGCGTGTCTACATGGACTTGCCCAATAAATTTACAACCATTAAAGTTAGCCCCCTCAACTACATAAATATCTGTAGCTTTAAGAGTGGAAAAAGAGCAATGAACTTCAGAGGCCTTAATTACCATCTCCCCACGCGCTTCAACATGGATATGGTCTAATTTTAGAACTTTAGATTCCCAATAA
>CAZJZY010000007.1:0-2121 GCA_964550685.1 uncultured Rickettsiales bacterium | reverse complement strand
GTCCGCGCATTTTTCCACCAGAATAAGAAATTTGCTCTTGCTTAAGCTTAAAATCTCCTTCAGGCACCTTATATGAACTATATAAACAATCTCCCATCTTTATTCTCCTTTTTAAATTTAATGAATATCATTAACTTTATTAAAATAATTAATTTTTCTTAATATGTCAATCAATAATTCAGACTAAACCGTAAAATACTTGTATAAAGCAGCTTTCCTAGGTATAACTTTAAAATTGTAATTTAATGAACAAAGCTTATGTTAAAAACTATCGCCAACATATTAAAACTCAAAGAAGCTGAATTTGAAAACTGGTATTGGGTCAAGTTGAATTCTGTTAAGCCTTGTTTTTATAGCTCTGTTGATTTGCGCTATTCTGGCAGTAAATTAGCCCCCATAGATACTAATCTATTTCCAGCTGGGTTTAATAACTTAAGCGAAAAAAATATTGAACGAGCTGCTCAATTCACCCAAAATTATATCAATTCTTATGCTCCTAATACTAAAAACATCTTATTAATAGGCGAAGATCATAGCCGAAATCTTCATTATTTAGATAACCTAAAAACATTAGAAATAATTATAGCCAAGGCTGGATTTGATATTAAAATAGGCTCCATAAATGCCATAGAACATAATCAATATACTGGAATAAAATATTCTAACATTCATATTTCCCCTTTATCCAGGCATAATAATATATTGCACCTTGGTGAATTTATCCCTGAATTAATTATACTAAATAATGATCTATCTTCTGGCATTCCTGAAATTCTAAAAAATATTGAGCAAAAAATAATCCCTCATCCCAATAATGGCTGGTTTATGCGCAGAAAATCAAATCATTTTAAAATTTATAATGCGCTTCTTGAAGAGTTAGAGGAATTATTTTCTCTACCTGCATTTTTACTTAGCACAGAATTCGATATATGCGAAGAAATTAATTTCAAATCTCAATTGGGAATGGATAAATTAGCTCAAAAAGTTGAAGAAGTATTGTTTAGAATTAAAGAAAAATACAAACAACACAACATAAATAATAAGCCATATGTGGTGATCAAATCGGATTATGGAACTTATGGCATGGGAGTTATGATGGTGAGTTCAGCAGATGAAATTTACTCCATCAATAAAAAACTACGCAACCAAATGCACATAACCAAAAGCAATGTGGTTAATGAGCAAGTGATTATTCAAGAAGGAATAGAAACTATTGATAAAATTGGCGACGCCAGTGCAGAGCCTTTGTTATATCTAATTAACCATCAGCAGGTGGAGTTTTTGTATCGTATTCATAAAGCTAAAGATGAATACAGCAATCTTAATTCTGTCGGCATGGAAATACATAAAAATCATCTAACAGACAATGAAGAATATCATTATTGCTGTAATATTATAGCACGCATAGCAAGCCTTGCTGCAGCTTTAGAATCAAGGTAATGGATCATAACCTTTTCCGCCAAAAGGATGGCATCTAAATATTCTTTTTGCGCTTAACCAAACCCCTTTAAAAAGACCATATTTATTAAAAGCAGCAATAGAATAATTAGAACAAGTTGGATTATATCGGCAGCATCCAGGCCAATAAGGAGATATTACATATTGATAAAATTTTACTAAAACTATAGGAACTTTTCTAAGAAATTTCATATGGAATGGCTCAGCAAATATAAGATATTTCAAAGCATAGCATGATATTTTTACAACCTCTATGTATTTTTTTATTTTAAAACAAAATTTTGGTAGCATAAAAGAAAATATCTTGCTATAAAGTATGTTCTCCCAAGTCAAAGGGAGAATTAAGGAGAGGTGGCCGAGTGGCTTAAGGCAGCGGTTTGCTAAACCGTCGTACGTTGTAAAGGCGTACCGGGGGTTCGAATCCCCCCCTCTCCGCCAGCTCAAGCCTGATTTTTCTTAGTCTCCGCTCGATTTCTCCCACTTCGTTTTCTGTCCTATACACCACAGTATCTGCCACATTTAGCACGCCAGAAAAGCGAAATGACCTTCTGATGTTTTATTCAAAAAGGTTCGCTAAATTGCCCTATTTTCAGCCTAAAAATACCCTATTTTATTCTCCAATCTCCAAAAGTCTTACACCATTTCAAAAAAGGTGGAGATAGA
>CAZJZY010000006.1:74436-77520 GCA_964550685.1 uncultured Rickettsiales bacterium | reverse complement strand
AGTTTCAGGCCAAACTTCACTTAGTCTTTTATGATCCACAACAAACTCTTCCATAATGTACCTTTTATTATAAATATTTAATTAAATCACTATAAAACAGCAGATTCATAAGTTATTATCATAAACCCAATGCTTTATTTTGTATTTCAAAAAGCTCTTTTGCTCCATTTTTTGCTAATTTTAGCATTTCTAAAAACTGTTCTTCAGAAAATGGATCTTTTTCTGCGGTACCTTGAATTTCAATTAGTTTATTTTCAGAATTAATAACAAAATTTGCATCTACATCAGCATTACTATCTTCCTTATAGTCCACATCTAGAAGAATATTCTTTCCTATAATACCACAAGAAACTGCTGCAACTTGAGAGGTTAATGGCACCCTATGATAAACCTTTTTATCCACCAAAGTTTGCAACGCTAAATATAATGCCACATATCCACCAGTGATTGCTGCTGTTCTAGTGCCACCATCAGCTTGCAACACATCACAATCAATTAAAACTTGTCTTTCTCCCAAAACTTTAAGATTCACCACCGATCTTAGTGAACGAGAGATTAAACGTTGAATTTCATGTGTTCTACCAGAGGGCTTACCTTGACTAACTTCTCTTTTTACCCTTGTCTCTGTGGATCTTGGCAACAGAGAATACTCAGCAGTTACCCACCCACCTTGATTTTTCCCTCTTAAGAATGGAGGTAAGTTATCGTCAATACTTGCAGTACATAATACATGAGTATCACCAAATTTTATTAGACAAGACCCTTCTGCATATTTATTAACTTTAGTATCAATAGAAATTTTTCTTAAAGAATCATTTGCTCTGTTAGAAAATCGCATAATTATTACCTCTTAAATTTAAAAATAAAATCCTACTAGAACCATATTTTTTGTCAATTACAAAGAAATAATATTGACATAATATAGAAAGCATTTTATTAATTATTAAATAAACATTTAACAACAATATAAAATTAAGGGTTGCAGATGCTTAGCAATACTATGATTAGAAATTTGAAACCATTTGCGAAAGCTCTATATTCTATTGCAAGTTTTTCAACTCAACAATTTAAAATAACTTTTGAAGATGAAATAACTAAAACTACTATCTTATTAAAGGGAGATTTCTGCTCTTTTGATGTTAAAACTGTATTAAATGATGCTTTTAATCAATTGCCTTATCCAGAAATCATATCCACAACGGAAGTTCTAGGAAAATCTTTACACGAATACGTGGATGAAAATTAAATAGCAATTCTTTGCAAAGTAATAAAAAAAGTATAATATTGATAGAATAAAACCTTATTCAAGCAATCAATTCCATGACGCTACAAAATCTTATCCAGAACTGGCAAGAAAATTATAATCAAAAAATTGAACAAAATATTATTTCAATTATCAAAGAAATGAAACTTCCAAGCCTCACTGGAGATATTGCAGATTTATTGGCTTTAGCAATCAGTGATCATTACAATGAGCTAGCCATAACTATTTTAGAAGAAAATTATGCTGGCAACAAAGTAAATTTAAAAGGACTAAACCAATGCCTAATTAATCAAAGTGAAGAAAAATATTCCTTACTTCATTTTACTGCACAATTTGGCAACAAAGAAATGCTAACCTATTTTATAGACCATGAAGTAGAAATTTCTCTAGATAAAGATCTTATGACCCCTCTGCATAGCTTATGTTTTGCTAAAAATTTAACCAAAGCAGACTGGCTAGAAGTTATTAGCAAATTTGAGTCTATTTCTCCTGGTATCATTAACAGACAAGATGTTTTTAACTTAACTCCTCTGCATTATGCCGCTCACAATGAAAATGAACCAGCACTAAAAGCTCTGATAGAAAGCGGTGCTAAAAGATAATTCTTAACTTTACAGATAAACCAATTATTACTATAATCAGCCAATTAATAATTCACATATAAGAGCGATAACTTAAAATGAATATAGATAACGAAACCACTGACTACCGCCAAATTAGAATTAATAAATTAGAGCACGTTAAAGGTCTTGGCATTAATCCATATCCATCTGATTTCAGAAAAAATGCTAAAACAAAGGATCTAATTGATAAATATTCAGAATTAGCTGCAGGTGAAACAACAGAGGATGTTGTAATAGTTGCTGGTAGAATAATGTCAATTCGTAATAGTGGAATGTTCATTGACCTACATGATGATAGTGGCAAAATTCAAATATTTTCCCATAAAAACAATTTAAGTGACACGCAACAAGAATTGCTAAAAACTTTTGATCTTGGAGATATTTTAGGAGTAAAGGGTAAAATACGCTGTACACCTAGGGGTGAACTTACAATTGACTCTATAGAACTAACTTTATTATCAAAATCACTTTTAACTTTGCCTGAAAAATATCACGGGCTACATGACGTAGAAACAAGATATAGACAGCGCTATGTTGACTTGATAGTTAACGAACAAACTAAAGATATTTTGCGCAAAAGATCTGCAATTATTGCAGCTCTACGTTCTTACCTAGTAGATTTAGATTATTTAGAGGTGGAAACCCCAATGCTTCACCCCATTCCCGGCGGAGCAATAGCAAAACCTTTCGTAACCCATCACAATACTCTTGATATGGAATTATATTTAAGAATAGCTCCAGAATTATATTTAAAGAAACTTCTGGTGGGTGGATTATCTGAAAAAATATTTGAAATAAATCGCTGTTTTAGGAATGAAGGAATTTCAACTAGACATAATCCAGAATTCACTTCAATAGAAATTTATCAAGCATATGTTAGCTTTGAAGAGATGATCAATTTAACCGAAGCTGTAATTAATTCAATTGTAGCAAAAGTTAATGGTTCATCAAGCGTTACTTATGGCGATAAAGTTTTACATTTTTCATCGCCATGGAAAAGAGCTTCAATGAGCGATTTAGTTTTAGAAAAAACTGGCGTCGATTTTATGCAAATTCATTCTGATGAAGAAGCGCGCGAAGCAGCTAAAAAGCTTAAAGTAAAGATAGAGAATAGCTATGGCTGGGGAAAGTCATTAGAAGCCGTATTTGCTGATAAAGTGGAAGAGTCTTTAATTGACCCTATTCACATAACTTACT
>CAZJZY010000006.1:62028-74416 GCA_964550685.1 uncultured Rickettsiales bacterium | reverse complement strand
ATGATTCAAGGATAACTGAAAGATTTGAAACTTATATCAATGGCTGGGAGATTGCCAATGGATTTTCAGAACTTAATGATCCTATAGATCAGCTAAACAGATTTCAACTACAAGATAAAGCAAGAGACGCCGGAGATGATGAAGCGCATCACATTGATCATGACTTTATCACCGCATTAGAATATGCTATGCCACCAGCAGGAGGATTAGGAATTGGCTTAGACCGTTTAGTCATGATTCTAACTAATTCACTATCAATTAGAGAAGTTATAGCATTCCCAACTTTAAGACAAAAAACTGTATAGTAACTCTTTTCTAGAATTACTTATGCTACAGCTCTTCTATTTGAATGAGAGTTTCCTCTCATAACAATTTTTTGCAGCCCCTCACTAGTAGTTAATAAAAATTTAACACAATTATTGACAAATTATTAATTATTTATTACCTTACTTGAGCTTACGTAAATTTAATAGGACGATCCTCATGACCTCAAAAAACAAAAAAACAGCCAATCAGAGAGCATTTGCTTCTGACGATAAAAAAACTATATTTCTCCGTGGAGAATATTCAGAATTTAAGGTAAAAAGAACTTCGGGCGATATTATCGTTGATGACCAGGTTGTGGATAGCACAGAAATGGTTAAAGTGACCGACCTAATAACCAATCAAACATCCTATTTTCAAAATGTAGAAAATTTGGACTATTCCAAGGATTTAGGGTTAATTCCAATCACCAGAGAAGAACCGCTGCCAAAATCTGTAGTAATTGACGTGGAAGCTAAAAAATCAGGAATTTATCATATCGATGTAAATGATTTAGTAAAAGATCAAATAGATTTCAATACTGATAAATTTAAAATTACCGCTGTCTATGGCAATGGCAAATCAAAAGTGGAATTAAAAGATAACCAAGTTATTTTTCAAACTAACTCTACCAATAATGAAATTATGTCATTTAGATATGTTTTTGAGAATGAATATGGCCAATCATCAACAGAAAGAGTGCCGGTATTATTAAGAACACCAGATTTACCGCAAGATGAAAAATTTATTCAGCAATTATGGTATTTAGAAGCGGTAAATGTTCTTCCTGTTTGGCAAAAATATAATGGCACTGGAGTTAGAATAGGAGTTTACGATAGCTCATTCTTTCCAGAACATTCAGATATAGATGGCAACGTTATTCATCGAGAAAATTTTAAAACTCACAATGGCAATATTATTCTTAACCAGCATGCTTTACAAGTGGCTAGTATTATTGCCGCAGAGCGTAATGATAAGTTTTACGTTGGGGTTGCATATGGCGCAAAAATAGGCAGCTATCAAGCCCTTGGATCAGACCACCCCAATCATAATAATTTAGATTTTTTCTTAGAATACGATATTATCAATAACAGCTGGTGCTCTATTTTTCCATTAAGCACTCCAAAAGAGAGAATAAAATTATATATACAAGATTTTAAAGCGGCAGTAACCGAGGGAAGGAATGAGCTTGGAAGCATAATTATCTTTGCTAGTGGAAATGGTGGAGGTTATGGGTTTGATGCTAATTACGATGGACTTACATCTGGACCTTACACCGTCACAGTTGGAGGGATTAATAAACCAGCTGAATTACTTTTTATGGAAAAACAAACAGCTTATTTTGCTGCCCATGGTGCCAATATTTTAGTTTCAGCACCAGCTTCCAATCTATCTTTATTATCAAACGATAATTTTAGCATATCTAATAATTTAGAATCTCAAGATTCTAATAACCTTAACACCCAAGGAACTTCTTTTGCCGCTCCAATTGTCAGTGGAATTGTTGCTCTTATGCTGCAAGCTAATCCTAAATTGGGCTATAGAGACGCGCAAGAGATCCTTGCTGCCTCAGCTACTTTTGAAGAATCTGAATTGCTTTCACAATGGGCGTGGAATTACAACAAAGCCAACACATGGAATGGCGGAGGATACCACTTTAGCCATCAATATGGCTTTGGCATGGTTAACGCAGAAGCAGCAGTAAAACTTGCTCAGTCTTGGCCATTGCAACAAACAACAAAAAACCTTAAGACCATCCAAGGAAAATATCAAATAACCGCTCAAAAAGTTATCTCAACAAAACTTTATGAAATTGATATCCCGCAAAAGATAATAACTGAACATGTTGAACAAGCTACAAATATCGCAATTAATGGAAACATTCAAGATGTTAATTTATATCTAATATCCCCTAAGGGCACAACCAGCAAGCTAATGTATAATTTTCTTCATAATCCAGTAGAGCAAACAAAATTATCCTACTCTGAAATATCAAATATTTTTAAAATGTATAAATTACCTAGAGGAATAGATTGGAATTTTGGTAGCACTAATTTTCGTGGTGAAGATAGCCAAGGTAAATGGGCTCTAAAAGTGGAAATAATCAACCCAAGCAATCCGCAAGATCAACCAACAGAAGTTTATGTCAATAATTTAGATATCAAAATCTACGGCAAGGAAGCATCCACAGCAAAACAAATGATTTACACCAATGAATATAAATTACTTGTCGACTCAATGCAAAACGCTCTAAAAGCTACGAATTTAGAGTCAGAACAAAAATTATTAGCTGCACTACAAAAATACCAATCAATTACCGTCGAACAAAAAATTGACATTATAAATGGCGCCGCTTTAAGCTCTGGAATTGAGGTTGATTTAGACTCTGGAAAGCTAACTATACAAGATACTCTTATTAATCTAGATAAAGATCTAAAATTAAAGGCCATTATTGCCACAGATTTTAACGACTCTATAACTATTTCAGATGACAAAGAGCTTACAATCACCTTAAATGAAGGAAATGATATAATTAATTTCAGTGGATATAATAATGTTATTACGTTTAAAAAACAAACCGGGAACATCAGCATAAATCACTTTGCAGATAAATTTACACTAGATCTAGAAGAGGGAGAAAGCGAATATTGTTGGCAATTATCAGATAATTATTTTGATAACAATATTATAATATTAGACAATGCAATAACACCAGATTTTACTAGCTAAATTAGATAAATTATGTTATAAGCTAATTCTTACAAATTCTTAGATATAAAGTGAATTAAATGCAAAATATTAGAAATTTAGCAATTATTGCCCATGTTGATCATGGAAAAACAACCATGATTGACTCCATGTTTAACCAATCAGGCGTATTCCGTGAAAATCAACAACGCTCTGAAAGAGCCATGGATTCAAATGATCTTGAAAAAGAACGTGGGATTACAATTTTAGCTAAATGCACGTCTATTCGCTTGAAAGATGTTCAATTGAATATTGTTGACACTCCAGGCCACGCAGATTTCGGCGGAGAAGTGGAACGTGTATTATCAATGGTAGATGGCGTATTGTTATTAGTAGACGCCGCTGAAGGACCAATGCCACAAACAAAATTCGTTTTAACCAAAGCTTTAAATTTAGGCTTAAACCCTATTGTGGTAATTAACAAAGTTGATCGCTCTGATGCAAGAGTTAACGAAGTATTAGATGAAATTTTTGATCTATTTATAGCTTTAGATGCTAATAATGATCAATTGAGCTTCCCTGTTGTTTACGCTTCAGGTAGAGCTGGCTGGGCCAGTTTAGAACAAGATGAGAAAGGTGAGAATTTAGAGCCTTTATTTGAAATTATAAAAAATTATGTTCCTGCACCTAAGGTTGACAAAGAAGCTCCATTTTCTATGCTTGCAACTATTTTAGATTACGATCCATATTTGGGAAGAATGCTAACTGGGAAAATTTATAGCGGAATTGCAAAAGCTAACATGCCAGTAAAAACTCTTAATATTAATGGTGAACAAGTTGAGCTTGGAAGACTTACAAAAGTATTCGTATTCCGCGGTGTTGAGAAAGTTTCCGTTGATCAAGCTGAAGCAGGAGACATCGTATCCATTGCAGGGCTAGTTAAAGCATCAGTTGCTGATACTATTTGTTCTGGCGAAGTAATGGAAGCTATTCCTTCAACTCCAATTGACCCACCAACAATGTCTATCACTCTTACTGTAAATAACTCTCCATTCGCTGGAACTGAAGGAAGCAAGGTTACATCTAGAGTAATAGGTGATCGTTTATTTAAAGAGGCAGAAAGCAATGTAGCCATTAAAGTTACAGAAACCGAAACCAAAGATGCATTTGAAGTTGGTGGCAGAGGAGAGTTACAATTAGGCGTACTTTTAGAAACAATGCGTCGTGAAGGATTTGAAGTTTCAGTATCCAGACCTAAAGTGTTGTTCCAAAAAGATGAAAATGGCGAATTATTAGAGCCAATTGAAGAAGCTTTAGTTGACGTTGATGAAGAATTCAGTGGCATTGTAGTTGAAAAACTAACCTTACGTAAAGGTGAGATGCAAGACATGCGCCCTTCAGGAGGAGGAAAAATTAGACTAACTTTCCACATTCCTTCACGCGGGTTAATAGGATACCAAGGAGAATTCTTAACTGACACCAGAGGAACTGGTATCATGAATAGATTATTCTATGGTTACGGTCCTTACCGTGGAAAAATAGAAGGCCGCAGAAATGGAGTGCTAATCTCTATGGAAAATGGAGTTACCACAGCTTATTCTTTATGGAATCTTGAAGAGAGAGGCGTGTTGTTCGTTAACCCACAAGAGAAAGTATATGTTGGAATGATCATTGGGCAGCATAGCCGTGATAATGATTTAGAAGTTAACCCAATAAGAGGAAAGCAATTATCTAATATCAGGACCACTTCAAAGGATGAAGCTATAAAACTTACTCCTCCTAAAATTATGAGTTTAGAGCAAGCTATTGCTTATATTGAATCAGATGAATTGGTTGAGATAACTCCTAAAAATATTAGGATTAGAAAAAGATATCTTGATCCTAATGAAAGAAAAAGACAGTCTAGGCAGGAAAAATAATAAGAGTTATTTTCAAAGAGAACGACGATATTTTTTGGGAGTTGCATCAATAGCTTGCTGTGGTTTTTTAGAACCTATGGGCACAATCATAACGTCCTTTACTGCTTGTTTTGCTTCCCACGCTGCAACCCCCCAAGATTTTTCTTTTTCATCAAGCATAGGCACTGCTTCTTTAGGAGCAAATTCTTTATCTCCTCCTCCAGTAGAAATTGTTATCTGATCTTCACGACTTGATCTGGCAACAACCGATCTCATCTCTAATTCTTCCTGACGTTGCACTTCCCTTATGTCTTGGATATTGCTAGATAAATCTTCTTTTATTGAAGTAATTAGCTCAGGGTTATGAGCCTTAACCTTATCCTGAGAAAGATAATTATTAACAGCCATTAAAATTGCCACCCCTGCAATACCAGCCGCCACTTTAGCTGCCTGCCCACCAATACCTACATGATCTGCCAAAGTGACGATAGCTTCTTCACCTAACTGACAAACGGATTGTAGTACTAAATCTGTGGTTTTCTTTGATAACAAATAATAATTGGCAGACTCCATAAAATTTAGCGCTTGAAGTTCAGCTTTACCTCCAGACACCTTCCATAAATTTTTAAACATTGCTCTTTTAGCGGCGGCATAAAGCGCTCCTGTTGCAGATTGAGACTCTAAAGCGCCGATAATACCATGCCCAATTATATCTGGCATATCATTTTTTAAATTAAGAGCTTGGCCAACCACAACTGAACCAACAGCAACTACACCAGCTTTAACAATAGCCTCTCCAGGCCCAGATCTTGACTTAGCAACAGTTTTTATTGCCATTTTAACTGGCAACGCAGTGCTTTTAGGCTTACTGCCTGTTGTTATATTCAACCCTGCTCCACCATAAACACCAGCAGCACCATAGCCTATTCTTTGGGCGATTGGAGCAAGATCTTCTCCACCAATTATACCTTTAAAGGTTTGATCAATTGCTGTATTTAAAAATGCCTCAAATAATGTGGCTTTTTTAGGATCAACCCGAGACTCCATAACTTTCTTAGCAGTACTAGATAACGCATCTACAGCGCTGACTGAACATTCAAATAAATAGTTAGAAACATTACCCATAAAACTAGCCATCGTCTGAGGAGTGATCTCTAGATTTGAAGATGGATGAACTCCAGATGTTTCTAAAGATAAAATTCTTTCCTCTATTTGAGAAGTTATTTGATCAGGCAATTCAGAAACACCTTTAGGACTTATATTAAAGGCTCTACGTAGTGATAATGCGCTATTTCCAGCGCCCGCAATACCTATAAACTCAGGCAATGACAATTCATCTGTCTTGATAATATTTGTTAAAACTTCAAGCTCTGCACTCTTATCAGCAGTGTTTTGACCAATATCAGCTAAATGTCCTTCTACAGCTTTCATAATAACTCCTTAGTTATAATTAATTTTGCAATCTTTAGTTTAGTTTAATTATGTTATTATACAACTATTTAACACGAGACCCCGTAGAAATTTCTACAGAATCTATCCTTTTTTTAACTTGAGCTGAGGGCAAGCGCTCTGCTTCTACTAAAAATCTAGCCACAGGCTTTGCAGCCCTTAAAGCCTCCTCTCTTACACCTGGAGCTAAATTCACTACGCCCCATTGTTTTTCTTCAGAGGGCATCTCTACAGACTGCGCTATTTCCTGAAGACCTGAACTAACTTGCTCTACTGCCACAGAGATATCTTTAATTGTTGAATCTACTAATTCACGATTTTGGCTTTTTCCAGCCATATTTTGATTAAGAAGATAGTTCTTTAAAACCACTAAAGTACCTAATGCTGCCATGGAGGCTGTAACTTTCACAGCTTCTTCTGTTAATGCGCCAACCATATCTCCAGTTGCTCCTCCAATTGCCGAAGATACCCCCTTCCCCACAACTGCAGCTAGCATTTCAGAAGTTTTAGTAAAATAAGTTACCGCCGTATCTGCTGCTTCTCTTGATAACCAAAAACTATCTTTAGCTCTAGAAAAATTCATATCCTTAAGATCCGTTGGACCACCTAAATATTTGTATAGCTCTTGGTTTATTAATTCTTGCGTTGCAGAAGTAATTCCTCTTGTTAAAGAACCTTGTTTCACAGCCCCCAATACAAGACAACCAAGAATCTCTGCATCCTGAGTGCTTAACCCCCATTCTTCCTTTCCTAAATATGCAGCTCCAGAGCTTATTACAGCTCTACTTAAGTCTCCTCCTTTAGAGATTCCAGCTATAAAAAAATATGCAGGAACACTTAAACTTCCTCGATTTACACCTAATAAATTACTTGATATATCCGCCAAAACATTAGATTCAACCATTTGAGAAACTCTATTATACATCTCCATTGGAAGAGCTGTTAATTCTCCACCTACGGCCACTGCCTTAAAAATATTATCAATAATAACATTAGGAATCCTAGCTACAAATCTTGCATTTTGAGAGTCTTTACGCGCCTCAAGAATTTCTGCCACTGTTGGCAAAGCAGAACTTTCTAGCAAATAATTAGACATTTTAGATAAAAAACTATCCATATTTTGAGGGGTGACTTCTGGCAAATCAGCTGGCTGTACTCCATTTTTCTGCAATTGCTCCGCTCTTTTTTGTACTAAATTATTAGATATCCCATCGACATCTACAATAGTTATAGGACTAGAAGGGCTATCTTCATCGGTAAAAAAATAACGTAGATTGAAAGCGCTTGCTCCAGCTTCTGATAATAAAATAAGCTCTTGTACGCTAAGCTCACCTTGTTTTGTAATTATGTTTAATACAAGAAGAAGCTTTGCTGGATTCGTTACAATATTTTCTACGTCTTCTAAAAACTCTCTTGTTAGAAGTTCTTCACCCTTATTCTTCACTGTTAGCCCAAAAAATTAATTAGTTTCTTTTATTTTAAGCTATTATTTACAAAAGAAAAGTAAACTCATCTTTTTAAACAATATTTTGAACCTTTTATGAGGTATACCTAACACAGAATTAATCTTGACACTCTCTTTAAAGACCAATAACATGTGAATAATAAACTAAACCTAATATTAAATATATACATGGCTGATTCACATTTTTTTTATAATAACGGCCCAATTTCCCTAGAAAAAATCATTGATTTAACAGGCGCCCTGCTAAGAGAACCCGCTGATAAAAATTTGCTTATTGAGGATGTATCTCCTCTTGAAAGCGCTAATTCAAAACAATTAAGCTTTTTAATTAATAGTAAATATGTACCTGCATTTAAAAAATCTAAAGCAGGTTTTTGCTTCGTTGCAGAAAAATTTGCAAATCATGCCCCAGCTTCCATGATTGTATTATTGCACAGCAACCCTTATAAGGCATATGCTCTTGTAGCAAGTGCTTTTTATACAGAAAAAAAAATAAACGGCACAATTTCTCCAAATGCTGTCATCTCTAGCACTGCAAAACTGGGCAATAATTGCTCTATTGGTAATTTTGTAGTTCTTGAAGATGGCGTTAGTATTGGAGATAATTCTATAATTGATCATAACACTGTTATAAAACGTAATGTTATTATAGGAAAGGATGCTAAAATTGCCAGTAATGTAACCATTTCTCACTCTATCATTGGCGATAATGTTATAATTCATCCTGGCGCTAAAATTGGCCAAGATGGTTTTGGATTTGCCTCTGATCATACAGGACACCTAAAAGTACCGCAATTAGGCATCGTTAAAATTGGCAATTCAGTAGAAATTGGCGCCAATACAACAATTGATAGAGGCTCAGCACAAGACACCATAATTGGGGATATGTGCCAGATAGATAATTTGGCTCAATTAGGTCACAACGTCAATCTTGGAAAAGCATGCGTTATGGTGGCTCAATCCGGAGTTGCTGGAAGCACTAAATTGGGTGATTTCGTGATATTGGGCGGACAAGTTGGAATTGCCGGCCATTTAAAAATTGGCAATCAAGTACAAATAGCCGCACAGTCAGGGGTGGCACAAGATATAGAAGATAAACAAATTGTTGGAGGCTCGCCTTCAGTGCCAATTCGTCAATGGCATAGACAGAATTTTTGCCTGCAAAAACTATCGAATAAGGATAAAAACTAATGAATCAATCAGTTATGAATATTGAAAAAATTATTAAGATGCTCCCTCATCGTTATCCATTTTTATTAGTAGATAGGGTTATTTCTATTGATTATGAAGATGAATCTCTAGTGGCTCTAAAAAACGTAACTTTTAATGAACCACATTTTACAGGACATTTTCCAAATATGCCAGTTATGCCAGGGGTTCTTATTATCGAGGCTTTAGCTCAAGCAGCCGCTCTATATGTTTTAGATAGCATGAAACTAGAAACCTGCGAAAACAAAACTGTATATTTTATGTCTATTGATAATGCAAAATTTCGTCAAATTGTTTCACCTGGAGATAGTTTGTACCTTCATGTTAAAAAAGAACGTGAACGTGGAAATGTTTGGAAATTTAATGGAGAAGCTAAAGTAAATGGTAAATTGGTAGCAGAAAGCTCATTCACTGCAATGATTGCGGAGAAATAATATGACAAATTTTATTCACCCAACGGCGATAATTGAAAATGGAGCTGTTTTAGGTAATAACAATCACATTGGTCCATTTTGTATTATCCATGAGAAAGTAAAACTTGGTAATAATAATATTTTGAAATCTCATGTAGTTTTAGATGGAAGCACTACTATAGGGAATGATAATCAATTTTTTCCATTTTCTTCTATTGGTGCACTTCCACAAGCTAAATCATATCCTAATGTAGAAACAAAATTAATTATTGGAAATAACAATATCTTCCGCGAATATACCACAGCTAACCCAGGAACAGAAGCTGGTGGAATGATTACAAAAATTGGAAATCATTGTCTATTTATGGCCTCTAGCCATATCGCGCATGACTGCCAAGTGGAAGATGACGTTATCTTAGCTAATTGTGTTGCCCTGGCAGGACATGTGCATGTAGGAAAATTCGCTATAATTGGCGGCCTATCAGCTGTACTACAGCGCACAAAAATAGGAGCCCACGCAATGATTGGAGGTCTTTCAGGTGTAGCAGAAGATGTTATTCCTTATGGATTAGTGATGGGAGAGAGGGCTCATTTAGCTGGACTGAATGTTGTTGGATTAAAGCGCCGCAAATTTTCTAGAGATTCTATCAATGAAATTAGACGTGCATATGAAATGATATTCATTAATAACGATAATGCCACTTTCTCTGAAAGACTAAGAATGGCAAAGGAAGAGTTTTCTGATTCAGAAGACGTGATGCTAATGCTAAAATTTTTATTAGAAGACAATACAAATGCCATCTGCAAACCTAAGATTCATATTAAAAACACATGAGTAAAATTGGAATCATAGCTGCCAAAGGTAATTTAAGTAGAAAGCTTATTGACTCTGTTAAGGATAAATTTGATTTATTTATAGTTGCCTTAAGCGGAGAAACAGACCCAAGCTTGGTAGAGGGAATTGACCATATTTGGGTTAGCATTGGAGAAATTGGTAAAGCTATAGATGCCATGCATAATGCTAATGTCGAACGAATTGTCTTCGTAGGATCACTCCAAAAACCAGATATTTTCAGTTTAAAACTAGATAAAATGGGAACAAAACTGCTTGCAAAAATGGTTAAAGACAAATTTTTTGGTGATAATAAGCTCCTTTCTGTATTAACAGATTTTCTTGAAGACAACGGATTTAAAGTTGTTGGAGCACATGAAATCTTAAAAGATTTAGTGGTTGAAGCTGCCAATTTTACCAAAATTTCACCTAATGAACAAGACAAAGCTGACATCGAAATAGCCATCAAGGTTGTTAAAGAACTTGGCAAGCTCGATATAGGACAAGCAGCTATCGTACAAAATGGTGCCGTGCTTGGTGTTGAAGCGATGGAAGGAACTGATAACTTAATCAAACGCTGTAGCGGCCTCAAACATAGCGAACATTATGGAGGAGTGCTGGTCAAATTCTCTAAACCAGGACAAGAATTACGAACAGATCTACCAACAATTGGAATTGAAACCATTAAAAATATGCATATTTCTGGGTTCAAGGGAATAGCTATCGAAGCTAATCGCGCTATCTTCTTAGATAAAGAAGAAGCAATCTCTTACGCCAATAAGCATGATATGTTTATTTTAGCGCTCAATACCTAAAATAAAATTTTCTAAAATAGAATCAAGAGGTAATATAATATTATGGCAGGACATTCACAATTTTCTAATATTAAACATAGGAAAGGTGCTCAAGATACTAAGCGTGCAAAAGTTTTTACAAAATTAACCAGAGAAATTATTACCGCTGCTAAAGCTGGACTTCCAGATCCAACAATGAATGCCAGGCTTCGAAATGCTATTATAGCTGCCAGAGCTGAAAATTTACCTAAAGATAAGATTGATTCAGCTATAAAAAAAGCCTCCAGCCCTCACGAAGGTGATAACTATGAAGAAATGCGCTATGAAGGATATTTGAGCGGAGGAATTGCTTTTATTGTTGAGGCATTAACAGATAACCGCAATCGCACCGCATCGGATGTAAGATCATGTTTTACCAAACATGGTGGCGCTCTTGGAGAAGCAGGCAGCGTAAGCTTCATGTTTGATAGAATTGGCTTAATTGAATATGATGCAAAATTAGCAGAATTTAATAAATTTTTTGAAGAAGCCTTAGAGGCTGGAGCTGAAGATTGTTCTAACGAACAGGAAACTTACGTGGTTACAACAAAACCAGACGATCTTAATGAGGTGCGTGAATATTTAGTATCTAAATTCGGAGACCCCAAAACAACTAAGCTTTCATGGAATGCTAAAAACACTATTCTTGTTGATTCACATGATCAAGCCGAAACTCTATATAAATTTATAGATGCTTTAGAAGACAGTGATGACGTGCAGAATATTATTGGTAATTTTATACTTTCTGATGAAGTGCTAAAAAAATTAAATGCCTAAGAAGGCCAATCCCAAATACTGTCATCATAAAAGACTACTTCAGGCGCTACGACTAATAACTCGCTATCTTCAGGGATTGTAACAAGCGGCGTTATTTTTTTTACTTTGTATTTACAAGCTTTAAATGGATTAAAAGCAATCTGATGATTAGAATGAGCAGGCCTTAAAACATTGGTTAAATCTATCGCGTGAGCCCTAGCCCTACCACCACTACTTTGCATAAATTCCCATTATTAATGTAATTATAATTCCATAGTTATAAACTTTGATAACTCTTCAAAAATTTTTTCTCCACTCAAATTAGCAATCTCATGCATTGAATCTTGAGTGCCTTGTTCCATAAATATATCCGGATAAAATAGATTTTTAATTTTTATATTTTTATTAAGGAGTAAATTATTTACATGCGCAGAAAACCCACCTATAGCCCCCTCTTCTAAGGTAATCAAAAACTTATGATCTTTAGCTAAATTAAGAATCATTTCTTCATCTAATGGCTTAGCAAATCTTCCATCAGCAAT
>CAZJZY010000006.1:57749-62018 GCA_964550685.1 uncultured Rickettsiales bacterium | reverse complement strand
AATTATATTTTTCCTTAAATATTTTTCCAGCAGCAATTGCAGCTTGCAGTCTGGTACCCAAAGATAATATTACAATGTTTTGTCCTTGCTGAATAATTCTTCCCTTTCCTATTGATATTGGCACTAGTTTACTTGGCATTTGCACTCCAACAGCTGCTCCTCTTGGAAAACGCACAGCAGATGGAGCATAATCAATAAAAGCAGCGGTTTTTAACATTAAGGCTAATTCTGCTTCATCACTTGGACACATAACTATAAAATTTGGCAAAGCACATAAATAAGCTAAATCATATGAACCAGCATGAGTTGGCCCATCAGCACCAACATACCCTGCTCTATCTATAGCAAAGCGCACTGGTAATTTTTGTAAAGCCACGTCATTAATCACTTGATCATAAGCCCTTTGCAAAAAAGTAGAATAAAGAGCAACAAATGGTTTTATTCCATCACAAGCAAGACCCGCAGCAAAAGTGACCGCATGTTGCTCCGCCATGCCAACGTCAAACATTCTATTTGGAAACACTTGGGCAAAACGATCAAGCCCAGTGCCAGATGGCATAGCCGCCGTAATTGCAACAATTTTTTCATCTTCTTGAGCCAAACTAATCAATGTATTAGTAAAAACTTCTGTATATGAAGCAATTCCTCCAGAAACTTTATATTGCTCTCCTGTGCATAGATCAAATTTTGCTACTGCATGATATTTTTCTTGGCATTCTTTATCAGCTAAAAATCCTTTGCCCTTCTCAGTAATAACATGAAGCAAAATAGGCTTAGTGATGCTATGATCATTTTTTATATTTTCTAGTAATAGCACTAGCTCTTCAACGTTATGCCCGTTAATTGGTCCCAAATAATAAAAACCCATTTCTTCAAAAAAATTACCATCATTAATTAAGTCTTTAGTATTGCGTTCGAATTTCTTCATTATTTTTTTAATCACTCTTGGGAATAGATTAAGAATTTTCTTACTTTTATCGCGAAAAGATAAATAAGGCTTTGAAGAAATTAATTTAGCCAAATAAGTGGTAAGAGCGCCCACAGCCGGAGCTATTGACATTTTATTATCATTGAGAACCAAAATTAAACGACTACCCAAGCTTCCGGCATTATTCATTGCTTCATATGCCATACCAGCACTCATAGAACCATCACCAATTACTGCGATAACTTCACGAGTTTCTTCTTGTAGATCTCGAGCTAAAGCCATTCCAAGGGCTGAAGAAATTGAGGTTCCACCATGTCCACCTATAAAACAATCATACTCACTCTCAGTGCGCTTAGTAAATCCGGAGAGACCACCTGGTTGACGCATGGTTAGCATTTTTTCTCTTCTATGGGTAAGAATTTTATGTGGGTAGGCTTGATGGCCTATATCCCACACTAAACGATCATGCGGCGTGTTAAAAACATAATGCAGGGCGACGGTAAGCTCCACCACTCCTAACCCAGCTCCCAAATGTCCACCTGTTGTGGAAACCACCTCAATGGTTTCTTGACGCAATTCGTTACAAACTTGGGTAAGTTGAGATAATTCTAACTTACGCAGATCGCTGGGAACATTAATGTTATGTAAGAGATCTTTTTTTGTTATAGGCATATTTAAAAAGCATGTTATTGTTTGACGAAAAGAATAATGACTTAGTAAGTTTTAAGCAAGCATGAAATTATTCTAAGAAGTTATTTATGATTTAGATTTAAGGCCTCTTTTTCCCTTATATTCTCCAGCTTCATGTAAATGAGTAGTATAATGTTCTCGATAGCTCCGATAAACCAAAGTGCCAGCTTCTTCTATTAATCTTTCTTGACATAAATTGAACCTATACAGACATATTTCATTTTTACCAAATTGATGTAATCGATCTTCAAAAAAATCTAAACAATTTAAAAAACACCAAGCTCTTCCATCATAAATTTTAGCTTTGAAATAACCTTTATAGCCTTTAATTTGGTAGTCATTCATTAAAATTGGATAAAGCTCTTCCTCATCGTTTAAATAAAGATAAATGTCCCCTATTTGAGGCTTAGACAACTCCTCTTCATGATAATGCAATAAATGCACCCTGCCACTTAAAGCTAATGACTTAACCGTCTTTGCTTGACCTCTCATAAATAATAACTCTATTCCAATAATTTACTTTATTATATTTAATATAAGACAAAAAGCAATGGATTAAGCCATTTCACCAAAAGCAATAAATTCAGGATTAGAATATCCATTTTTTATAGAACCATATACAAGTTCATTGCCCGTTAGGTCTAGTATATTTCCACCTGCGGCTTTTAATATCGCATGAGCGGCAGCAGTATCCCACTCCATAGTTTTACCAAAACGTGGATATAAATCAGCCATCCCTTGGGCAATCATGCATATTTTTATAGAACTGGATATCGGCATAATTTTATCAATTTTCTTATTTCTTAAATATAAATCTAGCTTTTCTTGGTTATTTGAAAGAACACTAGTTAATACTATGCTTCCAGTTTCGGGTGATTTTCTGGCCATAATCACTATTGGATCTTCTTCATTTAATTGTTTATAAGCTATTTCGTTTTCTCCAACATAATATAATTGTTTAGTTAATGGCGCATAAACAACACCAAATTTTGGCTTAGAATCAATTATTAAACCTATATTAACGGTGAATTCTCCTGATCTATCAATAAAACTTTGTGTAGCATCTAAAGGATCAACCAACCAAAATACTTGGCTATTGCAGTGGCTATTCCTCTCACTTTCTTCAGAAACTACCGGAATTGAAGGATATAATTTGGCTAAACTCTCGCAGATGAGTTTATTTGAAGCCAAATCCGCATGAGTTACAGGTGACAAATCATCTTTATAATCAATACCAATGGATTGGCGGTTATAATAACTCATGATAATTTCACCTGCTTCTTTGGCTATATTGATAATACTCTCTATGTTAATCATAATTTTCTCACAAACTTTATTTATTTAACTATAACACCAGAGTGTTTTGATTTATATTATAAAAAATACTTAAATCAAAGTTATCTCTATTTATGCAATGGACCAGCGAAGCAATAATCATTAAGCAACAACAATTTAGCGATGATAAATTATTATGCTGGATGTTCAGCTCCACTCATGGCGTTTATAAGGGATTGATCAGCTTAAATAAAAAAACACGCAATCAAATCCAAATAGGAAATATCGTTCAAGCAACCTGGCGGGCAAGACTTGAAGAACATTTAGGCAGCTATTACTGTGAATTATTAAAGCCATTATCGATGACAATTATCAATGATAGATTGAAGCTAAGTTCTGTTTTAAGCCTTTGCTCTCTCTTAAGCAGCGCTCTTCCAGACCGCGTTTTAGAAGCTAAGATATATGATCATAGCATCAGCTATCTTTTAAGCATAAAAGATCATAAAAACTGGCTTATTGATTATATAAGATTAGAATTGTCTATATTACAAGAAATGGGTTATGGATTAAGTCTGGATTCTTGCGCTGTCACAGGAAGCACAGAAAACTTATATTATGTATCGCCAAAAACAGGAAGAGCTGTTAGTGAAGGGGCAGGAAAACCATATCATGATAAATTATTTATCCTACCAAGATTTTTATCCGATGAAAATGAATTAGAACCTCAAGAAATCACCAAATGGCTTAAGCTAACTGAATATTTTATTCATAAACATCTTTATCAACCCCATCACCAAGAACTTCCTTCAGCTAGACTAAATCTGACTCTATTGCAACAAATTTAGGGTAATCGTGTGAATCCTTAATTTCTCACGCCAAATGAGGTCTTTATCTAGAAGATATGAAGCAATAAAAGTGATCCTCGGGGCAAGCCCCGAGGTAATTAAACCTGTAGCGATTAAATAAAGAGAAAGCGAGCTGTATATTATTCGCCACTGAATCGGCACAACTTTTTTAACTAAGGCGACTTACAATTCCATGACCCATTCGCTGGGGCTCTGGATGAAGCTAATTCTTTGAATTAGGATGAATTTTTAATTGAGCAGCATTATTACTGAAATAAGATTTCCCATAGGACTATCAGGGTTATGAGTACTGCGTCTGAAGCTAAAAAAGCTCTCTTCTTCTGCATAAGTATTACGCTCAATATCTAATATATTGTTAATACCTGAAGTTCTAAGCTTATCCTTTACATAACCTGGCAAATCAAACATATAATGACCTGGCTTAACACTTAGTATAAAAAATTGTTTATGGATTTTTGACTCACTAATAAAATCTTGATATAGCTCCATCCCAACCTCATAGCTATGTTG
>CAZJZY010000006.1:47902-57739 GCA_964550685.1 uncultured Rickettsiales bacterium | reverse complement strand
TCATTTTATTTACAGCTTGCTGGATTATATTGGCTCTAGCTCCACGCCAACCGGCGTGAACAGTGGCGATCACACCAGCTTGCTCATCAGCTAATAATATTGGCACACAATCAGCTGTAAGCACCCCTAAGGCAACTCCCTGCTTATTGGTAACTTGTCCATCAGCTATACAAGAATTGCGATAGCCATCAACTATGATTACATTATTAGTATGTTTTTGGTCAACTACTGAAATTTTTTCTGAACCGAAATGCCCAGAAGCTGTTAATAAATCTTTTTCACGAGAAGTTTTAAATCCAGGCACTGCTTTGGTAAAAAATCCATAGCGAATGTTTTTTGGACAAAATGCTTCATGAGTTATAAACATTGTTCAATCTTTTTATAGTTGCTGCTTTGCCCAAAATCGCCATAATTTCAAAAACGCTTGGAGAAGCATTGGACCCTGTTAACAAAATTCTTATAACTCCAGCTAAATCACCTAGTTTTATATTACTCTTCTGTGCAAAATCTTTTCCTAATTCCATCAAATTTTCTTTAGTCCAATCTTTTAGTTTAGATGCTTGATGCTGAAATTCTTGAATTAATTCATATTTCATAATCACTATTTGCTTAAACTCTTCAGAAATTATAATTTCTTCTTCAAGAATGTAAATTTTAGCCATTTCTCTAAGATCTAATATGGTATTAGCTCTTTGTTTTAAGCTATCTAAGCCTCTTAAGATATTGCCTTCACTTGCATCGCTTAATGCTGGCATGGCTTCCAACATTAAAGATAGCACTCTTGCATTATCAGCTTGTTGCAAATAATGATTATTCAGATTATCTAGTTTCTTAAAATCTAATCTAGATGGAGACTTACCAATTGACTCTAAATTAAACCATTCTATAGCCTGAGCTTTGCTGATTGTTTCATCATTACCATGGCTCCAACCTAACCTTAGTAAATAGTTACAGATAGTTTCTGGAAGATATCCCATATCACGATATCCCTCCACCCCCAAAGCGCCATGTCTTTTGGAAAGCTTCTTACCATCAGGACCATGAATAAGAGGAATATGAGCAAAAACAGGAACCTGCCAATCCATCGCTTGATAAATAGTTATTTGACGTGGAGTATTACTTAAATGGTCATCTCCCCTAATAACGTGAGTAACACCCATATCATGATCATCCACCACCACTGCATGCATATAAGTTGGAGTTCCATCTGAACGTAATAGAATCATATCATCAAGTGTATGATTCTCTGTTATTACCTTTCCTTGAACTTGATCTTCAACAATAGTTACACCTTCACGCGGAGCCTTAATTCTAATCACATATGGCAAATCAGGATGAATGGACGGATCTGCATCTCTCCATTTACTATAAATAGGCTTACCACTGACCATCGATTCTTCACGTAATCTTTCTAATTCTTCTAAAGTTAAAAAGCATTTATATGCCTTTCCTTTTGCAAGAAGCTCTAAAGCAACCTCTTTGTGGCGCTCACTTCTAGAAAATTGATAAACTTCTTGATCATCCCATTCAATACCAAGCCATTTAAGACCAGCAAGTATAGCTTCTATTGCCTCATCTGTAGAGCGTTTACGATCAGTATCTTCAATACGCAATAAAAACTTACCATTATGGCGTTTAGCAAATAAATAGCTAAAAAGAGCAGTTCTAGCACTGCCTATATGTAAATAACCGGTGGGAGATGGAGCAAAGCGAGTAACTATATTCTGCATAAATAAACAACCCTAACGTGATATAATAATTTTTCACTATAGCGTTATATTGCTAAAAAAGCTAGAAAAAACTAAATAAACTCAGCTCTCTTAGTTATCACTATCAAGTTTTTGAATTTTAATGCTTGTTAACTGATTTCCATCTTTAGATAAAACCGTAAAACTAAATTGGTAGAATTCTAAAGTCTCACCAACATCTGGAACTCTTTCTGCCTCATGAATTAGTAATCCAGCTATAGTGCTTGCTTCTTCCTCTGGCAGATCCCAATCTAACATTCTATTAAGATATCGAATGGTAACTTCTCCTTTAACAACATAATTTCCATCTTGAAGAATAACATCTTCCTTTTCCTTATCGTTTTCATCTTGTATATTACCAACCACTTCCTCTAAAATATCAGATAAAGTGATAACTCCTTGAATATCCCCATATTCATCAATAACAATGGCAAAACGATTTTTACGAGCTTTAAATTCAGCTAATTGTTCATTTAAAGTTGCATTTTCATGAATAAACATTGGCGCTGAAATTAGATTTTTTATATCAATTTTATTAATATCATGCTCAGAGATTAACATATTTAATAACTCTCGAGTATTCAAAACACCAACTATATTATCAGGATTATCTTTCCACATAGGAATACGAGCATGCTTAATATTCTTAACTTGAGCTAAAGTTTCTTTGATATCTAAATCTATGTTGATACATTGCATATTTTTACGATGCGTAATAACTTTACTCACCTTAGTTTCACCAAGATAAAATACTCCATCAAGCATATATTTATCATCTTCATCAACCGAGCCTTGCTTATGATGCAAATCAATGGCCCCTCTTATTTCTTCCGTAGGCGAAACCAAATTATAACGCTGATCATTAGATATCTTAAACAGAATTACAACCTTATTTATTAATTTTGTAATAGGCCTACAAATACTAACTGTTATTTTTAGAAAATAAGCAAAAGATAAAGCAACACGCTCAGGATGGGAAATGGCATAAGTCTTTGGCAATACTTCTGCAAAAACAATAATTAAAAGGGTCATAATGATGGTTGCATAGATAACCCCCTCATCTCCAAATACCTTAATTAAAAAAGCAGTAGCCATGGTTGAAGCAAGAATATTACAAGAATTATTAGCGAGCAGAATAGTACTAATTAAACCTTCTTTATCCTCTTTTAACTCACTAATAACAGCAGCTCTTTTGCTACCATCTTTTTTTAATTTATAAATTTTGGCTGTGGACATTGCAGTGATGGCGGTCTCTGCAGCAGAAAGCAAACAAGAAAAAACAAGAGGAACAGCTATGGATATAGATATAATAAATAATTCAAGCATATTTAAATTATCAATTAATGATCCTGTATATTAATTTTAATAGGCCCATTCACTGAACCAGAGACAAATTGCTCAACATAAGGATTACCAGAAGAATGCAGCTTATCTATAGGTCCTTGCCAAATAAGATTCCCCTGATAAAGCATTGCAATTCTGTCAGCAATATGAGCAGCACTAATTAAATCATGAGTTATGGTGATAGTGGTAGCACCAAGCTGTTTAGAGTTTTTCTTAATTAAATCATTAATAATAGCAGACATAATAGGATCAAGTCCCGTTGTTGGCTCATCAAAAAAAATAATCTCTGGATCTAGTGCGATAGCCCTAGCTAAAGCAGCTCTTTTTTGCATCCCACCAGATAACTCAGCTGGATAAAGATCAGCTACTGAATCATCTAACCCTACAGATTCAAGTTTATGAATGGCTAACTTCCATGCCTCTTTCAAACTAAGAGATCCATTTTGAATGGGAACAAAAGCAATGTTTTTCCATATTGGTAAACTATCAAACAAAGCTCCACCTTGAAATAAATAGCCAAATTTCTGCATTACTTTTGCGTGTTTTTTACCACTCAAATTAATAATCTCTTCGCCATCTATTAAAACAGATCCTTTATCAGCTCTTAAAAGACCTATAATACTTTTAATTAATACTGATTTTCCAGTGCCAGACCCACCAATAACAACTAAAGATTCGCCTTTTCTCACCTCCAGATCTAAGCCATTTAGCACAGTCTTGCTACCGAAGGATTTATGGAGATTTTTTACAATAATTTTATTTGTCATCTAACTAAAAAACACTTTGGTTAATAAATAATCCACTAATAATATAAGAATAGAGGCAAACACTACAGCATTAGTAGTGGCACTCCCAACACCTTGAGCGCCTTTTTGCGAATGATATCCACTATAACAACCAATAATTGAGATAATAAATCCAAATACCGAGGCTTTAATTAATCCAGAAGTAACATCACCTCTTTCTAAATATTGAAAAGTATTCTGCAAGTATATTTCAGAACTAAAACCCAAGTTATATACTGCAACTATATATCCACCCATAACCCCTATAATATCAGCCACTAATACCAGACAAGGCATCATAATCACTGCGGCTATAACTCTTGGAGTAACTAAATATTTTATAGGATTGGTTGACAAAGTTACCAAGGCATCCAATTGCTCCGTAATACGCATGGTACCAATTTCAGCAGCCATTGATGCCCCTACTCTTCCAGCCACCATTAATCCTGCCAAAACAGGACCAAGCTCTCGAGTTATAGATAAGACCACCACAGTAGCGATAGCACTTTCTGCAGAAAATTTAGAAAAACCAACATAACTTTGCAACGCCAATACCGCGCCTGTAGAGATAGCCGTTAAACCGACCACTGGCAGAGAATAATAGCCTATTTCTATCATTTGTTCGAATATAGCTTTTAAATAAAAAGGACGACGAAACATTCCTGCCAAGGCAGCAAAAGAGAATATACTTAACCTTCCAACTTCAGAAAGTAAATTTAATACCACCCTACCTATATTAGCTAAAAACCCTGTGATTACGATACTATTCATTTATTTAACTTCTTTATGTTTTTTGTTTATTGAAAAAAGCGCAATTATTAAACACAAACCTATTATAACAACTAAAATTGAAAAAGCTTCAACAAATTTCTCCATTGAATACAATCTTAGGCCTCTTCCATCTAATGCCCCCTGCCAAGTATAATCTAAGTAAGAACCAATAGCCTGTTGCAGCAAAGCTCCGCTTAACATATTAAAGGTGTTCACAACCCCAATAGTTAATCCAGAAGTATGAGGACTAGCATAACGTAGGGCGGCTGTAAAGCAAAGCATCTCAGCTCCACAGAAAAACCCAATCAATATTAGCAAGATAACAACATCACTATTAGTTAAATTAGAACTATAAATAACTAATGAAAATAATAATAACAGACTCAAAGCAGAATATACAATAATTTTATCTAAAATATTATATTTTTGCGCCAAATAAGGTAAAACTATGCTACCAATTGCCATACCAATATAAATATTCATAAGAATTGGACTAGCAACTTCTCTGGACATATCAAATCTCTTAACAAGAAATGCTGTTCCCCAAAGATCTGCCATAACTGACAAAGGCGCATATAAGCCAATAGCAATAATTGCATATATTATAATTTTTTTATTAGTAATGATCTTTAACAGATCATGCCAAACATTATTCGGTGCAAATTCATGAATATTAAGATCTTTTTTATTCTTAGGCAAATATATAAATGCCAATAAAAAGATTAATATTCCTACTATAGAAAAAACTACAAAAGCTGACTGCCAGTCTATAAATTGCTCTAACAAATAATTTAACGGCTTTCCTGTAATTAAAGCACCAATCGCTCCAAAAGTTAAAGTCGCTCCTATAACCACCCCCTGCCTTGATGGAGGCAAATAATCGCTAGCAAGCTTAAGAGAGCTCATGAACGCTGAAGCAGCACCCATTCCACCAATGAATCTACCAATATAAGCCACCATAGGAGTATTAGTGACAACTAACATAATGGCACCAATAATACATAAAAATATAGAATAAAGAGCAGTATTTCTAATTCCCAATCGATCTATTAATATTCCTAATGGAATTTGCATCAGAGAATAGCCATAATAATACATTGAACCTATCAATGAAAATTGATCGGCATTCATATGAAATTCATGACGAATGTCTTCAATCAGAACCCCAGGAGAGATCCTTAGAACATATTGATATAGATAAAAAGTTACTAAAATTAACCAAGATATATATACATCATTACGTGTAATATTAGATTTATTCATAATTTTAGCATCGGTATTTAAAAAATGATCTTGTTTATGTTTAAATTAATTATAAGATAAATCAAGTGTAATTTATTAAATGCGCGTTTTTTAAGGCTAATATTATGGAAAGTCATAATCATAAAAACCTAAGCAAATTTAAGTGGTTAGATTATAAACCGCTGGCTATAATTGTGAGCTTCTGCCTTATTTTATCTATCATTACAAATTCACAATCCTCAATGTATGTTTTTATGGGGTATTTCTTTATTTTTCTATCACTGTTTAAATTTTTTGACCTTCAAGGATTCGTAGATGGATTTTCCACTTATGACATCATTGCAAAACAATCTAGAATTTATGGCTATAGCTATCCTTTTATTGAATTTTTTTTAGGCATCTGTTACTTATTAAATTTTCATATTTTGCTAGTTAACTTCATTACCTTTGTTATTATGGCTATAGGCGTAATTGGAATAGTAAAAAGTATCTTATCGGGCAAAAAAATAAAATGCGCATGCCTTGGAACCACTCTTAATATACCATTAGGTACAATTAGTATTATTGAAAACTTTGGTATGGGTGCCATGGCGCTTTACAAACTAATCAAATCTATTATTTAAGGAAAAGACATGGTTAAAAAAGCAGTACTTGGAATTTCAAGCACAGAACTAACTCAAGATGAAATCTCTTTGTTTAGAGAACATCAACCATTTGGAATAATTTTATTTCAAAGAAATTGTGCTAATCCAGAACAATTAAAAGCCCTAACATTTTCTATTAAAGAAATTTTGCCAGAGTCAAAAATTTTTATTGACCAAGAGGGTGGAAAAGTTGCTAGGCTAAAAAAACCGAATTTTATTGAATTCCCAGCTGCAAACAGCTTTTTAACAAAAGAAGAAATTTATGATAATTACTTTATTATGGGAAAATACTTGCAATCCCTGGGCATTGACGTGAATTGCGCTCCTGTTGCTGATTTATATTATTCATTTGCTGATAAAATTATTGGCGATCGTAGCTTTGGAGAAAATATTGAGCAAGTTATCAAATTTGCTAGCGTTGCTGCACAAGGTTTAATTGATAGTGGAATTACACCTATTATTAAACATATTCCAGGACATGGCAGAGCTATGGCGGATAGTCACCTTGAATTACCAATAATAGAAACTGATTTAAAAACTTTAGAAGACACAGATTTTGCTGTATTTAAAGCTTTACATAATATGCCAATGGCTATGACCGCTCATATAATTTACACAGCATTAGATGCTGATGCACCGGTCACTTTATCTTCAAAAGCCATCAATTATATTCGTCAAGAAATGGGCTTTAAAGGAATGCTCATTAGTGATGCTATAGAAATGAAAGCTTTAAAAGGAAATTTTGCTTCGCTTACTCAGCAAGCGCTGGAGGCAGGCTGTGACTTAGTATTGCATTGCACTGGAGAAATAAATGAAATGAAAGAAGTTCTAGAAGCTATAAATATATGTTAAATAACATATTTCACTTATTTTTATCTTTTGTAATTTTTTATGGAATAGCTCTCCTAATGAGTGAGAACAGAAAAAAGGTAAACATAAAAATAGTGTTGCAAGGCATTGCTCTTCAAATATTGTTTACACTAGTGTTATTAAAAATTCCTAGCATCACAATGGCCTTTAAACAAATTAGCAAATTATTTGAAGCAATTGCACATGCTACAAATGCTGCCACCTCAGTATTATTTGGCGGGCTTGCCAATCCATCAATCGAAAGTAATTTAGGATATATATTAGCCATTCAAGGCCTGCCCGTATTAATCGTTGTGGGAGCTTTAAGCGGAGCTCTTATGTATTGGGGCATTTTACCAGCTATTATTAAAGTTATCTCACCTTTTTATAGAAAAATATTCTCCATAGGCGGCACCTTAGGCACTGCAGCTTCCGTTAATTTATTTTCCGGAATGAATGAAACCCCTCTCATTTTGCGCTCTTATTTAAGACACTTAACCCATAGTGAATTATTCACCATAATGGTTTGTGGAATGGCTGGTATTTCAACTTCTCTTATGGCTCTATATTCAGTGGTTTTAGGAAATATAGTAGAAAATTCTATAGCTCATGTAATTAATGCAGCATTGATATCTATCCCCGGAGCATTGACTTTATCAAGAGTGATGATTCCAGAAACTGATTCTTCACATCTTACGGAGGGAAAAAATATTGAATTTTCTAGAGCGCAAAATACATTAGACGCTATTAGTGAAGGCATTATGAATGGTGGTAAAATAGTCTTAAAAGTTATTGCCATACTTATAGGATTTATTGCATTAGTGGATATTTGCAATCAGTTATTAGAGCTAATAAATCCAGACCTAACGTTACAAAAAATATTGGGATGGCTAACAGCTCCCATAGCATGGATTATTGGTATATCTTGGGATGAAGCAGTAAAGATTGGCTCCTTGCTTGGCACTAAATTTATCTTAAATGAAGTAATAGCTTTCTCAGATCTAGTAAAAAATGCAGAATTTTTTCAAGAAAAATCAAAACTTGTTTCAATCTATTTACTTGCTAATTTTGCTAATATCGGCAGCGTTGGGGTTATAACTGGGGTTTATGTGGGATTAATCCCAGAACGCAAAGATGAAATAGTCAAACTAGGATTTAAAGCCATGATTGCTGCAAATTTAGTAAATTGCTTAACCGCAAGCCTAGCTAATACCTTCCTTGGATTATAAAATTAATTAATTTTAATTTAATTACTTGCAGACGCAAAATTACAAGCTATAATTGAGCAAGATAAAGATTAACTCCCTTTAAAAGAGAATTAAATGCTGGTAATACCTAATATTCAAAGAATCTTTATAAAATTTTTCTTCAAAAAACACACATACCTATTTACAAACCTAAAAAAACTAACTACAAGCTTTACAAACTTAAGTTATCAATTTAAACAAGAGGTACAAAAATGACGCAAAACATAGATTTAAACAGCTTAACTTCAGCACAAGGCTTTAAAATTATAGGAGCTGCAGCTGATGACTATAGTGGGTATTCAGTAAGCAAAGCTGGAGATGTTAACGGCGATGGTAAAGTGGATTTTATGGTGGGAGCTCGTGGTGTCTTTTCCAATACCGGTATTAGTTATTTAATATATGGTACAGGTGCAGCTTTTAGCGATATAAATTTATCAACTTTTAATTCAACTCAAGGCATTAAAATCACTGGAGCCTCAGCGGGAGATTATAGCGGACATTCGGTGAGCGGATTGAAGGATATTAATGGAGATGGGTTTGATGACATAATTATAGGAGCACCACAATGTTTAAGCGACGAATCCTGCACAAAAACTGGTATTGCTTATGTTTTATTTGGAGGGAATAATCTAACTGATATAAATTTATCAAACTTCACTGCCGACCAGGGATTTTCTATTACAGGAGCCGGCACCATAAATTACTGCGGCTGGTCAGTAGGCAGTGCTGGAAACCTGAATGGTGATGATTATTTTGATATACTTATTGGCGCACCACGTGGAATAAATGGCGACGGTTCCCCAAAAACAGGCATAGCTTATGTAATCTTTGGCAAAGCGAGCGGCTTTACGAATATCAATCTAGCTGATGACCTAACCGCAACATCTTCGGGATTTTCTATTACTGGCTCAGGCATCTCTGACTGGACTGGCTATTCAGTGAGTGGCTTGGGTGATATTAATGGAGATGGATATAGTGAAATAGCCATTTGTGGCTATGGCGCAGATATTAGTTATGCGGTTGACGTTGGAGAATGCTATGTAATATACGGTAAGGCTACCGGCTTTAGCAATCTAAGTGTAGGATCTTTAGGATCACAAGGATTTACTATAGTTGGCTCACTTGAAGGCGATCAATTAGGATTTTCTGTAAGCGACGCTGGAGATATGAATCGAGATGGGCTTTATGATTTGATTATAGGAGCAGT
>CAZJZY010000006.1:31921-47892 GCA_964550685.1 uncultured Rickettsiales bacterium | reverse complement strand
ATATAATATATGGAAGCTCAACCTTCTCTAGTAAATTAGATTTAGATTATTTTACTAACACCCAAGGATTTTATGTGGCCGGCAGATGGAGTTATGGCTATACTGGAGGAGCAGTTTCTGGTATCGGCGATATTAACAATGATGGCTTTAGCGACATATTCATTGGTTCACCAGAAGCTGATGCGAACCAACTTACAAACTCTGGTGAAAGCTATGTAATATATGGAAACACTACCTTACAAAATATAAATTTATATACACAAACTATAACTTCCGAGCAAGGATTCTATATTACGTCCAACACTGCTTATAGCTATAGTGGCTGTTCAGCCAGCGCGATAGAAGATCTCAATGAAGATGGCTATGATGATTTTATAGTCGGAGCGTATGGCATTAATTCTAATGCTGGAACAAGTTACGTAGTTTATGGAGCTCCCCAACAGACAAATTCACCAACTAGTGCGCCTAGTTTTATCCCCACCCACTCTCCAACAGCAACTCCAACAACAAAACCTACCCATGCACCGTCCACTAGCCCAACCTTAATACCGAGTAATACACCTAGCGCTTCACCGACAGCCATTCCTACTTCAACTCCCACAGGACAGCCTTCTAGCACACCAACAGGACAACCAAGTGGGCAACCAACGCCAACGCCTACTGGAGCTCCATCCAATGAGCCAACGAATTCGGTTATTAGTGACAGCACTGATTCTATTGAACATGGGTTTATAGAAGGTAATTTGGGATTATTCATAGGCCTAATTGCAGGTGGCTTGACAGCTTTGACGACCGCTTATTGTGCTTACGCCAAAGTAACCCATACTTGGCCTTTTATGCATGATGATATAAAAGAGTCTGGCGTAGAATTCTCCGGAGCAACCGGCAATCCTTTGTCTGACGCTTAAATCTAGATCCTTAAGATATAGCTCTAAAATGTTAGAGCTATATCTTGCTTTATTTCATAATTTTTTATTAATTTATCACAATATACTGGTAATATAGCGAAATATAGTGCATAATAGCTCATCTAAAATGCATTTATTTTCTAAGATTCTGCTGGGCGACATCCTGGCTACTATAGAAAATATTTGTAGAAAATGAGCTATGTAAGTTCATTTTAGAATAAACCAACCTCTATAATTTACGGAGATTTAGATGTCGATAACTAACGAAGAAAAACAACAATTGATCAAAGAATATGCAGTTCATCCTAGTGATACAGGATCATCTGAAGTGCAAATCGCGATTCTAACAAAAAGAATCAACACCTTAACTGAACATATGAAAGTGAATAAGAAGGATTTCAGCACAAGACGTGGCTTACTTATTTTAGTAAGCAGAAGAAATCGCCTACTTTCTTATTTACGCGATAAAAATATGGATAGTTATAAGACTTTGATCGCAAAATTGGGACTACGCAAGTAAATTAAACATAACTGAAGTGGCCGAAAGTCACTTCAGTTTTGTATCCCAAAAATAATCAAATTTATAGGAATAAAAAATTTTATGTTCAAAATAATCAGCAAAGAAATTGAATGGGCTGGCAGTAAATTAAAAATAGAAACTGGTAAAATTGCCAGACAAGCTGATGGTGCGGTTATGGTCACTTATGGTGAAACCGTAATTTTATGTACAGTTGTATCAGATAAAAAGAAAAAAGAAGGAATTGACTTCCTCCCTCTAACAGTGCATTACAAAGAAATGTATTTCGCCGCAGGACGAATTCCAGGCGGATTCTTTAAAAGAGAAGGCAGAGCAACTGAAAAAGAAACTTTAGTTTCTAGACTTATTGATCGCCCTATTAGGCCCCTCTTCCCAGATAATTACTATCATGAAACACAAGTGATTTGCACCGTGCTTTCATTTGATAATATTCATGACGCGGATATACTTGCAGTTATTGGAACTTCAGCAGCTTTAGCAATTTCTCGCATTCCTTTCCAAGGACCTGTAGCAGCTTCTAAAGTTGGCTATAAAGACGGGCAATATATTTTAAATCCAAGAATCGGCCAAGTACTTTCAGAAGGAGAATTAGATTTAGTGGTAGCTGGAACTAAAGATTCTGTACTTATGGTGGAATCTGAGGCAAAGATGCTCTCAGAAGAAATTATGTTAGGAGCAGTTAATTTTGGCCACCAAGCAATGCAACCAGTATTGCAAATGATTGAAGAACTTGCTAAAGAAGCAGGCGTGGCTAAAACAGAAATTATCGCTGCAGATCACTCACAAGTAGAAAAAGCTGTTGTTAAAGCTGTTGATGGGTTATTGCGTGATGCTTATAAAGAAACAGATAAACAAGCAAGATATCTTAAAATTGATGCCGCTAAAAAAGAAGCCGCTGCTGCATTAGCAGATTTAGGAGCTCAAGATCCGGAAATTAATGTGGCTTTCAAGCATTTACAACAACATATTGTTCGTCGTCAAATTGTTGAACAAGGAATACGTATTGATGGACGTGGCGTTGCCGATGTTCGTCAAATTCAAGCAGAAGTTTCATTTTTACCTCGCGTACATGGATCAGCTTTATTCACTCGTGGTGAAACACAAGTGGTGGCTGCAGCAACATTAGGCTCTGGTAGTGACGAGCAATTAATAGACGGCTTAGAAGGAGACAGCAAAGAAAGATTTATGCTGCATTATAACTTCCCTCCATATTCTGTTGGTGAAGCAACTCCATCTAGAGCTCCTGGAAGACGTGAAATAGGTCATGGTAAATTAGCTTGGAGAGCCATTCATCAAGTTCTGCCAAGCAAGGCTGAATTCCCATACACTCTTAGAGTGGTGGCTGAAGTTACTGAGTCTAATGGCTCTTCTTCAATGGCAACAGTATGCGGTGGCATTCTATCACTTATGGATGCTGGAGTGCCGATTAAAGCACCAGTAGCTGGTATTGCAATGGGCCTAATCTTAGAGAAAGATAAATACGTGGTGATTTCTGATATTCTTGGCGATGAAGATCACTTAGGTGATATGGACTTCAAAGTTGCAGGGACCAAAGACGGTATCACTGCTCTGCAAATGGATATCAAAGTTAGAGGCATTAGCTCTGAAATCATGCAAGTTGCTTTAGCTCAAGCTAAAGAAGGTAGAATGCATATTTTAGGCAAGATGCAAGAAGCTTTAAACACTCCAAGAACAACTTTAAATGAATATGCTCCTTCCATCATCACTATGAAAGTAAGCAAAGACAAGATTCGTGAGTTAATTGGACCAGGTGGAAAAGTTATCAAAGGCATTTGCGAAGAAAGCAAAGCGAAGGTTGACATTGACGATAATGGCACTGTAACTATTTCTTCATTAGGATTAGAAAATGGCCGTAAGGCACAGAAAATGATTGAAGAAATTGCTCTTGAGCCTGAAGTTAACACTATTTACTATGGTAAAATTGTTAAACTCATGGAATTCGGTGCATTTATAAATCTTATGGGTTCACGCGATGGCTTCCTGCATATTAGTGAAATAGCTAATGAAAAAATAGCTAACATTAACGACGCTCTAAAAGAAGGAAATCAAGTATGGGTTAAGGTTATTGGCTTCGATCAACGTGGTAAAGTAAAATTATCAATGAAAATTGTAAACCAAGAAACCGGCGAAAGCTTAGGAGATCTAGAAGTGAAAGAATCTTCTTCTGAGAGACCTAATAAAGAAGCAAGACCTTCAAACTCTGGAAATAAACGTCAAGGTAATTCTCCTTCACGTAATAAAGAAAAAGAGCCTGAAGCACAACAACCAAAAACTGAAAAAAGAAAATATTTCAGTTAAATATAGCATAAATGGCCACCCCCGCTTCTAACTTAAGAAATGAGAGTGGCCATTTGCGCGTTCTATATTCAAACAGATAACTTATACAATGGAAAAAAAAGCAATTAATCTTGTAGGAGAAGAATTAAATTATAACGCTGAGCTAATGAAAGATGCTGAGCGGTTATTTAATACCCCTTGCCAATTTGTGATTGGCATCACTGATTATAATCTTTTTCCACCCACTCAGTTACCTGAATTTGCTTTCATTGGTAGATCAAATGTGGGTAAATCCAGCTTGCTAAACGCTCTTGTAAAACAAAAAGGCTTGGCTAGAGTTTCCGTAACTCCAGGCAGGACTCAACAGGTAAATTTCTTCCAGTTAGCGAACAAAGCTATGCTTGTTGATCTGCCCGGCTATGGCTTTGCAAAAGCACCAAAAAACTTAGTTAAAGCCTGGGAAAGAATGAGCTTGGGATATCTAAAGAACAGAATCAATTTGAAGCGTTTATTTTTACTGATTGATTCAAGACATGGGTTTAAAGTAAATGATTTACAATTCATGGATCAGTTAGATAAATTTGCTGTACCATATCAGATTGTTTTAACTAAATTAGATAAAACCAATAAAGAACAAATATTAAAGACCATAGAATTTGCTAAAGAAAATATTATAAGACATGCTGCTATGTTCCCTGATATAATACTTTCCAGCAGTAAAGCTGGGCATGGCATAGAAGATTTAAGAAATTATATCTATAATTTGATGTTATAATAAAATATACCACTTAGGACTTAAACTTATGAACGATCAGATTGACATCTTAAAAGACGCTTTCACGAAACTTAAAAAATATTGTGATGATACATTTGTGATTAAATGTAATGGAATTTTATTGGAAGATGAGAATCTATTAATGGCTTTTTGTGAAGATGTGGTTGCCCTCAAAAATGCTGGAGTTAATGTTGTTATTGTTCATGATGGCACTAATATAGTGAACTCCATGATGGAAAAATTTTCTTTGAAGGGAGTCTCAGCAAATTTAAACTGCACTGATCAAGCCACTGTGGAAATAGTGGAAATGATTCTTTCTGGACATGTAAATAAAAAAATAGCTTCCAAAATTAATTTGGCCGGAGGAAGCGCTATTGGTATATCCGGTAAAGATGGACATTTTATGATGGCCAAGCGCTCAAAAATTGCCCGCTATGATCATAATGCCAGTGATAAAGTTCTGCATTTTGGTTTTCTTGGTGAATTGGCTTTAATGAATCCTGATATATTACTAGTGTTGGAAGATAGTGACTTAATTCCTGTGATTGCACCTATAGCTATTGGAGAAGATAATAGAACCTATAAAATTGATGCTAATGATATTGCTGGAGCAGTTGCCGCTGTTCTTAGCGCTACTAAATTAATCTTTATCTCTGACGCCCCTGGTATCACTGATTCTCAAGGAAACGTAATACCAGAGATTAATTTAGACCAAGTAAATAAGATTCTTCATGAAGAACCAAAAGAAAATGCTATTTCTGGAAAACTTAGAGCAAGCTTAATGGCCTTCGAACAAAATACAGATAGTGTCCATATTATCGATGGCAAAATCCCGCATGCCCTGATGTTAGATATTTTTACCAATAGCTTAGTTGGCACTAAGATAAAATAAAAGAGTTTATTTTCCTCCCCATATCCACCCAAGAGGATTCCATCCGCCAGTGGCAGCCTGATTTAAATCTGCTAAAGCTTGATCAGCCATACCAGCAAAATCACCACCTATATTATTAATATCTGCTGTAATAACCTCAAATCCATCTGCTTCTTGATCTTCTTCATGAAGTAAATCTACAGGTGGTAACTGATGGCTAGAAGCACCAAGCTCTTCAATCACTGGATTAATAGGCTCAGCCGCCTCTACAACCAAAGGCGCTCCAACGCCTAATGCCGCATCCTCATCTATGTTATTATCTTCTGCAGCCTTGGTTTCTTCTACTTGTTGAGCTTTATGAGCTGCAACAATTTTTTCTAACTCAGATCTTCTTGCCTGTAAAGCTTGTTTTTCTAATTTATTTGGATTCCTTGTTTTTTTACCCATTACTTTACCTATAATTTAAATGTTACAAAATTTTAGATTCATATTAATATCATCGATAATAACCGCATCATCAATATCATATAAATCTTAAGGTTCAAACTAAATTTAACAGCCAATTAATATATAATATAGCTAAGAAATTTACAAAACAAGGTAGAAATGCTATATTGTTGTATGCTTTACCCAATAATTTGGATTTTTTATAGAGATAGCCTTCATTGCAAGAATAGCAGATGTTTTATCTTTAAACAAAGCAAAGCAGGTGGGGCCGGAACCAGACATCCTTGAAAAATAACAACCATCTTGAGATTCTAGCAACCTAAGGATATCCTTAATTTCTGGCATTAGATGGATTGCAGCCTCTGTTAAATCATTAGTAAGTGGCATTAGAAAATCTATAATATTTTCAACATTATTAGAAAAATCCATAGGCTTATTGCCAATAGATGCTGTATTTATTCTAAGATTATTTTTGAATACATCTTTGGTAAGCAAAGTTTTTTTTGGATTCACTAAAACCATATAAATTTTAGGAAAATTTTGGACTGGATCAATAATTTCACCAATGCCTCCACAAAAAGCTGGCTCTGCATGATAGCAAATTGGTAGATCAGCGCCAATTTTTAGTAATTCTTCTATTATATCTCCGTTTGGAGATAAAAATTTGGCAGCCATTGCAGCATCAGATGATCCGCCACCAAGACCCGCACCAATGGGAATATTTTTGGTTAAAGCACAGTGATATTTTATATCCGCTGTGAATGCTTCCAATGCTTTATCAATCAGGTTGTTCTTTTCATCAATTAATAGAGATGCAAATTCCCCACCAACAATAGAGGTGGAATTTTCTTCTGACTCGGATATTTCAATTAAATCATAAACATCATCAGCAAAAACCACCAAGCTTTCCATCAGATGATAGCCATCTGAGCGCTTACCAGTAATTTGAAAAAAGAGATTTATTTTAGCCCTGGCTTTTATTTGCATAATAACCTATTCCTTTGAGCAAGCTAACAGTCTCACATAAGGGCAAACCAACTATTCCAGAGTAAGAACCAGACATCCACTTAACTAAAGTTTCACCTAAACCTTGAATTGCAAATCCACCTGCTGCACCAATTCCATTATCACTTTTCAAGTATTGCTCAATTTCTTCGTGGCTAAAGCGCTTGAATTTGACAACGCTAGTGACAAGCTTATTACCTGACTTAGTAATGGCCCCATCTTCTATTCTAACAGCCGCAATTGCTGTATGAATAGCTATTCTTCTTCCTGAAAAGAAATTTAAATATTTTTCTACTTCTTCTTGAGTATTGGCTTTATCAAAAACCTTAGATTTTGTTGCAACAATGGTATCTGCAGCCAGTATATAACCATTCTCTTGGATAGTTTTCACCTTTTCTATAGCTAATCTTAAAGCCAATTTTTCTGGTCTTTCTTTTAAAATAGGCTGCTCATTAATATTAGGAGAAATAATTTTATCTGGATAAATCTCTACGCTTTGTAAAAGAGCCAATCTTCTTGGAGAGGAAGATGCTAAGATAAAATTTTGCATCTATTTTAAACGTAATTTAATTCTTGCTTTGCTTAAGTCGTAAGGAGTCATTTCTACAGTTACCTTATCAGAAAGCAAAATTCTAATCCTATTTTTACGCATTTTACCAGAGGTATGGGCAATAACTTCATGACCATTATCAAGAATCACTCTAAACATTGCATTAGGTAATAATTCTGTTACCACTCCATTAAACTCTATTAATTCTTCTTTTGCCATAATTTTTGTGTTACCTAATATAAAAGCTTGATTGAATAATAATTATATTACATATTTTTCAGCTCTTGGGAAGTTATTTTATAAAAATACTTAAATAATACTTGTAGAATATTATTATTATGCTAGAATTCGTTTTCAGGTAGCTTAGAAAGCCTATACTGACCCCCTAAAAATAATCTAACATTATTGTATATTTAATCTAAAACTAGTTAGACTTTTTAAATATCATTTATGTTTCAAAATCAATCATATTAATCCAAATATAAAATATATCATGACAGACATAGAAGAAAAAATTGAAGAAAAAGAAGAAGCACCAGCTGCAAAAGTTAATCAAAGAGTTGTATATCTACAAGATCTAAAGAAAAAAAACCCAGAAGAACTAAGAATATTTGCTGAAGAAAGCGGAATAGAAAACGCTGGAATGATGCTTAAGCAAGACATAATCTTCTTAATCTTAAAGAAGCTTGCTGAACAAAATGTTGCAATTGTTGGTGAAGGTGTTATTGAAGTTCTCCAAGATGGATTCGGTTTTTTAAGATCTTCTGATGCTAATTATGCCGCAGGCCCTGATGATATTTATGTTTCTCCAAGCCAAATTAGAAGATTTGCTCTAAACACTGGTGTTAGAGTGCAAGGACAAATCAGAGCTCCAAAATCAGGAGAAAGATATTTTGCTTTACTTAAAGTGATTGAAATAAATTTTGATGCACCAGAAAAAGCAACGCATAGAGTTAAATTTGATAATCTTACTCCATTATACCCAGATCAATTATTAAAGCTGGAAGTTGAAAATTCTGAAAGCAAAGATCTAAGCACCAGAGTGATTGATCTTGTTGCGCCAATGGGTAAAGGACAAAGAGCTTTAATTGTTGCCCCTCCAAGAACTGGTAAAACTGTTTTAATGCAAAATATAGCCCATGCTATCACCACCAATCATCCAGAGGTTACATTGATTGTATTGCTAATTGATGAACGCCCTGAAGAAGTGACTGATATGGCAAGATCCGTGAAAGGTGAAGTTGTTAGTTCAACTTTTGACGAGCCAGCCGTTCGTCACGTGCAATTAGCTGAAATGGTAATAGAAAAGGCCAAACGTTTAGTTGAACACAAGCATGACGTAGTGATTTTATTAGACTCTATAACCAGGCTGGCCAGAGCATATAACACTGTGGTTCCATCTTCTGGGAAAGTATTAACCGGTGGCGTTGATTCTAATGCGCTACAAAGACCAAAAAGATTCTTCGGTGCTGCACGTAATATTGAGCATGGTGGATCTTTGACAATTATATCTACAGCTTTAGTTGATACCGGCTCAAGAATGGATGAAGTAATCTTTGAAGAATTCAAAGGAACTGGTAACTCAGAAATTATCTTAGATCGTAAAATTTCTGATAAAAGAACATTCCCAGCAATTGATATTACTAAATCTGGCACCAGAAAAGAAGAATTATTCTTTGATAAGAATACTCTTTCTAAGAGATGGGTATTACGTAGAATTCTTAATCCTATGGGAACAATTGATGCAATTGAATTCTTACTTGACAAATTGAAGCAATCAAAAACTAACGGAGACTTCTTCGATTCAATGAATAACTAATTCTTATACCGAGTGGCGCTTCAATGCGCCACAACCAATAAGAGCTCAATAATGAATATTACATCTAAAATCAACAAGTTAAGAGAAAAATTTAAATCGTATAACATCGATGGATTTTTAATTCCCTCTCATGATGAATTTCAGAGCGAATATACCCCTGACCATCTAAATCGTCTAAAATTTATTACAAATTTTTCTGGCTCTAATGGCTTAGCGGTTATAACCTCTGATAGAGCTTTATTTTTTACTGATGGGAGATATTTACTGCAAGCGACCCAAGAGCTAGATAATATTTTTGAAATTCATAACTTAAGCTATTTATTTACAACTCTTCCAAAAATACGCTTGGGTTACGATCCCAAATTACATAGCTCGCTAGATATAGAACGTTATAAAGATTTTAATATGGTAGCATGTGATAATTTAATTGATCTTCCCTATTATCCTAAACCCAGCACGATATTTGAGTACCCAATAAAATATGCTGGAGAAACTTCTGAAGACAAATGTCAAGACTTACAGAATTATTTACAGGAGAAAGAAATTGATGCAATTATAATAACAGATTCTACTAATATCTGTTGGCTGCTTAATATTCGCGCTCATGATGTTCAATATAACCCTATATTACTTTCATTTTTAATATTTCATCAAGATGGCTCAATGGAGTTATTTTCCAACGCCAAAAATTCTTATCCTTTAAGCGAGCTCCCTGAAAGAATAAAATTGCTAAAACATAAAAAAGTGCAATTAGATCCTAATTCCGCTTCTATCTGGCTTAAACGACAATTTACCAATCCTATTTTACTGGAAGATCCTTGCTTACTCAAGAAATCCTGTAAGAATAAGATAGAAATAAATCAAGCAAAAAAGATTCACATCATTGATGGTTTAGCAGTTACCAGATTGCTCTATTGGCTCGAAGAAAACTACCAAGATCAGAGCGAATTAGCTATTGCACAAAAATTGCTAGAATTTCGTCAAGCTAATAAAAGATTTATTTACCCAAGCTTCACAACAATTTCAGCTTTTGCTGAAAATGGTGCAATAATTCATTACTCCCCTAAAGAAGAGACTAATAAAGCTATATCTGGTGATGGATTATATTTACTTGATTCTGGAGGACAATATTGGGGAGGAACCACTGATATAACAAGAGTTATACCAATTGGCAAGGCAAGCAATCAACAAAAGATTGATTTTACTTTAGTATTGAAAGGACATATAGCTTTAGCCAGCGCTATATTTCCTAAGAGCACAACGGGAGCTGATTTAGATGTTTTAGCGCGTTATTACTTATGGCAAATGGGCAAAGATTATGCTCACGGTACAGGACATGGAGTTGGCAACGCCTTAAGCGTTCATGAAGGCCCACAAAGAATAAGCAAGCATAGCAAAACGGCCTTAAAACCTGGAATGATAATTTCTAATGAACCTGGGTTTTATAAAAATGGCGAATATGGTATTAGAATTGAAAACTTAATGCTGGTCAAAGAACTCTCTAATGACTTTTTAGCTATGGAAACATTAAGTTTAGCGCCCATAGAGAAAAGACTTATTTTGCCGAAAATGCTTTCGCAAAGAGAGAAAAAATGGCTCAATACCTATCATAAAAAAGTGTATAATAAGTTATCCCCTTTTTTAAGTGGTAAGGAGCTGCTATGGTTAAAATCTAGGACCGCAATATTATAGTAGAATGGATTGCCTTATCTTAACAAATATATTAAACTACTCCAAATGTAACTCCTATATAGTTTTATATGTTTTTTCCTGAATCATTTATTGATGATCTAAAGCAGCGCTTGCCTATTTCTAGAATAATAGGCAATAGAATTAAGCTACAAAAAAAAGGCCCTCATTACCTTGGGTTATGCCCATTTCATCAAGAAAAAACTCCTTCACTCACTGTGCAAGATCATAAAGGATCTTATTATTGTTTTGGCTGTCATGCTAGTGGAGATATAATAAGCTTTATAAGCGAAATAGACCATTTATCCTTCACAGATACTATAGCTTATCTAGCAAATTTAGCTGGAGTTGCTCTGCCCAAATTAGATCCAATTGAGCAGAAAAAAGTTGAACGCAATCACAGTCTAATTGACGTGACAACTAAAGCAAGCGAGTGGTTTGCTAAACAGCTTAAATTATCAAGCAATCATTCAGCTTATGAATATTTACAAAAACGAGGAATTAACGATCAAGATATTCAGATTTTTTCCTTAGGCTATGCTCCATCCAAAGGGTTACTCAGCTTTCTTCAATCTTCAGGATTTTCTAATGATTTAGCAGTTGAAGCAGGCCTTGCTATAAAAACCGAAAAAAAAGAATATATTGAAAGATTTCGTAATCGAATAATTTTTCCTATTAAGAATCAAAAAAGCCAAGTGGTTGGTTTTGGTGGCAGAACTTTAGATGCAGAGGTCATGCCCAAATATTTAAATTCTCCAGAAACAGCTTTATTTAAAAAAAATAATTTATTATATGCCGCTGAAATAGCTCGTAAATCTAGCTTTAAAACTGAAAGATTGATAGTGGTAGAAGGCTATATGGATGCAATTTTTATGCATAAAGCTGGATTTCCAGAAACAGTGGCGGCCCTAGGAACTGCCTTTAACCAAATTCACTTAAAAAATTTATGGAGCTTAGCCAATGAACCAATTTTATGTTTTGATGGAGATTCAGCTGGCAAAAAGGCTATGCTTAAAGCCGCACATGTGGCGCTACCATTATTAACTCCTGGCTTAAGTTTAAAATTTTGCTTTTTACCCAAAGGGCAAGATCCAGATGAAATCATCAATTCTTATGGAGCTGATTATATAAAGAAATTATTGGATAACAGCATCGGGCTTGCTGATTTTATTTGGCAATCAGAATTAGAAGCTAGTAAATCAAGCACTCCAGAAGGTAAAGCATTATTCGAACAAAAACTACATGATCTAATAGCACAAATTCTAAATCCAATAGTCCGCAGTCATTACTATAAATATGCGAAAGATAAACTATGGCAGAATCATTCTAAAACAGATAAAAATAAAAAAATCGTTCAAGTAAAACACAATAGAGAGCCTTTACCGAACCATCTTTCCATCAAAGAAAGACTTGAATATTCTTTATTTGCTCAATTAGTTACTTACCAAAGTTTATTAGAAGATAAAACTATATTTGATTATCTTTCCCATTTTGAAATAGAAAACCAAGAATTAGATAATTTACGCTCCATTTTAATAGAATTCCACGAGAATCACAAAGAATGTTTAAATGATTTACTAATAAAAAATAATTTATCTAGATTAATTGATTTTATATGTGGACCTAAATCTAGTTTTATTGATATAATCTCAAAATTAGATACAATGACCGCTAAAGAAATTTGGTTTATTACTTATAAAAAATATTTATTAGAATCAATGAAAGCGGAATATGCTCAATTAATGAAAAAAATACATAAAGAGACCATAGTCTTTGAAAAAGCAGAAGAGTTAAAAAAAGCTATTGACACTCTAACTAAAGATATCTTATGCAAAGAGAATGAATTATCTCCTGAAAAATTTTAGTTACTCTTAAACAATATACAAGGCAACAACATGTCAAATAAAGAAAATTTTGAAACAAAAGAAGAAGCAAATAATGATAATGCAAAAAAACAACTATCTGTTTTAGTTAAAAAACTTATTAGCAGAGGCAAAGCTCAAGGCTTTCTAACTTATGACGAGATAAATGTTTTAATACCAAGCGATGATTTTTCTAGTGAAAGTTTTGATCAAATAGTTACAGCTCTATCAGATGCAGGCATAAACTTAGTTGAGAATATTGAGGATATTTCAGAAGATGAAGAAAGCTTTGATATAGCTTTAGTAGAAGATGCTGATGATATTGGAGAAGACACTACTGTTGTTGAAGAAATCAATCGTACAGATGACCCAGTTAAAATGTACTTGAGGGATATGGGAGGGGTTGAACTTTTATCTCGTGAAGGAGAGATAGAAATCGCAAAAAGAATTGAAGAAGGTCGTGAAATTATGATCAAGTCTTTGTGCGAAACACCATTAACTCTAAAACAACTTAAAATTTGGTATGAAGCTTTACTAAACGAAAAAATATATTTACGAGAAATTATAGACCTTGAAGCTAATTACAGCGCTGAACACCCTGGAAATCCAACCGAAGGAGATGATGGCGATCTTTTAGTTGACGAGATACTTTCAGATGATAGCGATCTTCTAGAAGATGACGCAGAAGAAGCTGATGAAGAAAGCGAAGTTTTATCACTTAGCAATTTAGAACTAACTCTAATGCCAAGCATTATTGAAAGCTATAGCAAGATAGTTGAATTATGCGATCAGTTAATAGAGATTCATCGCCAAAAACTTAATAGCGTTATGAATCAAACCTCTTATAAATTTGATCAGAAAAAATATACTGCCACAAGCCTTGAATTAACAGATGCTATCAAAGCAATAAAACTAAATGATAAAGCAACAGAATTTTTATTAAAACAGCTTTATACTACCAATAAAAAAATAATGGCTATTGAAGGTAAACTAATGCAGATGGCTGAGAAGCGCCATGTTTCACGCAAAAGCTTCTTAGATCATTATTTAGGATCAGAAATGGATCCTAATTGGTTAGAAAAAGTTGAAAAACTCAAAGAAAAAGGCTGGAAAGACTTTGCTAACCTTGATAAAGAAGAAATAAATAAAGTTAGAACTGAATTATGGGAAATGGCTCAAGAATTGGGCATTCCAATTAATGACTTAAAATCTCTTATCAATACTGTACATAGAGGCGACCGCACCACTAATAAAGCAAAAAAGGAAATGATTGAAGCCAATTTACGCCTGGTTATTTCTATTGCTAAAAAATATTCTAACCGTGGCTTACAATTCTTAGATTTAATCCAAGAAGGCAATATAGGTTTAATGAAAGCTGTAGACAAATTTGAATATCGCCGCGGCTATAAATTTTCTACTTATGCTACTTGGTGGATTAGACAAGCTATCACTCGTTCGATTGCTGACCAAGCAAGAACCATTCGTATTCCAGTACACATGATTGAAACGATTAATAAAATTATCCGCACTTCTCGTCAAATGCTTCATGAACTTGGCTATGAGCCAACTCCCGCTGAATTGGCAGACCGCCTTTCTATGTCTGCTGACAAGGTACGTAAAGTTTTAAAAATCACCCGTGAACCAGTAAGTTTGGATAATCCAATAGGCGATGAAGATGGAGGGACTTTAGGTGATTTCATTGAAGATAAAAACGCTATGGCGCCTTTAGAAGCATCAATTTTGGGTAATTTGCGCGAAACCACTACTCGCATTTTATCAAGCCTAACCCCAAGAGAGGAACGCGTGCTTAGAATGCGTTTTGGCATTGGAATGAACACTGATCACACCTTAGAAGAAGTTGGTCAGCAATTTTTTGTAACTAGAGAACGTATTCGTCAGATTGAAGCAAAAGCTTTGCGTAAACTAAAACATCCAAGCAGATCTAAAAAACTACGTGGTTTTTTAAATAGTTAAGAGTAAAAAAAATAGCTCACCTCTCATAAAGAAGCGAGCTATTTGTTTATAATACTTCATGATATCAACCAGATTAATAATCCTAAACCTAACAAAGGTGTATATAAACTATTATTATCATTCATAAAATTCCATTGAAATTGAGCTTCTTCTGCTTCTTGATCTAAATTGCCAAAGTTTAATAAATTTAAGCTCAGTAAATCCAAATCGAATTCTTCTTCGTTCAGCCCATATTCAGGAACGTAAACACCTTGAGTTAATAAATACTGTGCTACTTGATCATGACCAAACATGCTTGCCATAAAGAAAGCACTATTACCATCATCATTAATTGCATTCACTAATAATGGGTTCATTAATACCAGTTCTTGTATTTGATTAAAATCGTTCTGATCTATCGCTGCAAAAAGCTTTCTAGATTGCTCGGCTTCACTATTTGAATCAGTTTGGATATTATCTTCTTTATCTTGGCTTTCGTGCTGTTGCGCAGTATCTGCAGATTCTTTAGATTCTTCAACACCGCCGTGCTGTTGCGCAGTATCTGCAGATTCTTTAGATTCTTCAACACCGCTGGCATTGTCAATCATTTTGTATTTCTTAAGCAATTCACTTAAGTTTATTATGTCAGTGCTTCTAAAAGATATCACTTCATCCTTATGCCTCAGTATCTCGTGGTATAATTGAATTATTTTATTACTCTCAAAACCATCTATGTTCATTTCCTCTAAGCTCAGAGAGCGCTCTTTTCCTTCGACTTGAATTTTATAGTTATTTTTTAGCAACTCCCTCATTCCAGTATTAATAAGCCCGCTTTGTAAAGCAAATACTTCTTTTTTAGAAAGAAAAGTTATCATATATTCCATCATATCTTTAGAAAGTTCATCTGACAGTGCACGGCTAGTTAAATCTACAGTATTATGAAAAAGATTTAGTAAAGTAGCGTCATATTCATTAAATTCAGAACTATCTAAAAATCTAGTTTCTTGGTCGTTAAGTGACTGATTTCTAAGCACTTTTTCAGTAATTTGCTTAGCTTTTTTAGTAATTAGATTAGCTTTTGTTTCTAAATATTTTGTTCTTATACTCTTATGAACATCTCTATTTCTTTCTAAAAACTTAGATTCTTCAGTAGGTAAATTTTCATAAAAGGCTTCCCTCCAGAACATTTGTTGCAATTGACCTACAAGAAGTTTCTTAATAAAATTATGGCTATAAGCGTTTAATAATGCTGCTTC
>CAZJZY010000006.1:23683-31911 GCA_964550685.1 uncultured Rickettsiales bacterium | reverse complement strand
ATCAGCTATCTTAATTAGACCCTTGCAATTAGCTGGCATCCCTTCCATATTACCAACTAATGAATTTGTAGATGCCCCTGCCTCTAAAAGCTTCTTTACGACTGATTGATTTCCGCGGGATGCAGCCATTATTAAAGCAGTATTGCCATTAAAATTGATTTGATCAATATTAGCCCCCGCTTCTAAAAGCTCTCCTATTATTCTTATTTTTATTTCATCTTGACTTTGGCTACGTATAGCCCATGTTAGAGCTGTATCACCATTACGGTCAATTTGAGAAACATCAGCCCATTTTAGAAGTTCTCTTACAATTTCCACATGTCCACGTTCTGCGGCGTACATCAAAGCTGTCATTCCAATGTTGCTGGCATGATTAACATCAGCTCCCGCTTGTAAAAGCTTATCTAAAATCGCTAATTCTCCATTAGATGCTGCCTTTATCAGAGCAGTAACGCCATCCATAGCCGCCTGATTAACATCAAAGCCCGCTTGTAAAAGCTGAATCACAGCGCCCTCGTTTCCTTCTTGAGCTGCATCAATCAAAGTTGTTATACTATTATTTTTTTTCATTATGTACCTCATATTCATTAATAATTGCAATCTCTAGGGAGGCTAAGTTATATAAATAACCGCCATTACGGCTTTAAAATTAATTTGTTAATTAAATTATCAAAACTAAAACCTAATATAAATTAATATATTAAATTATATTAATCTAACTAATTCTTTTGTCAACAAAAAATCTCTAAATTTCTAAGAACTCTCATGATTAACCTTACCAATATCAACTAATTTTTCTTATAAGTTTTTTTTCTTCTAGATATGATCGTGATTTATCCAAATGTATATTAGCTTCAATTTCTTATTTCTGAGTGTCTAACTCATATATTACTGATAGGAAAGTTTAGTATTTTATTAAAACTTGTAGTTTAAAATATGTTTGTTTACAAACAAGCCCAAACAGACCCAAAAGCGATAAAACTACTTTCTGTAGACTATTACGCAAGAATCACCAATCAAGCTATTTTTAACTTTAACGAATTAGAGAACACATGATAAGACAATTTATAAATATGATAATGCAATACATGTTTGAACCATCTGTTGAGCTGTGGATTTATGAAGTAGCCAGTGGTAATACAGAGATGGTGGACCTCTTGAAGGAAATACAGCACTTATGCTTGCAACCTCCCAAGAGCATACAGAAACCGTAAAAGTTTTTACTGAAGCTGAAGGGGTAATTTATAACGTAATACAAACACAACAGAACAACCAATACGAGTATATGCTCGAAGATAACCAAGAGATAAAAATAATAGAAACAGCTTATTTACAAAATGAGTTTGTTGAAAGATAAGCTAGTGATAATATTATATAATCTGACTGTCAGCTAAGTTTTGACTTTTACACATAAAATTGTTCGAGTAAATCTTTTTTCAAGCCCTAAAATAATTTTTTGCTTTCTTGAGTGATCCTATAATTTTTCTATTTTACTATCTCAGAAATTATATTAGGAAAAAATCAAGTTTCTTGCCACCTACCCAAATAAATTCTTAATCTTATCAAAGAACCCTTCAGATTCAGGATTAGACCCCGCAGTTTCCAGTTCAGCGAATTGCTTGATTAAGTCTTGTTGTTTTTCAGTGAGATTCACAGGAGTTTCGATCATCACATGAATATACATATCACCACGATTCTTGGTGTGAATGCGCATCATACCCTTACCTTTCAAGCGGAACTTAGCAGAATTTTGTGTACCAGCAGGAATAGTAAATTTTACAACCGAAGCATCAATACAAGGAACCTCAATACTACCTCCTAAGATAGCCGTAGTCATTTTAATAGGTATCCTGCAATGAAGATCAACGCCATCTCTTTCATATATTTGATGCTTCTTAATTGAAACAAAAACATATAGATCACCAGCTTGACCGCCTCTAACTCCAGCTTCACCTTCTCCACTTAAACGAATACGATTACCATCCTCAACGCCAGCTGGTATGGTTACAGAAAGATTTTTCTCTTTTGAAACTCTCCCCTCACCCTTACAAGACGAACATGGTGTTTTAATTTTTTGACCCACACCATTACAAGAATGACAAGTTCTTTCAACTGTAAAAAATCCTTGCTGAGCTCTGATTGTGCCGCGACCATTACAAGTTCCACAACGTTCTGGAGATGATTTATCAGCACTACCAGTTGCATTACAAGCTTGACAAGAAGTTGCGCAATTAAATTTAACTTTAGTCTGTTTACCCTTAAAAGCTTCTTCTAATGACACCTCAATGTTATAGCGAAGATCAGCGCCTTTAGAGTTAAAGCTTTGAGTTCTTCTTCCTCCACCCATAAGGTCTTCAAAAATGTCACCAAACATATCAGAAAAACCTGCGCCACCTGGGTGGAATCCTCCAGCCCCTCTTGGACCTCCTCCCCCTGATTCAAATGCAGAATGCCCATAACTATCATAAGCTGCACGCTTTTGCGCATCACTTAAAATTTCATAAGCTTCAGCAACTTGTCTAAATTTTGCCTCTGCTTCTTTATTGCCTGGATTGCGGTCCGGATGATGTTGCATAGCAAGTTTGCGGTATGACTTTTTAATTTCATCCGCATTAGCTTTTTTATCAACACCAAGAATTTTATAATAATCTTCTTTCATACCAAACCGTAATCCATTTATTTATTAAAAAGATCTCGAAGCATATTAACAACTTCGAGATCCATAGGCTTTTATAACTTAAAGAATGTTACTTCTTGTCTTCATCTTCTTTAACTTCTTCAAATTCAGCGTCAACAACTTTAGCATCTTCTGGAGTTGATTCTCCAGCACTTTGCTGTTGTTCAGCTCCAGCTTGTTGCTCTTTATACATCATTTCACCGATTTTCATAGAAGACTGCATCAAGCTTTCAGTTTTAGTTTTAATATCTTCAACATCTTCGCCTTCAATTGCTTTTCTTAAATCGGCAATATCCGCTTCGATTTTATTTCTTTCATCTGAAGATATTTTTTCGCCATATTCTTTTAGGCTTTTTTCAGTATTGTAAATCATACTATCGGCATGATTTTTAGCTTCAATAACAGCTTTACGTTTTTTATCCTCTTCCGCATTAGCTTCAGCATCTTTTACCATTTGGTTAATAGCCTCTTCAGATAAACCACCAGAAGATTGGATAGTTATTCTTTGCTCTTTACCACTTGCTTTATCTTTTGCACTAACACTAACAATACCATTGGCATCGATATCAAAAGCAACTTCAATTTGTGGCATGCCTCTTGGTGATGGCGGAATACCTTCTAAGTTAAATTGACCTAGAACTTTATTATGAGCAGCCATTTCTCTTTCACCTTGATAAACTTTAATAGTCACTGCTGTTTGATTATCTTCAGCTGTTGAGAAAACTTGACTCTTCTTTGTTGGAATGGTTGTATTACGCTCAATTAACTTGGTCATAATTCCACCCATAGTTTCAATACCAAGCGATAGAGGAGTTACGTCTAAAAGGATAATATCTTTTACATCACCTCTTAATACTCCACCTTGAATTGCTGCCCCAAGAGCCACAACTTCATCTGGATTTACACCTTTATGAGGTTCACGCTCAAAGAATTCTTTCACTTTTTGAATAACCCTTGGCATTCTGCTCATACCACCAACTAACACTACATCTTGAATATCTTTCACAGATAAACCAGCATCTTTTAGCGCTTTACGGCATGGCTCAATGGTTCTCTCAACTAAATCATCCACTAAGCTCTCTAATTTAGCTCTAGATAATTTTATTAATAAATGCTTAGGACCACTGCTATCAGCTGTAATATATGGTAAGTTGATCTCTGTCTCTAAAGATGTTGATAATTCAATTTTTGCTTTTTCAGCTGCTTCTTTTAATCTTTGTAGAGCTAAAGGATCGCCCTTTAAATTAATACCAGTATCTTTTTTGAATTCTTCAGCTAAGAAATCTAAGATACGCATATCAAAATCTTCCCCACCTAGGAAAGTATCACCATTAGTGGATTTTACTTCAAATACACCATCGCCTATTTCTAGTACTGATACGTCAAATGTACCACCACCAAGATCATAAACGGCGATTACTTTATTTTCTGATTTATCTAAACCATAAGCTAAAGCAGCTGCTGTTGGCTCATTAATGATACGCAACACATCAAGACCAGCAATTTTTCCTGCATCTTTTGTTGCTTGACGTTGAGCATCATTAAAATAAGCTGGAACAGTTATAACAGCTTGAGTAACTTTCTCACCCAAGAAGCTTTCTGCAGTTTCTTTCATTTTTTGTAAAATAAAAGCACTTATTTGACTGGGAGAATATTTATCTCCTCTAACTTTAACCCAAGCATCACCGTTATCAGCTTTAACGATTTCATATGACACTAAATCCATATCTTTTTTAGTTGTTGGATCATCAAATCTTCGACCAATAAGACGCTTAATAGCAAATAAAGTGTTCTTAGGATTAGTTACCGCTTGTCTTTTGGCAGCATTACCTACTAATTTCTCACCAGATTCAGTCATTGCAACCATTGAAGGGGTTGTTCTACTTCCTTCTGAGTTCTCTATAACCCTTGGATCCTTGCCTTCCATAATGGCAACGCATGAATTGGTGGTACCTAAATCTATACCTAAAATATAATTCGACATTTTCATTCCTCTTAAAAATAATTGTAAAATAATTTATTACATGAGTACATATAGGAAGATTTTTTGTTTATACAAGTGCTTCAGAGTAAAAAATATTACAATTTTCTAATTTGCACCGGTTTTTTCTGCTGCAAATAATTTAAAGCCTGAGATAAACTATCAACTTGATCGTCATGAGCGGATTTAGGAAAAGAGAGTAATTCTTGTTCTAAAGACATTCTCCAGCTAGCTGAATGATCTAAAAATACTTTTCCCGCTTCAAATAATGGAGTATTGCTAGCAAAACGAGTGACCTTATCAAATTTAGGTCTAATAGGAATAATTGGAATTCTAATTAAAGGCTTAAGACTTTGCACTAAAGATTGCCCACTGGCTTTGTCTTCTATTAAAATAATTTGAGGGTTCCATTTTGTAGCAAAACTTTGCAAAGCTATAATTAATTCAGGATATTCCAACTTAACTCTCTGTAAGTCTAATAAATAATAGCTATTGTTGCTAACTCCAATAGTGATGCCAACACTGTAGTCATTGTCATCTTTAGCTTTAATAGCAGTGTCCCAAGATTGAATAATCTGACTAAATTCTATTTTATCTTGAGGAGAAAAATATTTTAGCCATAATTTTTGCACCATACAGCCCTTATTTGGTACAGGCTCTTGTAGATATTGAGCGGCAAAATTATATTCACCCAATTCGATTCTTAATCTATTGAGAGCTACTATATCTTCTCGCTCTTCATGGAGCACTGAGCCTGGCTCTTTAGTTATTAAATATGGCTCTGTGAAGGTTACTGGACGATCATAAATTGCTGGTAATTTTAATAAATCCCATTGTTCTCGTTTATGCTCTAGAAGATAGCCACATAAATCTTCTTCATGCAAGCGCTGCATAATAATTACAACTGCCCCTGTTTTTTTATTATTTAACCTAGAAATAAAAGTTTGTTCAAACCAATCTACAGTAGACTGGCGATATTTTTTAGAATTAATTTTATTAGGATTTTGAGGATCATCTATAATTAAGAAATCCCCCCCTTCTCCAGTAGCAGTTCCTCCAGTGGAAGTGGCAAAACGAAATCCTCTTTTAGATGTAACAAATTTAGATTTCTGATTCTCGCCTTTATTAATTATGGTTCCTGGGAATAATTCTCTATACCAAGAACTGCCCATAAGTACACGACAATCTTGGGAATGCTTGTTGCTTAAAGCTTGCGAATAGCTTGATGTCATTATTTTTACAGCTGGATTATGCCCCATAAGCCAAGCTGACCAGGCTACACTAACGCAGATAGATTTTAAATTTCTAGGTGGGATATTAATTATAAGACGCGTAATCTTGCCATCCTCAATTTGCTTCAATTTTTCAGCTATAAGACTTATATGCCAATTGTGCAAATATGCACTTCCTGGCGATACAGTAAAAAAAGCTTTCCCCACGAATGTTGAAAAATTATTACGCAAAACAGCTTGAATAAGCCTTTTATTTTCTGACATATTTCTATTGTTTAGTTTAGATAAAGATATTGCGGAGAAAAAAGAGAGCGCCGTTTTTAAGGTGGCGCTCTACATAGAACCATGCCTCTCTTTTTCTGCTAGGAGGTAGCTTACAGGTTTCTTATGTTCGATATAATTTACTTATTAAGTATATAGTAATATAATAGTTATTATTTGTCAACTAATAATATTACATATTTTGAATTTTTTTACTTAAAACTACTAAATATTTTTTATTATATTAATATAAGCTCTTTTTAATATGGAGCTTGCAAAATGCCATTAATTATGGCATATAGTTGATGTGTAAATTCTATGTATTAATTTAGAATAAATAAGGAGTATAAATGAATAAAGTTGAATTACCTAAAGACTACAAGCCATCTGAATCAGAAGAATACATGAATCCTATGCAATTAGAATATTTTAAAAATAAATTACATTTGTGGAAAAATGAACTTCTTGGAAATTCTTCAGAAACTCTTAAACATCTACAAGAAGAAAATTGGCATGAATCTGATTTAAATGATAGAGCTTATGTAGAAATGAATGCAGCATTTGAATTAAAAACTCAAGATAGATATCGTAAACTAATCGATAAAATAGATTCAGCTTTAGAAAGAATTGAATCTTCTGCATATGGATATTGTGAAGAAACCGGCGAAAAAATAGGCCTTAATCGTTTAGAAGCCAGACCTATTGCTACTTTTTCTATAGATGCTCAACAAAACCATGAGAATTACGAACGCCAGCACAGCGAAGATGAATAACTATACTATAATAAACGCTCTATTGCCTTGAAGCCAAGAATGGAGCGTTTTTTATTTTCCCTTTATAAAAGATAAAAACAAAGCCTAATTCTAATCATCGAATAAATTCTCTTTGCGAGATTTTTTCCAATCATCTTTATTTGTAGAACTACTATCATCTTCGTCAAAAAGACTAGGTTTGGAATCCTTTCCTACATTACCAGAAGAATCCGCTTGCGGCTCAGCATCTGCTCGACTGCCCCCACTACCTCCGGCTAGAGGGGCATCATCATCAAACGGATTGGTGCTATTTGAAGTACCTCCCCTTGCAGTATCGTCCTTGGATCCACCACCCTCAACTGGAGGCACATAATTATCATCAAACGGATTAGTACTACTTGAAGTACCTCCCCTTGCAGTACCGTCCGTGGATCCACCACCCTCAACTGGAGGCACATAATTATCATCAAACGGATTGGTACTAGTTTTAGTAGCATTAGGTACATTATCTTGCGGAATATTATCAGGTCCATTATCCTGTGGATCTCCATTTTTACCTTCGTTATTTAAAGATTTAGGGTCTAAATCTTTCTTCTTAGAAAATCGGCGTCTTGCAGCAAATCTAGCAGCTTGTAATGGAGCCGTAGAAGCAGCCAGAGAAAGTGCAGCAGCCCCTTTTAACATTTTATTTCTCAATGCTTTATATTCTTTCTCATCTTTTGCAGCTCCAGTAAATGTAGCAACACTCTTCATTGTATCGTTTAATCCTGAAAATGGATTTAAGCCCATACTTTTGTGCTTTCCACCACCCAACATACTGGAAGATCCAGTTAGCTTTTTCGCAACATCACCAGAAAGTTTATCTGTATAAATTCTCATTACTGAGGTTATCATACAGAAAGTAATGGCCAATGGTATAGATACCAAACCCTTTGCTGCTGGACTATCAACATTATCCGCTCCCCAAGCAGAGAACCAACTAACACAAAATAAAGTGGTGGTGCCAACTTCTGGAAAACCAGGAATAGCAAAAGTAAATGGAATGGTACATTTATAACATACATAATAGCTAAATATTTCTGATATAATTGAAGATAGCATACCATTGATTATTATTAATCCTACCAATAGCAGAACTGGCTGTATGGTAAATTTTACCATTAACTTAAACCATGTATCAAAAAGATATTTAGTTTTATCAAATAAGATAAATACTATAAATATAGGCCCCAAAGCCATACATAGCCCTAACCCTACAAAAGACATCATATATACTAAAAAGGCTTGAAAAAATGACATTACAAATGCCACCATACCATGCACTA
>CAZJZY010000006.1:21772-23673 GCA_964550685.1 uncultured Rickettsiales bacterium | reverse complement strand
GCCCCAATAAGCCTTGGAACATCACTCCCATCACCTTAAAGAAGGTGGTTTCATCAATAATCAAAACATTCATATTTTGATTGAGAAACCTGAATGGATTGTCCACTGGAGCACCGGTTGCACTAGAAATTATGGTATTACTTAAGCCATAGAAACCTTGGAATAAATAAGTATCAAAAAATTCGAAACTCCCTGGCTGAATTAAAATAGTAACAGTCGCTAATTTAACCATTCTAATAGTAAAATCTAGTACGTTTTCAAGCTTAACCAGACCAAATAAATACATCATTCCATATATAATGATATATAGATAGAGCATGGCAGTTATAATTTTTATATATTCAGTACATTGCCAAGTGGATTTTTCACCATCACAAGTAATATTTTTAAATATATGTTTTGCGGTGGAACTAACAGAACTTTGAATATCTTCAATTAAACCGGTAACCATTTTATCAAAGCCTTCAATATAGGTAACTTTACCAAAAGTAACGTTATAATATTGATCATTATTATCCCATCTACCATCTGGATCTTCTATCTTTGTCCACACATTACCGGTGGCCGTGATATAATACGTCTCGGTAAAAGTCATACTTTGATCTTGAGTAATATTGAATAATTCTGTTGTTTTTTCTGGATCATTAAAATCTGCTGCATTATTTGGATCATAATCGGAGATGACCGCATGCAAAAATTTTCCATTATCCGCTACTAATGGACCTCCTTTTACATAGGCTGTATATCCGCCGATTAAATTCTCATTGCCATAATTACTAGCTTCTAGAATTTGTTCCTCATAATCATCATTTTCTGCCTCTAAACTATAGATCTGTTGATTAAGATCATCTATTTGTCTTTGTAAATCTACGGCTACAGCTAATTGAGCTTCAAGATCTGGCATGGTGATATTTAGTTCGTTTTTGTAATCTATTAAATCCTGAGAAGTGGTCCCATCACTTGATATAGTTACTGTAGTACTTAAAGCATTGCCAGCATCAATAATATCCTGCACTTTATGACCTGTATTAACATTATTCTCATCATTTGCAATATCCATTTTCCCTACTGTGGTAGTCCAAGCAATATCGGAATTGTTTTCCTTAAAGGCATCTATATCTTGCTCTAATTGCTGAAACATATATTCAATGCCCTCAACTGTCGTGCTGGGTTGAGTGGCAGTATCTGGAGCCGTATCATCAAAACACTCCGGATTAGATTCAAGTGTTGCATTGTCTGGGCAATCCTCTGAGGTATTAGTATCAGATGTAGATTCTTCAGAAGACTCTTCAGTTATCGGATATTGGTTAAATAATGCTTCAATCTGAGAAAGTTGATCTTTCACCGGCGCATTAACTGGAATAGCTTCGCTACTATCATCCACTAATCCACTATTTAAGGTTGCAGCATCTTGACGCAAACTTACCATATTGTTTTGATCTAAACTATCATCAGCTCTATTTTCATAATATGTCATGATTAGGTCTAACTGGTCACTTAAGGCAGGATATAATTCAGTGTCTATAGTGTTTTGATAATCTGCTATTATAGCTTCATTCTCTGTAATATATCCCTGTAAATCATCAACGCTTTCTGGAGGATCAGAGAGTGGATTAATGATTACTAAAGTGAGCACGTTACCTGTGGAACCAAAGCTCACACCTGGTTCAAAAACCGTAGTACCTTTTGTTTCATCAAAAGTTTCATAGCTTCCTGCAAGATGAGTGCAGCCTGGATCGCATGGAATCTCTGCATCTGAATCATTAGTGCAGCCAGGTGCGCATTGCGCTCCACCTTCCATTGCATATAGTCTATATCCACCAGTATTCCAACATGTGTCTATATTGCCTGTTTGATTATAAGAATATCAAAGTCAGGACCGTCATGATTGATGGTGATGT
>CAZJZY010000006.1:0-21762 GCA_964550685.1 uncultured Rickettsiales bacterium | reverse complement strand
AATATGGCATTTCAGCGTAATCATTAGAAGTAGAACGATTACCACAGCCTGGAGCACTCCCACTTTTGTCATCCCCACAACCATCACAGCAATCATCCCCCCCTTGTGCTACATAAGGAGGATTGCTTTCAGGATAATAAGGCTCCATTCCCTGATTACCATCACAAATATATGGATAAGAAAATTGGGTACTAGATGTGGAAGTTGGACAGACATTATGGTCTATGTAAGGCTTAGTGCATATATCCTCTGTAGAAAAATCTGAATCATGATCATAACAATTGTCATACGTCGATTCATGCCAACAATCCCATTTCTCATATCCCCAACAAGTTCCAAAAATATCTTCACCACCGCAGCATCTATATGCCCAGCACATTCTGTCTTGATCTATGTCTTCACCGAAATAATCATCTGTAATGCTATAATAAGAGCAATTTATTGCATCACGCTTCCAAGCTGTATCCCAAGTCCATTTATTTGGCCTACAGCCATTATCCACACCAGCTACTGGAGTACAATAATCAGATTCAGTAGTGCCACAATCAGTGGTAGTAACTGTAATTTGTTGATTTAATGCAAATTCAAAAGATTCGCCGTCTTCATCTATTATTGGAGTTGGATCTTCCTTATTGGCAGGAATGATAAACTCTGCCCCCATACCAACATTGGTATCATATTCATAATCTGTGGCAATTATAATTTGTCCTGAGGCAGAAATTTCAAATTCATCACCTTCACGGACTGAAAAGCTTGAATTAACCCATCTACCATAATTAGTTGGGTTATCTTCTTCAGGGTTTTCTGCACTAACTGAATAAACTTTTATGGTGGTGTTTTCAACTTGCTTTATGTTGTTATCATCTGAATAGGCATCTGATGTACTCCCTTTGCACCAAGTATCATCATCATCACATCCAGTGAAGGCAAGAGCTATAACAAAAAGAAGTAGAATTTTCTTAAATTTTATCACTTGATAACATTGAATTAAATTTTCAAATAGATTACCTAAGTTGTAATTAAAAGTATAGGTTTTTTCTTTGAAAATAACGAATAGATACGCAAAAATTGCATAAATGATTAATTTTTAAGAAATAAACGAGATTATTGTATACAGACAGCATCGCTTGTTCTAAAAGCATTCACAAACAAAGAATTGAATGACCATATTAAAGGAATTATAAAAATATCTGTAATAATCTTATCTAAAATGTTAGACTTAAGACTAATGATAAATTAAATTTTAAAACTCTCATGGAAAAACACACTGTCAACTCATATGATAATGAACTTAACAGACTAAGATATTCTGTTATTAATATGGCCAATTTAGTAAAAGATCTGATAAGGATTGGTGACTGCGCCATCAAAGATCCAGCTACAAGCTTTGTTCAAATGGCTGATAATACGGATTTAAAAATAAATCATTATGATCATGAAGTGGAGAATTTGGCTATCCATGTAATAGCTCTAAGGCAGCCTATGGCTATAGATTTAAGGCAAGTGATTGCCTCTTTAAAGCTGGCAGTTATCTTAGAAAGAATGGGTGATCTGGCTAAAAAAATTAGTCATCGAATAGAATATATTTCCATTAAACTAAATCCTGTTCTAATGAACCTTATCCATGAAATGATTGCCAAGCTTGACATTCTCCTCACAGACGTAGTTCTAGCATATGAGAACTTAGATGATCATTTGGCAAGCCAAGTTAGCATTAAAGACGAAATGATTGATGAATATTATCGTAAAATTATGAATCTCTTAGAAGAAGAAATTGGAAACAGACCAAAAGAAGCTAAAGCTTTATTAAATTTGGTGCTCATCGCCCGCAATTTAGAAAGAATTGGTGATTATATCACCAAGATATCTTATATAACTCACTATATTATCACGGGCAATAAAAAAATAGAAGATTAGAACTATCTCCCCCCTCTACCTTGAGGAGAAACACTTCTGGAAGCCCCTGCAACTGAGACTGGAGATAAAGCTTCTCTTGCTTCAAGAGCGGCTCTTCTTTCTTGGGCTTTCTTAAACACTGGATTATCATCAAGACCTTTATGATTTTGCGCCTTATGCATATCAAGTTTTTCTAAAGTAATACCATTAGCAACATCATATTCTCTTCTTGCCTCAGGTTTTAGAAGGATTTCTTCAAATATAAATTTTTTAACTTCATCTTTTTGAATAGATGCCTGATTTTGATTATATTTTGTAACAATATATGAATGTTGCTCATGACCAGTTAAGCCAACTTCAGTATAAATAGTTTCTTTTTGATTTTTACTCATAGCACCCCTCTTTAAATATTTTGCTTTACAAGGAGAATTATAATCGCCTATTGGTTAAAAAAAGGTTAACTCAATAAACAATCACGTCTTCTATTGAAAATTCAGGAGTCTCTCTCCCCTTCCATCTGTTAATTCGAATATACCCTACTAAATCTATATTTTTACCAGCAGAATTTAAAAGAGCATCCCCCATTGCAGTATCAATCGCTCTAAAGGCGTTAGCCTTTACTAAATGGTTTAAATTTTTACTTTCATTACAACCAACAAAGCAATTAATATGAGTTTCGGCAAAAACATTAGTTTTAGCAATATAAACATTCTTTAAGATGAATTTGGGTTCATGGTTGCTGGGACCGAATGGACCAATTTGAGCTATCTTCTTAGCCAAATCTAAATTTACCGCATTGGTTGATAAATATCCTTCAAAGCTGCGATGATGTTGATTATTAAGCAGAGATAATTCTTGAGAAAATCGATTATGAAGAAATGCTTTCATTTGAGTAAGATTTTTACGCAACAGAGTGAATCCAGCGGCCATTTTATGCCCTCCTCCTCCAAGCAATATTCCTTCTTCCTTTGCCTTAACAACGGCTGAGCCGAAATCAACCCCGTAAATGGAACGACAAGACGCTTTAGCATTGTCTCCATCTAAACTTAAAACCGCAATTGGCTTATGCATTATTTCTTTTAATCTGCCAGCTACAATCCCAACAACACCTGGATGCCAGTTTTCTCCCATCACCATAATCAGTGCATCATCTGGAGATTGCTGCTTCGCTTGCTCTAGAGCCTGTTCAAATACACTATATTCTATTGCTTTACGCTCAGAGTTATATAACTCCAATTTATTGGCTATTTCTAAAGCTTCTTCAAAATTATCGCTAGATAATAATCTGGCCCCCAAGGAAGATTCGCCCACTCTACCTCCAGCATTAATCCTTGGCCCAATTACATAGCCTAAGTGATAGGTTGTAAGCTCATTTTCTATATTCAATAACTGACAAAAGGCTTGCACCCCAGGATTCTGCCTTTTATTTAGGATTTTTAAACCCTGAATAACAAAAGCACGGTTAAGCGGCTCCAAAGGAACCACATCACAAATTGTTCCAATTGCCACAATATCCAATAACTTCATAAGTTGTGGCTCTTCTTTATCTACAAAATATCCTTTTTTACGCAATAAAGAAGTTACGGCAACGGTCATCAGAAAAGCCACACCCACAGCAGCAAGATAGCCATATTCTGAAGTTTCATCTTTACGGTTAGGATTAATAAGTGCATCAGCTGGTGGCAATTCATCACCTGATAAATGATGATCGACAACAATAATCTTAAGCCCGTTATTCACGCCATATTCGATAGCCTCAAAAGCTGCAGTGCCACAATCCACGGTGATAATTAAATTTGTACCTTGCTCCTTAAGATGGGTAAAAGCATCAACGCTGGGACCATATCCTTCACCTATTCTATCGGGAATATAGATATCCACTTCTAATCCTAGCAATCTAAAGAAACGCTTTAAAACAGCTGATGAAGTGGCTCCATCTACGTCATAATCACCAAATATTACAATTTTTTGATTGTTACTTATAGAATCAGCAATAATTTCTGCGCCTTTCTCCATATCAAGGAAGTGAAATGGATCCGGCATTGAATCACGCAAAGTTGGGCTTAAGAACTGCCCAGCTTTTTCTAAAGAAATATTCCGCCCTACAAGGAGCCTAGCAATAACTTCACTAACATCTAGTTTTTGAATAAATTGCTTGATATCGCCTTGCTTAAGCTCATTTAATATCCAATAAAATCCCTTAACGGATTTCCGCTCTGATTCTTCTAATTCCAATTTATATACCTAAATAATGTTTATTATTTAAGAGTATATCAGGTTATAAAAGAAAAATGTAGCTATAAATCTTTATGATCATGCATTCCTGACGTTGAAGAATCATAAGCTTCTTGACCCATTAGGCAGCAAAGATAGGCACAACAAAATATGGAACCTAATATAGCAAGAACACTATAACCATTATTTTCTGATACTACAACTTCAGCAATTTCTTCAGAATAAACGCCATTATAATTATTTATTGCAATTGCAGCTGAGTTAGCAACGTTTATATCTTGTTCTCCCTCAATATAAATAGCTGTAGACCTTGTAGCTCTTGCTAAAACTAGACTAACCATATCAATTAACCCATCCAGATTTTCTACTCTCAACTGCCTATCTTCATAAGATATAGCTGAGTTTCTAGATATTTCATTTTTTATTTTTACTAATTCCTGGCGGTGAGTTCGTAATGTTTGAGTTAATATTTTTTGAGGCATTATTGATCCTAAAATTTAGGTTATCTTTTTAAAATTTAAATAGTTTAAATTTATGGAAAATATATATATTACTAAGCTACATCAAGTCAAATTAATTTTTTAGGCAAATCTCATCTTTCTTTTTAAAGTGCCATTTTATCCACAATTTATCTAATTCGAATTGATAGAACTTAATTTATTAGTCCTCTGCAATCAAAGTTTCCGGGCATTTGCCCTAAATATTAATGATAAAGCTGTTTTTGCTCAAAGAGCTATGAAGAAATTAATAAGCTACGTATCACCTTATAATAAAAACGGCAATACACCATATATAGTGGCTATTTAAAAAAATATACACAATATGTATTATTTTTCTGGACAGATCATAACGAAGGAATTACACTCTGTTTTATTCTAATAATCTAATTTAAAAAGAGAAAATAATGACAAAAGCTAATTCCGTAGTTATCAATCCTAAAGCAGATGAACGTCTAACAGATTTCGGCAAAGCAGTTTTAACTGACAGATATTTATTACCAGGCGAATCTTACCAAGACCTATTTGCTCGCGTGGCCAATTATTATGGCGATAATCAAGAACATGCTCAAAGACTTTATAATTACATAAGTAATCTTTGGTTCATGCCAGCAACGCCAATTTTAAGCAATGGCGGAGCAGATAGAGGCCTGCCCATCTCTTGCTTCTTAAATGAAGTTGAAGATGATTTAGAAGGGATTGTAGATATTTGGGATGAAAATGTTTGGTTGGCAGCTAAGGGTGGAGGAATAGGAACCTACTGGGGAAATGTACGCTCGATTGGAGAAAAGGTGAAGGGAAGCGGAAAAACTTCTGGCATTATTCCCTTTATAAAAGTACAAGATTCAATGACCTTAGCTATTTCTCAAGGAAGCTTAAGACGTGGAAGCGCGGCAATGTATCTACCAATAGATCATCCTGAAATTGAAGAATTTATTGATATTCGCCGCCCTACCGGTGGAGATCCAAATCGTAAAGCACTTAATATTCACCATGGTGTATCCGTTAGCGATGCATTCATGAAAGCTGTTGAACAAGATGCAAACTGGGATTTATTAAGCCCTAAAGATCGCACGGTTATGTCCACAGTTAAAGCCCGAGATCTATGGGTAAAATTACTAACCACAAGAATTGAAACCGGCGAACCTTATATTTTATATATCGATCACGTAAATGATAAAATTCCAGCCCATCAAAAACAATTAGGCCTAAAAGTTAAAATGTCTAATTTATGTAGTGAAATTGTACTACCAACTGGAAAAGATCATTTAGGAAAATCTAGAACAGCGGTATGCTGCCTGTCATCATTAAACTTAGAATATTATGACGAATGGCATACAGAAGCGCAATTCATAACCGATGTGATGAGATTCTTAGATAATGTTTTAGAAGATTTTATTAAAAAAGCACCAGATTCGATGGCTAAAGCTAAATATTCAGCTATGCGTGAACGAAGTGTTGGCTTAGGAACCATGGGATTCCATTCATTTTTACAGTCAAAACTTATTCCTATTGAATCAGTAGTGGCTAAAGTTTGGAATAAGAAAATGTTTAAACATATCTCTGAAGGAGTTAATCTTGCTTCAAAAGAATTAGCTATTGAGAAAGGTCCGTGCCCAGATGCAAAAGAATGCAATATAATGGAAAGATTTAGCAATAAAACAGCCATCGCTCCAACCGCCTCTATCTCAATCATCTGTGGAAATTCTTCTCCTGGAATAGAGCCATATGCAGCGAACAGCTTCACTCAAAAAACTTTATCTGGTTCATTCACAGTGCGCAATAAACACCTAACAAACTTGCTTCAAGAAAAAGGAAAAAATAACGAACAAACTTGGTCATCAATTTCCACTCATGAAGGATCAGTAGAACAATTAGATTTTCTAACTCAAGCAGAAAAAGATGTATTTAAAACTGCCCCAGAAATTGATCAACGCTGGTTAATTGAATTTGCTGCAGACCGATCTGATTTTATTGACCAAGCACAATCTCTAAATTTATTTTTACCTGGCAATGTAAGTAAAAAATATTTACATCAAATACACTACTCAGCTTGGAAACAAGGCGTTAAGAGCTTATATTATTGCAGATCAACTTCTATTCAAAGAGCAGATAAAGTTTCTCACCAAGTGCAGACCACTCTTTATGATTTTACTAAACCTATAGATAATTCAGTAAACAATAAAGAAGGACCTAGACAATATGATGAGTGTTTATCTTGTCAGTAAAACTATTATTAGCCCTAAATTTATAGGGCTAATAACATTGTAGTCTATTGACTATATATTTTATCAAGTTAGTATCTAATAAAAGTATTAAAAAAAATAAGACTTTATGAACGAGTTAGGCAATATAATTCAAAGCAAAAGATTATCAAATCATTTAAATATAGAAGATATATCCAATGCTCTAAAAATCAGTAAAAACTATGTTAAGGCACTAGAGGAAGGACAAGTGAATGCATTTGCAACAAAAGCTTATTATTATGGGTATTTAAAACAATATCTCAAGCTTCTTAAGCTAGATCATTTTGATATTATTGAAGCTTCTACAGAAGCAAAATTTAATATTAACTCTCTAAGATATACTAATTTTAAACCTAGCTTCCTATTGATAACTATCTCTATTATTGCCACTATTTTCATTTACTGCATATGCAGCTCTTTTATTAATGCTAACTCTATAGACCCTATTGCATTGGAGTTTAAAAACAACCCTTCAAAATTTGCAAAAATGGACCAGTAGATATTTTTGCTGCGACGCAGCATATTATTTACTTCCAAACAATAATTTTTTAGTTATATTTGTTAGAGCAACATCACCACCCTATAATGATTATTATAAATTACAAAAGTTTAAGAGGCTTTAGATGAGAAAAATTTTAATATCTAGCATGATTGGAAACGCATTAGAATGGTATGATTTTGTTTTATACGTTCAATTCGCTAAGATTATTGGACAATTATTTTTTCCCTCAGATGACCCATTCACATCATTACTTGCAACTTTTGGAATATTCGCTGTTGGATTTGTTATGCGTCCATTAGGTGGAGTTCTATTTGGAGTATTAGGTGACAGATTTGGTAGAAAAGCTGCTTTGGTATTTTCCATTTTAATGATGGCAGTTCCTACAGCTATGATTGGCTTTATTCCTACATATCAACAAATTGGAATAGTAGCCCCTATACTCTTAACTCTTATGCGCCTACTTCAAGGATTAGCTTTAGGCGGTGGATTCAGTGGCTGCATGACCTTCATAGTGGAACACGCACCTAGCAGACAAAGGGGGCTGATTGGAAGCACCACTATGTTCAGCCTTGGAGCTGGGGTGCTACTTGGAATTATTGTTTCTTTAGCCTTCTCTCATATGCTACCTGAAGAAGACTTCATGTCTTGGGGATGGAGACTGCCTTTTATTATCAGTCTTGCCATAGGTATGGTAGCTTTTTATATTAAGAACCACATTGACGAAAGCCCTATATATTTAGAAGCTAAGAAGCATGGTAACATCTCAAAAACCCCTATCCGCGGAGTATTAGTGAATCACTGGAAAGAGTTATTAATTGCAATAGCATTATATCTTACAGTAACCGTACCTTTTTATTCATTCACTGCATTTTTCTCTACTTTTTTACAACAACATGCGGGCGTAAGTTTGTATGATTCATTAATTATTAACGGAATAGCCATTTTTATATTTATGCTAGCAATGCCGGTTACTGGCTGGCTATCTGATAAATATGGTAGAAAACCTGTATTGATTGTAACTTCTATTTGCATAGCATTCTTAGCATACCCAACTTTTCTTATGTTGCTTGAGGGTGGATTTATATATCCATTAATTGCTCAAGTAATATTTGGCATAGCTTTAGGGGCCTATATGGGACCAATTCCTGCAACCCTAGTTGAACTATTTCCAACTAATATTCGCTTCACAGGATTAGCATTGTCTTATAATATAAGCGCAGCTTTATTTGGCGGAACGGCTCCCTTTGTATATTTAAAACTGATAGCTTTAACAGGATCAGTGATGTCACCAGCTTTCTATATAACGATATTTGTAATGCTCACAATAATAGCTTTGGTAAATTTTAAAGATCTATATAAAAAAGCATTAGCAGAAAAATAATTATTTTATTCACATATAATTAACCATTATCACTATATAATCCATGTCTTAAACTTTTAAAACATGGATATATTATGACGTTAGAAAATAGAAAAAAATCATTTGAAACTAAATTCATTCTTGATGAAGAAAAAGAATTCAAAGCTAAAGCTATGGCCAGTAAATTATTTGGCCAATGGGCTGCAGAGGAAATGAAAATGGCTGAAAACGATGTAAATATTTACGCTAAATCTTTAATAGACTTTAGTATAGTAACAAATGATTTCGAACAAATAATAGACCATGTAGAACAGGATCTATTAAAAGCTGGAATCAAATCACACAAACCCCATCTAGAAGAAGTATTTTCTGATAAATTAGAACTTTGTAAAGCCAAACTTTCTAATCAATGAATATTATCAATTTATTTTAAAAATTTTCTTGACCAAGGCTACGTAACGTTATAATGTAACATTAAATTACATTAATAAACATGAGGCTCAAATTGTCAATATCATATTATTCAAAACAAGTATACAAAGGCTATGGACATCTTTATCAAGCATCCAGAGAAATTTTTTGGGAACAATTATTTCTAGACCCTATTCAGGATACCGCAATAGAATCATCTTTTGAAAAAATGATTCAAGCCGGCCATAGTGCAGATGAAATAAAATTATCTAAATGCTGTTCTGGTGGCTTTATTCAGCATTTTATTCCTCATTTAGCACAAAAAACTCTAGCTACTATAGCCTTTCCGCTTATCTATCCATTTTTAAATGGCACTTCTAATATTCCAGGTAAATCTATAATTACAGAATCTGCAGCATTCTTTGGCGTTAACCCACTGGAAGGACTTTACTCACTCGATACCTTACCTAAAACATTATTAGGAGAAGATAATATTATCAGTAATGGCGCTAAGTATTTAGCCTTTAGAGAAGATTATCATCAGGCTCGAGCTAAAGACGAAGACTTTAATCAATATATGAAAGCTTACAAAGGATATATGGAATTTTGTGATTCTTTAATGCATGCAAAAACTGAGCTAAAAACTTTATTTAATAATAAAGATCTCTCAACCATGCCTTATAAAGCATATGCTTATTTTAAGCTTAAATTTTATCTATATTCTAATACAATGGCTGAAGAAGCAGAAAATGATAAAAAAATTGAAAACTGCAAATTATCCCTGCAAAAAGAAACAGTTCCTAATACTGAGATATGCTTTGCTAATGAAACTATTAGTATTTATGAACAATTTTCTCAATATGAAACCTGTCCAGCTGTTAAACAAATTTCATGGACTGGTTGGCTATATGAAAATAAATGGAAAATAGCTGAAGAAATAGCCATCCCTTTAATTTTTAAGAAACTTTACGCAGGAGTGATTAGCTACTTACCAAAAACTACTCCAAAAGACACCGCAGAAGAAGGTGATGATAGCGAAACATTTTCACCACAAGAAGATCCTGACGGGCAGTTACCATATAGCCCAATGTTTTGGGGATTTGATAAGCAAAGCTTAATATTTGCTCTAATAAGACGACAAACTGATGATCAAATATTAGAAGAAGCATCCAATATAATAGCAGTTAGAAGTGGAGTCTCCTCTTCCATTTTATATGAAGATACAGCAGTAGATAATTTTGACGAGAGTTCTTCTTCTGTTGCAGCTGCAGCGCAAGGATCATCAAGTGATGATGAGGAAGATGAAGAAGTAGCTAATTTTTACGAACACGCTTCGGTTATAGTTGCAGCGGAAGGATCATTAAGTGATTATGATGATGATCTCCCATATGCAGGAAATGGCTTTGTTACACCACAACAACCAGAAGATAGCTTACCTATAGCAAAACTTAGCCCTTCAAGATCTCGCTCATATAGCTCAGAAGGTTATAAAACTCCTCTCGGCCCAACTCCTTTATTTTTTCCAATAATAGATGTTATTCATGAGGAAGATAATTTCTTACCTCTACAAGCAGATGATCTAGATGACGAATCAATGAATGAGGCTAGCCTTATAGACGATCACCATCAACAAGCAGCATTGCCAGCAGCAGGGATATTTTGTGGAGATTTATCATCTATAATGCCATATTTGAAAATAGCAGGTAAAGTGGCCACTGGGCAATGTATTGATCCAGATTGCAATGAAATGCATTAGTATTAATACCGTCTTTATTTTTCTACTTTTTTAATATTATAGGTGATATATCCGTTAGCGATCATAATAATAGCAGCTCCAATGAAGGTTGAAACATTTGGCGAAATATTATATAGCAAAGACGTTATGCCAAGAATATCGCCGTAATATTTGCCACAGCAATTACTCCTATAGTAACTAGCAAACTCCCTTGATATAAATCAATTGGTTGCCAAATGCTAAAAGCAAAAGGCGCCAGCATCACAGACGAAAGAATTAAAAAATAAAAACTTTGCAACATATAATGCTGATTATAGGTTTGCTTTTTACAAATAACCTCGTAAACGGACCATAATAATATAGAACCTAATGCTAAAGAAACGCCTTCCCATGACATTTCAAGATATTTGGGCTGCAATATAATTAACATTCCAATCATATTCACAGCTATTAATATCAATATTTTAGGATTAAATTTTTCTCCTATTATATATTGAGCCATAAAAAACACCCATAATGGGCCAGTATATCCTAAAGCCGTAGCTTCATTAATATGTAATTTACTCAATGCAAGAATCCACATTACCATAGCTGCAAGATTAGTTACTGCTCTGCCCAAATAAAGCATAAAGTCCTTTCTTGGCATGGTAAAAGGAATTTGCTTTTTAGTAACCAATAAATAAACCAAACTAATTATTGTTCCAAAAACAGTCTGCCCAAACATCACCTGAATTAAATCCATGCTTTCTGTACAATGAAGCATCACCAAACTCATAACAGGAAATAACAAACAATTTAATAATTTGAATCCAATACCAATAAGATGGTTTTCTTTCATTCTTTACCTCTAGAAATCGATTGTTTATGTTGCGATACTACAAGAGAGGGTCTTTCATCATGGCTAACTTGCAATATAGGACCTAAAGTTTTAATAGCATTATCAAGACAGGCCTGCCCTAAAGCAGAAGGCCATCCTTTTTTTATAGATTTCATTTTAGCTTCTATAGTTTTAAAATTTTCGTCATCAATAGTCATAAATTAACTCCTCAAATAATAAAGAGAATTGTATCACGCCAATTACTTTTAAGAAATGAAATTCTAATGATATTTAGCTCTTAATCACTATCACATATAAGAGATCATTCTAAATTAAGCTACGACCTCTGAATCACTTGGTTTTAGAACAAAAAATATTATAGCACCAAACATTAATGTGACTGGCAATATATACAAAGCATCACCATATGCTATATCCGAGTAAATTCTTTTGCCACCAATAATTTCACCAGTCCAATAATGATCCAGCAAGCTACCAATTGCTGTGTTAAACCCCATACCGGCCACCATATTAAACATATTAACAACTGCTATAGCAGTTCCATTCAGATTGGGCGGCACTAAATCTGCAACTAAAGATATTACTATCACTTGGTAAGCACTCATTACTCCTATAATAAACGCACAAATAAACATTAATTTATATCCATCGATAAGCTTTTCTAACATTAAATGAAAAGCTATCGTCATTATAATTCCACAAACAATATTAATTATATAATGATAATTAAATCTGTCAGCAATAACTGCAAGCAATGGAGCGCCAACACAAAAGCCAAAATAAATAGCTGAGGCAGTTAAATAACCTGCATCACTAGGAGTAAAATTATATACAGTTACTAAATAAGGCTCTCCAAAAATATCAGCAAATGATTCCAAAGGCCCAACCATTAAAGAGCCTGCAATTGAAAGCCATATTATCTGACTATTTTTAAAAATAATTTTTAATGAGGTCCAAACAGGGTAATACTTAACAGAAGGAGAGTGCTGTTGACTTTCTACTTTAAAAAATAACAACATAGCTAAAGCAATTATCACCCCAGGAATCGAAAGAAAAATAATACTTTGTTCCATTCCAAAGTTTTCTACCAAGAAACGATTAATTGACTTACCATAAATGGCCCCAAATAAACTAAAAGTTACTGAAATACCAATCATTTTAGACATATGTTTATGAGGAAAATACATTCTTACAGCATGTATTGCACCAAGTGCTCCTGCAGCGGAGCCGATACCTATAAAAAATCTACCCAAAAGCTCTGTGATCCACTGATCATAAAATAATAGGGGTAAATTACCTAGCACACAAATTAAAGAGCTAATAGATACCACATAACGAACTCCGAATCTGTCTAATAGCATACCAATAGGAATTTGCATTCCAGCATAGCCGATGTAATAAAAAGAAATGATTAAACCAAAAGTTGAAGCGCCTATATCATATTTCACCATTATTTCATCAATTAAAACCCCAGGAGTGAGGCGCAGCACAAACTGATAAGCAAAGAAGAATACTGTGAATATCCATAGCATCCAAGCACTTATTTTAAGTTTATCCATCCCTCCCTCTCTTTATATAATTTTTAATTGAAGTATATTTATACAATAATTTAAAAACCCTAGCAAGAATTATAGAAATAGCACTCTAGACATTCCTTCATTATTTTGTTATATTGTTAGCACTATAAAAAAACATAGCAAAAAAATGGAAAAATTAGCAAAGCCCGATTGGATTAGAGTTAAAGCTCCTATAAGCAAAGAGTTTCAGTCAACCCACGAGTTAATCCGTAAAGCAAAACTAAATACGGTTTGTGAAGAAGCCGCTTGCCCTAATATTGGTGAATGTTGGTCTAAAAAACATGCAACAGTTATGATTTTAGGTTCCACTTGTACTAGAGCTTGTCATTTTTGTAATATTAAAACTGGAAAACCAGACTTACTCGATCCACATGAACCAGAACGTTTAGCTACAGCTATTTCTGAGCTTGGCCTTGAGCATGTGGTAATTACCTCTGTTGATCGAGATGATTTAGATGACGGAGGGGCTTCACATTTTGTTGAGTCCATTTTACGTATTCGTAAAACCTCACCTAATACTACTATAGAAGTTTTAACTCCAGATTTCTTACGCAAAGATGGAGCAATAGAATTGGTAGCAAAAGCTAAGCCTGATGTTTATAATCATAACATCGAAACTGTACCATCTCTATATCATAATATCAGACCAGGTGCACGTTATTTCCATTCACTAAACTTACTTTTTAAAGTAAAACAATTAGATAAAAATATTTTTACAAAATCTGGCATGATGGTTGGGCTTGGTGAAACTAAAGAAGAAGTTTTACAAGTGATGGATGATTTGAAAGCAGCTGGAGTGGATTTTCTAACTATTGGGCAATATCTTCAACCAACTCCAAAACATGCTAACGTGATGCGTTATGTAACACCTGATGAGTTTAATTATTATGAAAGAGCGGCTAAAGCTAAAGGATTTCTAATGGTATCTGCTTCTCCACTAACACGCTCTTCTTACCATGCAGGTGAAGATTTTCAAAAATTAAAAACAGCAAGACTAGCTGCTATTTAATTTTTTAAAACCATTAAAAAACCTTGCATTAAATACAACTTCGTTGATAATGAACTAGAGTCATGTCACTCACTATAATTTAAATTTAAGGAAACAATTATGAATGATGAATTTGAAAATTTAGACGAAGAATTTATGGATGATATTTTCAATGAAGACGTCACCTCTTTAGTAAAATCAGCTGCAAAATCTGCTGATAAATTAACTGCTCTTATTGTAGAAAACAATCGCCATAATAGCACAAAAATGACTGATGAAGATATCTATCAAATTTATAGTAATTCTTTCTCAGTGGCTATTGCAACTATAATACCAACACCGACAGAATAGTACTTAGAAAAGTAACAGCAAAAATCGCCATCCTTATCCAGCAATGTAAACGGATGGCAATATTAGTGCATAATCTTAATGAATGAAGAACTAAACCAACAGCAATTGGAAGCCTGCCAAAACACTCAAGGGCCCTTATTGGTTTTAGCTGGGGCTGGCACTGGAAAGACAAGAGTTTTAACTCAAAGAGTTGCTAATCTTATAAGCAATCAATTGGCTTATCCCAGCCGAATCATGGCCGTTACTTTTACTAATAAAGCAGCCAATGAAATGCTAAGTCGCATTGAGTCTATAGTTAACTCGCAAGGATTATGGGTTGGAACTTTTCATTCACTTGCCACTAGAATAATTCGTAATCATTCTCAAGAATTAGATATATCTAAAGATTTTACTATTATTGACGTAGATGATCAATGGCGATTGCTTAAAAAAATCATTCGAGAAAAAAATTTAGATGAAAAAGAATTTTCTCCTAAAATTGTAGGAGGGGTTATTGGACGCTGGAAAGATCTAGGGCTTTTTCCAGATAGCTTAACTAGTAGCGACGTCTCAGGACACTTTCAGATAAAAGTAAAACAAATCTACGTTGAATATCAAGATCGCCTAAAAACTCTTTCTGCCCTAGATTTTGGTGATCTTTTATTGTTTTGTCTAAAATTATTTAAAGAACATCCAGAAATTTTAGAGATTTACCAAGATAAATTCCATTACATTATGGTTGATGAATATCAAGATACCAACGTGACCCAATATTTATGGCTTAGATATTTATCACAAAAACATAAGAATATCTGCGCTGTAGGAGATGAAGATCAATCTATCTATGGGTGGAGAGGAGCTGAGATTAGAAATATCATGAAATTTACTCATGACTTTCCCGGCGCCCAAGTTATTCGCCTCGAACAAAATTATCGCTCAACTAAACATATTTTATCTACCGCCAATCACTTAATTGCTAAGAATACTACTAGAATTGGGAAAAATCTTTGGACTAATAACATTTCCGAAGAAAAAGTAAAAATTATTGCTCATCTTGACGCAAGAAAAGAAGCAGATTTTATAGTTAAAACTGTAAAAAACTTACCATCAGATATTTCTAAGAATGAAGTGGCCGTTCTTGTAAGAGCAAGTTTTCAAACTAGACTTATTGAAGAGTCTTTTATTCAAAACCAGATTGCTTATAAAATAATAGGCGGATTAAAATTTTATGACCGTTTAGAAATAAAAAACGCGCTTGGCTATATAAGATTAGCGTATAATTTTAATGATAGCTTAGCTTTTGAAAGGATTATAAACACTCCTAAACGCGGCCTTGGCCCCACTACAATTGCGCAAATTCAAGCTTACGCCAGTGAACATCAATGTAGCTATTTTAATGCCACTAAAATAATGTTAAACAACCAAATTTTTAGAGGAAAAACGTATAGCACATTAGCAGAATTTGTTCATAAAATTGAAACCTGGAATAAGCTATGGAATCATTTACCTTGCAAAGAAGTGGCCAATAAGATTTTAAATGAATCTGGTTACATAGAAGTCTTAAAACTAGAATCCACATTAGAAGCGGAATCTAGACTTGAAAACCTCAATGAATTACTGCGCAATATTGCTGAATTCAAAAACATTAGCGATTTTCTTGAACATGTGAGCTTAGTTAATGAAGCAGATTCAGGAGACAATGACAATATAGTTAAGATTATGACTATGCATGCAGCAAAGGGTTTAGAATTTTCAATAGTATTTTTACCAGGATGGGAAGAAGGGCTTTTTCCAAGCAAACGTAGCGTCGAAGAAAGCGACACAGGACTTGAAGAAGAAAGACGCTTAGCTTATGTGGCAATTACCAGAGCCAAGAAGAAACTATTTATTTCATATGCAAATAGCAGGCAAGTCTTTGGTGAGTGGCAACATAATTTACCATCTAAATTTATTAGTGAAATTGAAAAATTAGAATCAGTGGAGCATCCCAAGCCTGAAATGCATGACAACCAATTTTATAATCACTATAAAAAACACGATTTTCCTAGAAAAACCAACATATGGCAATCTAACTATAATAGCGTTAGCTTAGAAAAAACTACAGATAATAAAAGCGGAGAACTAAGAACAGGAGATAAAATAGAACATCAGAAATTTGGCCTAGGAACTGTTCTCTCTATTAATGATCAAAACGTAGATATATTCTTTAATAGCTGCGGGAAAAAAACCATCATGAAAAGCTTTGTTAGTAAAATCAAATAGCTATACATTATAGTCAACAAGATCATCTTCAAGTTTAATTAAATCTAAATTTATATTGACTAGCTGCTTAGCAAGCCAAGATATTTGCCCATCCACTCCACCAAAAGATAAACCAACCATAAAAAATACATTATCGAGAAAAGATTCAATAATCGTTTTTTCTATATAAAAAGCGTCTGTTATAATCCAAGAATTTTCTGATAATATATCTTGAACCACTCTTAATGAACCCAATATATTATTAACTAATAAATGAGTATCTTGAATAAAGTAATCTTTAATGACTATCTTGTCATTGAGTGCGTTGATTCCTGTGTAAGTCTCTTCTAAAGAGTTATTAAATTTTACCAATATAGGATTATCACAATCTAAACAATCACCTTTTTGCAAAGGTTCTTTTTTATGATATATAGCTGAACATTTATATTGCTTTATTAACCACTTGATTTTATTTAAAGAATCTCTAGATTTAGAGCTAATATTTTCTAGATCCAGACAATATGATTTAGGTTGAACTCTAAATGCAGTAGATTCTTCTGTAATATATTGATCTTCACAAAAAACTTTAACACCATCAATGCTATAATTATAAATCATTTTATAGCTTTTCTTTCAATAAATCATTAACCAAAGCTGGATTAGCTTTTCCACTGGACAACTTCATTACTTGTCCTACGAAAAATGGAAATAACCTATCTTTACCAGATCTATATTCTGCAACTTTATCTGGATTTTCTTCCAAAACTTTTATAATAATTGCTTCAATTTCACTAGTATTTGTAACTTGTTGAAGGCCTTTTTCTTCAACAATTTTGCCAGCATCTTCACCTGTTTCAAACATAATATCAAAAACATCTTTAGCAATCTTACCAGAAATTATATTACTGCTAATAAGCTTTAATAGGCCAGATAATTTCTGCGGAGTTATTTTGCATTCACTAAGACTAACCCCTGACTTATTTAAACGACCAAATAATTCAGCAGATATCCAATTAGCTGCCATTTTAGGGTCATTGCCCTTAATAGCTTCTTCAAAATATTGAGCTGTTTCTTTTTCTATAGTTAAAATCTCCGCATCGTATAAAGATAAGCCTAAATCTGATGTATAGCGTTTAATTTTCTGATCAGGAAGTTCTGGCAAACTGTCTTTAATTTTCTGAACAAATTCTTCAGTTAAAATAATTGGCATTAAATCTGGGTCAGGAAAATATCGATAATCTCTGGCATCTTCTTTACTACGCATAGTACGAGTTTCACCCTTTTCAGTATCAAAAAGCCTAGTCTCTTGAGTTACTTCGCCTCCAGATTCATAAATCCGCATTGAATTGAGGTTCTTAATTTCACAACGATTATTTAAATTTTTGTCCCCCACTTTGCGCACGGAGACATTAGCATCACAGCGCATAGAGCCTTTGTCCATGTCGCCATCACATGTTCCCAAATAACGTAAAATACCACGTAATTTTTTTACATATTCAGCAGCTTCTTTAGGAGAGCGTAAATCCGGAGCAGAAACAATCTCCATCAAAGCAACCCCACAGCGATTCAAATCAATATAGGAAGAATCTGGGCTTTGATCATGGATGCTTTTGCCCGCATCTTGCTCTAGATGAAGACGTTCAATATTTATTACTTTTAAGTTTCCATCAACAATAATCTCCATTTTTCCAGCACCTATAATTGGGTGGTAAAATTGAGAAATTTGATAACCTTGCGGCAAATCAGGATAGAAATAATTTTTGCGATCAAAAGCAGAAACTAAATTAACTTCAGCATTCAGTCCTAAACCAGTTTTAACAGCTTGCTCTACACAGAATTCATTTAAAATTGGTAGCATCCCTGGCATTGCTGCATCTATAAAAGATACTTGAGTATTTGGTTCAGCGCCAAATTCTGTGGAACTACCAGAAAAAAGTTTTGCTTTTGAACTCACTTGAGCGTGAACTTCTAAACCTATTATAACTTCCCAGTCAGCTGTATCACCTTTAATTATATACATATTATATCCCCTTCGGTTTAAAGCTAAATTTAGCTTGCAGCTCTAAAATTTTAGCAACTTTAAGCACCATAGATTCATCAAAGCTATTGCCAATTATTTGTAACCCCAAAGGCAACCCATTTTTTGATAATTCAATAGGTTGCGAGATGCAAGGAAGGCCGGCTAAACTTGCTGGAATGGTGAATATATCATTCATATACATTTCCATGGGAGTCATTTTTTTATTTATAGCGAATGCTTCTCCTGTTACCGTAGGCACTAAAATTGCATCCACTTTACTGAATGCAGATTTAAAGTCATTGATAATCAGATGACGCACTTTTTGCGCTTGAACAAAAGTGGTTTCATATTCATCAAGAGAAAGAACGTGAGTACCAATCATAATCCTACGCTTCACTTCAGTACCAAAACCTTGCGCTCTAGTCAATTCATATAAATCTTCTAGATTTTTTCCATCTAAATTTCTAAACCCATACCTAACACCATCATAGCGAGCAAGGTTTGAAGAGGCTTCAGCTGGCGCAATAATATAATAAGCACCAAGCCCATGTTCAGTATGTGGCAAACTGATATCTATTAATTCTGCTCCCGCTTCTTGTAAAAACTTTTGTCCTTTTTTCCATAATTCTGTAATCTCAGAAGAAACACCATCGATATAATATTCTTTAGGGATGCCAATTCTTACTCCTTTTAAATCCTGCACATTGAGCACATCTTGGTATAGATTTGGCACCTCTATATTAACTGAAGTTGAATCTTTCGGATCAAAACCCATAATAGCCTGCATTGAAATGGCTGTGTCCGCTACATTGCGAGCAAAAACTCCAGCTTGATCTAAAGAGCTTGAAAAAGCAATCATCCCAAATCTTGAACAACGACCGTAAGTTGGCTTCATGCCAACTACACCACAAAATGATGCTGGTTGACGCACCGAGCCGCCGGTATCACTCCCTAAAGCCATCATCGCACAATCGCTTGCCACAGCTGCAGCAGATCCACCAGAAGATCCTCCTGGAGTTAAACTTGCATCCCAAGGATTACCTACCGAACCAAAAGAGCTATTGATGTTGGCAGACCCCATAGCGAATTCATCCATATTGGTTTTACCCAACATTATTCCACCTTGAGCAAATAATTTGCTACTAACCGTAGATTCATATTTAGGAACGAAATCTTTTAAAATGTTAGAACAGGCAGTGGTGCGAAAATCTTTAGTACAATATAAATCTTTTACTCCTACAGGAATCCCTTCCAACAATCCATCATCTCTAGAATCAATTTTCTTTTGTGAAGCTTCAGCTTGAGCTAAAGCATAATCAGCTGTTTCTAGGACATAAGCATTCAAATTTTTATGTTTGTCCATATTATCTAAATGAGCTTGAACTAATTCCTTCACAGAAAAATCTTTTTTCTTTAAGCCATTTTTTGCGTCAACTATACTAAGACTATTTAATTTACTCATTCTTTACTCCACCACCTTAGGAACCACAAAACAGTCAAAAGCTTGCTTAGGGCTATTTACTAAAATATCTTTCACATAATTTCCATCATTAACTATATCGTTGCGCATTCTAGATTCTGCTATAGATGGATTATGAATGGGGGTAACACCAACAGTATTCACTTGTTGAAGTTTAGTGATCACTTTAGCAATTGCAGAAAATTGATCATTAAACAGCAAAACTTCATCTTCCGTTAATCTTATTTTAGCAAGCTTAGCCACTTTTTTTATCTTCTCTGGTGAAAAATCCATAAGACTATCCTCTTAAAATTATCATTAGATAAAATAGTATAGCTTAAGCATTTACACAAGAAAAAATATTCAACACTTTATTATAAAACACCTGATCCTTCTCCTATAAAATTCTGATGAAGCACATCAATGTTTAGATGAAAATCGTGAGCAGACGCTGAGTTGTTTGAACCATCAGAACTTCTTGATCTCTCAACTTCACCTCTTAAGGAGGAAACCATAGATGCAGATCTCTGCCTAGGGGAATTTTCTAATTCTATCTCTTCAATATCAGAAACTGAATTCTCTTCTATTTCTGAAAATGCATCCTCTTCTATACTTATTCTTGCAGAAACATTTTCTATTACATCAGCCATAAATCTTCTTGCTACAATAGGTATTTCTAATGCAGTATCTATTGCCCTTTCTATTGCCTCTTCTATTGCTTCATCTTCTAGAACCTTAGCTATTGATATTGCTGTTGTTATCTCTAATTCTGCTTCTTTGACAACCTCATCTTCTGTCACTAATTCGTTATATCTATTATATTTTAGAGATTTCTTCTTCGTGCCTTTAGGTTTATATTCATTTAACATAGGCTCGTATGGATCAGCTAAATTTTTAAGTAAATCGCGCCAATTTTTCATTATATAACACTCCACCTTTAAACCTAGATGGTTCTTTGATATAGGAAAAATATTAATATTAGATTAAAAACTGGTTTTAAAATTTAGAATTGCTGAGTTTGTCGAAATATCAACTGAAACTTGTTGCTTCTCATACTTATTAACTAGAAAATAATTCACCCCAAAAGCAATTCCAGCCCCACCAATCACATCTCTCCAATGATGGTAATCTCCCCTCACCCTTGTGTAGCCTGTAAAAGACGCTAAAGCTATAGCTGGAGCGCCATATTCAACTCCATATCTTCTCTGCAAGAAGAATGCCCCTTGAAAAGCACTAGAAGCATGGCCTGAAGGAAAAGAATAATCTCCGCCATTTGGTCTTTTTCCCCATTCAGTATTATTTAAAGCGAACTTTAGTCCATGGGTTATGGCTGTATTCACCAGAAAACTTTTGGCAAACTCCATTTTTCCTTCACTATCATCTTTATAAAAAGTAGTTCCAAATGCAGCAATTGGAATGGCAAATTG
>CAZJZY010000005.1:66381-92027 GCA_964550685.1 uncultured Rickettsiales bacterium | reverse complement strand
GCACCCCTAGAATCCACTTTGATATTATTAAATACGAGTTGTTGCGCTATACTTTTTGTGATCCGAGATTCTCGAGCTAAAGTTTCAAAATCATTAATTACGTCAGAAAATTTAAAGCCAGTTTTATATTCTGGATCCAATGTTTGATAAGCAACTAAAAGTATGTGTTTATCTTCATCTTTTAGTCCATTAGTACTGATTTTTCTAGCTAAAGAATTAATAACTGGATCGATTAATGCTGCTGGAATCCTATAGCTATCCTTCAACATGGCTAAGGAATAAATGTTGTCAATTATAAAACGTTTATTTTTGTTATCAGAATGACTAATGATATTGATTGTTTTTCTTATGAATTCGTGATAAACACCTCTGCTAAGCTTCGCATAAGCTTTTAAACTTGAAGAAACATCTCTTGGTTCCATAGAATTGATTCTGGAGTCTGTTGCTCTAAGCCACTCTGCTAAGAAGCCACTATTCCTATATTTTAATTTAGCTAATAAATTTGCACTACTAGATAAGTCTGCATCTGCTGCTATGGTAATTTTTCTTGTGGCCTCTTCGCACCATTTAGTTAAGAATGAAGCATGTATACAATTTTCTGAAATATTTTTATTTCCATCACAAAGAATATTTAGCTTAGAAGTTAATTCTGCATATGAGAGGGTATTTAATTTTTGACCGGCCAAATGACTAACCAGATTTAGTGCTGACATGCTAGCTTTAAGAAGGCTTTCATCTTTGAGTGAAGATACTTTATTGCCTAATTCAACCATTATCTCAAGTAATTCATCTAACTTAAGCGATTGTGGTAGCCGTCGAACATTTGTTATCCATTCCTGCATCTCATCCGCTCTTAAACTTTTTTTATCTTTTAAGGCTATAAATTGATTATAAAAGTTAGAATGAATTAGTGGTACTACGCTTTCTGGGTTTATGGGAGCTGCTTTGGCTGTTCTAACAGACGATGCCTTCTTATTTTTTACTTCAGGAGTCGATACTTTAGCTCCTCTAGCCCATGTATTATTAGTTTCTTTCATAATTTTTAACAAAATTAAATATAGATCAATTTAATAATACTAGATAATAAGTTATTAATTCAATCATAAGTTGTTTTTATTGTTAATTTTTGTATATTTTTTTAAAATGGAGCATTAATAATGCCACACTAAAATTATCCAGCTTACTTAAATAAATAAAAATTATTGACGAGTAATCCCCAGAAAGTTACTATTCAACTTACTTAATTTAAGCGCAGTATTTAAGTTAAGTTATCGGATTTAGAAGATATATTTTATGACCCAACAGAGCTTTTCTTTTGCTGACAATATCAGCATAACACCCATGATGAAGCAATATTTAGACGTTAAGTCTGAATACCCAAATTGTATTTTGTTCTATCGGATGGGTGATTTCTATGAAATGTTTTTTGAAGATGCCTCCCTGGCGGCGCCGATTTTAGGAATAACTCTTACTAAACGGGGGCAACATCAAAATAAAGATATTCCAATGTGCGGAATCCCATTCCATAGCAGCGATGGATATTTAGCAAAGTTAATAGAAAAAGGCTATAAGGTGGCCATTTGTGAACAGATGGAAAGCCCAGAAGAAGCAAAAAAACGTGGTTATAAAGCGGTTGTAAAAAGAGAAGTTGTAAGAATAATCACTCCAGGCACCATAACCGAAGATAATTTACTTAATAGTAATAGCTCTAATTTTTTAGTGGCCATTGCATCTGTCAGAGAAAGTTTAGCTCTTAGCTGGACAGATATTTCTACTGGAGTGTTTTATACTACTCAAACTAATTGTATCTCTTTGAATAATGACTTATCTAGAATCGCTCCGAAAGAGATTCTTATAAGCGATAAGCTATATCAAAAAGAAGAAATTGTCTCTTCTTTGGCTGATTTTAGAAGGATTATAACCATTCAAGCCAATAATCTTTTTGATCTTAATAAAGCAGAACATAAGATAAAACAATATTATAATGTTATAAGCAGCGAAGCTTTTGGAGTATATTCCCCTGTGGAGTTAATAGCTTGTGGAGCTATTTTAGAATATGTAGAGTTAACCCAAAAAACTAACCAATTAAGAATAAATCATCCTAAGCGATTAGATAATGCTTTGTTTATGTCAATCGATGCTGCAACTCGTCGTAATTTGGAACTAAATATTAGCTCAAATGGAGAAAAAAAAGGAAGCTTACTTCACTTAATTGATAAAACCAAAACTAGTAGTGGGTCTAGGTTACTTTCTCAATATATCGCCGCTCCCTTAATTGATGTTGAAGCTATTGATAATAGACTCAATTTAGTGGAGTTTTTTCTTAAAGGTCCCCAATTAACTGAGGAAGTTACAGCTATAATGTCTCATATTGGAGATATTGAAAGATGTTTAGCAAGATTTAGCTTTAATAGAGGGGGGCCTAGAGATTTACAAGTGATTCAGAAAAGCTTACAGGCCTCTGATTATATGTCCTCAAGCTTTTCTCATTTTACAGGAGAAATAAGCAAGCATTTGCAGAATTATTTGAATAATTTTAGCAATTTTGATGGATTACTACTTGAGCTTAATAATGCTTTAGGTGATGAATTACCAATGCTTGCTCGTGATGGTGGTTTTATTAAAGCTGGTTATAATCATCGTTTAGATCAATTAAATGATCTTAAAAATAATAGCCAACATAAATTACAAGATCTAAAACAAAAATATATCAAAGAAACTGGAATTAATAGTTTAAAAATATCTTATAATAATGTTCTGGGATATTTCATTGATATCACTCCTCAACATTCTGCAAAAATGAAAGATGAATTATTTATTCATCGCCAAACTTTGGCGAATTCCGTTAGATATACTAGTGGTGAACTTAGAGCTTTAGAAAGTGAATTACTAAATCTATCAGACAATATTTTAAAGTTAGAATTAAGTTTATATGCGCAATTAGTAGAATCTGTTTTAACCAAAACAGATGCATTGGCATTATTAGCTCATAGTATTGCAGTGATTGATGTTTCATGTAATTTTGCTCAGCTTGCTATTGAGAGTAATTACTGCCGTCCTATTATAGATAATACGCTCCAATTTAATATCAATCAAGGGCGCCATCCGATTATTGAAAACTCTTTAAAAAAGCAGAAACAAGAATTTATTGCAAATGATTGTCACTTAATTACTGGGCAAAATCTTTGGTTAATAACCGGTCCTAATATGGCTGGCAAAAGCACTTTCTTAAGACAAAATGCACTTATTACAATATTGGCTCAAATTGGAAGCTATGTGCCTGCAAAATCTGCTCATTTTGGCGTAGTAGATAAAATTTTTAGCAGGGTTGGAGCAGCTGATGATTTAGCAAGAGGGAGATCTACTTTTATGGTTGAAATGGTTGAAACAGCTAACATCCTAAATAATGCTACTAACAGATCTTTAATTATCCTAGATGAAATAGGGAGAGGGACTTCCACTTATGATGGTGTATCAATTGCTTCAGCTTGTTTAGAATTTATTCATGATAATTTAAAATCAAGAGCATTATTTGCCACTCATTATCATGAGTTAACAGCCCTAAGAAGCCAACTTAACTCTCTTATATGCTATACTATGCAAATTAAAGAATGGCAAAATAAAGTTATTTTTCTCCATAAAAGCATTCCAGGAATAGCTGATAAATCTTACGGGATTCACGTGGCAGCTATGGCCGGTCTTCCTAAATCAGTAATTCATAAAGCTGAGCAGATTCTAATAAATTTAGAGCAGGGCCATAATCAAACAATGAATCTTGATCTTAAATCTGTCGTTATTGAAAGCAATCCCATTGCAGAGTTTTTAGGTGAATTAGATGTGGATGAATTATCACCCAAAGAGGCTTTAGAGATTTTATATAAATTAAAAAAAATGATTAATTAAATCAAAATATAGGTAATTATGAATCCATTTAAGCATTATCGTGAATCTGTAATTATTAGAGATGATTTAAAATCACGGCATATTATTGCTGGTATTGGTTCTTATTACGCTGGCTATTATCATGGTAAAAAATTTGAAGAATGCGTAATGTATTTAGATGAAATTGATAATAAGAGTAAACCAGAAGATATAGATAAACTGATTATTGGTAAATATTGTTCCATTGCCACAGGAGTGCAGTTCATGATGTGTGGCACTCAAGGACATAATTATAATTTTATTGCGACTCATCCACTTATTGATATAGATGGTAGTGATTTTCCAGGTCATGTTTGGAAAGGTGATACAAATATTGGCAATGATGTTTGGCTTGGAGCTGAGTGCCTTATTATGCCTGGAGTAAAAATTGCAGATGGAGCAGTGGTTGCAGCAAGAGCTGTTGTTACTAAGAATATTGGTCCATATGAGATTTGGGGAGGAAACCCTGCTAGATTCATAAAGAAGCGTTTTTCAAATGAGCATATTGAGAAGCTATTAAAGATTAAATGGTGGGATTGGGATTTATCTTGCTTAAAGCGTAATGTACAATATTTAAGATCTGCTGATGTGGAAACGCTCTGGCAAAAACATCAAAATAAACAATTATGAAAATAGAATTTAGGCCTTTAACTGAGTCACATTTTTCTTTAATGCTGAACTGGATAAAAGCAGACCATGTTAGTTAAGGTGGGATTAAAGTGTTAGCTATACAGCAAATTTAGTCAAAGAAAAATATGCTAGTTATGCTAAGGGTTATAAGTTAGACAATGGGATGAAAAATCTATTTCCTGCTTTATAATTATAGATTTAGTTATTATTTTTCTAAGGCTGAAGAATATCCTGATAGGAAATGAATTGAAAAAACTAATATAAAAATATTTTATTACTGTTACTATTAAAAAATTATTCAAGAATAATGGAGTAGTGATGTCTAGATTTGAAAAAGAAATTGAGCATTTTTTGAATTCTTCTGTTAACCATAAAATAATAGAAAAAACCACAGCTGATAGCCTAGTTATCTTTGCCAAGAGTGATAAATATAAGCAGGAAGGATGGTTTAATTTAAGCAGATCTATTGGTATTCTTGGTGCCATTGTTTTATGTTTTGGAGTTATTTTAATTATTTCCGCCAACTGGAAGAACTTAAATGACCTTACTAAAATCTTAGGTTTTATCATTATGTTGGGTGGTAGTCATTTTGCAGGCCTATATTTTTCTAATAAAAATTATCAAAACACCGCAAGCTGTTTTCATTTTTTAGGAGCTGGTCTGGTTATTGCTGGAATTGGGCTTATGGCGCAAATATTTCATTTAAACGGTGAAATAAAAGACTCTTTACTAATATGGCTAATTATGATCGCTCCTTTAGGAATTTTACTAAAAAGCAGATCAATTATCTTATTGTCTGTAATAATTTTTACTTTATGGTGTGATTTTCAAATAGAAAGCTATGGAAGAGGTTTTATGTCTGGCTTTATGGAAATAGCTCTTGTCAACACCTCTATTGGAATTGCTATGGTTCTTGGTGGAGCGCTTATAAATGATAAAGATGCTAAGATGTCGTCGTTTCTAAGAACTATAGGAATGTTTTTCTTAATTTTATGGTTTTATGCTTTAGGGTTCACCCATCATATAAGTATATTTAATGATTCCAAAGAATTATTTCCTCTTATAGCTATAACTGTCGTTATAGCAGTAAATATAGCTTTATTGTTAGCGAATTATTAAGCAGCAAGAACGTTATTTTTTAATGATTATGGGTTGTGCAATTTTTACAATATTCTTTATATTTGTCGCTATAAAAACAGGTATTAATATAGAAAACTCTTATAGATTAGAAAATTCTGGTAGATTAAGAAATATCTATTTTTTACCCCTTATAATCAGTATATTGTCTTGGATTACTTACTTTGGGTTGTCTGTTTGGGGAGTGTTTTATGGAGCTCTCAACCATAGGCGTTCAATACTAAACATAAGTATATTATTTTTAGGAATTGGAATTTTTACTAGATTTATTGATCTGATAGAAAGGATGATGCCAACAGGCATGATGTTTATTAGTTGTGGAATTTTACTTTTTGTTATAGGTTTTGCATTAGAAAAATGGCGCAAGAACTTAATCCAGACTGTGCAAGGAGATATACATCATGGATAATATTAGAGCAAAGTTAGTTGCTGGAGTAGTTATATTGCAAATGATATTTTTTGCAGGATGGTATATCAATGAATCAAATAATAATCCAATAATTGAGAAGGCCTCTCAAATTATGGGTAATCCAGAGCCTAAAGTAACTCAAATTATGGTTAAGACTATGCCAAGTGATCCTCGTGATCTTATTAGCGGTCAGTACATTAGATTAAGATATAGTTTTAGTAACTTAAATAAATTTTGGTATGAGCAATTGCAACAAGAATCTGATAACTTAAAACGTAAAAATGTTTGGGTTGTCTTAAACGAAGTTAATGGTTTTTACGAATTTAAGGCGGCTTTTAATGTTAAGCCTACAAGTATTCCCGTAGGTGATGTTTTAATAAAAGGAACAATGAGAGGACCTAATGTAAAGTATGGTATTGAAAAATATTTTGTTCCAGAAGGAACGCCAGAGCCTAATCGTTCAGCTCTAACCGTAAAATTAGACGTATATGAAAATGGAAAAGTTCGTATCTCTCAGGCCTTTCTAGGCAATAAAGAATGGCCTTAATTATTTTTTCTTTGTCGGCTTCTTAAATGGGTTCTTTGATGGAGCAGATGCCTTCTTCTTGTCGCCTTCAGCAATAATTTCTAAAGCTTTATCCAATCCCATGGTGAAGAGATCATTTTTATTTGGCAGAGAGAAATATTGTTGATTATAAGCTATGAATGGACCAAATCTTCCTTGTGCTAAGGTCACCGTTTGCCCATCTTCTGGATGTTCTCCAAGAATTATTGGCAATGAAAATAGTCTTTCAGCTTGTTCTAAAGTAGCTTCATCAGGATTTATGAATTTTGGTAATGCGCTACGCTTACAGGTTTTACCCTCTCCTAATTGGAAATAATAGCCATATGGCCCTTTTTTGAGTAAAATATCTTGATCGCCTTGTTTACCTAGGATGCGATTTGCGTCTGCAAAAGATCCATTACTAGATGCTTCTTTATTACTATTATAAGGCATAGTATGTTTACATTCAGGATATCTTGAGCAAGCAAAATATAAACCAAATTTACCAGTACGAAGATGGAGTTTACCCTCTTTGCAAGTAGGGCAATCTTGATTATTATCAATAGCCAAATTTGTAACCAAGTTTTCGCTAACTAATTGGGCAATGTCACCATTCTGTTTTTCTTTAGCATCACCAATATGTTTATAAAAATCTTGCCAAAATTTACTGAGCAATTCTTTCCAATTCATATTTCCAGCAGAAACAAAATCTAAGCCATCTTCTAAATTGGCGGTGAAATCATATTCAACATATTGTTTAAAATAAAGCATTAGAAAAGCGATTACTATTTTACCACGATCTTCACTAAAGAATCTTTTTTTCTCTAGGCGAACATATTCTCTATCTTGTAATACTGAAATAATACTGGCATAAGTGGAAGGGCGGCCGATGCCTAATTCTTCCATTTTCTTTACCAAACTAGCTTCAGTATAACGCGGTAATGGTTCAGTAAAATGCTGATTGCATGTTACTTCTTCAAGTCTAACAGCATCCTGTTCTTTTATTAATGGCAATAATTTTTTCTCTTCATCTTCCTCATCAGGTTCATCTTTTCCTTCGGTATATACCCTTAAGAATCCATCAAAGACCATAATGCTGCCAGTTGCTCTAAATCCAGCTTGCTTATCGTAAGAGTCAATCTCAACAATAGTTAAATCAAAATCTGCTGATTGCATTTGGCAAGCAAGAGTGCGCTTCCAAATTAATTCATATAATTCAAACTGATCCTGAGTAAGGGTGGATCTTAATTGCTCTGGCAAAAGATGAACATTAGTTGGTCTGATTGCTTCATGGGCCTCTTGAGCATTTTTTACTTTACTCTTATAAATTTTAGCTACAGGAGGAAGATAATTATCTCCATAGGAGGTTTTGATATAGCTTCTGGTCATTTCCACAGCATCAGCGGATAATTGTACGCCATCAGTACGCATATAAGTGATTAGACCGACAGTTTCTCCGCCAATATCTACGCCCTCATACAGCTTTTGTGCAACCTGCATAGTTTTACTAGCATTAAAGCCTAATTTACGAGAAGCTTCTTGCTGCAAAGTTGACGTAATGAAAGGAGGATAAGGATGGCGTTGAGTGCGTTTCTTCTCTACAGAGGTTACCAAATATTCTTTTAACTTAAGAGTTTTTTCTATATCTTTCGCTTGCGCTTCATTAATGATATCAAATTTGTCTAGTTTCTTCTGGTTTAAACTAACCAATCTTGCCACAAAGCTATGTGAGTCTTGGTTTGAAAATTCACCTTGAATTGACCAATATTCACGACTAACAAATTTGGCAATTTCATAATCTCTTTCGCAAATAAGTCTTAACGCGACAGACTGAACTCTTCCGGCAGATTTACTTCCAGGAAGCTTGCGCCATAAAACAGGAGATAAAGTAAATCCCACTAGATAGTCTAAAGCTCTTCTTGCCTGTTGTGCATTAACTAAATTCATATCAATATCACGAGGATGAGCAAAAGCTTCATTCACTGCCTTTTTAGTGATTTCGTTAAAAACGACTCTATGAATATTCACATCATTCTTTAGAGCTTTCTTTTCTTTTAAAGCTTCAACAACATGCCAAGCTATTGCTTCTCCTTCACGATCAGGATCGCTTGCTAAATATATATTTTTAGTATCTCTAGCTGCTTTAACAATTTCCTGCACATATTTCTTGGCTTTATCACTTATTTCATAATCCATAGCAAAGTCATCATCTGGACGTACTGATCCATCTTTTGAAGGTAAATCTCTGATATGGCCGAATGAAGCCAGAACTTCAAAATCTTTGCCCAGATATTTATTAATAGTTTTTGCTTTTGAGGGAGACTCAACGATAACTAGATTATTTGCCATAATTTTAAAACTTATAAATTAACTGAAATTTTATTACCAAAATGCCTTATTATTCTACCTGACAATTCTAGTTCAACAATAACAGTTAGAACTAAGCCAACTGGAAATTGAGTAATCGATATTATCTCATCAATAGAAGTAGGGCTGGTACCAATTAAATTTATGAGTTCTATACGCGCTTGTGTCAACTCTTTTTCAGTAAAATCTGTTTTAAGGGGGGTTTTAGGGGGAGATACAAACTTCTTTTTTTGCTCAAGTAATGATGCAACTCTAATTAGTGTACTATCAGTTACATCCAAAATATCTTCAACCGACTCCAGCAAGTGAGCTCCTTGCTTTAGTAAATAATTATTTCCTTGATAGCGCGGGTCAAGAGGAAAACCAGGCACTGCGAATACATCTCTGTTCTGTTGAATCGCAAATTTAGCTGTAATTAAAGAGCCTGATTTTAAGCTGGCTTCTATAACAGCCACTCCATTCGATACCCCGGAAATGATTCTATTGCGCTGAGGAAAGTTCTGTGCTTTTGGAATGCTGCCAAGTGGCAATTCTGCAACAATAAGACCACGTTCTGCAATTTCATGATAAAGGTCTTCATGCTCCGGAGGGTATATATGATCGACCCCTCCAGCTAATACAGCGATGGTGGCGTGATCAATACTAGCTTTATGTGCTGCATTATCAATGCCACGAGCAAATCCAGAAACTACTACTCGATTTTTCTCAGCTAAGTTTTTAGCAATTTTATATGCAAATCTTAATCCATTAGCTGAAGCATTACGGGAGCCTACGATGGCAATAGTTTTTCCATTAAGCAGAGAAGTATTTCCTAAGCAAAATAATAAAGGAGGGCAATCATCTATGCTTTTTAATAATAATGGAAAATCATAATCAAGATAAGTGAGGATTTTTACGTTCCTAGACTCGCAAGCAGCAATTTCTTCTTCTGCTTGAGCTTTAGGGTAAATTTTAATTGGCTTATCTTTCCCGCCGCGAATAGAAAGATTGGCAATATGCTCAAGAGCATTGCCAGCATTACTATATAAAGTAACTAAATGCCAAAAAGTTTTTACTCCAACATTTTCGCTGCGAATCAGCCTAATTATATCAATAATTTCAGCCTTACTGACTTTGGGCACAAGAGTGATCCTTTAAGAAAAAATTAAGCTGCCTCGATAGCCTTAATTTTCTTAGCTAAGCGACTCACTTTACGAGAAGCGGTATTAGGTTTCATTAAATTCTTTTTTGCGCCTTTCATAATTTTTGCTTGAGCAATTCTAAAAATATCTTGCGCAAGGCTAATATCTTTAGCAACGATAGCTGCTTCAACTTTTTTTACAAAAGTTTTGATATCGCTAGAACGAGATTTATTTCTAGCATTTTGTTTTACATTTTGTCTTAATGCTTTTTTAGCAGAGGCGTGATGTGCCATTTTTACATCCTATTATTAGATACTAATTATTTGATAATCTATAACAATATAAATTTTAGAGCATTTGTCAAGAATCTTTTGGAAGTAAATAGACAATACTGATGTTAATTAAATATTCTTTGATAAATTAATTGCCATTGATTATTTTACAATTCAAAAATTGAGGACTTTCAAGAAAGTTAAAGTGTTAAAAGGAAATTATATATAAACTTTAGTAGTCAAGAGAGCAGTAATTCCCTAGTTATGCCATAAAATTTCTCAAAATTAGAAATGCACTTAATAATGATGGTGATATTTTCTAAGTGCAGTTCTAAGATTCTATGGCAGATTCTGATATCTAATTATTCGGTATCTATCCAAGTTTTTCCATCCTGTGCATCTTCGCCGATTATGAATTTCTCAGCAATGCAGACATCATCAAAAAAGTTATGATGAGTCATTAAATTCTTTAGCCACATTAAGTCAGGGCAATTTTTAGATAACAAATCTTTAAAACCTGCAAAATTTCTTTCTTCAGTAAATTCAGAATCTATATCTCGATAATGATTTTCTTTGGGATATACAACGTCAATGTTACCATTTTTATTGGCTTGAGCATAATACGCAATATAAGTTGGATTTGCCGTTGCCATGTCTGTTATTACAGAGCTGCTTTGATCTTTAATGCGTGAAATATATTCAGGAGGATTGACTATATTTCTTTCAACAAATCTTATAATATCCTCTATGATGGGATGATGTGGTGATGCGCCGAAGAAGAAATTATCTATATAATGAGCCCCATATTCTTGGGTAAAGAAATTATATTTATGAGCTTCATCAGTGGTATCGCGTTTAAAATTAAAATTTAAATCTGCATATAACCCGCCAAATTCATTAACTAATGCATATCTTAGAGAGTCAGATGCTATTCCCCATTTTTGCTGAGAAATTGCATTTTCAACAACTTCAATTAATGCTAAATCAGCTTTGTAATCATAAAAAGATTTTACCTGAATTCCGTTTTCTTCTAAAATTTTGACGGTCTTAGGGAAAAGGGTTTTATCATTAGTCCAGACTATTTGCTGCCAAGCTACTGGAGCTTTAGCAAAAGTTTCTTTTGTTTCTAATGCTATTTTTAAATCTTGCTCTCTTATTTCTTTAGGGTTATCAGAAGATGTGAGCCAGATTTGATGAACAAGATAAGGCATTTTGGCTTCTTCAGATTTTGGAGCGTCTAGATTTTTAAATTTTTTCTCATCTGTAATTTGTGGATTAAATAAAATTTCTGTAATTCCGCCCTCAGTGATTTCGTCTAATATTCCATCGGTGCATTTTGCTCCATGGCTTATTAAGAATTCCATTACTTCTGGGTCTCTAGAATTCTCAAATAAAGTTCCACTACCATAATCGGCGTTAATATCAGCGCCATTGTCTAAAGCTAATTTTATTAACTCAAATGCTTTCTGTGTTATTTCTTCTGAATCTTCCCGTTGCAACAAACGCACAGATGTTTCCAGCAGCGCATCTGGATTAACCCCTTTTACTATCAAGTCTTGGTATTGTTCGGAAGAAAGATTAGTAGGTAAGGCTTTTATATTTTTAAAATCCTCTATTTGTGTTATTAGGTAATCAAAAAGCTCCATAGAGCTTTCGCTATTGCAAGCTAAGTTTAAAAGCTTGGTGGCGCTTAATCCATGAGCAATCATTTTTTCCAGATCTGCTTCTGAAGTGGAATCTGGAAGATAATATAATTTACTGAAATTTGGTTTGGATGATAAGGCAAGCTCTAATAATTGATCATGTTTTTCTCCTGACTCAACTTGAAGTGCTGCTTCTAATAATATCCTGCTGCTTAGGCCGTGTTCTAATAATTTATGTGCTTCACTGAGAGTGCTAGTTTTTATGCTGTAAGCGCTAACAGAATTCCAATCAATCTTGTTAGTTAATACCAAATCTAATAACTTCTCATCATGGTTAGTTATTGCTGTTTCTAATATTAATTTAGCATCCAAGCCACGCTCAAGTAAATATTGGTAAGTAGTTATGTTAAAAGATCTTCCACTATATATATAACTAACTTCGTTGCTATATTGATTTTTCAATAAGAGCTCTAATTCTTCCTTAAGCTGAGGATTATTCATAACTTCTTCTGTTTCTAATATTTTTTTTAAATCATCAATCTTCATAAAAGCCCTTTTTGTTAGTTGTTTAAAGAAAATTTAACAGCTACTATAGTTAATATTTATTAATCTGTCAACTGTTAGTTTATAATAATTAACTATTTGCTTGGTTGTTTTGCAACGATATCTGGCTTTTAAAATGACATTATTGCTTTTTAGCTAATTTCTGCTATAGTTCTTCTTAAAATTAATTCTTCTTAAATAAAAAGTCATATAAAATGCTTACAATCAATGATCTTGCCTTTCTCTATGGTGCAAAGCTGCTATTTGCTGACGTTAGTCTTAATCTTAACAAAGGGTGTAGATTTGGTCTTGTAGGTGGTAATGGCGCAGGAAAATCTACCTTTTTAAAATTATTAGCCGGTGAGGAAGAGCCCTCTTTGGGGGACGTTAATGTAATGAAGGGAGCTAGAGTAGGGTGGCTTAAACAAGATCAATTCAAATATGAAAATGTCTCTATTATAAATACTGTTATTGCTGGGAATAAAATTCTTTGGCAAGCGATGTGTGAAAAAGAAGAATTATTGACTAAAGAAGTTTGCGATGATGAAACAGGCTACCGCTTAGGGGAGTTAGAGCATATTATATTTGATAATGATGGATATACTGCTGAATATCTGGCTGGTGAATTATTGAGTGGGCTTGGTATTAAGGAAGAATATCACCATCAGCCTCTATCAGTGTTATCTGGTGGTTATAAATTAAGGGTTCTACTCGCTCAAAGTTTATTCGATAATCCTGATGTGCTGCTTCTTGATGAGCCGACCAACCACTTAGATATTGTTTCAATTTATTGGCTGGAAAATTATTTACGCGAACAATTTAAGGGATTATTGATTTTTATTTCTCATGACGTGATCTTTGTTAATAATCTAGCTACTCATATTTTAGATATAGATTATGGTGAAATAACTCAATATACCGGGAATTATTATAGTTTTGTTGACCAAAAAGAAGCAGTGATGGAGCAGAAGCAAAAAGAGCTAGTTTTTCTAGAGAAAAAAATATCTACGATGAAAGTGTTTGTTGAAAAATTTAGAGCATCAGCCAGCAGATCAAAACAAGCTCTTTCTAGAGAGAAATTGATAGATAAAATAGAACTTCCTGATATCAAGAAAAGCTCAAGAATAGCGCCTAATTTTTATTTTAGACCTAAAAGGCCGTCTGGAAAATTAGCGCTTAATGTTAAAGAAATTTCTAAGAATTATGGTAATCGCAATATATTGAATAAGGTAAGCTTTTCTGTAAATCGTGGCGATAAAGTTATTATAATTGGTCCTAATGGCATAGGTAAGTCTACTTTGCTTAAAATTTTGCTTGGTAATATAATGGCCGATGGCGGTGATAAAGAATGGGGACATGAGGTTCATAAATCATATTTTGCTCAAGATCACCATGAATTGCTAAATCAATCAATGACGGTTTATGAGTGGATATGTGAACAATTATCTAATGAGCCAACTAGCAAACTACGTAATGTTTTAGGGCATGTATTATTTAGGCAAGATGATGCTCATAAAAATATTTTACAATTATCAGGTGGTGAGGGCGCAAGGTTATTATTAGCCAAAATCATGATTGAAGAAGGAAATTGTCTGATTCTTGATGAGCCTACTAACCATTTGGATATTGAAGCAAAAGATGGCTTGAAGAAGGCTTTAATTGAGTTTCCTGGAACTCTAGTTATGGTTACCCATGATAGAGATTTTGCATCTAGTATAGCTACTAGAATTATTGCAATAACTGAGAAAAAAATTATTGATTATAAGGGAACTTATGATGAATATTTGGCCAAATATGGTCAAGATTATTTTAAATCTTAAAATGTAAATTCAAGGAGAATATTATGGCAGAAGTTCTTATAATAAGGCATGGTGAAACGCCTTATAATGTAATGGGGATATTAACAGGGCGCGGTTCTGATCCTCAATTAACTGATAATGGGTTTGCTCAAGCTGAGAAAGCTGCTAAACATCTTCATGAAAATTATTTTGATCATATTGAAGTTGTTGTTAGTAGTAACATGGTTCGCACCAATCAAACTGCAGATATTATTAACGCGTTATTGCAGAAACCTATGCTATATGATGAGGCTATTCAGGAAATAGATCGTGGTGGCTTTGAAGGTCATGCTAAGCATTATGCTTTGCCTATTATTGATGCTCTTGAAGATCATGAGTCTCATCCCATTCATGGGGGAGAGAGCCTTAATGAATTTAAGGAAAGAGTAACTAAGTCTCTATGTAAATATTTGTATATGCCAGAAAAAGCTGTTTTATTGGTGTCTCATGGTTTTGTAATTGAGAAAGCGCTGCATCACTTTAGGGGGGTCGAAGAACAAGCCCATAACGCTCATGTCTTTAGTCTTAAGCCTGAAGAAATAGATTTATCTGGAAAATGCGGAATAAGAGAGCAAGAGTTTATGGGTACTGAGGATCTATAATAGTGACTTATAGCTTATTAACAACAAGAGCAATAGTTAGGCTGAGCGGTGAGGATAGATTTAAATTCTTGCAAGGTCTGCTTAGCAACGATGTTAGTAAGCTAATGGTTAATGAGGGGTTGTATGCTTGCATGCTAACTCCTCAAGGTAAATATTTTGCTGATTTTTTTCTATTTTTAGATCAAGATAGTATTTTATTAGATATGCCGGCTTTAAGACAAGAAGAAATTATCAAAAAACTTAATATATACAAACTAAGAAGCTCTATTACTATAGCTTTTTGCCCTGAATATAAAGTGGTGTCATTTTTATCCACACTAAGTTTCCCTAGAGTTTTTGTAGATCCAAGATCTGACGCCCTTGGAATGCGTGGATTCATTTTAGAGTCTGATTTGCAAGAATTAACCAAAAATATGAATCATGATGAAAATGCCTATGATTTAGCTAGAATTAATAATTTTATTGCCGAAGGCGAAAAAGATTTAATTCCAGATCAGTCTTTTATATTGGAATATGGCTTTGATAATCTTAATGCAATTGATTATAAAAAGGGCTGTTATGTGGGGCAGGAGCTTGTTGCCAGAACGCATCATCGTGGAGCTATACGTAAAGAGACGGTTCAAGTTGAGTCTGAAAATAAGCTCCCTCACTTAGGGGCGTTGATTTGTTCTGGAGAGCGGAAACTAGGGATGATGTGTTCTAGTGTTGATAATAAAGGCCTGGCATTAATTCGTAGTGAAGATATAATAAAGCTAGATCCTGAAGCTAAAATTACTACAGATGGACAAGAAATTAAGTTAAAATTTAAGGAGCATGAAGATGCGTAAGTTTATTTTTTCATTATTAATTATATTAAGCGGCATCGCCTATGCTAATGACGATTTGGTTTATCAATTAGAGAATAGGGTTAATGAGCTAACTGATAAAATTGAGAAACTTGAGCATCAAAATAATGTTCTGCAAAAGAAACTAGATTCTTTAGCTGAAGATGTGGAATTTAGAATGAAGGGAATTGAGAATAAGTCTAATAAATCCTCTCAGGAAAAAGAAACCAAGTCAGTTAAATCCGCTTACCCTAAGTCTTCTAAAGTTAAATTTGATGAGGCTTATGCTCTGCTAACAAGTCAGAAATATGAAGAAGCAGAAAATGCTTTTAGTAGCTTTGTTTCTAATTATCCTAAAAGTGAATATACTGGCCCAGCTTATTATTGGCTTGGTGAAAGCTTTATGCTGCGTAAAAGATATGATAAAGCGGCAGTTAATTATCTTCAGTCTTTTAGCAAATTTCCAAAAAATAGCAAGGCTGATTTAAGTACTCTAAAGCTTGCTTCGGCTCTTCATGCTTTGGGCAAGAAGAAAGATTCGTGCGCGATGTTGGCTAAGCTTAAAGCAAAAAATGATAGCTTAAGTGGCGCCATGCAAAATCTTTTAAAGAAAGAAACAGCCAAGCTTGGCTGTAAATAGGTCCTTTAAAGTTAGTTAGCCTATTCTTCAATAACAGGCATATAATCTCTCATAAACTCGAATTCAGGCTTTATTCTAACGTGTCTACTCTCAATTCTGCCAGTTAAGCTGGGGTAATATTTGCCTAAATACTTTGTAACAGTGCTCATTTTATAATAAAAAGGCTTTATTGATTGTAATACTAGCTTTGTTTCCACCGTATTCATTTCAAAATCTCCAATATAAACAACCTCGCCACCTTTTACTGTAAAGCTAGTAAAAAGCGATGGAGCATCATCTTTTTTGTTATAAACTATGCTGGTCCTTGAATCTATAAATCCATTAAATCCATTAAGTTCATAGGTTCCTGGGAGAATAAAGTTTATATTTGAATACCCTCGTAATGATATAGAATTGCCACTATCAGATTTCCAGTAAGTGGTACAAAAACTATCTTTTTCTGTATCTGAGAAAAGTATATTATTAGTTTTATATTTAAATGCACATCCGCTAATAACCAATGCAACTGTTTCGTTATTTAAATCTTTTATATTTTCTTCAGGTGTTTTGGAGTGCATGCAAGATGATAGCGTTGCGCTTACTAATAAAATAAGTAATTTATTTTTTCTCATTTTCTTTGTTCTCTTTTGAGTTATATACTTTCTGTACCACGAATTCTGCTTCAGAAGAAAGTGTGATTGGGTAAATTTTCATTCTATCAACTAATTCTGGGTAAAGTGAGTTTAAATATTCTTTAGCTATATCTTGATTATAAGAAAAAGACATCGATTCTAATACATGAACTGATTTTTTAGAATTAACATTCAAATTACCAATGTACAGTACCTCACCAGCGTTTATGTTTACTTTAGAAAATATTGATAAAGCGTTCGGGCGCTTTGTATATGAGGACTTTTGGGGAGGTTTAGATTTGTAAGAGATAAACTCATATATACCAGGTTTTACGAAGCGTATATTGTTATATCCTTTGATATAAAACACATCTCCATTATCTATATTTTTCCAGGTAGCGATGCATTCTTGTCTTGAATCAACGGTAGTAATAAATTTTGTTTGATAATCATAAGTGCAACCGCTAACGATGGCCGCCATGCTTTCATTCTCTATGGACAAAATATTACTATTCTTGTCGTTGCTATGAGCGCAAGAAGAAAGAATAAATATAGTAGATAAATTTATTATTAATTTAGCAAAGCATTTTTTCATATAATCTTATTTGTTAGCTAGAGGTATTTTGATTAAGATAATACGTCAAATTTTTCTAATTGTCAAATAATTAACCTTAGTTATAATTAATCGTAATTAATTATTTCTCTTGCAACTTATATTAAGTTATGTTAATTTAAAAATAACAAATAGTTTAATATTAAGGTGGTTTTTATGACTCAGTCAATAATAGTAGATTTTTATGATGCGGTTACTTCTGACGATGGAATGAGGGTAAAAAATATATTAACTAGTAGCTTATTCAATCAGTCGCAAATACCAGTAAAAATAATTACAGGGATGCTAGTGATTGCCATAGAAAATAGATTGGTGAATGCTGGTAGAGCTATTCTACATTACAATACTTATAGTCATGAAAAAATTACAGATTTGCATTTAAATGCAATAATTTGCCTTGCAGCAAAAACTGATTTATTGAGCCAATTGAACGTTACTTACCATTAATTTACTATCGTCTAGTAAAGTAATTTTTTAACTGTAGTTTGAATTCCTCAATTCTAAAATGTATTTTTTCTTTCCAATCATATTTATGTAATTTTCCAGGATAAGCGGTGAATTTTCTACCAGATATATTTTCATAGTCTTTAATGCAGCTTGGTATAAGTTTATGATAATATATTTTATAAAGATTGCGCCAGAAGAAACTAGTATATTGATGTCCCCATTTATTAACCTGCTGAGGAACTCTAGCTAATGCTTCGATACAAGCAATGGCTTCTTCAACATTCTTGTCGGAGTGACTATAAACGTCAGCTTTTGGTTCTAAGTTAAATAACATATCAGCCGCTAGGGAATGAAAGCTAAAGCCTAAATATTCATTTTTTGCTAATGTTTTAATTGGAAGAAAATTGATTTTTTTAGCTTTACTAATAAATTTTATTCTGGCAATTTTCATCATCATTAGTTTAAAGAAGAACCTTATAGTTTTTTGTGGGTTACGACGATAGAATTGAATCTCTTTTTCTCTGTCTAAAAGCTTACCAAGCCCTATTTTATCAAGAAGATTGATGTAAGTATAAATATTTTTTATATCTGTTTTTCTGGCTATATTTACTTGAGGGTCAGCTCTTGTGCCGCTAAAATTTGCAGAGATGCGACTTACTTGTTGTCCTGATCTGTTACGAGTGATATCGCTATAATGGCCAAGCTCTTGTCCTGCGATTCCCATCATTCTAGCTAAAGCTGGGGTGCCATCACCATGAGTTTTTTCTTCCATAAGCTCTGTTTCTTCTTTATTTTTCTTTTGCTCATTAACTATCGGCTCCAATAATAATGGGTCTCCTCCGCAAGAAACAAAAATAGCAACATTCTTTCCGTCAGTGCTTTGCATTCCGCTATTGGAGCCAGCTTGTCTCCAAGAGGCTACATCCATTACTTCGCCAATATTATGGCCATAAGATACAAAGACTTCCACTTCCTCTAGCATGATCATTAAGAACACTACTGGATGAGCAGATTGAATTAGAATTCTGGCTATTTGCATTTCTAATTCAGGTTCAACATCAACGTATTTTCTTAATTGGCTCTTAAGTTTATCAATTTCATTGTCGATTCTATTTTTTAAATTATCGCTTTTACCAGATTCTTTTAAAGCCTTGCCTATTGCTTTTGATATTCTAGGATATAAATGTGCTTCATATATTTCTCGTTTACTAAAATTAATATGAACATTGCGCGAAGGAAGAGAAAATCTAGCAAAATTTTGTTTAGGTTCAGCTTCTATTCTAAGTAAGCCTGAATGAACAAATTGTTCTGTAATTTCTTCCAATTCCACATACATATCTTCCTTGCGCAAGGCAGGCATTTTATGAAAAACATGATATAAATTGGTCATTATTTAATTTCTACTAAAAATATATTTAAGTAATCATATATTATATTATAATTGAGTAGTATAAAAAGATGTACTATTTATAATAAGAACTTGCTAATTTTTGATATTCTATAATAATTATAGACTTTGAATCACGGAGTTATATCTAAATGGTAAAAATATATAATAATGCTAAAGAAGCTTTAAGTGGAATTTTATCTGATAATTTAACTATTATGGCAGGCGGTTTTGGTTTATGCGGTATACCTGAAAACTCTATACAAGAGATTTATAATTCTGGGATTAAGGGACTAACAATTATCAGCAATAATTGTGGTGTTGATGATTTTGGTTTAGGAATTTTATTAAAAAAACACCAAATTAAAAAAACTATTTCTTCTTATGTGGGAGAAAATAAAACCTTTGAGCAGCAATATTTGAACAAAGAGATTGAAATAGAATTTAATCCTCAGGGTACTTTGGCTGAAAGAATCAGGGCAGGTGGCGCAGGAATCGCTGGTTTTTATACTAAAACTGGAGTTGGTACTGTTGTGGCAGCAGGTAAAGAACATAAAATTTTTAATGACGAAACTTATATTTTAGAGACTGGTTTATTAGCGGATGTAACGATAATTAAAGCACATAAGGCTGACAAAGCTGGAAATCTTGTGTTTCGTAAAACAGCAAGAAATTTTTCGCCGATAATGGCCACAGCCGGAAAAATCACTATAGCTGAAGTGGAGGAGATAGTTGAAATAGGGGGGCTAGATCCAGATCAAATACACACCCCAGGAATTTTTGTTGATCGATTATTTAAAAGTGAATTTGAAAAAAGAATCGAAAAAGTGACGACTCTTCCTAGGTCTTAAAAATTCTCTGTTAGAGTATTGTTAGAAAATCTCTGACAGAGATGTTTTTTTAAATATTATGGGTTCTAACAATTGATAGGATCCATGCAATTAATTTCAGACTATGTTTATGGACTTGTACAAGCTTTGCTCGTTAAATTTAGTATAAATTTCAGCTTTATTCTTATCTGTAATAGGAATTAGTTTACAGTCATTCATTTGGATATTTTTTTTGGCATGTGGGGCAATATTTACTCTCGATAATGCATTATAATCATTGTGTTGTAAGAGCAAACTTTAATGAAATAGCCATAATGAATAGTGCTATGCTTTTCAATAAGCAACTTAATAAATCTTTGGTGATTTTTTATGTAATGCGTTATTTTACTTTACAACCATCAAGAGATCGTCTATATTGCACTTAATATTATCGCGGGGTGGAGCAGCCCGGTAGCTCGTCAGGCTCATAACCTGAAGGTCGTCAGTTCAAATCTGGCCCCCGCAACCAAGTATTTCCTTAAGCTTCTTAGCAAAATCAAAATACCCAAAAAATTCTCTGGTGCCGCAGCTTAGAAATATGATAATAAATAATTTAGAACGCCTAATGAATAGATAGCACTATATTCTAGGAAATTTAGACTTAAGAAAAGTGATCTATCAACATTTTCCGGACAAATAATCACGCAGATTTTTGCATAGATTCATAATCAACTGGTGATAAATAATCATTATCTGAATGAATTCTGATACGGTTATAAAATACTTCTATATATTCAAATATTATATGCTTTGCTTCCTCTTTCGTTTTAAATTTTCCCAGATGAGTTAATTCTGTTTTTAAGGTATAAAAAAACTTTCAGCCACTGCGTTATCTCAACAATTCCCTTTATGGATAATGCTTTGGATAATATTATGTTGTTTGACAATTCTTAAATGGCTATCAGTAATATATTGGCTACCCCTGTCAGTGTGTCAGATTAATCCACTATCGATTTCCTAGTCTATATTGGCATTAGAAGAGCTTTATTTACTAGGCCAACCTAACCTTCATTGGTTGGAATGTAAGTGATGTCGCCAACATAACAGCGATTAGGTTTACTTATTGTAAAGTTTCTTGCCAATAAATTGGACGCCACTGGCTTATTTCTGTTCTGTTATGTGTATAATTTGTATTTTATGTGACGCTCCGTATTAACGTCACATAAAGATGAATTAGCTTTATTTAGTAATTTTATCCCACCAGCTTTTAAGAACAGATTTAGTTTCAGGCTGTCTGTTATCTATTCCATGTTGATTACGGTTACGGTTATTTTTAAACTTACCTGATCTACGTCTATTATTATGTGGTCTTGCCACAAGTGGATTATTTTCTTCTGGTCTGTTTTGCGCGTTAGGTTTTGGAAGATCAGAATCTAATGCATTACTAATTTTACGTCTTTTATTGTTATTATTATTGCCTTTGTAAATCTTATGACGAGCAGGCATAGGAGCATTTTCATTAATAATAGAGTGATCGTTAACTTGGTAAGGAGCAATGTCTCCTAAACCAAGCTGCGCTTCTTGAATAAGCAGTTTATCTTCAAAAACATCTTGTCCGTAAGAATCGATATGGTCTTCGTCACTAAGTTTAGGTTTTGCATTAGATTTATTTAAAGAGCTGTTATTTTTTTCAGTTTTTTCTATAGCAAACCCATCATAATATACTGTGGTTTCACGATGGAATCTAATTTTGCATTTATGAAGATTTTCTAGTTTTATTAATTCTTCACGTTTGTAATTTAATAAATGTTCAATAATATCCTGGTGAGCGTATACATCAACTATCTCGCAATCACCTTGATAAATTTCATTTTCTATTGTACGAAGAATTATTAGAGCATTAGAATCAAAAGATTTGATATGACCTTTACCAGCGCATGCTGGGCAAATAATAGTATTAGCTTCCATGAAGCTAGATTGTAATCTCTGTCTAGAAAGTTCTAATAGGCCGAAGGCGCTGATGTTACCTAATTGCACTTTAGATCTATCTGTTTGGAAAGCGTCGCGCAGAGTGCGCTCAACTAATCTACGATTATTTGCTTCAACCATGTAAATACAGTCAATAACTATCAGGCCTGATAAATCTCGAAGCCTTAATTGTCTAGCAACTTCTATAGCTGCTTCAATATTAGTTTTAGTGGCGGTTTCTTCAATATTACGTTCATTTGTTGATTTGCCTGAGTTCACGTCTATAGCAATTAAGGCTTCAGTTGGATTAATAACAATATATCCGCCTGATGGAAGAATTACTGTTGGTACATATAAAGAAGAAATTTGATCTTCTATATTAAATTTAGTAAAAATTGGTGTTTTACTTTTATATTCTCTAACTTTTTGGGCATGTAGAGGTAAGATTTTCTTCATAAATTCTTTAGCGGATTTGAAGGCTTCAGGTCCCTGAATTAAGATCTCGTTAACTTCACTACTATATAAATCACGAATTGTTCTTTTTAATAAGTCGCTTTCAGCATGGATAAAGGTGTTTATTTTTGATTTAATGGCATGTTCGCGAATAGCATTCCAAAGTCTTGCTAAGTAATAATAATCACGGCGAATATCATTAAAGTTTTTTCCAGCTCCAGCTGTGCGTAAAATTATACTAACGCCATCTTGAAGCCCTAAAGTTGATATAACTTCTTTTAAGTATTTACGATCTCCTGGGTTAACAATACGACGTGATACACCACCTTGTTTGTCGCTATTTGGCATAAATACACAATAGCGTCCAGCTAAAGAAATATAGCTAGTGCAAGCTGCGCCCTTATTGCCGCGTTCTTCCTTAATAATTTGGATAAGAATCACTTGTCCTTTTTTTATAACATCTTGGATTTTATATTTGTGATGGATCGTCTGATGATGATCAGCTAGCGCTTCTTCCTCATCGATGGGTAAGTCTTCTAATTCAGAATCTAAAGCTATAGGGGCTAAAGGCTGTTGTTCAACATTTACATCTGAGGTTTCAGGGGTTGTAAGTTCTGGAACTGGATGTGCAGATTCTTCTTCGTTAACTTCTGGCAGAGTTATTGCAGAAATTTTATTTTCTATAGCTGCTCCGGTATTACCTTGCTCTCCTGAGCCTTCAGTAATAAAATAATTAGGGTGTATTTCATTGAAAGGTAAGAATCCGTGTCTATTACCGCCATATTCGATGAAGGCAGCCTGAAGCGATGGCTCAACTCTTGTAACTCTAGCTAAATAAATATTGCCTTTTAATTGTTTTTTATGGCTATTCTCATAATCAAAGTCTTGAATATTGTTTTGATCGTAAATGACTACTCTGGTTTCTCCAGAATATACAGCATCTATTAATATCTTTTTTGACATCTATTAAATTCTCCTTCAATAGCATTTGAAATTCATTTAAGCCCTTTATTCTTACCACAATCTGGTACAGTTTTTGAGCAGTTATTTGCATAATATGTGCTAAATTTATTGATTTTAATCCATGCTTAATAAATTGCAAAAATATCTGCAATATTGCTTGAAAGCAAAAAGAAGTTTGAAAATTAAAAATAATTTTTTGAATCAATGACATTAACTAATTTCCTGATAAATTAAGTTAGGTTTATATAATTAAGTTTTAGCATGCTTAATCTATACAACAATTACGCGTTATAGTCTAGTAAAATATGTAGTTTCTATTTTCTTCCATTAATGAGCTCGTCTACTGATTCTGGGTTATTTATAGTGGAGAGGTCGCCAAAATTATCCACTGCTCCAGCAGAAATTTTACGCAAGATTCGTCGCATAATTTTACCTGATCTGGTTTTAGGTAATTGATCGACCCATTGAATTTTATCAATCGTAGCAATTGGACCTATAGCTTCGCGTACTGTTTTTATTACTGTTTTCTCTAACTCAATACTAGGTGTAAATTTATCTTTTAATATAATATATGCATAAATTCCTTCGCCTTTGATTGCGTGTGGAAATCCAACCACTGCAGATTCAGCAACTTCTTTGTTTTTCTCAAGTGCTGATTCAATTTCTGCGGTGCCAATTCTATGTCCAGAAACTTTTATTACATCATCCATTCTACCAGTGATCCAATAGTAGCCATCATCATCTTTGAAGGCTCCATCTCCGCTATTATAATGTTCTGGAAATTCAGTAAAATAAGTTTCTAAAAGACGGGTATGATTTCTATGGACATTACGGATTATTCCTGGCCATGCTTCTTTTATTGTTAATGCTTGATCTTTAAGGATTTCCGGAATGACTCCATAAAACGGCATAGTTGCAGAGCCAGGTTTTAGCTCTAATAAGTTGGGCATGGGGGAAATCATTATCCCACCTGTTTCAGTTTGCCACCAAGTATCTGAGATATGACATTTTTTCTTGCCTACAATTTCGTAAAACCATTTCCATGTTTCTGGATCTATTGATTCTCCAACGCTGCCTAATATGCGTAATGAAGAGAGATTTCTTGCTAGAACAGGCTCATTGCCATAACGAATAAGTGACCTTAATGCAGTTGGTGTAGTATAAAAAATACTAACTTTATGTTGTTCGATAATTTGCCAGTATCTATCAATATTGGGATATGTTGGAGTGCCTTCAAACATTAAAGTGGTGGCGCCATTTGCAAGTGGGCCATAAACTATATATGAATGGCCGGTTATCCAGCCAATGTCAGCCGTTGCCCAATAAACATCGTTTTCTTCTAGGTCAAAAATATGTTCGTGAGTCATTGAAGCATAAAGTAAATACCCGGCGCTACTATGGACAACTCCTTTAGGTTTTCCTGTTGAGCCTGAGGTATATAAAATAAAAGATGAGTCTTCTGAATTCATTTCTTCGGCAGGGCAAGTATCGGATTCATTTTTAATTATTTCATAATAATTTAAGAAATTGCTAATTTGTGAGTTATTTTTATTAATGATAATCGTTTGTTCTACAGGGCTTTTTGATAATGCTATATCGATATTTTCTTTAAAATTAGTTATTTTTCCGCCTCTTGTTGATTTATCGGTTGTTATTAATAATTTTGGTTGACAATCAATGATTCTATCTGACAGTGCATTAGCAGAAAATCCAGCGAAAACAACAGAATGGATGGCTCCAATTCTTGTGCAAGCTAGCATTGCAATAGCTGCTTCTGGAATCATTGGCAAATAAATGATTACCACATCTCCTTTTTTTATACCCAAAGTTTTTAAAGCATTGGCAAAACGGCAGACTTCCTTGTAAAGATCAACATAACTAATAATTCGTGAATCAATTAACTC
>CAZJZY010000005.1:56782-66371 GCA_964550685.1 uncultured Rickettsiales bacterium | reverse complement strand
TAACTCATCTCCCTGCCAAATAATTGCAGGTTTATTGGATCTTTCTGGTAAATGACGATCTAAGCAATTATATGAAATATTTAATGTGCCATCCTCAAACCACTTAACATGATGATTTTTTAAATCAAAATTGCTTGATTTTACTTTGGTAAAAGGTTTAAACCAAGCTAAACGCTTTGCTTCTTCTGCCCAGAACTTTTCTGGTTCTGTGATAGAGAAGTTATAATTTTTCTGATATTGGGAAAAGTTTTTTGCTTTTTGAATTGGCACAAGATCTCCTTCTACGTTGTGTAATCGAAGATTATAGTGTAATTAATAATTGCAATTTTTGCAATGAGGAAATGGCATTAGATAAAACCCAAGCAGCAAGCTGCTTGGGACCGTATGTTTTTTTATGCGGCTGACTCGGTCATACCTTCAAAAGCCTCTTCCCATGATCCTGTGGTGGCTGCTTTTGTATATTCAGTCACTCTATTTTCAAAGAAGTTTGCATGTTCTACACCATTGAGAATTTCGTCTAGCCATGGCAGAGGATTTTGGTCTACCATATAAATTTCTTTCAGGCCTAATTGCATTAAACGTCTATCAGCAATATAGCGAATATATTGTTTCACTTGTCTGCCGGTTAGGCCTTGGATATCGCCAACTTCAAAAGCAAGGTCAATAAACGCATCTTCAAAATGGACAATAGTTGCACAGGCTTCGTATAGAGCGCTACGAACTTCTTCTGTCCATACTTCAGGGTTTTCTTGAATAAAAGTTTTAAATAAGCGAATTATTGAATTGGTATGTAAAGTTTCATCTCTAACAGACCAAGTTACAATTTGTCCCATACCTTTCATTTTATTAAAACGCTGAAAGTTTAGTAAAATGGCAAAAGATGAAAATAATTGTAAGCCTTCAGTAAAGGCGCCAAAAACTGCTAAAGTTATAGCAATATCTTTTTTGGAATCTGTATTGAAACGATGCATGTAATCATATTTATCTTTCATTTCCTTGTATTTGAGAAATGCTTGATATTCTGTTTCTGGCATTCCTATAGTATCAAGTAAATATGAATATGCGGCAATATGAACTGTTTCCATGTTAGAGAAAGCAGATAGCATCATTTGTATTTCAGTTGGTTGGAATACTTTTGAATAATGCTTCATATAGCAATTATTCACTTCTATATCTGCCTGGGTGAAAAAGCGGAAAATTTGAGTTAATAAATGTTTTTCACCAGCTGAAAGATTTTTTTTCCAATCTTTTACGTCGTCAGAAAGTTGAACTTCTTCAGGAAGCCAGTGAATTTTTTGTTGAATATGCCAGGCTTCATAGGCCCATGGGTAATCAAAAGGTTTATATATTGGTTTTGCATCTAGTAGTGACATGATTTCTCCTGATTTATATAAAATAATACAAATTTTAGTATAAATGCCCAATAGATGATTGTCTATAAAAATAATACATATTGTGTATTATTTTTTAATTAACTACTATATATAGTGATTAACCTTGGCGCCTGTTATAAAATAAAATTACTTAAATCTCTATTTTTGATCAGTCCTTCTAGTGTTTTTTCTACATATGCTCCATCGATAGATATTTTTTTATCTATGTTTTCTGGGGCGCTAAAGCTTATATCTTCAAGAAGTTTTTCTAATATTGTGTGCAATCTGCGGGCGCCTATATTTTCAACTTCTCGATTAATTTCTGTTGCTATGTCAGCAATTTTTTCTATAGAAGAGCTTTCGAAGACCAAATGGCAATTTTCTGTTGCCATTAATGCAATATATTGCTTGATTAGACTTGCTTCTGGCTCGGTTAAAATGCGAATCATATCCTCTCTGGTTAATGGGTTTAATTCCACTCTTATTGGCAATCTTCCCTGTAATTCAGGTAATAAATCTGAAGGTTTTGCTAGGTGGAATGCACCCGAGGCGATAAATAATATATGATCAGTTTTAACGGCTCCATGTTTTGTGATGACGGTGGTTCCTTCAATTAATGGAAGCAAATCGCGTTGCACTCCTTCCCGGCTAACTTCAGCTTTGTTACCCTGTCTAGTAGCAATTTTATCCACTTCATCTAAAAACACAATTCCATCATTCTCTACCATCTCTATAGATGCTTTAATGATGGATTCTTCATCAAGAAGCTTGTCGCTCTCTTCATTTAGGCTTAAGTCATATGCATCGCGCACTTTCATTTTGCGAAGCTTCATTCTGGGGCCTCCCATAGCCTTACCCAGCATATCACTTAAATTTAATACTCCCATCTGTCCGCCAGGCATTCCTGGAATATCCATCGCGTTAAAGGGCGAGGAGGGGGTTTCTTGTAGTTCAATATCTATTTCTCTTTCATCCAATTTTCCTTCTCGAAATAAATTTTCATATTTTTTTCTAGTTTCTTCGCTAGCTGTGCTGCCAACAAGAGCTTCTAATATACGCTTTGTAGCATTAACAGTTGCTTGTTCATGCACTTGTTTATGCATGGCTTTGCGAACCATAAAAATTGAAATGTCTAATAAGTCGCGAATTATAGAATCTACATCTCTACCCACATATCCCACTTCTGTGAACTTAGTGGCTTCAACTTTAATAAATGGTGAATTTGCAAGTTTTGCAAGACGTCTAGCAATTTCTGTTTTTCCCACTCCTGTTGGGCCAACCATCAGAATATTTTTAGGCACTATTTCATCTCTTAAAGTTTCGTGCACTTGTTTGCGGCGCCAACGGTTACGTAAAGCAATGGCTACTGCCTTTTTAGCTTTATCTTGGCCGATAATATAACGATCAAGTTCTGTTACGATTTGTTGTGGGGTTAAATATTCTCTATTTTCCATTTGTTAAATCACTTCCATAGTTAGGTTACCGTTAGTATAAACGCAAATATCACTGGCAATCTTCATTGACTTTTTTATAATATCTTCTGCGGATAGTTCTTTTATATCGATTAGAGCGCGGGCCGCTGACAGAGCATAGTTTCCACCAGAGCCAATAGCAGCTATGCCATCTTCTGGTTCTAGAACGTCGCCATTACCAGTGATAATTAAAGTAACATTTTCGTCTAAAATAATCATCATCGCTTCTAATCTGCGAAGATATTTATCAGTTCGCCAATCTTTTGCGAGCTCTACTGCCGCTCTAGTTAATTGATCTGGATGTTTTTCTAATTTTTCTTCCAAGCGCTCAAATAAAGTGAAGGCATCGGCTGTTGCTCCTGCAAATCCAGCTAAAATTTTCCCATGTGACATGGTCCTTAATTTTTTTGCTGACGCTTTAATTATGGTTGGGCCTAAGGAAACTTGTCCATCTGCGCCAATTGCTGCTTTTCCATTTTTTCTTACTGATAAAATGGTGGTGCCATGCCAAACATTGTCTTGCATATATTTATCCTTTTATGAAACTTTGTAAGTAGTCATTTATAACAAATTATAGTAATTGAGTAAATCTTAAAAATTTCTGTAGCAAAGATTTGTTATCTTCATTATTATATTCTCTACAAAAATACATATCTTAAGATAGAAGCATCAAAATGCTAGAAATAATTGAAGTCGGTAAGAAATATGGTAAGCGTTTAGTGCTTCGCAATGCAAGCTTAAAGCTTTCAAAAGGTGAGGTAGTTGGTCTTCTAGGTCCAAATGGAGCTGGTAAAACTACCTGTTTTTATATTATTAGTGGATTAATTAAGCCAGATTATGGTAAAATAATATTGGGCGGTGAGGATATAACAAGTTTACCCATGTATCGCCGAGCTCAATTGGGCATAGGATATCTTCCACAAGAATCTTCCGTGTTTCGTGGCTTGACAGTTGGACAGAATATAATGGCTATTTTAGAAGCGATTGAACCAATTGAATCTGAGAGAGAGAAACGATTAGAAGAATTACTTGCGGAATTTTCTATTACACATTTGCAAAATATTTTATCAATTAATTTATCTGGCGGAGAAAGAAGAAGGTTAGAAGTAGCTAGAGCCCTAGCTGCTAAACCAGAATATATTTTATTAGACGAACCTCTAGCAGGTATTGATCCAATAGCCATTTCAGATATCAAAAATCTTATCCATCACTTAAAAGATAAAAATATAGGAGTATTAATTACTGATCATAACGTTAGGGAAATGCTTGATATAGTTGATCGTACTTATATTATCTATGATGGAGAAGTTTTAATTGAGGGAAATAGAGAAGAAATTATTAATCATGAAGTAGTAAAAAGAGTATACTTAGGGAATGTGTTTAACACTATATAAGTCATTTTAATCAATATCAAAGGGAGGATTATCATCATGCTAACAACGGTTTCTGGTAAACATATGGAAGTTGGAGTGGCGTTGCAAGAATACGTTACTCAAAGAATTTCCATCGGAGTTAAAAAATATCTTAATGACATTACTCAGTCAAAAGTAACTTTTTCAAAAAAACATCATTTATATCATGTTGACGTTATGTTTCATGATACTAGTATTGGTTTAGTTAGGTCTACAAGCGAATCAGATGATGTATATAATGCTTTTGATCATGCTATTGTAAAAATTGAAAAGCAATTAAGAAAATACAAAGGAAAAATTAGATCTCATGCTAAAAAATCTAAAGAGGAATTAGGAGATATTATATCAGCAACAAAATATATTCTTAACGTTCCTATGGCTGAAAATCACCATGAAGAACATAATCATGAGCCTGTTACTATCGCTGAAAAGCTTACTAATATAGAAAAACTTAGTGTGAGTGAAGCTATAATGAAAATGGATTTGGCTCATTTACCCGCTCTTCTTTTTATTAATAGACTTAATAGCAGATTAAATGTTGTCTATCATAGAGCTGATGGAAATATTTCCTGGGTTGATCCAGGTGAGGGCGTTGCATAAGTTGATGGAGGCCAGGGTCGGAATCGAACCGACGAATAGCGGATTTGCAGTCCGCTGCATTACCACTTTGCTACCCGGCCTTGATTTTTGAGGTAGAAGTAATTATATACCTCTCTGTATTATAAATTGCAAGCTTTTTATGTTGCTAAATTTCTTTAATTATAGCAAAATATTGCTTAAGCAAAAAACCTAACCTATATATAGTGAAAACTTATGAAAAAATTTAACGCTGTAGTTGCTTTGTCTTGTTTGTTATCGAGCACTGCGTTTGCCACCACTTTATCTGAAGCTTTAGTTCATACTTACCAAAATAACCCAGAGCTTATTGCTGAAAGAGAAAAATTAAAAACCACAGATGAAAGAATGTTTAAGGCAATTTCTGGCTTTTTACCTAAGGTATATTATAAAGCTAGAAAAACCCAAGAAAAGCAAGATACCGGTTCTTCAACATCATTCTCTCAGAGAGATGGCTTCACGACGGAGCAGGCTAAATTGAATGATTGGAAAGACACCAAGGGTAAAAGCTCTTCTGTAAATCTTGAGCAGAATTTATTTAACGGCGGCCAAGATATTATGGCTGTTAAAATGGCAAAATATTATATAGAGGCTGGCCGTGCTGATCTTCTTGTAAAAGAACAGGAAATTTTGCTTAAAGCAATTAATGCTTATTTAGAAGTGATTAGAAGCAAGGAAGTTTTAGAAATATCTAAAGAAAATTTCCAAGCTTATGAGAAAAAATATCAAGCTACAAAAGATAAGGTTGAAGTTGGTGTAGCTAAAAAAGCTGATTTAGCAGATGCAAGTTCTCGCAGAGCAAATGCTGAAACTAATCTTATCGTAGCATCTGGTAATTATAGTTCTGCTTTAGCAAGTTATATCCAAATTATTGGTCTTGAACCAGAGAATGTTTCTCCAAGTCCTAACTTGAGTGTAGTTCCAATAAATCAAATAGAATTATTGCAAAAATCTTTGGAAGCAAATCCTCAATTAATGAATATTGCACTACAAAAAAAAATAGCTGATATTAATGTTATATCCAGTGCGGCTACGCTTCTGCCTAGCGTTGATGTTGGAGGTAGTATAGGAAAAAATTGGAGTGATACTAGGGGAGCTGATTTGAGTACTCAGCCATATACTAACACTAAAGCAGTATATGTTAGCGTTACTGTGCCCATTTATCAACAAGGAATGGAATATTCCGGCATAAGAAGTGCTAATGCCCAAGCTGCACAATACAAATATCTGCTCAAAAATACTAAGGCTTCTGTAACTCAGGGGGCGACACAATCTTGGGCTGATTATATTAGTTCTAAAGATGGTGTAAAATCAGGAAAAGAAGCTGTTTCTGCTGCCATCGTGGCGCTTGAAGCTAAGCAGCAAGAATATGATGAAGGAGTTGGTACGTTGACTGACTTGCTTGATATGCAAGAGAATCTCTTTCAGTATAAGCTTAAATTGGCCAAGGCTGAAGAGGAATATGCTATGAGTTATTATAAAATGGCGAGTCTTATGGGTAAATTAAATGCTAAGGACTTGGCTTTGCCAACAAAGCTGTACAATCCTGCTGAAAACTATGATAAAATCAAATTTGAACTAGTTGGATTATAGTTGTTTTATTATCCCTGGTTAATTTAGCTGAGGATTAATCTTAGAATAAAATATTATGGCAGAAGAAGAATCAATAGAGAATACGTTAAGATCAGTGAGGGATATGATTAAATCTTCTCGTGAAGCCGTTCCTGATACTAATGAAATACTTGAATTAACTGAAGATGATCTTTTTGATGAGCAAGATGAGGATTCTCAAGATGTTGATGACTATAAGAAAATAGTAAAAAAATCTCCTATAATTAACCAATTATTAACTCCAATAGATAATACTAGTAAGATTAGTCTTGAACAAGCAATAGCAGAATCTATTAAGCCATTTTTAAAAGATTGGTTAGATCAAACTATCACTAGCATTGTTAAAAGAGAACTTGGAAAACAAGATAAATAAAGATGGTTATCAAAAGGAATATTTTTCTTATATTAGTCATGGCTTTAAGCCTTGCCTCATATGCATCTGCTAGTACAAGATCTACGACAGCTAAATCTAATGCTTCCAATGCTTCTAGCGCAAAGTCTAACACAGTTGATACTAGAACAGATACCGCTAATGATAAAAAATCTGATGTAGCAAGTTCTGTAAATGCTAATGCAGCAGAAAATAATAAAATTACCGCTGATACATCTCAAAAATTAAATACATTTAGAGCGAAAAAAAAAATAAAATCAAATCAAGCTTCTAATAATACCCCTAATATTGAATCCGTATCACTAAATCTTCCGTCTCCTAAAGATAAAGAAGTTAGTTATAGTTCTGATTGGTTGCCACAGCTTAATAAAGATCCTACAGATGCTTCAAAAAATCGCTTGAAAGAATATGAGCAAGAACAAGAAAAATTGGTCGATGAGTTATTAGGGTTAAAATATAATACATATACACCTCCTAAGCAATTATATAATCGTGCCAATACAACATATAATAAGCATTTACCTCCTGTATATTTAAAATCTGATTATTTTGATATGGCATTTAAAGCCGTTGAAACGGACGATGAAGATGCTCTGCGTGCGGTTTTATCTGGATCTAGTTTTCTTAATCAGCAAAATAAAAATGGAGATACAATTTTAATTTATGCTATTCAGAATCGTGGCATTAATTCAGCACGAATTCTACTAGCTAAAGGAGCATTAACTGACATTGCTAATCATCGTCAAAGAACAGCTTTGCATTATGCGTCATCTTTGGGGGACGTGGATTCTGTGAAGTTGTTATTATCGATGGGAGCGAGTCTTAATGTAGTAGATGATATGAACATGACCCCTTTGGATTATGCCAAGCTTGAAAAGCGAACTCAGGTGGAAGATATAATCAAATATTTGGAAGCAAAGTAGTTTATGAAGAATTTTATTAATATATTGTCAAAAATTATGTTGGGGATTATTGTATTAGTTGTATCAACTTATGCTAACATAGCTTTATTTATTTACTTAATTCTTCCATCAGCTGATTTGCTTGATATTGTAGGTTTAGTTTCTTTTTACTATTCCATTGGAAGTTGGATTATTAGCAATTACAGCAGTTTAAGCTTTGAAGGTTCTTATACTCTTTTTGCTGGGTATCCGGCTATAGATTATTTGTTAGTAAAGTTCTTTGGTTTGATTCTAGGTATTTACGGCTTCTTAATAATTATGGTTATGAAGAAGTGGACCAGTATAATCACTTATGATGTGTTAAAGAAAAAGGAAAAAGTGCATGGTGATGCAAAATGGGCTGAGCCAGAAGATATATCTAGGGCTGGCCTTAGAAGTAAGAAGGGTATGTTGCTGGGTAAAGATGAGGGGGGGTATTTTGTAAGTGCTGGTTATCAACATTCGTTGCTATTTGCTCCTACTGGATCTGGTAAAGGTGTGGGCTTTGTAATTCCCAACTTACTTTTCTGGGAAGAATCATGTGTAGTTCATGATATTAAACTTGAAAATCATGATTTAACTAGTGGATGGAGATCATCTATTGGTCAAAAATGTTTTGTGTGGTCTCCGGCTGATCCAGATGGTAATACTCATTGTTATAATCCTATTGATTGGATTAGTACCAAGCCTGGTCAAATGGTAGATGACGTGCAGAAATTGGCAAGTTTGATTCTGCCAAAGGTAGAATTCTGGGAAAATGAAGCGCGAAGTTTATTTCTAGGAGTTGTATTATATTTAATTGCGGACCCTACAAAGATAAAATCTTTTGGTGAAGTTGTGCGCACTCTGCGTAGTGATGACGTAGTTTATAATTTAGCTGTCGGTTTAGATACTTTAGGTAAACATATACATCCAGCTGGTTATATGAACTTGGCTGCGTTTTTACAAAAGCCAGATAAAGAGCGTGGTAGCGTTATATCAACTTTGAACTCTGCTGTTGAGTTATGGGCTAATCCATTGATTGATACAGCAACGGCTACTAGTGATTTTAACGTGCAGTTATTTAAAAAAGAAAAAACCACTGTCTATGTAGGGCTAACGCCAGATAACTTGAAAAGGCTGCAGCCCTTGATGCAAATTTTCTATCAACAATCTACAGAATTCTTAAGTAGAAAAATGCCAGGGAAAGATGAGCCATATGGTGTGATGTTCCTTCTCGATGAGTTTCCAACTTTAGGTAAGATGGATAGCTTTATGACAGGTATTGCTTATTTTCGTGGATATCACGTGAGATTGTTTTTAATTATCCAAGATACTCAGCAGCTTAAAGGAATTTATGAAGAATCTGGAATGAACTCATTCCTTTCTAATGCTACTTTTAGAATAACTTTTGCAGCTAATAATATGGATACTGCAAATCTTATATCGCAATTATGCGGTAATAAAACAGTTATCCAGGAGTCTTATACTAAACCAAAATTACTTGATCTCACTCCTAAGTCTGTTAACATCTCTGAAGTGCAGAGAGCTTTATTATTACCTCAGGAAGTTATCACTTTGCCACGTGATGAGCAAATTCTTTTAATTGAATCTTTCCCGCCCATTAAATCTTCTAAAATTAAATATTTTGCTGATAAATTCTTTACTAAGCGTCTATTGAAAGCAGTGGCAATTCCACAGCAAGTACCATATATTGCAGTCAGAAATGAAGAAGATGATGCATAATAATCAGTTATAGCATGCTAAATATTTATGTGGATGCAGATTCTTGTCC
>CAZJZY010000005.1:20079-56772 GCA_964550685.1 uncultured Rickettsiales bacterium | reverse complement strand
ATATTATGAGCCTGCTGAGATGGAAAGCCTATTGCAGCGCCATGGATTGGAAACTTATATGGTTAGTAATAGCTGGATGCTACAATCTATGGGGCCTAAGGTTCATAAAATTTTGGTGCAGGCTGGAGCAGATGAGGCTGATAATTGGATAGTAGAGCATATAAAAGAAAATGATATTGCAGTTACTGCTGATATATTGCTTGCACAAAGATGTCTAAAAAATGGAGCTTATGTCGTGGGGCCGCAAGGAAAGAATTTTACTGAGGACAATATTGGAATAGCAGTCGCTATGCGTGGTCTTAACACACATTTGCGAGAATCTGGAGAAATATCAGGTTATAATCATAGCTTTACAAAACAAGATCGCTCAAGATTTCTGCAAGCTTTAGAATCTATTATTCAAAAAATAAAATTAGGATAGAGATTCAACGCATAGTGCCACGCCCATTCCACCGCCAACGCATAGAGTGGCTAAGCCTTTTTTAGCGTTACGCTTTCGCATTTCATGAAGTAGGGTGACTAAAATTCTAGCGCCGGAAGCGCCAATTGGATGGCCTATAGCAATAGCTCCACCATTAACATTGATTTTGCTGGTGTCCCAGCCTAATTCTATATTTACTGATATAGCTTGGGCAGCAAAAGCTTCGTTAGCTTCAATAAGATCTAGTTGCTTAATATCCCAATTGGCTTTGTTTAAAGCTTTTTTTACTGCAGATATAGGTCCAGTACCCATAATTTGTGGATCCACCCCGGTATATGCATATGAAACAACTTTTGCCATTGGTTTTAATCCTAATGAATTGGCAAGCTTTTTACTCATTAGAAGGATTGCGGCTGCTCCATCATTTATGCCAGAAGAATTACCTGCAGTGACGGTTCCTTCTTTATCAAAAGCTGGCTTTAATTTTGCCAGCGACTCATAGGTTGTGCCAAAGCGAATGAATTCATCTTTTTCGAAAACAATCTTTTCATTCTTTTTAGTTAAAGTGACCGGAATAATTTCATCAACAAAGCGATTATTTTTTTGTGCAGTTTCTGCTTTGTTTTGAGAGGCGCAGGAAAACTCATCCTGCTCTTGACGGCTAATATTATATTTCTTAGCTATGTTTTCAGCGGTAACTCCCATAGCTACTGAGGAAAAAGCATCAATAAGTCCATCGCATAGCATCAGGTCAGTCAACTTGCTATCGCCAAATTTATGTCCATTACGCATATGTACAGCATGCGGAGCAAGGCTCATGTTTTCTTGTCCTCCAGCAATAACAATATCTGCATCTCCTGTTAAAATAGCCTGAGTTGCTAAGGCCACAGCTCTAAGTCCAGAGCCACAAACTTGATTAATAGTAATAGCTGGAACAATATTAGGCAATTTTCCATGAATAGCAGCTTGTCTGGCAGGGTTCTGTCCTTGAGCGGAAGTTAATACTTGTCCCATAATAACTTCGGATACTAAGGTTGGATCAAGATTATTATGAAATACTAAGTGCTCAATTAGCATTGCACCAAGCATATGTGCTGGAATGCCAGATAAGCTTCCGTTAAAGCTTCCAACAGCAGTGCGTTTAGCATCTATAATATAAACTTCATCCATAAAAATCCTTAGCTTGCAGCTTTATTTTTAGATTTTTCTTCTGTAACGAGGGTCGTTGGTTCAATTTCTTGAGCGCAATAGACCGTTATGGGTTTCTTTTTACCGGAAACCACTTCTTCATCTACGATAATTTCAGAAATATTTTTATTGTCAGGCAATTCAAACATTGAGTCTAATAGAATGTCTTCTAAAATAGAACGAAGGCCACGTGCTCCAGTTTTGCGTTCAATAGCTTTTTTAGCCACAGCATGAAGTGCATTATCTAATACTTTTAATTTTACATCTTCCATCTCAAATAATTTAGCATATTGCTTAACTAGTGCATTTTTTGGTTTTGTTAGGATCTCAATTAAAGCATCTTCTTTTAAATCAACTAAAGTTGCTACCACTGGTAAGCGTCCAATAAATTCAGGAATTAAACCATATTTTACTAAATCTTCTGGTTCAACTTTGCTTAATAGATCTTCGGTGGCGATTTCTTTTTTGCTTTTTACATTAGCTTCAAATCCGATGGAAGTGCCTTGGCCGCGAGCTGAGATCAGTTTCTCTAAACCGCTGAACGCTCCTCCACAAATAAATAAAATATTAGTTGTGTCAACTTGGACACAATCTTGTTGAGGATGTTTACGTCCCCCTTGAGGTGGAACAGAAGCTACAGTGCCTTCCATGATTTTTAATAATGCCTGTTGAACCCCTTCGCCGGAAACGTCGCGGGTGATCGAAGGGTTTTCAGACTTGCGTGAAATTTTATCTACTTCATCAATATAAACAATGCCGCGCTGTGCTTTTTCCACATCGTAATTAGCTGCTTGTAATAGTCTTAGAATGATGTTTTCAACATCTTCGCCAACATAGCCTGCTTCAGTTAAAGATGTTGCATCAGCCACTGTAAATGGAACATCTAAAATTTTGGCTAAAGTTTGAGCTAGAAGAGTTTTTCCGCAGCCAGTAGGGCCAATTAAAAGAATGTTGGATTTGCTAATTTCCACTTCTTCTTGCTTATCAAAATGCTGTAATCTTTTATAATGATTATAAACTGCAACAGAGAGAATTTTTTTCGCATGTTCTTGGCTTATGACATATTCATTTAGAACATTAACAATCTCTTTTGGAGTTAGAGGTTTTTTAGGTTCTTCAGCTATATTGATTGGTAAATTCGGGTCATTCATAATATCAACGCAAAGATCAACACATTCATTGCATATAAACATGTTAGGTCCAGCAATCAGCTTCTTAACGTGATGTTGACTTTTTCCGCAAAAAGAACAATGTAAAATTTCTTTTGGGTTTTGGTTTTCTGTATCGCTCATAATTTAACTTATCAAAAATTTAGTTAATAGATATATTCTTGTGCTAATGTACCATAAAAATAGCTTATTTTAAAGTTATTTATTTAATTTAAGAGTTTTTAGAAGAGTTTTTTGATAACTATTAGTTTTAAATGATTGAGATATAAAAACTTTATCTTGCTAGATTTAAGAAAAACACCCACAATATTCTTACTAAGAAATTTAAGTGTCATAACAAATAGATGAAAACCATACATCAAATATATCACAAAGCAATAAATCATCAAGAATTATTAGATGAAATAAATGAAGATAATATTAATGATATAGATGATAAGGGCTATACTCTATTACAAAAGGCATGTTATAATGGTCAGCCCAATTTAGTCAGAACGCTTATTGAAAAAGGAGCTAATATTTTTCTAGATAGCACTATTAAAATATTAGTACAAAGCCCATATTCAGAGAAGTCATTAGAAATTTTTCAAATCTTAACAGAGGAGTCACAACTAAAACATCTGCCAAGTGACGGCAAAACGGCGATAAGTTTAATTTTAACAGCAGTTGAATATAACAATATTGCTTTGGCAGATGAAATTTTTAAGCGATATAAAGGGGATGATAAGTTAAAAATACAAGAAGAATTAGTTGAAATAGCTTTAAATCCTAAAAATAAACCTCTTCAAGAAAAAATTCTAAAACTTGAGAGTGTCAATTCGCAGGTCGTTGATAAATTAAAATCTTTAGTTCTTGAAGGCAGTCATCAAGATGTTCAAGCTTTATTGCAAAATTGTAGTGAGGGGCAAATAAATCATCAATATGATGGGAGAAATTTACTTACCCTTGCTTATGAAGAAGCGCGTAGATTAGAGAAAAAGGTTACTGAGCTACAAAAACAGGGTAAATTATCTGAGGAAAATAAAAAAGAAATAAACTTATCTCAAGATAAAATTATTTCTTTGTATAAAACAATGAATATTTTACTTGATAATAAAAAATTCAAACTTCAGTCAACGTTAGAGCAGAATCCAGAGATATTACAAGATATCTATGTTTCTTCAAAAAGGTATCTTGAAGATGCAAATCCAAATTCACCGGAAATAAAAATTAGAGCTTTACAAGGGGGTTTATTTTCAAAGATTAAAGATGATAATTATACCAAGGGGAATTTGGGTCCTTATAAGCAAAATTTGTTAAACCTTGCTGCAAAGAATGGAGATAACGATACGGTTCTTTATATTAGAAAATATAGCCCTTCTGGTATCGATATACTAGATGAGTTAGGTAATACTCCATTGCTTAATGCTGCTTCCTCTGGCTCTAAGGAAATTTTTGATAGCTTGGTTAAAGCAGGAGCATCAGTTACTAAGAATAAACTTGATGGCAATATACTTATGGCAGCTTGCGCCGGGCATAATAGTGAAATAATAGGATATGCACTAACGAATGTTAGTCCTAAAGATGTTGATAAAGAAGGAAGCAATGCTTTTCATTATTTGTCTAGAAAATCTGATGGGCAAGATACAGCAGCAATTACTAAGTTATTACTGGAAGGAGGAGTGCCTATTGATCAAAAGAATAAAAATGGTTTAACCCCTTTAATGATGGCTGTAATTAATAATAATGTTGGTTTAGTAAATGAGTTATTAAGTAAAGGAGCAGACATAAATGCTGTTGATAAGCAAGGCAATACGGCACTAATTTATGCATGCGCGCTTAATAAGCAAGAAATGATAGGAGCTGTGTTATCAGCGAATAATTTAGATGTAACTCATAAAAATAACCAAGGATTTTCTGCTTATTTAATAGCTTCACAAAGAGATTTATTACAAAACAATGAAACAATAGGGCGCATTGATATAGAATCTGAAGAAATAAAATGTGAAAAGAATACATATCCAAAATTAGCAAAAACTTTACTTCTTAGAGGAGCTGATCCTTATGTATCTGAAGCAACTACTTTATTTGATATTGCTTTGTTTTCAGCTGGGGCTATAGGACTGGCTAAGGTGGGAGGAGTAGTATCTGATTTAATTAAAGATGAAAAAATTATTGGCGCATCAATTGTTGCTAAGTTTGTTAAATATGGTTCATCTTTATTCTCTGGGTGGGTATTGTTTGACCAGGGGAAAAAACTGGTAAAAAAGCAACTGAATGACCTATTAAATATGGGTAATGATAATAAAATATCTCTTGGTGATAGGATTATGATAGGTTCTATACATGATACAAGATTTGCTGGAGCTAAACATGGAGATAATTTAAAGAAAGGTATTGCAAATCATGATAATTTTACAGCTCAAAAGAGCGAGGCTATATACAGTATAGACGATTTGAAAGGTAAGATAGAAAGGTTGACAGATAATCATTCTTGGGTTTTGACTGCTCATAATGATCTTACAAATCAATATATTTCAGTGCAACATAGGATTAGAAACCAGCCTTGGTATTATATAATGCCTCTTTTTTGGAAAGGTAATGCGCTAAAAGAGGTTTCAAACAATATTACAGAAGCTCATAAAATTTTAAGAGAGAAAGTAGGAGAGCCATTCCTGGTAAGTATAGTGGAATCAAGTGCAGGAAGTAATACTCAATCTTTTGAAACAAAGTATAAAGATTTCATCAAAAATATTGAATCTCCAAAATCTTCAAAGAGCATATTAAAAATGATTGTAGAAGGGAAAGGGAGCGAAGCTGAAGAATTATTAGATAGAGTTCTTAAAAAGGAAATTTTTGCCTCTCCTCAAACTTATGAAAGTTTTCTTCAGTTTGATCAAGAAAGAAAACGCGTTGTACAAAGTGAGCAGAGTAAAAGATTATTTTTAGAAAAATATAAACAGCTTCTTGAGATTACGATAGATACATCTAGTTTAGAATCGTTTAAAGAAAAATCTAAAGCTTATATAGATTGTGGTGGAAAAACATACGAAATGGAAGAAGCGGTTTCTGTAAAAGATGGGGTAGGAAAAATTGTAGCAGGTGCAGCTAACATGGTTATAGACCAAGTTGTTCCTGGTGAAAATTCAACAGAACGACGCCAAGCTGCATTAGAAGTTGTTGGTAATGTTGGAGGGATGGTGTGGGCTGCTCTTCCTAATGTTAAAGGGGTAGAAATGAAAGATATAGCAAATGCCGCTGTAGTTGCTAGCTATGGATGGCCTATGGTAGAGAGTGCGGGTTCTTTTTTATATTCTGCTGCTTCTAGTGCATTGTCTACAGGATATTCTTTAGTATCTAATGTTGCTTATGATGCTGTTAGCGCTATATCCCCTGAAACTGTAATGGTTGTTGGTGGTGCGGTGATTGCAGCCGGTGTATTTCAGAGTGCTGTTTTGCCAGCAATGGTTAGAATATCGCAAGATCCTAATGTTTATGGATGCATAAAAAAACCATCTAAGCCAGAGATTTCTCCATCTAAGATGAGTGATTTACCCAGCCCTGCTGAAGAACAAGGAAGAATTCTTGATCAATTTGGAGCTAAAAATGAGCATAAAAAGTATAATCATACACCATCAGGCAATAAACCCTTAGCTGTTTTTAATAGTAGGGTACGAACTTAGATCTTTATTTATGATCAGCTTGAAGTTATCAACCAATCCTGTAATCATTTTTTCAATAATGTGGTCTTCTTCTTTGGAGAATTTGTCTAAGACAAAATTGCTAGTATCTTTTTGATGTTGTGGTTTGCCAATGCCTATTCTAAGGCGGTAGTAATCTGTTCCTAGGTGTTGATCGATAGATTTAATTCCATTATGTCCACCAGATCCCCCGCCAATTTTCATTTTTATTCTTGCTAAACTTAAGTCTAGGTCATCATGAATGATGATTAGGTCCCCTAAATCTATTTTATAAAAGTTTACAGCTTTAGATAAAGCATTGCCAGAAAGATTCATGAAGGTTTGTGGCTTAATAAGGGTTATTTTATGGGAGTCCAAAATTTTACTGGAAACAAGAGAGGAGAATTTAGAGCTAAAGGTAGGAAAAGAAAAATGCTCAGCAATTGCATCGATTATAGTGAATCCAATATTATGCCTAGTATAATCATAAGCTGGGCCTGGATTGCCAAGCCCCGCTATTAAAAGATGTTTTGTATTATTTGTTATCATCTTGTGCAAGTACCATCTTAACGATTACGTCAGGGTTTGTAACGCTGCCATTATTATTAGGATTTCCTTTTTTAATTTTATCAACAAATTCCATGCCTTCGGTCACTTGTCCCCAAACGGTATATTGATTATCAAGGAAACGAGAATTTGCTAGGCATATGAAAAATTGGCTATCTGCAGAATTTGGGTTATTAGATCTGGCCATTGACACTGCTCCACGGAAGTGAGGTTCGCTAGTGAACTCAGCTGGTATATTTTTTCCAGATCCACCAGTTCCATTTCCTTTAGGGTCTCCAGTTTGCACCATGAAGCCATCGATCACGCGGTGAAATTTTAAGCCATCATAGAATTTTTCTTTAACTAATTCTTTAATTCTGGCTACATGTAGAGGGGCTAAATCTGGACGCATTTCGATAGTCACGCGGCCATCTTTTAAATATAGATATAAGGTATTTTCATCGGCGGCATTTGCTGATGGGCTAATTACTGTAGACATAAAAATAAAACATCCCATTATTATTGATAAAAAAGATTTCATAAATACTCCTTAATGTGTTTTTTTGTAGTTGTTACGATAGCAATTTATACTAAAAAATACTCAATGAGTCTAACAAAAAAGGGGATATTAAAAAATATCCCCTAAGTAGTATTAAATTACAGTTCTTAAATATATTAGAACGGTACTTGCACGCCAAGAACTACGCTATGGCTTTGCAGTCTGTCACTATCAGTGCCAGAGATTTGGTAAGCTTTGCCATTATCAGCAAAACGGTAACCTAGGTTAATTCTTGATTGGTTATCTAATTTATAAGATATACCAGCGCCAGCTTGGTAAGCGAATTTCCATTCGTCTTTGCTGTAATGTGCGTCAGTTGTAACGTTACCAGATACTCTATGTGTGTCGATACTATATTGGTTATATGCAGTACCAAGTCCAGCAGTGATATATGGAGAAATGCTTTCCATAGGAGTGTCCATCAGGAATGTACCATTCAACATTAATTTTGTTGTAGTTACATCTGATTTATATGTATCGCTAGTTCCTGAATTGAAATTAAAATCTGTTTCTGGAATGTATGAAACTATCCCATCAACTAATAGATTTTTATTTATCATCATACCCATACCAATACCGAAAGAGCCTGAATCTTTAAAATCATCGCTAGTTCTAGAAGCATTAGTATATTTAGGTTTATAGTCATTGAATTGATATGTTGCTTCTAAAGCTACATATTTATCTTTCATTGGTTCTTCCACAGGAGCAGCTTCGGCTACCATAGGCATTTCTTTATCTTTTTTTAGAAAGCTTGTATCTTGTGTTCCGCTTGAAGCTAAAGCTGAGCTAGACAAAAGTCCTAGCGTCACTAAAGCTAAGGATGTTTTTACTAATTTACTCATGGCTAGTATCTCCTTAGATTATTTACTATTGTTTTAAGTATTTTGATATAATAAGTTTATATCACGGTTCAATGGTAAATTTACAACTTATAATATGCAAGTTATAATCGTTATTATAGAGTTGTATTACATATATATGTTTAAGTCTGTGTTGTTTTTGCCACCACTACCATGGCAGGTTTAATTAGGCGGTCATGAAGTGAATATCCTGCGCGCATAACGTTAGTTACTGCATTAGCTGGAAGTTCGTGATGTTCAATATGAGACACGGCTTCATGATAATTATGATCAAAAACATCGCCAATTTCTGGAGTGATTCTTTTTATTCCATGTTTTTCAAAAACATTCAGCAAAGTTGCTTTAGTCATTTCGATACCTTTAAAAATAGAAAGCAGAGCGGCGTCTTTTTCTAAATTTTCAGCTGGAATATTAGCGCTGGCTAGATATAAATTTTCTAGGACTTCAATAAGATCTTTGGCAAAGTTATTAACAGCAAATTTGCCAGCATCTTCAATTTGTTTTGCGCTACGTTTACGAGAATTTTCTGCATCCGCAACTGTTCTTAATAATTGATCTTTTAGCTGAACTATTTCCTCCGCTGCTTTAGCGTATTCAAGTTTTATTTGTTCCAGTTCAGTTTGTGTCTCTTCTTTTTGCTGTGGATTTGACTGAATATCTTTTAATACTTGTGCAAGCTTTTCTGCTTCATCCATCTCTTTGTTTTTATGTGTTGTCATAATTCATTCCTTAAATTTCAAGCATGATCTAATTAATATAATTTATGTATTTGAAGAGTGATTTTCAAGAGGAGATCATCTTAATTCAAATTTCTTTTCTACTAATGCGTTTATAAGGTCGCCTGAGAGAGCTTGAGTAATAGATTCAGCCATCATGGATAATTTTCTTTTTAGCCATGATTTTTCTTGATTGACAATTCTAATATCGATATGTTTGCCAAATCTAGTTTCAATTTCACTATAAAGGTCACCAATTTTATCGACAAGTCCGTTCTCAATAGCTTGTTTTCCAGACCAAATAGCTCCAGTAAACGCTTCATCTCCTTCGAATTTTAATTTGCCTTTTCTTGAGATATTTACATGATGTTTAAAGTTTTGATAGATATCTTCTTGAACTTTTAAGATGATATCGATATCTTCTTGTTTTTCTGGCAGAAAGGCATCTAGAAGAGCTTTGCTCTCACCTTTTGTATAAACTCTACGATCCACTCCTAAGCGTTCTATAGCTTTATTAAAACCAAAGCCAGAGAATCGTACTCCTAGACTTCCGACAATAGAATTTTCTGCTACAATAATTTCTGAAGCAGCGCAAGCCAGCCAATAGCCTCCCGATGCTGCAATATCTTCAACAAAACTAATAACAGGAATATTATTCTTTTTGGAGAGTTGGGTGATTCTTTTTGCAATCAATTCTGATTGAACAGGAGAACCTCCAGGAGAATTAATATTTAAGACAACAGCTTGAACATTTTTTCCTTCAAAAGCTTGTTCTAAGAATTTGTTTAAACTAGTAAGTGTAAGGCCTTGCTTAAAATTAACAGCTCCAATCACTCCATCTAAATTAAGTACATTTACTATTTTTTTACTTTTAAAAAATTTCATGAATTTCTTCCAGCAACATGGCTTATTATTTTCTTTTTTATCGATGGTAGTCATTTTTCCTCTCTAGTTAATAAATATTTTAGACTTTTCTTTTGGTTTCTGAGTAATTGGTTTCTCTAAAATCGATTCTGACGGCACATATTTCTCTCGTATTGTTTTGAATTCCGGTGGTAGTAATTGATGATAGCTAACTTTAGTTTCTAAAAAAGACCTTAAAGTTTCATCATCCCAGTCAACTGGTATACCTGGTTGAGAGTTGGCGATTACGTTGCCATTAAAATCTACAAGATAACTGGTTGGTAGGTGATTAATTTTTAATTTATTATATATATCACTCTTTTTGTCTACGTAAATATCTAAATAATCTATTTTATGTTTTGTAAAAAAATCATCTATTGTAGATATGCCTTTAAAATCTTCTGAAAGCACAATCACCATCAGAGCTTTCTTTCTGAAATCCTTTTGAAGTCTATTTAGGGCAATTAATTCACTTTGGCAATCCATGCACCAACTAGCCCAGAAATGCACAATAATAAAATGATTGTCAAAATTTTCTAATGATTTCTTTTCCATCTTCTGATTATAGAATATACTATCCACTGATAGGGTGAGTGGTGATGTAACTTCTTGAAAAAATGAAGGTATGGTTGCTGTATCTGAAGATTTATCTGTCGGTCCTTTTGTAGTTTCCTCTGCATAAGTAATAGATGCAAGAAGTAACGCAGTAAGCAAGAGCCAATTTATACATATCCTCAACTTGATATCTCCTTAATTTATAATTTGGATTTAATGTTTATGAAAAAACTAATTTTAAGTATAATCATATTATTACATTTAACAAGCTGTGGTGTTAAAGGTGATTTATATTTGCCGTCAGACAGTAAAAATGAAAGATAAACATAGGATATCATGAACCATATAGCGTTAGTAAATAAAATTGAATCTTATACTTCTAACTTTAATCCTAATCAGGTAGTTAAAGCATTTGAGTTTGCAAAGAAGGCGCATGGTAATCAGATTAGAGCTTCTGGTGAGCCTTATTACCAACATCCGTTAGCAGTAGCTATGATTTTAGCTGAGATGCATTTAGATGAAGATTCAATAATTACAGCTTTGCTGCATGACACTGTTGAAGATACTGTGATTAGTCTTGAAGATATTCAAATTAACTTTGGTATCGATGTTGCCAAGTTAGTTGATGGTGTAACTAAATTAGCAAAAATTAAATTTCAACCTGACAATATTCGTGAAGGAGAAAATTTTCGTAAGTTGCTATTGGCAATGTCTGAAGACATAAGGGTATTAGTTGTGAAATTAGCTGATCGCTTACATAATATGCGGACGGTTCAATTTTTGTCTGAAAAGAAGGCATTAAGAATAGCCCTTGAAACTATGGAGATATATGCTCCTTTAGCTGAAAGAATAGGTATGCAAAAAATGAAAAATGAGTTGCAAGACCTAGCTTTTACAATTCTATATCCAGAAGAGAGGAAATCTATTATCAATCGTTTAGAATATCTAAGAGCAGATGGCGGATCAATGGTTGATAAAATTGAGACTCATATTAAAAAAACAATTTCTGATTTTGGTATTAATGCTGAGGTTAATGGGCGAGAAAAAACAGCCTGCTCTATCTGGCAAAAAATGAAACTGAAAAATATTATTTTTGAACAGCTTTGCGATATTATAGCCTTTCGAGTTATAGTGAGTGACGTATTGGATTGCTACCAGGTTCTTGGTATCATTCATGCAGCATATCAGATGATTCCTGGTAGTTTTAAAGATTACATAAGCACTCCTAAAAGCAATGGATATAGCTCTCTTCACACTGTGGTAGTGGGGCCTAATAAACAGCGTGTTGAAATACAAATTAGAACCCAGGAAATGCACTACCTTAATGATTGGGGGGTTGCTGCACATTGGGGATATAAACAAGACATAAATTTAGTTAATAACCCAGTCGATGGGAAGCAATTCAAGTGGATTAAGGAATTATTAAATATTCTTGAGAACTCAGAAACAGAGGACTTTATCGCTCATACTAAGTTGGAAATGTATGAAGACCAAGTATTTTGTTTTACTCCTAAAGGAGAAATTATAGCTTTGCCTAAAGGTGCAACACCGGTTGATTTTGCTTATGCCCTTCATTCGGATATCGGTAATTCTTGTGCGGCCGCTAAGATTAATGGACGTACAGCCCCTTTAAGAACAATTCTAGCAAATGGAGATCAGGTTGAAATTATCACAGCCAAAGCTCACGCTCCTTCAGTTATTTGGGAGCAGTTTGTGGTGACGGCTAGAGCTAAATCTGAGATAAAGCACTTTATTCGTTCTAAGCAACGCAAAGAATATACTAGTCTTGGAAAATCAATTTTATCTAAATTTTTTGTTAGCAAAGGAAAGGAATTTAAAGAAGAAGAATTTAGAGAATATTTGACTCTTTTTCATCAAAAAAACATTGAAGATTTATATGCGGCAGTTGGTGAAGGTAGTATTGCCAGAGAGGACGTACTAAAGGCATTATATGCGCCCAAGAAAAGTAAATTAAGTAATCTAAAAGAGAAATTTTCTTTCTTCAAATTCAATAAAAAAGCTAAACCAGCCAGCTCGCCTATTTTAATAAAGGGAGTTGCATCGGAAGTTGTATTTCACTTTGCTAGCTGTTGTAACCCTTTGCCTGGAGATCTAATTGTTGGAATTTTTGATGGTACTCAGGGCGTGACAATTCATACTTCTGATTGTGATAATTTGCATAAGAGCGTAACGTCTGAAGATAAATTACTTGAAGTATCATGGGATAGAGAAGCTAAAGATTACAAGCATGTGTGTCGTTTAAAAATGACAGTTTCTAACGAAGTTGGTAGTCTTGCGACGGTAACCTCACTTATGGCTAAGCATGGTTGTAATATTAGTAATCTAAAATTTGTAGACAGGTCTCAAGATTTCTTTGAATTAGTTATAGATGTTGAGGTTCTGGGGCTAACTCAGTTAACTAATATGATCGCCGCATTACGAGTTAAGGAATGCGTGCATTATGTGGAGAGATTTAGAATGTAAGGTACAGCTGTTTATTTTAAGAGTTGTTTTGACATTGAGTCAATTCTATTAATCAAACTATTGATAATATTATTTACATCATCGTTATCACATGGAATGTTTTGAGTAAGTTTATTTTGGAGTTTATTATTTTGCTGAGATAAATCTTGTAATGAATCTTCCAAAGTTAATGCGGTTAATACGATTAGCATCATTTCATTAGCACCTCTAAAAATTTTAGAGTTCTCTTGCAAGCGTTTATCTAATTTTTCTGCCAGATCAAGTAATTTCTGTTCCTCCCCAGGGCCACAAGCTATTTGATATTCACGATTTAATATTCTAATTATTGGCATTTTGTTTCTTAAAATAATCCTCTATAATTTGTATAGAATTATTGAGTTCGTTAATAACATCTTTGCTGGTTTCTTGTAATTTTTTATAATCGTTCTTAAGCTCTTGCAGTTCTTTTTTTAACTTATCGTTAGCTATGTTTAGAAGATTCACCTCTTCAGAATTTGGCTTATCTTTTATAGATAAATTTTGAGCCATCAACTCCTCAAGATTATCTATAGATTGCACTAAGCGCTGTAAACTATTAGTCATTTAAAACCTTTTAATTTTAGAAATCTGATACTCGTCCTTTTACTTCCCATTCCGGTGTGTCAGCTCCATACCTAGTGGGTTCAAGACCCTTAGGTCCGCCGATTTCAGGCTCTTTTTCTTGATTGTCTTCTATATTTTTTGTGTTACTATCTTGCATGTAGTTAATTACCTCTAGCTTTAAGTATTATATGAAATATCACCAATTTACAAGGTTATTTATAGATAATTTTTCTGGAAAAGAAAATATTATACTAAGCAATCAATTAGATATTAATTATTTAGCTAATGTTATGCGTAAGAAAACTCATAGTCAATTATTAGTTTTTAATAAAGAATGTGGTGAGTTCTTAGCTGAAATAATTGAGATTAGTAATAAAAAGATGGTCTTAAAGCCGCTCAAGAAAATTAGAGATTACCAGGAGGAGCAGGATATAAATCTAATATTTGCTCCTATTAAACAATCTCGAATAGATTTTCTTTTGGAGAAGGTAACAGAACTTGGAGTAACAAAGATCACTCCTATTCAACTTAAGCACTCTGTTGTGGATAAAATTAATCTTAATAAATGGCATATTTATGTTAAAGAGGCTGCAGAGCAATGTGGTAGGCTTTCTTTACCTAAGATAAAGCCATTAGAAACATTGAATAAATTTTTATTAGAATGGCCAGAAGATCAGCAAATAATTCTCTGTAATGAAAGAGAAAAAGATTTATCTTTAGCAAAATATTTAAAAACCGCTACTCAAAAAATTAATATAATGATAGGGCCTGAGGGAGGATTTTCAGAGCAAGAATTGCTAATGCTAACAGCAAAAAAATTTATAACTTCTGTGCATTTGGGGCCTAGAATATTAAGGTCAGAGACGGCCGCTTTATGTGCTTTGTCTATGATTTTATCATATGAAAATCTTACTCAACTGTAACTGATTTAGCTAAATTTCTTGGCTGATCTACATCCGTTCCTTTTTTTACTGCAACATAATAGGCTAATAATTGCATAGGTATTGCATAAAGAATAGGTTCTATTAATTCATTTGCATTGCTTATGTTAATTTGAAGCTGGCTTAAGGTTTTCAAAATATTATTTCCTTCGGTGGAGCTTATGGTAATCAATTTTCCTCCTCTTGCTGAAATTTCTTGAGCATTGGATGAAATTTTGTCAAATAGGTTATTATAAGGAGCTAGAACTATAATTGGTACATCTTTGTCTATTAAAGCGATAGGACCATGTTTAAGTTCTCCGGCGGCAATAGCTTCAGCATGAATGTAAGATAATTCTTTTATTTTTAAGGCTCCTTCTAAAGCAATTGGATAAATATAATTACGGCCAATTAAAAGAATGTCTTTAGCGAGTAAGACAGATGAGGCTGCTTCAGAGATGGAGGAAGTATTGTTAAGGATTTCTGCTATTCTTCCGGGTATTTCTGTAATATAACTTAAGTAATTTTCTAGATCATTTGAGCTAATTTTAGAGCGTTTAGTAGCAATATACAGAGATAATAAAAGCAATAGAGTTAATTGCGTTGTGAATCCTTTAGTTGACGCTACGCTAATTTCTGGTCCAGCAAGGCATTGCAAAGAATAATCCGCTTCACGATCTAAACTGCTTTCTCTAACATTAACGATACTCAAGGTTTGTTGGCCTCTTTTTTTAGCATAGCGCAGAGCTGCTAATGTGTCAGCGGTTTCTCCTGATTGAGAAAGAAAAATACATAAGCCCCCCTGAGGCAAATGTCCATTACGATAACGAAATTCTGAAGCTATATCCACCTCAACTGAAATATCTAGATATTGCTCAAGCCAATATTTACTAGTCATTGCAGCGTAATAAGAACTGCCACATGCAACTAAAGTGATTTTATTCAAATTTTTCCAATTAATTAGAATGTCATCAAAGAGCAGTTTTTTAGTTTCCAAATCGTAGTATCTATTAATTAAATCAGCTAAGATACTTGGCTGTTCAAAAATTTCTTTGAGCATATAATGATCAAAATTACCTTTACCTATATTAGCCACTTCATTATCTACGGTAACGATGCTTCGCTCAGATATTTTAAACTTTGAATCATAAATAGTAACTCTATCGTGGTTAATAAAAGCTAAGTCACCCTCTTCTAAATAACTAATTTTATTGGTTAAAAATGCTAAAGCATAAGCATCAGAAGCAACAATCATTTGCTTTATTCCGTAACCTATTACAAGAGGTGAACCTCTGCGTGCAGCAATCATAATATTAGGATGTTGAGAGAAAATGATAGCAAGAGAAAAGGCGCCTTCTAATCTTTTAAGGGATTTTTCTACTGCTTCTAATGGTTCATGGCCATTATTTAAATAATGAGTTATCAGATGGGGGATAACTTCACTATCTGTTTGCGATGTGAAATGATGACCAAGTTTTATTAATTCTTGCTTTATTGATATATGGTTCTCAATAATTCCGTTATGAACCACTGATACTTGATCTGTTTGATGAGGATGAGCATTTATTTTATTGGCTGCGCCATGAGTTGCCCAACGAGTATGTCCTATTGCAATATTACTTTCAAGTGTATTGCTATCTAAATTTTTTTCTAGATTGGTGATTTTACCTTGAGCTTTAATAGTTTTAATTTGCCCCTGAACGATTCCAGCAATGCCAGCAGAATCATATCCACGATATTCTAGGTTTTTTAGACCATTAACGATGTAAGGAACAATATTCCCTTCCAGGGCATTAATTCCAATAATTCCACACATAATTCTTCTTCTCTAAATATACATTATGTGTTTTAAGCTATATGTTATTAGGTAAAAATGCAATTGATAAAATATTACAAAATCCTACAATCATTTTAACAATTAACGCTAAAATTGGCTTCTGTTTTTGCTTTAATCTCTTCTAAAGTTACTCCGTCAGCTATTCTTACAAGATGCATGCCATTTTGATCGATGTCCATTATACCTAAATCAGTAATGATTCTATCTACGCAAGCTTTTCCTGTTAAAGGAAAGGTGCATTCTTTAAGCAGCTTTGCTGAACCATCTTTAGCGACGTGTTCCATTAGAATTACTACTCTTTTTACATTGGCAACTAAATCCATTGCCCCGCCCATTCCTTTAATAATTTTGCCGGGAACAGTCCAATTAGCTAAATCACCTTTTTCTGATACTTGGAGAGCTCCTAAAATGGTTAAATCTATATGGCCACCTCTAATCATTGCAAAAGAATAAGCGCTATCAAAATAGCTGCTTTCTGGCAATTCTGTTATTGTTTGCTTTCCTGCGTTTATTAGATCCGCATCTTCATCTCCAGGATAAGGGAAGGGACCCATACCTAACATGCCATTCTCACTTTGAAGCAAGATATTTACATCTTTAGGAACGAAGTTTGATACATTAGTTGGAATGCCAATGCCAAGATTTACATAAAATCCTGTTTTCATCTCTAATTCAGCTGCAATTTTGCAGATTTGATCAGTGGTCCATGCCATTTCTTATTCCTTTTTAATGTTTAAGTGGGCGATCTAGTAATTCTTGAACCGCTCTCTCTAGTGAAACTTTTTCATGAGTTATTTTATAAACTGCTTGGCAAATTGGCATTTTTATATTTAAGCTTGCTGCCAGCATCACTATAGATTCGGCGGTATAAAACCCCTCTACTAAATAGTTTTGATTAGTTATTTTATTTTGTCCAAGAGAAATTCCATAAGCAGTATTACGGGAAGTAGTGCTGCTGCAAGTGAGGTAAATATCGCCAATGCCTGCTGGGCTTAATAAAGTTTCAATTCGTCCTCCTTTTGCTAGAAGTAAATTGCTTATTTCATGAACTCCTCGAGATACAATGGCCGCTTTAGCATTCTCGCCATATTCTTTGCCAATTGCAATACCGGTTGCGATGGCTAAAACATTTTTTGCAGCTCCTATAATTTGTGTGCCAATGATATCATCATTAGGGTAGATACGAAAATTATTGTTACTTAGAAACTTAGATAAGGCATTAGTTAAGTTGCTATCATTGCTTGCTAAGCTTGCAATAGCTGGTAAATCTTTAGCAATTTCAAGAGCAAAATTAGGGCCTGATAAAACAGCAATAGGATTTTTTGGTAATATATCACTGATTACTTCGTTCATCAATTTAAGAGAATTTTGTTCGATGCCCTTAGAGCAAATTACTAGAATTTTATTAGGGTCTAAGTTTAGTGATTTTAAATCCAAGCATAACTTATAAATATTTTGAGCAGGAATTGCTAGTAGCAATGCATCACTATCTAGAATTTTGGTTAAATTAGAATATGCGGTGATGCTAGATGGAAGTAGAATGCCTGGCAGGTAGCGAAAATTGGTATGATTTTGATTAATCTCATTGCAAATATCCTCGTCGCGAACATAAATATGTGCTTCTTGAGAAGCTCTATGTGAAACTAGTGCTAACGCTGTCCCTAAAGCTCCGCCACCTATGATGCCTATTTTCATGATTTTTACCCATTAAAATTTTTCCTATTATATAAAAGTTTTTTCTTTGCTGCTATAATTTTTACACTTAATTTTAGAATAATTTTATTTTACCATTTTCAATTCCATGGGTTATGTTGATTCCAATTCTTTCTAAGAATTCTTTATCATGAAAAATAATAATCATAGCTCCAGGATAATTCTTTAAAACTTGCATCATATGTTCTTTTGTGTCTAGATCAAAGATTATTGCTAATTTTATCTAAAATTAGCAATAGCAGGGTTTTAGCAGCAATTTGTGTTAAGGTGAGCCTAGCTTTCTCTCTTTCCGACAAAGTATTAATAAGGCGGTTTACCTCGTCATTCTTACGACAAAGGAAATTGTTAAGATGGCGACGCATCTTAGAATAGTTCCAGTTTGGAACTAATTCTTAAATGATCTGTCAACGCTTTTTCGGACAATTAGTTACGCACATTTTTATATAGCTTCATAATCGACTGGTGATAAATAATCATTAGACGAATGAATTCCAATACGATTATAAAATACTTCTATATATTCAAATATTGCATATTTTGCCTCCTCCCTGGTTTTAAATTTTTGCTGATGAGTTGGGCACATTATACTTTAAACATTATGCCCAGCTCTATTAGCTTCCTATAATCTACTTTAAAAAATTCATAAGCTGGTAGAGCATTTTTAGATAGGAAAATATATATTTCTTCACTTAATTTATCTAAGTAATGATGACCATCTGACATTGGCAGCCCCCTACTTAAAAAGAATGAAATTTCTTCATTTGCTTTTAAGATTCCTTTAGACTCCGCCCAAACAATAACCTTATTTAGATCGGGTATCTCATAAAAGCCAAAATGCGCCTTGATGGTAAATACATTTTTGAAATCTTTTGTGTAAGAGAATCTTTCTGCTATTGGAACTCTTGGAATATCTTCTGTAAGAATCGAAATAAATAATATTTTTTCATGTAAGTATTTATTGTGCTGCAAATTAACTACTAATGCCCCTGGCAATGAATTGCTATACCTAGTCATAAATGCTGCACATCCAGGAATTCTAATTTTAGATCCTTCAATGGCGTTCTTTAGATATGGATTGATAGCAATAGAACTAGATGTTCGTTGAGTTTTTAAAATTTCTGTACCTTTTATCCATATTTTCATAATATATATTGCAATTAATGCGATGGCTAAAGTATACCAAGCTCCTTCAAGAATTTTATTAATATTGCTGCCAATGAAGAAGATATCTAAAAAGAAAAATGGCACGAAAGTTAAAAGCATTTTTACTGGCGACCATTTCCATTGATAATGAGCGAGTATAGCAGCAAATAAAGTGGTAACTATCATAACACTGGCAACGCTTAAGCCATAGGCAAAAGATAAAGCAGAAGAGCTTCTAAATAGGACTATAGCTGAAATAGTTAGGATGAATAATATGTAATTGATAGCTGGGATGTATATCTGACCTATATGATAAAAAGAAGTATGTTTTATACTCATTCTAGGAAGATAATTTAGCATCATTGCTTGCTGGGCTAAAGAAAAAACTCCTGAGATAACGGCCTGAGAAGCTATGATGGTAGCTATTAACGATAAGATAATCATTGGATAAAGCATATTCTCTGGCGTAAGTCGATAAAAAACATTATCGATTGCACTAGGGTCATTCAATAAGAGAGCTCCTTGGCCCAAGTAATTTAAGCTAAGAGCTGGAAAAACTAAAATACTCCAAGTATATTGAATCGATTTTTTGCCAAAATGCCCCATATCGGCATATAATGCTTCAACTCCACTTACCACTAATATTGAACCACCTATAGCAACAAAACCAATAAGTTTATTATTGATAACAAATTCGATAGCGTAATATGGATTGACGACTTTTAATATCTCAGGGGTTTTTATAACAGAAAGAAGCCCTAAAACTCCAATAGTTATAAACCATATCAACATGATGTAACCAAAATATCTGCCAATATTACCGCTGCCTTGGCTTTGTAGAAAAAACAACAAGAATAATATAGCAGCTGCAATGAGGATAATATAGTGCTCTGAAATATTGGTAACTAAAGTTAAACCTTCACAGGCACTTAATACTGAAATAGCTGGTGTTATAACGCTATCACCAACGAATAAAGCAACTCCAATTATTCCAAAAGTGACGGCAATTTTTTTGATTCTTTCATTATCAATTTTTTTACATAAAGAAGATAGAACTAGAACTCCACCTTCGCCATGTTGATCACAGCGCATAACGGTGAAAATATATTTGTAATAAACTACTATTATTAGAATCCATAGAAATAAACTTATTATTCCAAGAATATTATCTGGGGTGATGTTTAAGCCCGTTATGGTAAAACAGCTTTTTAAGGCATATAAAGGGCTGGTGCCAATGTCCCCATAAACAACACCAATCGCTCCAAGCATTAGAGACAAAAAACCTTTATTTGTTGTGTCGTCTATTTCTTTCATCTTATGTTATAAATTTTGAAGTTAATTGCAAAGTATAGCGCCAGAATTATTAATCTTTAGTTAAATATTTTTTCACTTAGGAAATAAGTTTATCTTTCTAACCCATGCGTGCCAATCCCTCTCTCCTAGATTTTTCTCAAAACTCAGTAAATCTTTTACAGTTTGCTGACAAATTTCTTTAGGTGGGAAGATGATTTCCTGCGAGGTTTGTAAAATTAAACATTGAGTTTTGCAGGCCATTTCTAAATGATAAGCCCTGAACATTGCTTCCATAATAGTTTTTCCGCAAGTTATCATGCCGTGATGACGCAATAACATGGTATTGTAACTCCCTAAATCTCTAACCAAATCAGGGCCATGAACTGTAGAATCAAGCGCTAATGAATTATAATTATGATACGCTATCTGCTCATAAAAATGCAAAGCCCATTGACTGATGGGCAGCAAGCCATCTTTCATAGCAGATACGGCAACTGAAGCCGGAGTATGAAGATGAAATATCGCTTTTACATCAGGGCGATGCTTATAAATGTTACCATGAATTACATAACCAGTTTTATTATATTGATATTCTTGTCCTTCAATAATTTGCCCATCTAACGATACCTTAAGTAAATTATCTGACCTAACCTCTTCAAATCTTAGCCCAAAAGGATATATATAATATTGCTCTTCTTCTATTGCTCTTGCTGAAAGATGGGTATAAGTATGATCATCCATCTTAAGATGAGCAAGAATTTGGTAAGCATAAGAGAGGTCTTGTTTAATTTTATTCATTAATTTTTAAGCCAAGTTGAAGATGGTTATCATGATAGGCACATAAAATAAAGCGAAAATAGTGCTTAAAACTACACTAGCTGCAACTTTGTCTGGATGCAAGTTTAATACAGTGGCAATGATAATATTATTAGCAGCCAGTGGTGCTGCAGAAAATAATATGAGCATTTTATGCATTATTGGATCATAAGCATGAATTAGAATTTTATCTATAGCGATAAAAGCTAATGCTAATAAAGGCCATAAAAGAAATTTCACTATGAAGCCTGCGCCAATAAACTTAAAGTCTAATTCAAAACTCTTAATATCGGCGATGCCAAAACCAATCATCATCATTCCCAAAGTAGCATAAGCTCCTCGCATATTAACAAACATATCATTAAACATTTCTGGGATAGAAAAATACTCTACCCCGCTTATAATAAAGCCTAATATCATTGCATAAAGTGAGGGTAATTTTAATATTTTTAAGCAGCTTTCTCTGACGCTAAATTTACCCATTGAAGCTATAAAAAAGCCTATTGTATTTTCATATAAATTATTACCCAAGACCATAACCACAAAAATTCCAGCTGCTATATCATCAAAAAATTCCCATACTATGGGCAATAAGAAATAACCTACATTTGAATTAGAGGAAATAAAAGAGAATATTGCTCTAGTTGAATCATCATAGCGATTTCTGGAGATATAAAAGATAAATATTGCTAAAATGCTTGAAATAGCTGCGGTGATTAAAGGCAAAAGAATGATGGATAAATTTAACTGCAATTTCCCCACGGCATGAAAAAATACCATTGGAGAAATAATGTAGAATACTAACTTGGCTATAGCAACTCTATCAATATCTAAAAATCTCTGGGCAACAAATCCCAGGACAATTAAACTAAATAAAGACATCAGCTTTATAAAAATAAAAAATCCAAATTCCATTACTTATATATTTTAATAATAGTAATTAAGTTTAAGCAATATAGCACGGCAATAAGAAGCTGTAAATGGCTAGAGCTTAATACCAAACTTATTCAATTCATCTTCGCAAGATTTTGCATCAATGAATTGGAAAGCCTGCATCCCAACTGATTTTGCGCCTTCCACATTTTGCACTAAATCATCAATAAAAATTGATTCAGCGGCAGTGAGTTGGTATTTATCCAGCAAGCATTGAAAAATTCTTTTATCCGGCTTTAATATTCCCACATCAGATGATGAAATAATCCCTTTGAAATATTGGAGAAAATTGGAATTGGCTTTATGATAATCCATAATTTCTTTTATATTATCGGTAATTGAATAAAGAGGAAAACCTAAATTATATAATTTTTGTAATAACTCTATACTTCCTGGAATGAATGTTTGATTTTTTCTTACTTCATTCATAAAGCATTGAAGTTCATCTTTAGAAAGATTCAGCTGCTTATGATATAAAATTATTGCTTGGGCTTCACTAATTTTTCCTAAATTTAAATCAATCCAAGCCGGTCGAATTTGCTTTAGAAAAGCTTCAGGATCTCTATCTGGAAAAACTGATTTAATTAGTTCGTGCGGGGCCCATTTCACCAATACATTGCCAATATCAAAAACAATATTTTTTATTTTGCTAGTCATTTCTTTTCCTTAATTCAAAAATAATTCGATATACTTAAAAATATCTCGTTTAAGACTATCAATAATTAAATCACCACAATAAACAATATGCAGTACTTATTTTAGCTTTATTATTACCATTCAAGATTCATTCTTTTAGGATTGTTCTTTGTACCTTCGTCTGGAATAACTCCGATATCAGTTGAGTTATCCTCCGCTTCAAACATCGATATTTTTGCTTAGTGAGTAGAGCTATAGAACAGCGCCTAGCATCAAAAGTAATAATATGAAAGATGATATCCGGCATATAGTTTGTAAGAAATTTATAATTCTAACTATAATTTCTATTTTTTCCCCTTATCCTTCTTAACAGCAGCAACAGTAAAGCTTTTACCAAACCAAACTTTTAATAAATCTCCATCTTCTAAGACTCTATCTGGCACATACCAATAGCTTAAAGCAATGGTCTTTTCTTTTTTCTGATAAGTAAATGGATATGATCCAGATTTTTTATATTCTTCTGACAATAGGCTATCAGCCTTAAAATATAATTCATCATCTATAATTATAGCAAAAGTTATATTTCTTAAATATAAACCATATCCGCCAAACATTCTTCGCGATTTAACCTCAGCATATGGAGATAAAAGATCTATTATATATTCAACAAATCCACTATTAACTGACATAATATTCTAAGTTTTTGAGATATCTATATAAGGAAAATCTTTTTTTAGCAGCTCTGATATCGGATATACATCATCATTCTGCTTTAAAATTAGCATTACGGTATCGTCTCCAGCTATAGTGCCTAAAATTTTAGGACTAACATATTTCTGATCAATAAAATAAGCTAAATTACTAGCATTTCCTGGATGGGTGTGTAAAACTATAATACCAGATTCTGAAGCCTCAAGACTTAAAATAATTGGCGTATGTCGATGGATAAAGCTTTCTATTTTATAAAATCCAGCAATTTTGGAGATATTCATCTTTTTCAATTTACGTGATAAAGTTGCTTGAGAGATGTTTTGATTTTTCTCTTTTAGCATATTTTGTAAATCTGTTTGCTCAGATATATTATTATTCTGGATGATTGATAAAATATAATCTTCCATTATTTTATTGCTCTGCATAGCTTTTTATTCTATTTTTTGAATATATAATGAAATTATATTCACTGAGCTATTCTATTGCAACTGAAAAAAATTTTTTAAAGATGATTGTGAATGTAAGAGACATTAGTTGCGGGGTGCAGATTTGAACTGACGATCTTCAGGTTATGAGCTTCATACAATGGTCTTTTAGAGAAGGAGAAAAAGTGATTAAAGCGCAATTAAACACAGGATATGAATCTACAAGCGATTTTAGCGATGCCTTTAGTAAAATTATGGGCGCAGTTCCAACGCACTTTGATGAACATCATAATATTCTAAAGAGTGGATGGCTTGACTCTCCACTTGGACCAATGTTAGCTATTTCAGATGACCAGGCGTTATATTTACTTGAATTCATTGAAAGACGCGGGCTAGAGAAAGAAATTGAACGTCTTCGTATAAAACTTAAAGCCGTGATCATTCCTGGTAGAACTTCAGCCATTGATTTAATTGAAAAAGAATTAGCAGAATATTTTTCTGGCAAATTAAAAACTTTTAGAACACCTATTCATATGCTAGGAAGCCCATTCCAAAAAACGGTTTGGCAAGAATTAATGCGCATTCCTTATGGACAAACTAAAAGTTATTTAGCCCAAGCTGATGCTATCGGTAAACCAACAGCTTTCAGAGCTGTTGCAAATGCTAATGGAGCTAATCAATTAGCCATCATTATTCCTTGTCATAGAATTATTAATAGCAATGGAAATATTGGTGGATACGGTGGTGGAATTTCTCGTAAGCGATGGTTGATTAATATGGAAAAAGATAAGTAATTTTATATAATTTAAGAGCAACACCGCTTCCTTTACTTTCTCCATTCATAAATTCAATGTATTCTGGCAATGATATCCCAATAAAAATGCTATTAGGTGCAACAGAAAATGTTGTAAACGAGCGCTTTAAAACTTTAGCTCTTTTATAGAATAACGGCCAGCATACTGATCTAGTTTATTTATTGGGTGGCAAGAGAGAGGTATGGATTGACCATGAGCAAATTGCTACTAAGTTCCTTGTAGAAAGGTTAGTTAGAGATAATCTTATCCTTCAAGCAGAAGTTAAAGAAGTCATAGATGAATTCTTTCAAGATAAAAATAATATTCAAGCTAAGAGATTAGCTATTATTAAAGCATTTTACTGACAAAGGAATTATATGGCTAACAGAAAGAGACATGATGATAGAATTAGCTAATCAGTACACAGAATTATCTGATACTAAATTTATTTTAGTTGATACTCCGATGAAATTAAATTATAAAGGGAAATTAATTAGACCGGATACTCTCTGTTTAGTTATGGAAAGATCATAGTGAAGCTATTTTATTAGAAGCTAAGGATTAGCCCAGCGGTAAATTACCAATGGCTATAGTTCTCAACCATAGGGGGCTATCAGTATACTCAAGTAATGTCAGTATTCCATGATAAACCATGTAATATATCTGTCATAGCAGAGGGCATCTCTAATGCAGCAAGAATCAATATTGCCACGGCACTTGATTCATTTGCTAGAACTAATGCTTTTAAATTAATGTCTGCAAAGCCCAATTTATTACATATTGCTCCTCTTTTCAATACTCTGTTGCGCTAGATCATAGAATCTACCAATTATTAAAAGTAGTTAATATATTTGTTGACAGTTATATTAATTTATGCTATCCTAAGCTAATTGAATCTGTAATACTAATTTTTAAAGTAGAGATAACATAAGGAAAAAAAATGACGCAAGAAACAAGTTTTAAAAAAGCAAATAAAATTGATCTATCAGTTTTTAAAGTAAAAACAGCAGATATAAAAGCTGAAAGAATCCTTACGAATCAATATGAAGAAAAGCTAAAGCAATTAAAAGAAGTTGCCGGAGAACTGAACTATCTTAACACTAAAGGATTATATTATATTAATATTGATAAATTGACAAAAAAATACGAAGAAGATAGGGGAGAAGAGATAGCATATAATATCTTATCAAGTGATACGGATATTTTGAATGGCTACAGAAGTGAAGAATTTTTAGAAAGTACTATGGCTCCTAATATGATGCATATGCTTTTATATGAGTACAAAAATAAAATTAATAAATTTTTTGGTATTTACGAAAGTATTCTTAGCATGGACACCAGAAGTGAAAGTGAAAAATCTAAGGGATATAAGGGATATGTAGAAAAAATTCTATCAGGAATAGATCCAGATACGGGAAAAAAAGACGCAAACATTGATGAATCTTTTGTAAAAACACTCCTCTCTTATTTTTCTCCTTTCGAGATCACTAGCACTACCGAAAAAGGCTATAGCCAATCAGCTGAAAAGTTTTTTTACTCTATGCAAAGTATGAATAGAATTGAGTTAGCTAAGCTTGCTTTAACTAAAGTTATAACAGAAACTAGCTATACAGAAACTGACTCTTCAGACAATGGTGTTTTAACTGAGGCTAAAACAGAAAGTGACTGTAATAAAATTGAAGTATTAGAAGAAGTAAACGATAAGTTAGATCGTAATTTTGATCCAAATGGGATTCATAATAAATATCAATCAAAAGTGAAAGCCATATTAGATATTACAAAAACTGAATGTCTTCATCAAGGCGTGACGATGGGTATGTATTTAATGGAAACAGTCAGTAACAATGATAATTTGAAAACATCTGGAAAATATGAAGAATATGCATATCGGGCCGAAACAATGATAAGTAATTGTGAACATATATTTCAAATGGAAACAATTGCAGATAAATTCATAGCTGATTTAAGCGGAGAAAATGCAGAACAGGCATATGAGCCTAGCTTACTACTATCTTACTAAATCAAAAAAGAGAAGCAGGTTTCTAGACAATCGGTAAAAATACCTATTACCAGTTCGAGTTGATTGTTATTAAGAAACCTGCTTGCCTCATTTCTCCAAAAGAAGAATTGTAGAAATATTTAAAACTCCACGGTTATCTTATAAAAGATGCTAATTCTTTGAATTGGTATAAAAGTAACGATTTATGCAATTGTCCTACTTGTTTTGAGGTCTAGAGGGCTTTTTTCTATTGCATTCCTAAGGAATTAGGAGGATAATAGGTACTTCTAATAACCTATTCATTATATTTAACATGCAATGTAAAACTTTTTGTTCTGCAGATTCTTATCAAATGAATCCGCTATATAGATTTCTTAAAAAAAACGATGAAAATCCACAAAAATTTCGTAATGTTATATATCTTCCATTTCGTGAAGGGCATGTTTTCTTCTTCTCTTATGGTTGTGTAGTATTCTGGGAAATTTCTGACGATGAAATGTTTTCTATGCTTAAAAAATTGAAAAATTTTGAAATTGATCATGTGCCCAATATTAATGTTAATTCAGATTCTTATGTTGTGGTTAAAGATGAGGTTACTAAAATTCATCAAAATGAAATTCACCTTAGTGAAGATGCTGATATTATGGATAGGCTTGCTATTTCTTATGCCTTAGCGCAATCGATGAAATTATCAGGATTTGAAGAGCGTGTTGAGCAAACTATCAAAAAAACTGAGCATATTCCAAAATCTTTAGCTAATACTGGAAAGATTACTTTATCAGGCAAAGAGATTGCAAAAAAAATGGGTAAATTATTTCTGGAGAGAAGTTCAATTAATTTGCATAGCGATATTCTAGACACTCCTGAGTTCTTTTGGGATTATCCTGAGCTAGAGCCTATTTATCGTATGACTGCCAAGGATCAAGATATAAAGCAAAGGGTGGATATATTGAATAAAAGGCTTAACTTGATTCATGAGTTATTTGAAATTCTTAGTGATGTATTTAATAATAGGCATAGTTCGCTTCTTGAAATTATAATTATAATTTTGATTGGGATAGAAATTATCTTAACTATAGGCTTTAAAATTGTAAAATAAAGGAAAGTTATATGAAAGCTCCGCTAGAAAAAATGATGTTTGATAATTTTGGTATATTGCATTTTATAGGTATAGGTGGAATTGGCATGAGTGGCATTGCTGAGATCATGCATAACTTAGGATATCAAGTTCAAGGTTCAGATTTAAGTGAGAATGATAATGTTCTACGCCTTAGGAATATTGGAATTAAGGTGTTTATTGGGCACCTGGAAGAAAATATAAAAGATGCTTCTGTAGTAGTAAAATCTACAGCAGTTAAAGATAATAATCCAGAAATCATAGCTGCAAGAGCTGCTCGGGTTCCTGTGGTTAAGCGGTCAGAAATGCTTGCTGAATTAATGAGATTAAAAATATCTGTAGCGGTTTCTGGCTCTCATGGAAAGACCACTACCACTGCTTTTGTGGCGGCAATGTTTGAAGCAGCTTCACTAAATCCAACCGTAATTAATGGAGGGATTATTAATACTAGAGGTACCAATGCTTATTTGGGGAGCAGTGATTATTTAATTGCTGAAGCAGATGAATCAGATGGAACTTTCATTCGTATCCCATCAACTATTGCCGTAATTACTAATATTGATCCTGAGCATTTAGATTATTATGGAAGTTTTGATAATTTAAAGCAGGCATATGAAGCATTTATTCATAATCTTCCATTTTATGGTTTTGCAGTTGCCTGTAAAGATCATCACGAAGTAAGTAATCTAATAAAGAAAGTTCAAGATCGTGAAGTGATTACTTATGGAATTGATTCTAGTGACTTAGATATTCAGGCTATTAATATTATAGAGAATATTTCAGGTTCTGTATTTGATGTTAAAGTTTCATCTAGAGTTATGGGGGAAGAATTTATTATAGAAAAAATAAATCTACCAGTAGCTGGAAGACATAATGTATTGAATTCTTTGGCTGCTATATCCATAGGAGTAAAATTAAAATTCAAGAAACAATCAATTATTGAAGGTTTTTCTAGATTCGCTGGAGTAAAAAGAAGGTTCACTAAGACTGGTGAGGTAATGGGGGTTAAAATCATTGATGATTATGCTCACCATCCAGAAGAAATAAAAGCTACTCTACTCACCGCTCGCCAAGTTAGCAAAATGAATAAAGATGCGAAAGTGATAGCTGTGGTGCAATTGCACCGATATACCAGAGTGGAAAGTTTATTTTCAGAATTTGTTCATTGTTTTGAGAATGCAGACGTAGTATTAATGTCCGATATTTATTCGGCTGGGGAATCTCCAATAGAAGGTATAAATAAAGAAGTGATGGTTGCTGCTCTAAGACAATATTACAAAAATAAGGAAATACTAAGTTTGGATTCACCAGGAAAACTCCCTGAAATACTTAGCTCTATAGCTAAGCCTGATGACGTTGTTTTGGTTATGGGCGCGGGCACTAGTACTAAATGGGCATATGACCTTCCAGAAGAATGGGAAAGATTCTTGGTCTCAAGAAAATAAATAGAAAAATTTCTAAATATTTTTCTGAACAATGCTTCAGAAGAAGTAAAAGATCTTCATTTTTTATAAAAACAATATATAATTAATCTATGAGAATTTTATATTTTACACTATTGTTGTTTTCATTTAATTCATATGCTGTGGATGTATATGAGTTAGTTCTTCTTGAGCATAAATTTATCCCTGATAAGTTAGTGGTTCCTGCTAATAAAAAAGTTAAACTCTTAATTATTAATAAAGATAATGAAGTTGAAGAATTTGAAAGCTTTGCTTTAAAGCGAGAAAAAATTATCCCTGCTAAAGGGCAAATTAATATTAACATAGGTCCTTTAGATCCTGGAGAATATGAATTCTATGGCGAGTTTCATAGCGAAACGGCTCAGGGAAAAATTATTGCTAAATAAAAAGGTATTATAATGCTGGCTACTGCTATTATTGTTTTTAGAGAAATGCTAGAGATTTGTTTGATTTTAGGAATTATTTCGGCTGCCTTAAACAATTTGAAGAACAAAACAATGTTATTATTATTAGGTGGTCTTGGCGGTGTTTTTCTATCTTCAATTTTTGCATTAACAATAGCTTACATAAGCGGTTTATTTGATGGAAATGGCCAAGAGATTCTTAATATATTGATATTAATTATATCAATTGTTTGTATCAATTTTACTATAATTTGGCTTAATAAACATAGTAAAGAATTGCGTGGTAAAATTAATAATGCTACTACTAAATTAATTAGTAAAGAGATTAGTGTTTTTACTTTTGTTTTAGTCATTGCTTTGGTAATTAGTCGTGAAGGAGCGGAGATAATTTTGTTCTTAAATGGTGTATATGCCGCAGGCGGTTTAAGCACAGTAGACTTAATTATGGGGTTTGTAGTTGGGGCAAGCAGTGGTGCAGTGGTGGGGGTATTGTTATATAATGGATTATTAAGAATTCATATAAAGCACTTCTTCAATACCATCAACGTAATGTTAATATTATTGTCTGCCGGTATGGCTTCCCAATTGGCAAATTATATAAGCTCAATCAATTTGATTGAAGTTCTATCAGAAGAAATATGGGATAGCTCATGGCTTCTCAGTGAGACTAGCTTTACAGGAAAAATTCTTTATAGCCTATTAGGTTATTCTTCTAAGCCTACAGAGCTTCAAGTTATTTTTTATCTTGGATCTATAGCCATAACTTCTTGGTTATTATTTAGAGGTAAAAACATCTCTAAATGAAAATTATTAATATAAGTAAAATTTCCTTTGTTGTTTGTTTTCTCATTGCATTACTAATAGTGGTAAATTATGAGCGGGGTTATCAGGTCTATGATTCGGTAAAAGCCAAGACATTGGATGTATTAGAGCCAGTATTAACTACAGCCAGTTCTGGCGTATATGCGATTGGCGATTTCATAGGTAGAATTGGTAGCGTGTTTACTGTCTTTAAGGAAAACAAAGAGCTTAAAGAGAGGAATAATTTTTTGGAATATTATTTTTATCTTTATAAACAAAATGAGGGAGAAAATAAAGAACTAAAGAGGCAGTTAAATTTTGTTGAAAATATTGAACAAAAATATCTTACAGGGCAAATTATTAGTAGAAGCAATAATCATTTACATCAAGAAATTATTGTAAATATTGGAGCAAATAATGGCGTAAAAAAATGGCAAATGGTGTTGTCTGAACATAATTTTATAGGTAGAGTGGTTGATGTAAGTAAAAATACAGCCAATATATAGCTTATTACCGATTATAATTCTAGAATTCCTGCTATTGGTGTGAATTCAAGAAGTAAATTTATTGCCGGGGGGCGGGCCAATAACGAATTAAGCTGCAATTATTTAAATGATAAGAAGCTTGATGAGCATGAATTGGTTATAACTTCTGGAGATAATGAACTAATTATTCCAAATATTATAATAGGCACAGTATTTAAGAGAGATAATTTTTTCTATGTTAAGCCAAATATTGATTTTAGCCAAATTGAGTTTGTACAAATATTGCAGCCCTAAAAATGAATAATTGTAAAATAATAATAATTGCAGGGCCTACTGCTAGTGGAAAAACTAGCTTCGCTGTGAATCTTGCTAAAGCAGTAGATGGAGAGATTATTAATGCAGACTCTCTGCAAGTTTACCAGGAAAATCCAATTATCTCAGCTCAGCCTACTCAATTGGAGAAGCAAAATATTCCTCATCATTTATTTGGTTATGTTAAGGGTAGTGAAGAATATAATATCTTCAGATGGATTGATGATGCTTGTAAAACTATAAAAAACCTTAATAAAACGCCAATTATAGTAGGTGGTACAGGACTCTATTTAAAACATTTAATTTTTGGACTAAGTCCCATCCCAGATATTGCAAAAGAAATTCGTCAAGAAGTGATGAAATTACTAGATAAAATAGGTGGAGATGAATTTTATAAGCTATTAGTGCAAATAGACCCAGAAGCTGCGGCAAGAAGTGATCCTAATAATGTTAAACGTAATTTACGAGCTTATGAAGTAATAAAATCTACAGGAAAATCCATTTTATTCTGGCAAAAACATAACATTAGTTATTTTCCAATATCTTCTTTTAAGCTAATTATATTAGATCCAGACAGAGAAAATTTATATAAGAAATGTAATCAACGTCTTTTAGATATGATAAAAGCAGGCGCTTTAGAAGAGGTTAAATATTTGATGAAAAAAAATTACAATCCAATTACTGGGGTAATGAAATCTCATGGTGTTCCTGAGCTTAGTAAGTATATAATTGGTGAATGGAGTTTAGAACAAGCAATTGAAAAATCACAGCAGGTGGTTCGTAATTATGCAAAAAGACAGACTACCTGGTTTAAACATCAATTTAAGCATAAGGAATTGATGCCGTATTTTGTAAAGAACCCAGAAGATGAGTTTTTGAAGGTCTTAGATCTATGTAAAAGCTTTATATAAAACTATTTATTTCCATTAATTCTATATGTGATGTTGCAGAGATTCTGAAAATTGCTAATATAGAATACTTAAAGAAATATTCTGGATTAAACTAATGAGCAACAAGATTATTGACACTAAATTTACAGATGCTTTGAATGAGCGATACTTAGCTTATGCCTTGTCTACAATTATGTCTAGATCTTTACCAGATGTAAGGGATGGTCTAAAGCCAGTGCATAGGCGTATTTTATATGCGATGCTTCAGCTCAAGATGGATCCTAAAGCTGCATATAAAAAATGTGCAAGAGTGGTTGGTGATGTGATTGGTAAATACCATCCTCACGGTGATACTGCGGTTTATGATGCTTTGGTGCGTTTAGCGCAAGACTTTACCATTCGTTATCCTTTAATTGAAGGGCAAGGTAATTTTGGCTCTATAGATGGAGATAACGCAGCAGCAATGCGTTATACTGAATCTAGGCTTACGGAAATTTCTCTCTATTTACTGAAAGACTTAGAAGAAAACACCGTAAATTTTAAATCTACTTATGATGAACAAGACAGTGAGCCGTGTTTGCTGCCGGCTAGCTTTCCCAATTTACTTGCCAATGGAACCGAAGGCATAGCGGTTGGTATGGCAACTTCAATTCCTCCGCATAATATAGCTGAGCTTTGTGAAGCGTCATTAAAGTTATTAGCTAAGCCAGATTTAACTACAGCACAATTACTGGATTATATTCAAGGGCCAGATTTGCCTACTGGCGGGATTATTAATGAAACCAAAGAAAATATAATTAAAACTTACGAAACAGGCAAAGGCAGCTTTAAGGTTAGGGCGCTTTGGCATAGAGAAGAATTACCACGTAATAATTATCAAATTGTTATTACTAAAATACCATATCAAGTGCAAAAATCACGATTAATTGAAAAAATAGCAGAGTTGTATAAAGATAAGAAATTACCATTAATTGATGATTTTTATGATGATTCAGCAGAATCTATCTCCTTAGTTATTAAGCCTAAAAACTCTAACATTGCCCCAGAAGTTGTGATGGAATCTTTATTCAAGCTTACAGATTTAGAATATAGAGTAAGCTTTAATATGAATGTGCTGGATAGCAATTCGGTTCCAAGAGTGATGAGTTTAAAAGAAATTCTAGAAGAATTTTTAAAACATCGTGAAGTTGTTATATTAAAACGGTCTCACTATAGATTAGATAAAATTAATCATCGCTTAGAAATATTAGCTGGGTTTTTAATAGCTTATTTAAATCTAGATGAGATCATTAGAATTATTCGCTATGAAGATGAGCCTAAAGAAGCTTTGATAGAGGCATTTAGTTTAACAGAAGTTCAAGCTGAAGCTATATTAAACATGCGACTTAAGTCTTTACGTAAATTAGAAGAAGAAACTATCCGCAAAGAACATAATGAATTGAGTAAAGCTAAGGCCGAGTTAGAAGATATTCTAGCTAATCCAGTTTCTTTAAAGAGAGTAATTAAATCTGAGCTAACGGAAGTTAAAAATAAATTTGGCCTCAACACGGCTATAGGTGCTAGAAGAACAATTATTGATAATACAGCGATTATTCCTTCGCAAAATTTAGATCTCGAAGCATATATAGCTAAAGAGCCCCTTACATTTATTTGCTCACAATTAGGTTGGGTTAGGGCGCTTAAAGGGCATAATATATCTCTTGAAAATTTACGTTACAAAGACGGAGATGCACAAAGATTTGTTATAGAATTATTTACTACTGATAAAGTGTTAGTTTTTACCCAATTAGGAAAGTTTTATACTTTATCAGCTAATGCAATGAGTATTACTAGAGGGGATGGAGATCCTATCAATTTATTACTTGAGTTTGATAGAGATGAACAGATTATAGATATTCAGCTATATCTCCCACATCAGAAATTATTATTGGCAAGTAGAAATGGTAAAGGTTTTGTGGTTGAAAGTAATGAGGTTCTTGCTCAAACTAAATTAGGTAAAAAAGTGATGAATATAGCGCAAGGTGATGAAGCAGTGATTTGCAATTCTATTGACGCAGCGCATGATTTAGTTGCTATTCTTGGCAGTAGTAGAAAACTACTAATCTTTAAAATAGAAGAGATTCCAGAAATGAAACGTGGTCAAGGGGTGCAATTGCAGAAATATCAAGATGCTAAACTATCGGCACTGAAATTATTTTCATCAGAAGAGGGATTATCTTGGACTTATTTAGGACAAGAAAGAAGAGAAAAAAAACTTGCTCCGTGGATTGCCAAGCGTGGGAAAATTGGCAAGATACCGCCAGCAGGATTAGCAAAGAATAATAAATTTGATTAAATTTAAAATATGTTATGAAACAAAATGCTTATGGAGCTTAAAAATTATGGGATTTAAATGTGGAATTGTTGGATTACCAAATGTTGGAAAATCAACTCTTTTTAATGCCTTAACGCAAACTATTTCTGCACAAGCAGCAAATTATCCATTCTGTACAATAGAGCCAAATTTTGGAGTGGTGTCAGTGCCTGATGAACGTATTAATGCTTTGGCTAAAATTGCTGGTTCAGCAAAAATTATTCCAACACAAATTGAGATAGTAGATATTGCTGGATTGGTTCGTGGAGCAAGCAAAGGTGAAGGATTGGGCAATAAGTTTTTATCCCATATTAGAGAGGTAGATGCTATTATTCATTTATTACGTTGTTTTGAAGATGGAAATGTGACGCATGTGGAAAATAATGTATCCCCTATTCGTGATGCTGAGATTATTGAAACTGAATTAGTTCTTGCAGACTTAGAATCCATTGAAAAACGTATTCCTAATATGGAAAAAAAAGCCAAGACTGGCGATAAAGAATCAGCTGAATTACTACCGATAGTAAAAACATTATTTAAATGCTTGGCTGATGGAAATCCAGCAAGAAGTATTGTTAATGAAGATAATGCAAAGCTTATAAAAAGCCTTAACCTTATCACGTCTAAACCAGTGCTTTATGTCTGCAATGTTAATGAGGATGATGCAGTAAATGGTAATGAATATTCAGCTCTGGTAACTAAAAAAGCTAATGCTGAAAAAGCTCCCTTTGTGATAATTTCTGCAAAGATTGAAGAAGAAATATCCACCCTAGACACGCAAGATCGTATAGAGTTTTTGAAAGATTTAGGTCTTAGTGAAACTGGGTTAGACAAAATTATTCGTAGTGGCTATGGCATATTAAATCTTGATACATTTTTTACTATTGGTCCTAAAGAAGCTCATGCTTGGACCATTAGGAAAGGATCGCTAGCTCCACAAGCAGCTGGAGAAATTCATACAGATTTTGAGAAAGGCTTTATCCGAGCAGAAACTATATCTTATAAAGATTTTGTTCAATATAATGGTGAGCAAGGCTGTAAAGAGGCAGGTAAAATGCGTCTTGAAGGCAAAGAATATGTGGTGCAAGATGGTGATGTGATGCATTTTAGGTTTAATGTTTAAGTTTTATAGGAATATAGAAGTAAATAAGTGATGGTTTAATAAGATCTAATTAGATCTTACGAAATGCCAAAAAGCTATTATGAGATTTTCATTATTACAGTTTTACGATGAGTAAAATGCTCAAGCATTGATTCTTTTGTTGCTTCTTGCCCCAGGCCAGAGTTCTTAAATCCACCATAAGGTAAATTTGCTTGAACAAGAGCGCATTGATTAACCTGAACAAGCCCTGCTTCAATTTCATTCGCCGCTCTTAAAGCCTTATTTAAATTTTTGGTCCAAATTGAAGCGGTAAGTCCATAAGAAGAGTCATTAGCCATATCTAATAATTTATCGAAATCATTCCATTTTTGGATGCAGCAAAGGGGGCCAAAAATTTCTTCCCTAACTAATTTATGATCATTCTCAATTCCGGTAATTAATGTTGGTTGTAAGAAAAGACCGTCTTTTAGCTTCGGATCAGAAGGCAGATTTCCACAAATTATTTTCTTAATTGAGTTAGAATTGTTAGCAAGATCTAAATAGGCATTAATAGTATCGTATTGTTTTTTTGAAATGATAGCTCCAATGTCAGTTTCTTCATTGAAAGGATCTCCAATAACCAGTTTATCTAACTTTTTTACTAATAAATCTATAAATTTATTATAAATAGAATCATGAACATAGATTCTACTTGCTGCACTACAGCTTTGCCCCTGTCTTGTATAACGCATACCAGCAACAGCACCTTCAACAGCCTCATCAAAATCAGCGTCACTACAAATGATCATAGGACTTTTTCCACCAAGTTCAAAAGTTAGAGGGATAATTTTATTAGCAGCATTGGCAAAAATCTTTTTTCCTGTTTGAACTGAACCAGTGAAAGAAATTTTATTTATTTTCATTT
>CAZJZY010000005.1:0-20069 GCA_964550685.1 uncultured Rickettsiales bacterium | reverse complement strand
AAGTAAATCACCAGCGCCAGCACCTACGCCAGAAATCATATTTAATACTCCCTTAGGAAGTATTTGATTCATTATTTCACAAACTCTTAGCACCGCAAAAGGAGCGTTTTCTGATGATTTAATAATAATAGCGTTCCCACTCATAATAGCAGGTGCAATTTTTAAAGCCATAAGAAGAAGAGGAACATTCCACGGAATAATACCAGCAACCACTCCAAGTGGTTCACGTATGGTATAGGTAAGCATATTTGTATTAAGGGGTACGGTTTCACCTTTAATCTCAGAGCCAAGACCAGCATAAAAATGTAATATATCCGTGTAATTATTTACCTCTAGTCTACTTTCAGTTCTAATAGCTTTTGATGTTTCTAAAGTTAAAATATAAGTTAGCTCATCTTTATGTTTTTCAAGTTCTAATGCACAAGCTTGTAACAGCTTTCCTCTTTCTCTTGGGTGAATTTGTTTCCATAATTTTTGTGCAGAAATTGCAGATTCTACTGCCAGCTCAATATCTTGTTCATTACATTCAGGAGCATAACCAATAATTTCACTTGTTGCCGAACTTATGACAGGAAAGATTTCTTTTGATTTTGGTGAGAGTAATTCTCCATCAATCAAAACTTGCTTTTCTAATCGATTTACAGCTTTAATTGCTAGTTCTTTAATGGTCATGCATTTCTCTTTAGAATATAGATCTAGATCTTAACAGTTGAGAGCTGCAAAGTCAAAAGCATATCTTGAAACTTGCAAAAACAGGTAAGATGGGGTAAAATTGAGTGCTTAATAGTAATTTTGTAATTCTAAGAATGGCCCAGAAATGATCAATAAAACTGATAATAAAAATTCAATTAAGGCTAATCTACAGCTGATTTATGTATCGGATATTGAGCACTCAACAAATTTCTATAAGATGATTTTTAGATCTGATCCAGTATTTATAAGTCCTCGTTATGTAGCTTTTTCTTCTGGAGAAAAGACTTTATTTGCTATTTGGACAGGTGGAGAAAAACCAGATATTAATACTCCAAGATTTTCTGAAATTGGTATAATGCTACCCACTGGTAAAGATGTAGATCAGCTATTTGAGCAATGGAAAGATAATCCAGAGATTAATGTTATTCAGGAGCCAATTACTCTAGTTTTTGGTCGAACTTTTATGATTAAAGATCCTGATGGGCATATTATTCGAGTATCTCCCTTAGATTAGTTGCATTTATTATATCGCCAGCAGTTTATTAGGTGATCATTAACCATTCCTATTGCTTGCATATGAGCATATATAATAGTTGAGCCAACAAATTTCATGCCACGTTTTTTTAGGTCTTTAGAAAGAGCATCGCTTTCTTTTGAAGTGGTTGGTAGTTCTTTTATAAATTTCCAATGATTTATTATTGGTTTATTGTCAACAAATCTCCAGATATATTTATCAAAGCTACCAAATTCTTTCTGAACCTCTAAGAATTTCTGTGCGTTACTACGAGTGGACAATACTTTTAAACGATTGCGAATAATTTCAGGGTTTAATAATAGTACTTCTAATTCCTCGTCGCTCATCTTGGCCACTTGAGATGGAATAAAATTTTTAAATGCTTTACGATATCCTTCTCTTTTCTTAAGGATAGTTTCCCAATTTAGTCCAGCTTGAGCACCTTCTAAAATAAGCATTTCAAAGTGTTTATTATCATCATGAACGGGAACGCCCCATTCTTCATCATGATATTTTTCATAATGCGGTTTGCCTATGCCAACCCAATCACAACGTTTTAAGTTATCTTTATTCATTAGAATATTCTTCTTTAGTGAATGTTTTGAGGCATAAAGCATGGAGTGATCCCGCCAAAGCATCTTTTAATGAGTTATAAATTAACTTATGTCGCTGCACTGAAGGTAACCCCACAAATTGTTCTGAAACAATAGTGATAGTTGCATGAGTTAGTCCTCCGGTAGGATTTTCAATATGTTCAGCATGAGACGCGCTATCATCCATGATATCAATAAATGAAGGATTTAAATGTTCCAATCTTTGTTTTATTTCAGCAGCATTTAACATATAATATTCTCATAAAGATTTGCTTCTCCACCACTTGAGCAAATAAGATTAGGTTCATTGCCAAGGCTTAAATAACATGTTGTGGCAAAGGGTAATGGTGAATTTTGATTACTATTATGGCCAATCATTGGCAGTGATAATACCGGTATATCAAGAGATTTAGCAAAATTTTCTACAGCGATATCGCATAAATTAGTTCCATCTTTCTCGTATCCTGGAATCATTTGGCCAAAAATTACAGCCTTAGCTTCATTAAAAATTCCAGCTTGCAGTAAGTGGTTCAGCATACGGTCAATACGATATCCTTTTTCGTCCACTTCTTCTAGGAAGATAATTTTATTTTTTGCTTCAATTTGCCAGGAGGTTGCTAAAGAGGTTTGCACTAAACATAAATTTCCACCAATTATTTCTCCTGCCAGATCATGTGAATTTTTAGCATGTTCATTTAAGGGGGTTAGTTGGTTATAAGTTATATTTTTTTGTTCACCAAAAAGGACCGGCTTTAATTCATCAATAAATTTTGAATTAGTAATAAGCCCATTAATTACAGGGCTATGGATGCTGCTCCAATGCCATTTATTGTTTAAGAATAAATGTAGAGCAGTAATATCACTAAATCCTAGAAGAAGTTTGTTTTGCTGTGGTTCTTCTATTTTTTCTAAGAATGGGATAATCTTAGACGCCCCGTATCCTCCACGGATAGCCCATATGGCTTTACTCTCAAGGTTGGTAAACGCATCTATTATATGCTTAATCCTATATTCAAGGCTATTGGCTGAAAATGGATCTTGTCCTGAAATTATTAAATCATCTGGTATGCGTGCTATTAGTCCAATACTTGCTAATGCTTGTTTTGTTTTTCGATAATATTCTAATAGATTGTCTGTTGGAACAGAAGAAGAGGGGGCGATAATGTCTATTATGTCACCTGGCTGTAGAAATTTCCAAGATTTATTTGTCATATAAGTCTAGCCTTTTCCAGATAACAAAAAGGCGCATTTCTGCGCCTGATGTTGTTTTATTAACGTTTAGAAAATTGGAAGCGTTTACGAGCTTTCTTTTGCCCATATTTTTTACGTTCAACAGTTCTAGAATCACGGGTTAGAAAGCCACCCCTGCTTAATAATGTATGTAATTCTGGAGAGAATTGATCTAAAGCCCGGCTAATACCATGACGAATAGCTCCAGCTTGACCTGTTGACCCACCACCTTTTACTGTGCACATTAAATCAAATTGACCAAGGGTTTTTGTCTCAGCAAAAGGTTGTAACAATATTGTTCTATGGGTTGAGCGAGGAAAGTAATCTTCAAAAGTTCTGCCATTGATAGATATATTCCCTTTACCTGCCTTAATCCACACTCTAGCAATAGAATCTTTTCTTCTGCCAGTGCCGTATGAACGACCCAATTGATCAATATTTGGTAATCTCACTTCTTTAGGCTCAATGAGTTGAGTTAATTCATTTAATGACATAGTTTACTGACCTTTCTTATTTTTAGAGCTCATGCTTGCAAAATCAAGAGCTATTGGTTTTTGAGCTTCATGAGGATGTGATGGACCTGCATAAACATACAAGTTAGACAAGCGTTGTCTACCCATAGGGCCTTTTGCTAACATTCTTTCTACAGCCTTTTCCACTACTCTTTGTGGATTTTTACCAGCTAAAATTTTACCAGCTGTAGTTTCTTTTATTCCACCGAAGTAACCTGTATGGCGATAATAAATTTTACCATCTTTCAAAGCTGCTTTATTTCCACTTAAATGGATTTTATCAGCATTAATAATGATAATATTATCTCCACAGTCTTGGCTTGGAGTATAGCTTGGTTTATCTTTTCCAGATAAAATCATAGCCGCTTTTGCAGCTAATCTACCAAGAACTACATCAGTAGCATCTATTACTAGCCATTTTTTTTCTATTTCTGATTCTTTCATTGAGTAAGTTTTCATTTTATCTTACCGCTTTCCTAATTTAAAATTGATATAAGAAGATCCTAAAATATGACATGTTGCCGCTATTTGTCAATAATAATATTGAATAAAAGTATTTTTAATTTTATAGATTGTTATTTTGCAAAGAACTATGTAGAATCTTAAGCATATTTGAACGTTAATGATGCGGGTTATGAGTTTTTCAACTAAGTTATTTGTGAAGTATTTTTGTCTTAAAGTAGGTGTGGATCAATTCGGTAATAGCTATTATAGGGCTAAAACTAAAGATTCCTTTGGAAAATATAAGAGAATAGTTCTTTATAAAGGTTCAGCTGAAGGATCTAAGGTTCCGTCCTTATGGAATGCTTGGTTGCATTATACCATTGACGAAGTACCTTTAAATCAAGTACATTATAATTGGGAAAAAACACATATTCCAAATCTAACTGGAACAGATTATGCATATGCTCCATCTGGCTTAGGAAATGGAAAAAGAGATAAAGCTACTGGTGATTATGAAGCTTGGTCACCATCTAATTAATTTTTAAGGTATAAAATTATGAACAAAAATATGATAGAAACTCTTACAGGCGCTTTTGTTTTAGTGGTGGCTGCCTGGTTCTTATTATTCTTTATGGATAAAAATACAGGCGTTAATGTTAGTGGGAAGCACTATAATTTGGTAGCAAAATTTGAGCAAGCTGATGGCATCTCTGTTGGAACTCCTGTAAGAATAGGTGGCGTTAAAGTTGGTGTAGTGACCGGACAGGACTTAGATCCTAATACCTATTTTGCAATTTTAAAAATGTCTATTGATAATAAGGTGAAAATTCCTGAGGATTCTACAGCAAAAATATCTAGCGAAGGCTTAATTGGCGCAAAATATTTAGCAATAGTACCTGGTGCTGATGATAATATGCTCAGCCCCGGTGGTGAAATAAAATACACTCAATCATCAATTAGCCTAGAGACTCTAATAAGCAAGATGGTATTTTCTAGTTCGCAAAAAAACACTGAAGTTTCTATGGATAATAAATAAAACATGGCAGTATTATCGGTTATTCACGCTCCGCATCCTGTCTTCAAACAGAAGGCTAAACCGGTTTTAGCAATTGATGATCTGGTTCGTAGTCTTGCAAAAGATATGCTAGATACAATGTATTTTGAAAATGCAGTAGGCTTAGGCGCTAACATGCTTGGCATAGATCAACGTATTGTTGTTCTAGACCTAAGAAACTCTGATGGCAAGGCTTACGTTATGATTAATCCGGAGATTATAGAAGCTTCTAAAGAAATGAATGAACATGAAGAGGCCTCATTAAGCTTTCCTGGAATTTCTGCTATTATAAAGCGTCCTAATAAAATTAAAGTAAGATATTTAGATTTAGATAGTAATGAACAAATATTAGAAGCTGATGGGTTTTTAGCGCGAGTTATTTTGCATGAAAGTGATTATTTAAATGGTGTTACCTATCTTGATCATCTTTCTAAAATGAAGCGTGATATGTTAATTGCAAAAATGCTTAAATACATTAAAAATCATCCTCCTCATGTGCATGGGGCACATTGTAATCACTAAATAGATTAAATTATTATTATCTAGTTATATATTTTTTCGGTGGAAATTATATAAATAATCATTTATCATCATATTTTTAATATTTAAAATGCCTAATTTTAGCAAAGGTTTAATATGTCAATTAATTTGCACTTACCAGATAGTATCGTTTTAAAACCCTGTATAACCGTTTTTGGTGTTGGAGGCGCTGGTTGTAATGCTGTAAATAATATGATTAGTTCTAATCTGGAGGGTGCAAAATTTGTTGTTGCCAATACCGATTCTCAGGCTCTTCATTTATCTAATGCCACTCACAAAATTCAATTGGGAGCTAATCTTACAAAGGGTTTAGGGGCTGGTGCTTCTCCTGATGTTGGTAAAGCAGCAGCTGAAGAGGCTATTGATGAAATTGATAAATTGCTAGTTGATAGCAATATGGTGTTCATTACGGCTGGTATGGGTGGAGGCACTGGAACGGGAGCAGCTCCAGTAATTGCAAGAATGGCTAGAGAAAGAGGGATACTAACTGTTGCAGTAGTAACAAAACCTTTCCATTTTGAAGGTATTCATAGAATGAGATTGGCTGATGCTGGTTTAAATGAGCTTCAGCGCTTTGTGGATACGTTAATAATTATTCCTAATCAGAATTTATTTAAAATTGCCAATGCTAAAACCACTTTTGCAGATGCTTTTAAAATGGCTGATGATGTTTTACATGCTGGTGTTCGTGGGATCACTGATTTAATGATTATGCCAGGGCTTATTAATCTTGATTTTGCAGATATTCGAGCAGTAATGAGTGAGATGGGCAAGGCGATGATGGGGACTGGTGAAGCTCAGGGGGAAAATAGAGCTATTTTAGCTGCTGAATCTGCAATTTCTAATCCTCTGTTAGATAATTGCTCAATGAAGGGTGCAAGGGGAGTATTAATCAATATTTCTGGTGGATATGATATGACTTTATTTGAAGTTGATGAAGCTGCTAATAGAATTAGAGAGGAAGTTGATCCTGAAGCTAATATTATATTTGGTTCTGCCTTCAACCCAGAATTAGAAGGGGTTGTTCGAGTGTCAGTTGTGGCAACCGGGATAGAAGACTTGCATTTGCAGGAAAAAAAAGAGGTTAAGTCTATGCAGCCTAAGCCTTCAACAATTGAACAAATGCAAAGATTATATAGATCTGAGCCTGTAGAGTTAACTAGACCTGCTCCTGCTCCTATGACATTTGATTTTAGTGCTATTAGCGTCGCTTCAGCTACCCCGGTTGCTCCAAAAGAATTAGTTAATGAAGAAGTTGCTATAGAAAAAATTGAACCAGAGGAAGAAAAATTACCAGAAAAAGAAGAAATAAAACATCCTGGAGTGTTCTTCTCACCAAGAAAAATAGATTCTGGATTGAATAAAATTTCTACCCCTATTAAAAAAGAAGAAAAAGAACCAGTTAAAGCACCACTCAGTTTATTTAATAAGATGGTGAATTCTGTAGGGTTAAATTTTAGTAAAAATGAAGAAGACGAAGAAGTATACATACTTAGTCAAGATAAACAGCTATCTGAAGATGAGTTAGTGACAGAAGATATGCTAAATATTCCGGCTTACCAAAGAAGACGCAAATAAATTTATTATTAGTGGTTGTGGTGATTGATAAAAAAATACTAATAATTCTTTTGCTGTTACTTAGCGTCTTATCAGGTTGTAAATCGCGGCCATCCGTATGCGGTAATTCATATGATGAAAATTACAAAGGTTCTGTTAAAGTAGGGGATCCATATACCGTTAAAAATAAAACCTATACGCCAGAGATGGATCATCAATATGATCAAATAGGTACGGCTTCCTGGTATGGAGATGATTTCCATTGTAAGAAAACAGCTAATGGAGAATATTTTAATAAGAATCAATTATCTGCGGCTCATAATACATTGCCGCTGCCTAGCGTAGCTAAAGTAACTAATTTAGAGAATGGACGTTCAGTGAATGTTATTATTAATGATCGTGGTCCATTTGCTCATAATAGAATAATAGACCTTTCTGAAAAAGCAGCAGTAGAGCTTGGCATGAAAGCCCGTGGTTTAGCCACGGTGAGGGTGCAGTTTTTACCTAAAGAAAGTAATGAATTAATGGCTAAATTGCCATCAAAGAAGAAAATTTATTATAAAGGGAAAGGAAAGCACAAGCCTTTATCTAAATTTGAAATTGTAGTAGAAGAATATAGTGATCAAGCGAAGGCTTTAATTACGATGCGGAAGCTTTCTAAAATAGGTAAATCACATTTAATAGTAAGAGATAATCGAAGGTATATTGTTACATTGGCTGCTGCAAATAAAACTAAAGCTAATGTTTTGTTAAAAAAAGTAATTAATATGGGATATAAAAATGCAAAAATTCATTCTAGTTAGTTTATTATTATTGCTATCTAATTTTTCTTATGGTTTTGAAACTGGAGCAAAATATGCCATTTTAATGGATTATGATACGAAGACTATTTTATTTGAAAAAGAAGCTAATACTCAGATGGCTCCTTCTTCGATGAGTAAAATGATGACCGCTTATATTGCATTTGAAAGTTTAAAATCAGGTCAAGTTAAATTAGATGATGTTTTTCCTATCAGTGAAAGAGCATGGAAAATGGGTGGAACAAGAATGTTTATTCCTTTGAATGCTCAAGTTAAATTTGAAGATTTATTGAAGGGCTTGGTTATTCAATCAGGCAATGATGCAGCTGTTGCGATTGCCGAAATTTTAATGGGCAGTGAAGAGGAATTTGCTGAATATATGAATAAAACAGCTCAAAAATTAGGAATGAATAATAGCAATTTTACTAACGCTAGTGGCTGGCCTGATGAAAATAATTATTCTTGTGCTTATGATTTAGCAATATTGTCTTATCATACAATAAAAGATTTTCCTGAGTATTATCATTATTATGCAATGCAAGAATATACTTTTAATAATATAACTCAGGGTAATCGTAATGGATTATTATATAGAAATATGGGGGCTGACGGTCTGAAAACCGGTCATACTGATGAAGGAGGATATGGTTTGGCAGCTTCAGTTAAGAGGGGTAATAGAAGATTAATAGCGGTGGTTAATGGTTTGAAGTCTAATAAAGATAGAACTACAGAAGCTGAAAAGATTATGAATTATGGAATGATGAATTTTTCTAATATTAAATTAGCAGATGCTGGCCAAATTTTAGAAATAATCCAAGTTGGAGATGGCAGCGCAAGAGAGATTGAGCTAGTCTCTCCAGAAGATTTTATAGTGATATTGCCAAAGAGTGAAGCAAAAACCATTAAAACCAACTTGCATTACAAAACTCCGGTCATGGCACCAATTAAAGCTGGTGATCAATTAGGTGAGATGATTGTGGAAACTAAAGATGGAACTAGAAATTATCCTTTGGTTGCTAAGAATGCAGTAGATAAGGCAGGATTCATAGATAGAATAAAGAATAATGTTAGCAATATTTTTAAATAATATTCACTTACCTAGAGAAATATCGTAGAAGGCTTATTGTCACTATAATCTAGTTATTGATTTGTTTATTGAGCTTTTGATATAATGCATTGGTTTTTAGCAATTCATTATGAGTGCCTTGGCCAACTATTTTTCCTTGATCTAATACAATAATAGAGTCAGCATTAGCAATGGTGGAAATACGATGAGCAATCACTATAGTAGTGCGATTTTTACTTAATCTATTTAGTGCCAATTGCAGCAATCTTTCATTTTCACTATCAAGCGCGCTAGTTGCTTCATCTAGAAGAAGAATTTGTGGATTACACAAAATTGCTCTAGCGATTGCAATTCTTTGTTTTTGTCCACCAGATAATTTTACACCTTTTTCTCCTAAGTGGGTATTTAATCCTTCAGGTAGAGAATTAAAAAAGTCAAATATCTCAGCGGATTTGGCGGCTTCTTCAACTTCTAAAGGGCTTGCATCAATCCTACCATAAAGGATATTGTCATAAGCTGTACCTGAAAAAATTATTGTATCCTGAGATACAAAAGCAAATAAATTTCGTAAAGCTTCTAATTTTAGAGATTTTATATCAATATTACCTAGAGTTATCTGCCCTGAATTAGGATCATAAAAACGTAATAATAACTGAAAAATAGTGCTTTTTCCAGCACCTGAGGGGCCAACTAAAGCTGTGGTAGTTCCAGGATTTACAACAAAACTAATATTATCTAAAACTCTTGTTTCTGGCCTTGCAGGATAATAGAAAGAAACATTTTCTATGTTTATATTTAATTGATTACTGTTTTCTAGATTTAAAGGTTCTTTAGCTTCCATAACAGGCGACTTAGCTTCACTAAGCTCTATCACCCTTTCCAATGCTCCATTTGCGCGCTGCCAATCACTAAACACTTCACTCAATCCTCCAATACTAGTTGCGACTAATACAGAGTAAAAAATAAAAGATGATAAGGAGCCAGCGCTCATCTTTTCCATTAATACATCCTGTCCTCCAATCCATAAAACTAAAGCCACAGCAGATAAAACCAAACCAATCACTAAGGCAAATAATAACGATCGTAATTTAATTCTTTTAAGAGCCACTTCCTGAGAATTAATAGATAAGTTCACAAAACGCTGATATTCATATTCTTCTTGATTATAAGCTTGGACAGCTTTAATAAAGCTTAAAGTTTCCTCTAAATGTGCATTAGATAAAGAAATATTTTGTTGATTTTCCTTAGATAGAGCTTTAGTTTTTCTACCTATAATTATTATGGGCAATAAAATAATAGGAAGTATAAGCAACACGTAAATTGTAAGTTTAAAACTGGTAAATAATAATAAAATTAATCCTCCCGCAGCCATTAAAATATTTCGCAATGAAAAAGAGGCTATCATAACAATAGTGTTATTAATTAAGGTTAAATCAGCAGTTAATCTAAAACATACATCACTAACTTTATTTAGTTCAAAATACCCAGGAGAAAGCTTAATAATATTTTTGTAAATAGATTTTTTTATATTAATCTCTAATTGCTCACAAATCCAATTCACTCTCAATGATCTAGTGTAGCTTGCTAATGAAATGAAGAAAATCATTATCAGGAGTGATATAAAGGCATTATTTAACCCTTGGATATCATTATTAACAAAGCCCTGATCAATTAGATGCTTTAAAGCATAACCTAACCCTAAAATAGATGAAGAGACAATCGAAATTGAAATAAAAATAATAATAATTTGTAAACGAAATGGAGCTAAATAACCGGCTAGAAACTTAAAACCTTTGGAATGCATAAGTAATTATCGTTTTTGGTTAAAGAATAATTCTGGTAGGATAATTGATTTTCCATCAAGTTGGTAGTATTTATATGCGTTATCTAAATAAATTCTTTTAATTTTAGCTTCACTTATATTATCGGTGTTAGAGTATTCAGCCTCAATTTCTTTCAATAAGTTGTTAACAATACTATGTTCTTTTGAGAAAGCTATAATATCAACAGAGATTTTTAATGGATCAAATATTTTATTTAATTTAGAGAGTTTTCCATAATAAGCATATTTATAATGTAATTCATCTAATTTTGCTGGCTTAAAGCTTGAATCCACATATACTCCTCCATTTTTATTCAATAAATAAAAAGTAGCTATTAGTTTAAGAGCTTTTGGATTAATAGTATTTAATTTTGATGGAATAAATTTTTGTAAATCTTTGTAAGTGACGGGCTCTATTTTGAAGTCTTGATTAAATTTCTGCCATTGCATTTTTAAAGCTGTCAATTTTTCCTCAGAAAGCTTATCAGTATTTAGGTAAATTACCTTAGGAATGATAGCTTTAGGGTTATATTCAATTTCTGTAGGGAAATTACGATTATATAAATCTCTGAAAGCTAAATAATATTTATCACGAAATTTTAACAACTTATAAATTAGCCCTTTGGCTTTACTATTCTCAAACACGCTATTAGCGAAATCAGCATGATGTATTAAGCTATTTTGCTTATCATAAAAGTGGAAACTCATTGTTTCTGGCTGAATCTCTATTTTATTTGATAATTTTGCACGTCCCCTAAATGTATTACTGAGAAAATTTAGTATTGGTCTATTATTAACAAAATATATTGGAATATTGTAGCTAGCTGGTAAAATTATACTTCTGTATTTTTCTTGATCTTCTTCTTTTAAGAAAGCAAAAACAGCATCACTTAAAGGATACATAGTTCTCTGCACAGCCAAGTTATGGCTTGACCTGCCAAAACTAGTCCAGCTATTACTAAGATTTTCTTCAAAGTCTTTTTCCACTTTATTCCAGCTGTTTCTGATATTAGCAAGTGTCCTTTCTAATATAGGATGATTTGGAACAGCTGCAATCATGTTATTAGCTATAGTAACTCTCTTTTTATTTAAAGCCGGGGGCTCCATATTGATATAAAAATCGTATTTATGATGAAGCTCTGCAAAATTTGTGAAGCATTCTACATCTGTATCAATGTATAAACCTCCATAGCGATAAATAATTTCATAACGCGCAATATCAGCTTGCTCTGCATAGCTTCTTGCTAAAAAGAATAAATCTATATTAGGAAAATTTTCCTTTAAGATATCATCTTTGCTCCATATTTTTATTTCCCAATCAGGATGGTGCTTACGCCAAGTTTCCAAATAATACTGATAGTTCTGAGGAATTGCTCCCCCTAGCCATACTTGATGAATTATTTTAGGAATTATAGTTTTTTTTTGAGATGGAGTTTTGCTAGGTCTTAATCTTTCATAATTGTTTCTTAGTAGTTGTAGTTTTATCTCAGCTTCTGCTTCTAGATATCTAGCTGAATACTTACGCATTAAATCAAGGCCATTAGAATGATCAAAATCTACATCTTCAAACCCAAATGCCATCGCATTCGCAAACAAAAACAACCATAAAATTTTAAGATTAAGATTCATATTGAACTCTTCTAGCAACTAGAATTAATCTTCCAAATCTAGATTTTCGTCTTCAAAAGGCAATTCTTCTTCAAAGCTAGCACTCAATTCTATATTAGACATTCCTTGAGAAAGCTCTTCTTCAAAATTATGCTCAAATTGATTTACTTCATCTTCATCAGATTCAATATAATTTTCTTTCTTATTATCATCTAAATTATCTTCTACATGACGATTTTTACGAAAATCTTGTAATAAATTATCACGCAGCAACTCAATATTGAGCTTTTTAGCAGCAATTTCTCTTAAAGCCACAACGGCATTTTTATCATTGCTTTTCTCTACTAAAATAGGAGATCCAGCACCAATATCTCTGCCTCTTCTGCTTGCTAATACTACTAATTCAAAATGATCTGGAATTATTTTTTTGCAATCTTCTACCGTAACGCGTGCCATAAATTTATCCTTATTTGTAAATTGATTTAGGAATTATAACTAATTTTTTAGATATGGCAAGAGATTAAGTTCATTGATAGTTGATACATTCTATAAATTTATTAATTTTTCTTCTAATAAAACTACCATCAACTCTATCTAAACGAACAAGTGCCAATTTGAGCGGCACTTAATTCAGGAGGTCAAGCAAGATTAATCATTATTTAGTTTCAACGCTGCAATGAAGGCTGATTGTGGGATGTCCACATTACCAATGCTACGCATCTTCTTCTTACCTTTTTTCTGCTTATCGAGTAATTTTCGTTTACGGCTAATATCACCACCATAGCATTTAGCTAATACGTCTTTGCGCATTGCTTTGATGGTTTCTCTGGCGATAATTTTTCCGCCAATAGCGGCCTGAACTGCAATTTGGAACAATTGTCTAGGGATAAGCTCAGCTAAGCGCTCACATAATTCGCGGCCTCTTGTTTCAGAACGACTTTTATGAACAATGCCAGATAAAGCATCAACTGGTTCTTTGTTAACTAAAATAACTAATTTTACTAAATCACTCTCCATGTAGCTATCTATTTTCCAATCGAAGCTTGCATATCCACGTGAGCAAGATTTTAGTCGATCATAGAAATCAAAAACTATTTCATTTAGCGGGAGGTTATAAATTACCATAGCTCTGTTGCCAACATAGGTGAGAGTTTTTTGCACGCCACGCTTCTCAGTGCATAAAGCAAGCACTGAGCCTAAATATTCATCAGGAACCAAAATAGTTGCTTCAATCCATGGCTCTTCCATATATTCTATTAGAGTGGTATCTGGCATATCAGCTGGATTATGCAATTCAAACATTGTGCCGTCTTTGAGATATATCTTATATATAACGCTTGGTGCAGTGGTGATGAGATCCACATCAAATTCACGTTCTAATCTTTCTTGAACAATCTCAAGATGGAGTAATCCTAAGAATCCACAGCGGAAACCAAAGCCTAAAGCTGTAGAACTTTCCATTTCATATTCAAAGCTTGAATCATTTAAACCTAACTTTCCTAAAGATTCTCTTAACGTTTCAAAATCAGATGCGTCTGCTGGATATAATCCGCAGAATACTACAGATTGAGTAGGTTTAAATCCAGGCAAAGGTTCGATTAGGCCAGCTGTTTTTTCTTCACTGATAGTATCACCAACTTTGCAATCAGAAATCTGCTTTATGCTAGCAGAAATATATCCAACTTCTCCGGCAGTAAGCTCAGATACTGGAGTTCTTTTAGGTGTGAATACGCCCACTTCATCAATAATATGAACAGCTCCTGAGGCTAGCATCTTTATCTTCATGCCTTTGCTAATTTTACCATCAATTATTCTAAGTAAATTAACTACCCCAAGATATTGATCATACCAACTATCCACAAGTAGAGCCTTAAGGGGAGCATCTAGTGTTCCCTTAGGCGCAGGTAATCTAGTTACTATCGCTTCTAATATTTCTTCAATACCTATGCCTGATTTAGCTGAGGCTAAAACTGCATCGCTAGTGTCAATCCCAATAACATCTTCGATTTGCTCTTTTACCCTCTCAGGATCAGCAGCGGGCAAATCTATTTTATTTAAAACAGGAATTAATTCATGGTTATTATCAATAGCTTGATAAACATTGGCTAAAGTTTGCGCTTCCACCCCCTGACTAGCATCTACTACTAACAGCGATCCTTCACAGGCTGCCAGACATCTACTCACTTCATAAGCAAAGTCTACGTGGCCTGGGGTATCCATCAGATTTAAAGCATAAGTCTGACCATTCTTAGCTTTATAGCTTAAACGGACTGTTTGGGCTTTGATGGTTATCCCACGCTCTTTTTCAATATCCATGGAATCCAGGACTTGCGCAGTCATCTCACGTTTTTCAAGCCCACCACAGAACTCTATTAACCGGTCTGCTAGAGTGGACTTGCCATGGTCGATATGAGCAATAATTGAGAAATTACGAATTGAGTTTATGTCTGTTGTCATGAAAATTTTATTAATCTAAAATATTTCCAATTGTTATACTTGATTTTACTAACAAAAACTAGATATATTTAGGCTTCCTAAAATTTTCATAACCGGACAACATTTAAAATGTCTTGTTCATTGAAAACATAACACCTTGAGTAATTACACGTTGTGAAGAGCTATTATATAAAGTTCCCGTAGTTGTGTATCCATCATAAGTATTTGAAAAAGGACCAGAAGTGTTAAATTTATGTCGCGCAGAAATAGCATAAGTATAATTTAAATCCACTGACCAGCTGGGTGCAAAATAATAACTTCCGCCCACTTGTGCAGCGCCCCCCCATATCCATTTAGAAGTAGAAAAACTAGCAGAGCTTCCGGTGATATTGGCATGTGTTCCATTTATATCCGCCAAGCCTATTTCATTAGATACCTTAGATTGCACCTCAAATAATGCGGGACCTGCTCCAAAATATATATAGCTATCCTCAAAAGAATGCCCAATAAATGGTAAGAAGGTTAATTCATGTTTAACTGTATTTTGAGTAGATCCGATCACAACATTTCCTGTAAAAGTACTGGAAGGCTCTACTCCTACATTTGTAAAAGAGCCATATTGAGGAACATCCACTCTTTGGTTATTAGAAGTTGCATCTAAATATTTATAAGATGCTTTAACTCCCCATAATAGATCACTATCCGGAAAATGCGCAAAGTAACCAGCCTGGATTGCAGGAGCAAATGTAGACTGACTATCATCATAAGGAGTAGCAGGTCCTCCAGCTTCACCATAGGCGACTAGAGATGAATTTTTAGAAACATTAGAAATGCCTTTTGCATAGAGATTTTGATCAATATTAACTGAATTATAACTTCCGCCTAATCCAACGAAGAAACCAGAATTCCCCATTTTAGAACTGGATGGCGCATCAATTGCCAATGTTAGACTGGAAGAAGCTAGTAAACATAGCCCCATAGACATACTCAATTTTCTCATTATATTTTTCCTTTTATTTTTTATTGCCAATAGCTAGTAATTCTTAAATATTTATTGCACATGCGTACTTTATCATAACTAGCTTTATTTACATATAAATAGTATATGTTATATCTATTAAAATTTTTATATAGTTATATATAAGCAACTAATCGTTACTAAAACTTAGAATTTACAACAAATACCAAAATCATCCAAAGACTTTTAACAGCATAGGAAATTCTAGAGCTCATAACTAGTACTATAAATTTTTTGACTTATAGCTCTATATTTGTTAAATTCTATTTTTTAATTTCTATATTTAGGAGAATAATCTTTGCAAGCATTAAAATATTACAAAGAGATGTTATTAATTCGTAGATTTGAAGAAAAGTCAGGCCAGCTTTATGGTATGGGAATGATAGCTGGATTCTGTCATTTATATATTGGTCAGGAAGCTGTTGTAGTTGGCATGCATAATGTTTTACAAAAGAATGACTCTAGTATCACCGCCTATCGTGATCACGGTCATATATTAGTTTCTGGTACTGATCCTAAAATTGTAATGGCTGAGTTAACAGGAAGAGCCACTGGCTGTTCTAAAGGCAAAGGTGGTTCAATGCATATGTTTGACTTAGAACGAAAATTCTATGGAGGGCATGGTATAGTTGGAGCACAAGTATCAATTGGTACTGGGATGGCTTTCGCAGCGAAATACCGAAAAGATGACTCAGTGACTCTTGCGTATTTTGGTGATGGTGCCTTGAACCAGGGGCAAGTATACGAATCTTTTAATATGGCAGCTTTATGGAAATTACCCATAGTTTATATAGTAGAAAACAACGACTATGCGATGGGCACTTCCACAGCGCGCCACTGTTCTATAAAAGATCTTTATAAAAGAGGAGAATCTTTTGGTATTCCTGGCGTTAGAATTAATGGCATGGACATCCTAGAAGTTATGCAAAAAGGCAAAGAAGCCGTTGACTACGTTAGATCCGGCAATGGACCTATATTTCTAGAAATGCAAACTTACCGTTATCGTGGACATTCAATGTCTGATCCTGGAAATTACCGCAGCAAAGAAGAAGTTTCCAACATGCGCGAGAAGTATGATCCTATTGATTTATATCGTAATTATATTTTAGAGCAAAAACTTGTTACTGAGGAAGATTTAAAATCAGTAGAAAAAGAAATCAAAAAAATAGTTGAAGATGCTGTAGAGTTTGCACAGAACTCTCCAGAGCCAGATGAAGCAGAATTATACACGGAAGTTTACATATGAAAATGATTACAGTTAGAGAAGCATTACGCGATGCAATGGCTGAAGAAATGCGCAAAGACAACAGCATATTCGTCATGGGTGAAGAAGTGGCTGAATATCAAGGCGCTTATAAGGTTACTCAAGGTCTATTGCAAGAATTTGGCGAAAAAAGAGTTATCGATACACCTATTACTGAACACGGATTTGCAGGGCTTGGAGTTGGAGCCAGCATGGCTGGACTGAAACCTATTATTGAGTTTATGACTTTTAATTTTGCAATGCAAGCTATTGACCAAATTATTAATTCTGCTGCTAAAACTTATTATATGTCCGGCGGACAAGTAAAATGCTCCATAGTATTTCGTGGGCCCAATGGCGTAGCAAGTAGAGTTGGAGCTCAACATTCTCAGTGCTTTGCTGCGTGGTATAGCCATATTCCAGGGTTAAAGGTGATCGCTCCATATAGCGCAAAAGATTGTAAAGCACTTCTTAAAGCGGCAATTCATGATCCAAATCCAGTGGTATTTTTAGAAAATGAATTAATGTATGGCAGATCTTTTGAAATAACTGATGATTTTGATGAAGAAATAGAAATTGGTAAAGCTGCTATTTTGCGTAAAGGAACAGATATTACTATCACCGCATTTTCTCTGCAAGTTGGCAATGCTTTGGCTGCAGCAGAAATTTTAGCTGAACAAGGAATTTCAGCAGAAGTGATTGATCTACGCACTCTACGCCCTCTAGACACAGAAACAATTATTGAATCAGTTAAAAAAACCAATCGGCTAGTTACCGTTGAAGAAGGATGGGGATTTGCTGGCATAGGAGCAAGTATTTCTGCAATTGTGGTTGAACAGGCTTTTGATTATCTCGATGCTGAAATAATAAGAGTGCATCAAAAAGATGTTCCACTTCCCTATGCAGCTAATTTAGAAAAATTATCAATACCTCAAGTTAATGATATTGTGGCAGCCTGTACAAAAGTTTGCTTTCGTAACTCTTAAAGGAGATAACCTATGCCTATTGAAATTTTAATGCCAGCTTTATCACCAACTATGACCGAAGGTAATTTAACCAAATGGCTCAAAAAAGAAGGTGACAAAGTAAAACCAGGCGATGTGTTAGCTGAAATTGAAACCGATAAAGCCACGATGGAAGTGGAATCTATTGATGAAGGAATTATAGGTAAAATTTTTGTTCCTTCTGGTAGTCAAAATGTTCCAGTTAATAATCTAATAGCTTTGCTATTAGAAGATGGAGAATCATTAGATTCAATAGCTGACTATAAGCCTAAAACTCTTATGAAACAGCCTCCAGTTGTAGCTCCTATAGTTCAAGCAGCTTCTCCCATTATATCAAGTCCTTTACAAAATAATTCATCTAGAGTTAAAGCATCTCCTCTTGCTAAGCGCATTGCAGAAATTGATAATATTGATTTATCTAGAATTATTGGAAGTGGCCCACATGGCAGAATTATAAAAGAAGATGTTCTAAACTCTAAATCTAAAAGAAGATCTAATTCTAGCTTAGAAAGACATCCGCAAGAATATGTAGTTCTTCCTAATAACAATATACGCAAAGTAATTGCCAAGCGTCTGCTTGAATCAAAACTTAGCATTCCACATTTTTATTTATCAATAGAATGTAATATTGATAAATTATTATTCTTACGCGAAGAGTTAAATGCTACCACTAATAATAAAGATAAGCCAGAATTTAAAGTATCAATCAACGACTGTATTATTAAAGCTGCCGCTATGGCTTTAGCTGAAGTTCCAGAAGCAAACGCCTCTTGGAATGATGAAGCAATATTGCAATATAATAATGTAGATATTTCAGTGGCTGTAGCAATCGACGGAGGGTTAATTACTCCTATCATCCATAATGCCGATCAAAAATCTATCATTAATATTTCGAATGAGATGAAAGCTTTAGCAAAAAAAGCGCGTGAAAACGCACTAAGACCAGAAGAGTTTCAAGGCGGTGGGTTTAGTATTTCTAATCTTGGAATGTATGGAGTGAAACAATTTCAAGCTATTGTTAACCCTCCACAAAGCTGCATTATGGCAGTTGGGTCAAGCACTAAACGTCCCATAGTTATTAATGACCAAATAACAACAGCAACAATAATGGATGTGAGTGTTTCTTGCGATCACCGCGTGGTTGATGGCGCCGTGGGAGCTAAATTTTTGAGCAGCTTTAAGAAATTCATTGAGCATCCGTTGAGGATGTTTATTTAAATAATATATTATTAAGGAGAGAAAGATGTTTGATTTACAAGGACAAGTAGCTTTAGTTACCGGAGCATCAGGTGGGCTTGGCGGCGCAATAGCCAGAAGACTACATGAACAAGGTGCGCATGTAATTATTTCAGGCACTAACATGGTAGCTTTAGAGGCTTTGGCTTCTGAGTTAAAAACAAGAGTTAGCATTGAAGCTTGCAATTTACAAGATGATGAGGCTGTAGGTGCTTTAATTGATAAAGCTTATGCTATTCACGAAAAATTAGATATTTTAGTTTGTAATGCCGGTGTTACAAAAGATAATTTATCCTTAAGAATGAGCATTGAAGATTTTGATACAGTTATGAACATTAATTTAAGAGCTACTTTTATTTTAAATAAAGCGGTGATTAAAAAAATGATCAAACAGAGACATGGGCGCATTATTAATATTTCATCAATAGTTGGCACCACTGGAAATCCAGGACAAGCTAACTATACCGCTGCAAAAGCTGGAATGGTTGGAATGTCAAAAAGTCTCGCTATAGAAGTTGCTAACAGAGGAGTTACAGTTAATTGTATAGCGCCAGGCTTCATGGCAACTGCTATGACCGATAAATTAAGCCAAGAATTAAAAGACGAATTATTAAAAAAAGTTCCATGTGGGCGTTTAGGTTCACCAGAAGATATAGCTAATGGGGTCGTCTTTTTAGCAAGTAATGAAGCCAATTATAT
>CAZJZY010000004.1:21841-98418 GCA_964550685.1 uncultured Rickettsiales bacterium | reverse complement strand
GACCCACAGATTAGAAATCTGTTGCTCTATCCTGCTGAGCTAAGGACGCTTAAGAATAATGTGTTGAATTCACACTCCCACCAAAGTAAAGAATTTTAATAAAAATACAAGTGATTTTTATAAGTTTTATGTATTTTCTAAATTTTTCTAGCTAATATGGAGGTGGCCAAGTTCTTTAAAGAGTCTTTAATCTCATCATCTTGATCATATTCAACAATAAGTTTATTTAGCTTTAATGAAGCCTCTGGTGATAATTTTATTGAAGCCTCTTTATGCACTGGCTTCACTTTAAATACAGCCTGCACTAATTTTATTTGCTGAATATATGGGTAGCCAAAATAACAATTTATCTGTTCTTTGATCACCCCAATATGATAAACTAACTCAGTGGCTGAAGCAGCATTATTGGTGGCTAAATATAGTGTATTTTCCGAATAATTTTTACGTTTAATAGATGATATTTTGGTGGGAATTGTATATTGCGCTAAATCTTTTCCTACAATCTTCAACCAATCTTTAAGCAGCTTTTGATAATGCACCCCTTTTTTACCAATCAGAGGCTTGTTGATATTAAAAATTAATTCATATAATTGGTGTATACCCTGATACTCCATAAAAATGCCTATTTTTCTTTCAAAGATAAAATAACATCACGAAATTCTTCAATTACAGAAATATATAAATTTTTCTTAAATGGCACAATAATTTGCGGCAATTCTTCCATAGCAACCCATTTCCAAGATATAAATTCCGGATGCTTATTATCAATTTTAATATCCTCATTTCCACCTAAATATTTTAACAAGAACCATTTTTGTCTCTGTCCACGATAACGACCATTCCATAATTTACTAATTAAATAGAAGGGTAAATCATAATGATACCATTGTTTTGTTTCCGCTAATATTTCAGCGTAATCGGTGCCTATTTCTTCTTTCATTTCCCTTAGAGCTGCACCTCTAGGAATTTCACCTTCATCAATTCCACCTTGTGGCATTTGCCAGGCTTCCGTTTTAGAGTCCAATCTTTTACCGACGAATACTTCGAATTTATCATTAAGTATCATCAGCCCTACACTGGGACGATAAGGTAATTTCTTTAAATACAATTCCTGGTCTACATCACTCATGAAAAATCCACTTCTTTAGCCCTTGCTGAAAGAGCCTTACGTTTTGATATGATCTTATAAAATTCTTGAATTGACAGTAACTTAATGCCCTTGTCTGCTAACTTAGGTATCCATTCATTTAATAATTCTATAGTTACAGGATACGACCCACCAATAGCTACAGCTGCCCCAGAATTCTGAGCTTGACGCTCAAGCTCCAATAATTTTGCAGAAATTTCTTCTCTAGAAATAGTTGAATCTAAAATAATATCATTTTCTAAAATAGAAAAATTAATTTTATTCGCTATCTGATAAATTAATGCGTTTTTATCAGTAAGCCCAGACAAATAGATAATTTTTTTATTCTTTAAGCTACGAAGCAAATCTTTAGCTTCTTTATTAGAATTGGTATATTTCTCATCATAAGAACTATATACTGCATGATAATTTTGAGCCCTGTCTAAAATGGTACCAAGTCTTGCTAAATTTTCCTGATCACCATTCTCTATAAGTAATGCTTCAGGGTCTGGGTCATCCTCAGGATAATTAATAGGCTCTAAAGGAATATTAAGCAATATATTATGCTTCATAATAAGAGGATTATTAGCATATTCTTTATAAGGAACATATGAAGGCATCCCCAGAGCAACCTGAGCAGGCAAGTCTAATTTAGAATTAGGGTTTAGAAAACCAATTCCATCAATAATTATTGCTATAACTGGTCCACCATCATCATTAACATTGAGATCTACCTCATCATCAAACCCTTCGATTACGAGTGTTACTCTATGCCCAGATAATTCTGCATGTTTAATATCATTTTCAGCTTTAAAGAAAAATAAATATCCTAATATCAATAAAAAAATAATAGATAAAACTAAAGTTATAATAGATAATCTATTCATCCTTACTACCATTTTTGTAATACCTGCATACTCTTTAGTACATCTATAGCCCTAGCTAATTGATAATCTTGTTCATATAGCTTGCTCCAAATTTCTTCTTTATTGGTAATTACAACCCTATTTTCTTCAGATGTAGTAGAATTTTGTTTATTAGCAATATGATTTCTTAATTTTGATTCTGCAAATTGGAATTGCATTTTTCCATCTTTTACACTGCTAAGCAACTCAATTTTTGCAGGCTCAACAATAATATCTGGAATAATTCCTTCGGCTTGTATCGATTTGCCAGAAGGAGTGTAATATAGAGCAGTAGTTAAACTTATAGCACCATATCCTGGCACCGGTATAACACTTTGAATTGAACCTTTACCAAAAGATTTAGTTCCCACAATTAATGCCCTTTTGTTATCTTGTAATGCCCCAGCTACAATCTCAGAGGCAGAAGCAGATCCATTATTAATAAGCACTACTAATGGAAGGTTTTGTATAGAATCTCCAGCTTCAGCTTTAAATACCATGAGTTCTTTTTCATCTCTACCTTTTGCGCTAACTATTATTCCTTTATCAAGAAAGAGATCAGAAACATATACTGATTGCTCAAGTAATCCACCTGGATTATTACGCAAATCAAGAACATATCCTTTTATTTTACTTTTTCCCATATCCTTGATTGCCTTGGCAACTGCCTCAGAAGTTTGACCAGAGAATGATGCAATCCTTATATAACCAATATCTTGATACACATGATGCTTAACTGGATTAGCCTTTATTATTTCTCTAACCAAACTAATCTCTATTGGCTCTGCCGCACCAACTCTTATAATACCAATTTTAACCTTTGTACCCTTCTCTCCTCGCATTTTATTAATAGCTTCAGATGGAGTCATATTAGATATTAATTCATCATTTATTGAAAATATTAGATCTCCAGGTTGAACATTTGCTCTAAAAGCGGGAGTATCATCTATTGGACTAATAACCCTCAAGCCTTGTCCTTCTATCATCATTTCAATACCTATGCCACCAAACTCTCCTTTAGTGGTGACTTTCATATCTTCAAATTCCTTTTCATTCAAAAATCTTGAATGAGGATCTAATCCAGCTAACATCCCTGTAATAGCCGATTCAACCAATTCCTTATCAGTCGTTTCTTTTACATATTCTCTTTTAACAAGCTCAAGCATGCTATACAGCATTACTTTATCGCTAATAGTTTCAGCAACAAGCCATCCAAATGGCAACAACAAGACTATAGCAATTATAAAATATTTATTTTTTAGTTTCATTTCTCTATCTATTACTCAAGTTAATTAAAAATTAAGTTTAGCTGGATAATGATTATTTTTCAAGGAGATATAGAAAATAGATCAAATAATACTTAATCATTGCATTTATCTACTTACATCTCTATTCTTATTGCTATAGACTGCAATTGATACAAATAATTCTAATGAAAAATATCCAGAAAAAAATAATACCAAATTATTGTATAATCTTAGCTATTGTATTTTGCTTATTTGCTAATCTTAGCTTGGCAGTTCCTAATCAAAGAAATAAAAACAATAACACCTCTTCAACACCTAAAGACAAAGGTTATATTAATAAATCCAGCAGATTATTGGATGTCCTAAAATGGGATATTTCATATGAAGAAGAGAGAAGAAGAGACACCACATATCTTTTAGGGAATATTGATGGAAGTGAAGTAAAAGACCTAACAGCTGAACAAAAAAAGCAAGTTATTGCTCTACTACAAGAACTGGTTATTACTCAAATATCTAAAGATAAAATGTATTTTAGAGAATATCTTATGGGCCAATATACTCAGTTTTTTACCGCCGATGAATTAGAGAAGCTCATACAATATTTTAATACAAAATTAATGCAGACGATTATTGATGCTAGAATTAAAAAAGCTAAAACAGTAATTAATATTCAGCAAATGTTAATTGACAGCCAAGAAGAAGAAAGAAAAGTAATTGACTCTATGACAAATTCGTATCTTTATATACGTTACTCTAGGTTTCAAGAAAAAATATCACCTATAATGCAAAAAATGATACTGAACAGATTTAAAGCAGTTCTAGAATTTGCTTTAGGACAAATTCCAACATTGATAGATGATGTTAAAAATAATCGAACCATAAAAACAATAGAAGATAACAATAAGACAAAATATGATTCATAAATATATATTTATTCCCATCACGAAAGACGAAACAGGCTCCAGACTAGATAGAGTTCTTCACAAGAAATACCCATATCTTACTCAAGGGATAATAGAAAAATCTCTTAGAAAGAAATTAATTCTGGTAAATCAACAAAAATCCCTTGCTAACCACCGTATAAATTTAGATGATTTTTTACAAATATCTTCTGATTTGATTCAAGAAAATTATTCAGAACACCGCCATAACAAGGCAGTTACAAAAGAACAAATCAAATTAATAACCGATAATATCATTTATCGCGATGCCGATTTGATTGTCATTAATAAACCAGCTGGTTTAGCTGTTCAAGGTGGCAGTAAAATTAAAATATCTATCGATGATATTATGCCTAAAATGCTTGAATGTTCAGACACTTGGTCTGATGAGAAACCTATTCATAAACTAGTTCATCGATTAGATAAAGAAACCAGCGGAATTTTGCTAATTGCTTTAAATAATAATACTGCAAAAGAGCTGTCTCATGCATTTAAATCGCATTCTATAGAGAAAAAATATTTAGCTATTTTGACTGGTCATTTAAAAGTGAATAATGGTCAAATATCTAGCATCATAAATAAAGAATATAATAAAAATATAGAAGAAGAAAATGCAATTACAAATTATAAGGTATTAGCTAAAAAATCTAAAGCAAGTTATGTAGAATTCCGTCCAATCACTGGAAAAACTCATCAATTGCGTTTACACTCATTAGAACTGGGCTTCCCTATTTTAGGGGATAGCAAATATGATCCTAATATTAAAGATTCAAAAGGTTCTAACTTACATTTGCATGCTTATGAAATTTCCATTCCCTATCAAGGAAATATATTAAAACTTCAGGCAGAGCTCCCTGGTTATTTTAAAAAATCACTTAAAGAGATCTTTTCAATATGATAATTATTTTGTTATTATTATGGATTATCTTATCAGGACAAAATTCTATATTTTTTGCTATTTCTGCATGTTGTTCTGTATTGATCGTTGTACTAATTGATAAAAAGTTATTTACCAGCTCACCCATTTTTTTAAAATTCGATTTGTGCTGGTTTTCTTTCACAAGAAATTTATTCAAAGAAATGTTTCTATCAACAATTATGCTTTTAAAAATTATTTGGCTTAATCCTAAGCAGGTAAAACCAGTTTATCAACTTATCGATGCTCAATCAAAAAATTCTGTTACTCAAGCTATCCAAGCTAACTGTATTACACTTACTCCTGGCACTATGTCCATGGATTTACAGAACAATAAAATATTAATTCATGCTATTAGTGATGAAGCGATGCAAAATATATACAGTATTCCTGAGGTAACAAAATGACCATTGCCCTGATTATACTACTATTTTGCATATTACTAATGTTAATTGGAGTATTAACTGGCAAAACAATACCTGAAAGCATTATGTCCTTATGTTGCTTGACAAATTATATAATTGTTTTGCTTTGTTTCTTTAGCCTTTTTACAGGCAGAGAAAGCTTTATTGATATCGCTTACATCTATGGCATTTTAGGTTTTGCAGTCAACCTCAGTATTAGTAAACTAAAGAGGTAAAAAATGATTGAAATTATAAGTTATTTCTTAATTTTTATTGGCCTAGCGATGATTCTTTCAGCCGTAATAGGCTGCAATAGACTACCTGATTATTTTACTAAAATGCACGCAGCAACCGTAGGAGATGTGGTGGGATGCCCATTAGTAATGCTAGGGATTGCATTACAGAGTACCACTCTAATCTCAGCTGTTAAAATAGTTTTACTTGCCTTCATTTTGTTAATTATTAATCCTACTGCCAGCTATATTTTAAATCGTATTGCCCTTAAGCAGGGATTATCGCCAGAATTAAAAAAGGATGACCAAAATGTTTGAAGCTGAACTGCTATATTTTATTATTTTGAGCAGCTTATTAACCATAATATTTTTTATTTGCTCTAAAAATATTTTAGCAACTAGCTTAATTAATAGCGCCTTCAGTCTGTTTACTGTCACAATGTATTTAGTTTTAGATGCCCCAGACGTTGCTATGACTGAAGCAGCTGTTGGAATATTAGCTTCTATATTTTCTATTTATGCTATTAAAGCTGTTTATACTCCACCTTATATATTTGCAGAAACATTCAAGCCATTATTATTTATTATATCTATAGCACTTGCTGCCTTACTTATTTATGCAAGCTCTGATCTACCAGAATTTGGCGAGCAATTTACAATATCTCAGCAACGAACAGCTGCCTATTATTTAGCGAATACATCTCATGACATAAATATTCCATCAATTGTAGCGGCAATTCTTGCTAGTTACCGCGGCTACGATACTTTGCTTGAAACTTTAGTAATATTAATAGGAGGACTATCCGTTCTTTTAGTTATAGAGAAACCTAGAATACAAAAAGAAAAACCAGATCTATTAATAGAAAAACTAACTAGATTTATTCTTCCATTAATTCTCATTTTCGGCTTATATATCCAATTTCATGGAGAAATTTCTCCAGGCGGGGGCTTTCAAGCTGGAGCGATTATGGCCACAGGACTTATCTTATATTCTATGGCTTTTGGCGATAATATTTTGTTAGAAAAATTATCTCTAAATAAGTTAAAAAATATAGCTATTTTTGGCCTTGGAATATATTTAACCACTGGACTATGTGGGTTATTTGGTAAGTTAGAATTTTTAAACTATAAGGTCTTTTCTAATAATAATACCATAGCACAAAAAATTGGTATTACTACCGTTGAATTGGGAGTTGGAATTACTGTTTTCGCTACTATGTTATTAATCTATTTTTGTTTGGCTATGAATGATCATGCATCTAATCAATCTAAATTATAGCTTTGCTATTTTATTATTCTGCTTAGGACTATACGTGGTTTTAGCAAGTGAAAACTTGCTAAAAAGGCTCCTGGGATTAAGTTTATTTCAAACTTCAGTATTATGGTTTTATATAAGCCTGGGAAAAATATATGGCGCTAAACCTCCAATTTGCCCTATATCTGGCTGCATCGAAATATATTCTAATCCTCTCCCACATGTATTAATGCTAACTGCTATCGTAGTTGGAATTGCTACCATGGCACTAGGATTCGCCTTGGTAATTAAAATAAATAATAGATTAGATATCGATTGATCCACCTTTCTTATCTTTATCTCTGTTTTTAACTTTTCTGCGAGAAAAAGTTCCTCCTTCTAATGTACCGATGACTGGTTCAACAGCCTTAGTAGATTTTTTCCAAGAAGCTATTTTTTCTTCATTAATTTTAAACTCTATATCAGGCTTTTTTAATTTTTTTTGGGGGGATTAAATAATCTCTATAGAAGAAATATTTTTTTGATGAGATAATTCAGCTACCCCTTTTCTTAGGCAATTTCCTGAATGTATAAATTTCTTTAGCTAAACAGTGATCAGATAATATTTTTCCTGACTTTTTTGAAGCTTAGATTTACTATCCAGTAGACATATAAATCTATTTAGTTATGGCTATGATGATGTTTCTTTAAAGACGATTCTATATTTTCTAATTTGCTAATTTGTATTTTCTGTATTTCAATTAATTCATTGAATTCTTCATTAATAAGCAAATTGAGCTTTTGGTCCATTGCACGATTTTCTAACTCTGATTTAAGATTAATTAAATAAGCATCTTGAGCACGCTTAGTTTCCCTAACTTCTTTGCGGTTTTGACTCATTAAAATTATAGGAGCTTGTATTGCAGCTATACATGACAATACTAAATTAAGAAGAATATATGGATATGGGTCAAATGCCTTGTCAGCCAATAAGCTATTCAAAGCCATCCAACCAAACAACAAAACGAAGAAAATAAAAATAAAAGGCCAACTTCCACCAAAGCTGGCAATGGCATCAGAAATTTTTTGCCCTATGGTTAGTTTAATATTGCGCTCTTCTTCAAATAATTTATGAACTAAACCTTCCTGCTCTTCTATAGCATTAAGAACTATTTGATTCATCATTTTTTGATGGGCACTCTGCACATCCAATAATTTTTTTATGTATTTGGTATTTCTTGGCATAATTTACTCCTCTATATCTCATAATACAGCATATTTCGTTAATAAATGGTTTATTTAAAATCTAATTTCCTCAATAAATAAATAGTAATCCACACAATAACGCATGTGGTTAGAAATATTACTAATGCCAAGGACAACACTTCTCCATTATAAAAATAACTGGCAGAACCAGTAATAATAGAACATATTAAATATCTAGCACTCATAATAACAGAGGCTGCTGTGCCTTTAATTTCTGGAAAAATTTCTACAGATCTTGCAAATATGATAGGATAAAGAACCGCAGCACCAATAGAAAATATACAATTAAAAATAGTCAAAGAGTAAGGTGACCAAGCAAATAACATTAGAAAACTTCCTACTATATAACAACCTAGACTAATATGAATGGATCTTGTAATTCCTATTCTAGATGTAATTTTATTTGCTATAAAACTTGTAAAAGAAAAAACAAATACTATTACGGCTTGGTGACAAGTATAATACAAAATATCTAGTTCAAATATTTTCATATATATAAAAGGAGCGATTGCAACAAAAGCCATATAGCAACCATATGATAAGCTTGGCATTGATGCTGCACCTATAAAAACAACACTTGATAATAATTTCTTATAATCTTTATAAATTTTTCCAAGATTTGGAGAATCTTTAACCGCTTTTGTTTCTGGTAAATAACGATATAATAAAATCCATGAAAGAATGCAAATACTAGTTACAAATCCATAGTTTCCACGCCAGCCAATGGCATTATTAATAAATCCACCTATCACCGGAGATAATCCCATAATGCTACTAAAAACCGTATTCATGATACCATAAAGCTTGGCAGATTTTTCTCTCGTATACACATCGGCAATTATAGCCGGAACTACAACAGCTGAGCTGGCGGCACCTATGCCTTGTACAAACCTTGCGACTAAAAGCCATTCAATGGATGGAGACACAACGCAAGCAAAAGCTCCTAACGTTAAAATAGCATTTCCAATAATCATGATGTTTCTACGACCATAGCAGTCAGATAGAGGACCATAGACAAGAGATGCTAAACAAAAACCTAATAAATTATAAGTTATACTTAATCCTACGTCAGCCTCTGATGCTGCAAAATGATTCATTATATCAGGAAAGCTGGGTGCAGAAATTTCTAGCTCTACACAGCAATTGATTAAAGAAATCATCAATAAATAGATTAAATTCATAAAATTTTTGCTACTGAGATGTTATAATTAAGATTTAATCTGAAATAGCTTAATATATCCATCATAAACCAAATTAGTATTTTTATCTTGAAGGAATTTTTCTACTAAATACCCTTTACCTACAGGCTTGCCATTAATAACCTTGTTATCATCTATAACAATAGTAGTACCTGGCGCAAGCTTGTCAAAAATTGCTTCAATTTCCTTTAAATGATGTTCAGCGGAAGGAGTAGAATTTTTAAAATCCACATCATACGAGTCTAAATATAAAATTGTTATATCCTGAGGAGTCTTAAATTTCTCTAAGTACTCTACTGAATCTAATGTATATGATTCTGTATTTTTTAGCTTATAAATATTTTCAATGATAATTTTACATTTAGGATTCAAATCAACCGTATATAGTTTTCCATTTTTATCTTTAACGAAATGGTTAAAAATAAGAGTTGAAGATCCATCTTTAGAAAAATTTAAATGGGTTTTTCTTATTGAACCTGTTTCCAGCACTATAATTGGTTTTTTTGTTCGTATACTCTGTTCTTCGGCTAAAGCAAACATCTTAGCAAACCCCTCTCCTCTTTTTATAGTAGGAGACTCATCTAACTGAGCAAGATAATAATCCTTAAAAGCTTGATCAAAAGAAATATTTAATAACTTATTATATTCCATTACGCTGTTTTTTTCGCGCTGCTTATTAAAAATATATAAATCTAGTACAAGTATCGTACATATCAATAACATCGTAATAAAAAAATATTTTAAAAATAAACGCATAAAACAACCTATTATATTTAAAATTCTCTATTAATTGAAAAATTTAGCACTTCAATTAACGCTGATTTTATTTGATTATCTGGAGCTATAGCTATATGAGTTTTTGCTTTATTAATAAAATCTGAAGCCATATTCAAGCAGCTATCCATAACGTTATATTTATTAAGAATTTCTAGAGCTTTAGTGAAATCTTCTGCTTCATGATTAGCTGTAGAAAAAGCTCTTTGCCAGAATTCTCTCTCATTGAAATCACTTAATTCATAAGCTATAATAATAGGCAAAGTAACTTTTCCTTCTCTGAAATCATCACCTATATTTTTCCCTAAGGCGACCCCTTCCGCCATATAATCTAAAACATCATCCATTATTTGAAAAGCTATGCCTAAATTTAATCCAAAATGATACATTGCTAATTGCAATATTTCATCTTGATTGGCAACTGCAGCACCAACTTGACATGAAGCTGCAAATAATTCAGCTGTCTTAGCAGAAATAATTCTCAAATAATTATCTATATCTAATTCTAAATTAGAAATTGAAGATAGCTGATGCACTTCTCCTTCAGCAATAATTGAAGCTGCTCTAGATAATATACGAAGTATATTTAAATCATTATCCTCTGACATCAAAACAAATGATTGACTGAATAAAAAATCTCCTACTAAAATGCTAGATTTATTATCCCAGTTCTTATTGGCAGTTGGTAACCCCCGGCGCAAATTACTATGATCTACTACATCATCATGAAGCAAAGTGGCAGTATGAATAAACTCCACTGCAGCAGCTAAATTAATATGCCTTTCACCACTATAGCCAAATAATTTAGCACTTAAAATTGATAAAACAGGCCTTAATCTTTTGCCACCAGAACTAATTATATGATAAGTAATATCTTGAACTAATTGTTCTTTCTCTAATAACCTTTTTTCTATTACCAGATCCATAGCTCTTAAATCATCTTGAGCAAGATGTTTAATATTATCTAAGGCAGTTTTGTGATTTGACATAAACACTCCAATATTGAGGAAAATTATAACAAATAGAAAAAATAAATGAAGCAATAAAAGATTTATTTTATATAGTTATACTATATTATGTCTCGCTCTGAGACTTAGAATAAAGCTCTCTATAATATGTGGATTTCTTGAGTAATTCTTGGTGATTTCCTGAAGCAATAATTTTCCCTTTATCTAATACATAAATCAAATCACTATTAATGATTGTGGAAAGGCGATGAGCAATAATAATAATAGACCTACCCTGCCCCTTAAGAGCAAATATACTATTTTGAATTGTAGCTTCAGAAATATTGTCTAACGCAGAAGTAGCTTCATCAAAAATTATTATCGGACTACTTTTTAATATAGCTCTAGCAATGGAAATACGTTGTTTTTGTCCACCAGATAATTTAAACCCACTTTGACCAATCATTGTATTATATTTTTCAGGTAACTGATCAATAAATTCTTCAGCAGCAGAAGCTTTAGCTGCAGCTATAATTTCTTTGTTGCTAGATTTTAATTTACCATATGAAATATTAGCAGCAATTGTATCATCAAATAATAGAATATCTTGGCTAACCATAGTAATTTGTCCACGCAAAGACTCCAAAGAAACCTCTTTAATATTTTGTCCATCAATTAGAATTTCGCCTGAATCTGTCTCGTAGAATCTAAGTAATAAATTAGCAATAGTAGTTTTTCCACTGCCAGAACTACCAACAAATGCAATAACTTTACCAGGAGTTATATCGAAAGACAGATTATTAAAAAGCGGCTGTTTTTTATAACTAAAACTGATGTTATTAAATTTAATTTCAGCTTGTTTTATTTTTAAAGGACCACATCCTGGATGATCTATAATTTGTGGCTTCACATCCAATACATCAAATAGTCTTTTACTAGCTGCTAAACCTTCTTGCAGATTATTATTTAACTCTGCTAAGCTTTTTAATGGCCTATAAGCTGCAACAAAAGCGCCTATAAAGGCTATAAAACTTCCCGGACTGCTGCTACCTGCAATTACTTCATGCCCCGCATACCAGATAACTCCTGCAATGGCCAAGCTACTAATTACTTCAATAATAGGAGAAGCTAGAGACTCAGTGCGAATCGCCTGTACATAAAGCCCAAAAATATTATTTAAAATATTATTTGACTTTCCTATTTCATATCTTTCAGCATGATAAGACTTAACTTCTTTTATAGCTTTAAATGTTTCATCTAATTGACTTGTATAATGCCCTAAGCTTTCTTGGGTTGATAAAGAAATTTTACGCATTCTTTTTCCCATTCTTATAATAGGATAAATTGCCAATGGAAAAACTCCGAAAATTAATAATGCTAATTGCCAATTTAGATTAAACATCACTAGTATCAAAAACACTACTGTTAAAAACTCTTTAGCTATACCAGTTAGCACATTGGAAAGAGAGGCACGCATCGTCATTATATCATTAGAAAAACGAGAAATAATTTTACCAGTAGAAAATTGCTGCAAATATGGTAAATCTGAATAAATTAAATGAGCATAAAGCTTAGCTTGAATATCTGTAATTATCCTCTGCCCCACAAATTTCATATAAAAATTTTGAAAGTAAGTGGCTAAAGCTTTTATAGCTCCAACTGCAACCATAGCAATTGGAATTATTAATAACATCTCCTTATCTAAATGGAAAAATATTTTATCCAAAGCGGGCTTAACTAACCACACATGAAATGCATTTGATAGAGCCATAATCACCATAGCAATAACAGCTAAAGAAAGCTTGAATATATATGGCTTAATAAACCCTTTAAATAAACGTTTTAGTAAATAAAATCCACTCACACTCAAACTCCAGCTATTGTCATTTTTTCTATTAATAATGATGGACTATTTATACTGTATTCAAATTTTAAGTCATCAGCTGGGATCATGCTTTTAAACATATACTTTAAATTACTTGCTATAGTGATCTCGCTTACTGGATAAGATATTTCTCCATTCTCAATATAAAATCCACTAACACCTTGACTATAATCTCCTGTAATTATATTTGCCCCATGGCCAAAAACTTCAGTTACTAATAGGCCATTTTTAATAGATTTAATCATATCTTTAAGAGAAACTTTTCCAGCTTGCATATATAGATTTGTACAGCTAGGCGTTGGAGCGCTGGAAAGACCACGTGTAGCATGCCCTGTAGTTTGTAAGTTTAACTTACTAGCTGTCTGTAAATCTAGAAAATAACTATTTAAAACACCATCATTGATTATATTAAGTTTCTTCCCAAGAACTGCTTCTGCATCAAACGGACGAGAACTTAAACCTTTTATAATAAATGGATCGTCTATAATATGGATATTATTATTAAAAATCTCTTTTCCTAAATGGTCAATTAGGAAACTAGCTCCTCTACTAATTGATGCACCATTAATAGCACTTGCAAAAGCCCCAAGCAATCCTCTAGCCATTTTTCTATCAAAAATAACCGTCATTTCAGCCGTAGGTAATTTACGTGGATTCATTTTAGCTATAGCCTGCTGAGCAGCTTCCAGGCCTATTTCTTTAGAAGATTTTAAATCTTCTGCAAATCTAGCCACTGAATAAGCATCACCTGTTTGCATGTTTTCATTCTCTCCCGCTATAACGCTCAGAGATAAGGCACTGCTTGAAGTTTGATAATAATTTGAGAACCCATTACTTGTGGCAAAATAAATTCTTCCAGCATTATAATGCGCAGCAGAACCTTCAGAATTAGTGATCTCTTTATTACTTAATGCATAGCTTTCCGTAAGTTTAGCTTTTTCAATGAGACTTTCAGCCGATGGTTCATCTGGATCATAAAGATTCAAATTGAAAACTTCATCAGTTATTTGCTCTTTATTCGCTAAAAATAAATGTGGATTCTTAGGAGTAACTTTAGCCATTGCAATAGCTCTGTTAATAGCATCATCTAAAGATGAAGAGCTAAAATCTGCAGTCGATACAATTGCTTGACTCTGATTGATCAAAACCCTCAAAGCTATTGCTGCATTCTCAGATCTTTCAATGTTTACCAATTTTTCTAAACGCACTTCCGTACTTATGCTGGTAGAATCTATTATAATTGCATCTACATCGCTAGCCCCTAATTTTAAAGCCTTATCGATTACATCACTGAGCAAATTTAATCTATTCATTTTTTCCTCTTAACACGTTTTGGTAAATATTTCTGAGGATCCATTGCTTTCTCTCTCTTTCTTAAACTAAAATATAGCTCTGCATTTTCTATAGTACCAATAATTTGCTTCAACTTCACTTCTTCACCTTTAGTAACATTAATTGTACTTAAATGACCATAGCTAGAAAACCAATCTCCGTCATGTTGAATAATCACTAAATTACCATAGCTTCCTATTTCATTACCAACATATACAATTTTTCCTTTAGCAACCGCTTTTACCTTATCATCATTCACACCAAGAAGACGAATACCATCATGATTGGCTCCATTTTCTTGAATCCCAAATTTACTAGTAATTTTTCCCTTAAGAGGCCAAGACAATTGTAATTTAATATTATTAGCTGGTTTTATAACTAAGTTATCTTGAGTTTTTAAAACCATTACTTTTAATTTTTGACCTAGCTTTACTGCATATGGATCTTGTAAATTATTCAGGGCAATTAATTCTGAAAAAGTCATACCATATTTTACAGCTATTCCTAAAGAAGTCTCACCATCTTTCACCTGATATATTATTTTAGCTGGAATATTCACTTTAGGTCCAAGAGATTTATTATAGCGCTGCAATGCCTTAGCTGGAATATCAAATTTCTTTTCTAATTTTTTCCAATCTTCACCAGGCTTCACAATATAAACTTCAGCTGCACTATCCCAAGATCTTGCAATAGCATAACTAGAAATTAAACAAAGCATTATAGCAAATATTTTTAAAAGAAGTTTATTCTTACCTAATAAATACATACTCAACCTCTGATGAAAGCTCTGGCATATATTTATATCCGTTCAAATTAAAATCTTTAATATGTGCTGGATTCACAATATAATTACGAATAATAAAATTAGCCATAACTCCACGCGCTTTTTTTGCATGTAATCCTATAATTTTATACCCATTATTCTGTTTTTCTTTAAATATAACATCAATTCTTTTCTTATTTATTTTTTCTAAGTTAATTACCGAAGAATATTCTTGAGAAGCTAGGTTAATTATAAATTTACCTTGTTCATTATTTAAATAATCTGTTAGTTTATTACTCCAAAAATCATATAAATTCTTACCTTTTTCATTTTTTAAATGAATTGACATCTCTAAGCGATAAGCCTTTATTAAATCAAATGGTTTTAAAATCCCGTAAAGTCCTGATAAAATACGCAATGTTTTATTAGCAAATGCTTGAGTTTCTTGATTATATTCTGATAATTCAAATCCTTCATAAACATCGCCATTATAAGCATATATAGCCGGCCTTGAATCGCTTGAATCATAATTCTGAAAGCGCTGATAATTAAACTCTCCTAATTTTAGACTCATTTTCATTAAACTAGCCAATTCTTCAGAGGAGTATTTTTTTAAAATTTGTATTAATTGATGAGCTTCATTATCAAAATAAGGAACAGAAGTGCAAATTTGATCTGAAATATCGCAGTTAAAATTAAGTGTTTTAGCTGGAGACAGTAATATTAGCATCCTTTAATTTCTCTTCTATAAACTTGCCAATTCTTTGTGCTTCCTGTAATGGAGGATAGCTCCATTCTTCAAGCGACAAAACTTCATCTTTTAGATATTTAATATAACCAGAGTTATATAAAGAATCTAAAAATTTTCTGTGCTTAGAATATAACAAATTATCTTTCCGATAAACATATAATGGTTTCCCAGTGGCTAAAACTTCAGAACATGTGGAAACTGAATCTCCAGTTGTAATAAAATAGTCACTTTTCTGTAAAAACTCTGGATATGGATTATCTTGCAACTTCATTTTATGCCAATCATAGAAATAATAGGGAACTGTAATGTCTTGCAAATCTATATGCTGATTTGTTCTTCGGCTATTTGTTATCAACAAAGTACCTTTAATAGAAGAAGTCAATTTATTAGCTTTTAAAATTAACCATCTCATTTCTTCTTCTGAATAATCACCTTTTTTTGTTTTGCCACCGATGATTAACGAAACGAAGGGACCATTTAATTTAGGAAAAGCCTTAGCGCTTTCTTGAATTTTTTTATAATCTAAAAAGCACGGAGCACCGATAGAATAAATAATATTCTTAAAGCTCTTATAGCCCTCACATTGATCATGAAATGGCAAGCATACCAAATCAAAATCTTTAAATGGTAAATCTGGATGCATTAAATGGACTGTAAAGATCTTAGGATGAATTTTCTTCAAGTAATTGCTAACAGCAGCCGTTTTACGACCACTAGAAATTATTAAATCTGGATATGGCTCCTCCAAGCTAGAGCTACGCTTTAAATCAACTCCTATAAGGCTACCAAACTTAAGCCAATTAGGCAATCTAGCTAATAAATTATATTTTAAATGCTTAATTTGATAATTAAATCCCATTGCTTTAGCAAGAGCTATAGCTTGGTTAGCATTACCTGGCTTATCATCAACTATGAGCCATACGGATTTCTTCATAAATTTTACTCCTCTTTAGAACGAAATCCTGTACAAATCACATACATCTCCGCCGAATCAACACGACTAGATTTGGGTTTAAAATGCTTGACCTGTCTAAAATGAAGCTTTAATAAATGAAGCAGTTCATTTTCTGTTCCACCTCTTAAAATTTTGGCGACAAAACTTCCACCTTCTTTTAAGTGTTCCTTAGCAAAGAAAAAAGCATCTTCACAAAGCTGCATTATTCTCAAGTGATCTGTTAAAGTATGACCAGAAGCAGATGCTGCCATATCACTTAATACTACGTCTATTTTTTTTCCTTGCAACCAAGACAATGTATCCTCTTTACTCAAGGATAAAAAATTCTGACAAAGAATTGTTACTCCAGCTATATGATCCATTTCCAATAAATCAATAGCCAATACCTGTCCACCCCAAGGCTTTCCAGCAGCAATCTTTTCAGCAGCAACTTGGCTCCACCCACCAGGCGCAGCGCCTAAATCCACCACCACTTGCCCTTTGGTGAATAGCTTGTATTTATCATGAATTTCTAGGATCTTATACGCAGCTCTAGATCTATATCCAGCTGCTTTTGCCAATTGAACATATGGATCATTAAGCTGTCTTTGCAACCAACGAGTTGAAGATACTTTACGCCCTTTAGCCGTTTTAACATGAACAGTTAGATTACGAATGATTTTTGTTTTTTCTGACATCACATCTCTGTATTTCTTTTAGGACGATACTTGAATAATACAGCCCATATGAAACCTAACACTGCTATTGTTATTGCAATTGGAATTATCGCTATCCCGAATATATAATCATTATATCCATATGTTGCCACAGAGTCTACAATTTCTACCTTAGCATTATATTCAACAACATATGCTATTAACTTGTGAAAAACATAACCAAATGACATAACTATCATATTACTAACAGCAGCAGCCATACCACTTAATTGTACTCTTACGTAAGTTGAAATACGTGAAATAATCACCACTTGATAGGCGCTACAAATACCTATAATAAGACTAATTATATATAGCATAAAAATACTGCTTTTTCCTAATAGCAGAAAAGCAAAACAAGATGCCATAATTATTCCAGAGATTATGGTTGTCATGTAGTATTTTTTAGTTCTTTCGGCTAAATAAGGTAATATTAATGAACCCACACACATACCAGTCAAAATTGTAGATATGATAGAATCAGCTGTATATCTTTCAATTCCATAAACCACTCTAATAAATGCCGTTCCCCAAGCGTCAGCAAAACCTTCTAATGGGGCAACCATCATACCAGCAAAAAAACTCATAATTAACAGCTTTTTATTACAAATAATTTCTTTAATATCTGTCCAAACATTATCAGTTTTGCTCGTAGGCATTCTAGGCAACACCACATAAGTTATCATAGCTAAAATAATCCCACCAAATACCAAGCTTTTTACTGCCATGGCAATACCAAGACTATGAATTACCATAGATAATGGCTTAGACACATAAACAGCTGTTAACAAGCCAACACATACCAATGCACCTAACATAATTGTAAAATGATCAGGAAAAACCGCTCTAAAGATTTGAAAGGCTCCGACAATTGCCGCAGAAGCACCAACTCCTATGAGAAACCTTCCCAAAATTACTAATTGCCAATTATCACTAACTGCTATGGGCAATAAACCTAAAGCTAAAGTAAGAATACTAATTGGAATAATAATTTTACCACCAAATCTACTGAGCAACAAGCCAAATGGAATTTGCATCAATATATACCCAATGTAATAAATTCCTGCAAATTCACCAAATTCTACAGCCCCCACTGAAAATTGCTGCATTAATTCTGGCATTACCACATTTGGTAACAAACGCAGAATATATTGATAACAATAAAATAGAGTGATAAATAACCAAACAACCAAGGCTGTTAAAACACTCTTACGTGTAGCCATGCAAAACCTCTTAAGTAAAATAACAACCCAAGAATAAAAGATATTCCAGAAAAAGCAAGAAGATACCACATAAACACATTAACTACTTCTTTACTATTTGATTTTATACTATAATTTATAAATTCAGTAGGAGCACCATTAATATGAACAAATCTAATCCATTTGCTAATATCTTTGAGAATAACTTGCTTTATTCTTTCGTGGAGATGTATAAGGCCAACGCTACTCCTTTTAGAACCGGACTTAAAGCAGCACAAGATTGGGCTGATAACCCATATAACCCGATGTCTTATTTAACAGCTAATCGTACAACAAGTGCAGTTTATGAATTAATGGAAAGACTGACTAGAGATTACCCTAAACCTGAATTTGGAATAAATAATGTTTTTGTAAATGACAAAGAATATAAAATAATGCAGGAGACTGTTATAAAAAAAACCTTTTGTAATTTGGTTCATTTCAGAAAATTTCCTACTAAAAAATTGCCTAAGCTACTAATAGTGGCGCCAATGTCTGGACATTACGCCACTTTATTACGAGGAACAGTTCAAGATTGTTTGCCTTATTTTGATGTATACATAACAGACTGGGAAAATGTTAGGGATATCCCTATAGAAAAAGGAAATTTTGGTTTTGATGATTTCATTGATTACTGCATTGAATTCATGTCAGAACTTTCACCTAACCTAACTGTAATGGCAGTATGTCAGCCAGCTGTGCCAGTTTCTGCAGCTGTTGCAATTATGTCTACAAAAAATCCTACTAGCTCAAAAATACCAAGTAATATAATTCTAATTGGCGGCCCTATTGATGCTAGAATCAGCCCCACAAAAGTGAATGATTACGCATCTAATAAAGAAATTCAGTGGTTCGAAAACAATGTAATCAGCATGGTACCATTAAATTACAAAGGATTTGGTAGAGAAGTTTACCCTGGATTCTTGCAGCTTGCCGGATTTATGTCAATGAACATGAAACGCCACGTTGGGGAACATATGAAATTATTTCAGCATCTGGTTGAAGGAGACGAAGATGGAGCCGATAAACATATTGCTTTTTATGATGAATATTTAGCCGTGATGGATTTACCAGATGAGTTTTACATCCAAACCATCAAAGAAGTATTTATAGAACATTCACTACCTCAAGGCACACTTATATCACGTGGCCGCCAAGTTAACCTAGAAAATATAACTAAACCAGCTTTGTTAGTATTAGAAGGAGAACATGATGATATAACCGGCTTAGAACAAACTAAAGCAGCCATTAATCTATGCGCAAATATCCCAGAAAAGAAAAAAGAATACCACCTACAAAAAGGAGTAGGACATTACGGATTATTTAACGGATCTAAATTTAGGCAAAATATTGTCCCTCTAATTAAGGAATTTAGTTATAGAAATTTAGAAAAATAACTTATGCCTTAACCATAGAAAATGTAACATTCAGAGAATATCCTTCAGACCTAATGGTTCTGATAAGCGAAGATTCTTCACCATCCTCTTTCAAGGCAGATCTTAATCTATTAATATGCACATCAACTGTCCTCGCCTCAACATCACTATCATAACCCCAAACGTGATTCATAATATATTTACGAGATAATGTTTTTTCTGGCAATTCTAGAAAACACTGAAGAATTTTAAATTCCGTGGGCCCCAAATGAATGGCTCGACCCAAGCGACTAACTTTAAAAGAATCAACCTGCATTTCTATACCCTTATAGCTCAAAGTTTTGCCGTTAGAATATAATAATTTTTCATTAGCAAAAGCCTGAATTTTAGCAACGATCGCACTTGGTACAAATGGCTTTAATATATAATCATTAATATTATGGTTATTATCTTGGGGGGATTTACTTGCTAAAATAATATGGAATTTTTTTGTTTTATACTTTGACTTCAAGCTAGAGCATATAGCATTAACCTCAGAAATACTTGAAATATCTTCATCAACAATTAAAATATTTGGATTTATTCTACCGACCTCTATCAAAAGCTCTTCTGTGTTAGAAGCAGAGTTTATAACAAACCCATAGCGCTCAAGATGATAAGATAAAACAGTTAAAGTTGGATTGTCTTTTAAAGCTAATAAAATAGATATCATACCACCTTCACACTTCTTGGTTTACAAAAACTTAATATAGATTACTTAAAATTAATATCCTATATATTAACCTTAGTCAAGAATTCTACATCAAATACTGTGTATTTCCTTTAATCTGTGATGATATTGCATCAATTGAATTTTTTACGTATTGATTTTTCTGCTGACTCCCCTCATCAGAAGTTAACGCTTCCACAGCAATCAATACCGCTAAATTAACCGCTTCTAAGCGCAATTCAGACAAGAGTTTTACTTCATTATTATGAATCTTACTAAGAATTGCCTCAGTTCTTGAGCTCAGCTTCATTAACATTTCATGCTCAGCTTCTTCTTTCAACTGCTTTATTTCTAATTCAGCCGAAGCGATAATATCTTTTACTTTTTCTTTAGATGAATGGTGAAGCACTCTATATTCTTTTAATAAATTTTCAGCTTCTTCGCTTATAGAAAAAATATCTTTAAACTTGTTTTCAATAGATTGAATTCTGTTTAATAGCGCCGTTAAAATAAATGACTTCACATACTTAAACACTAAGCATATAAAAATTACTATTGATATAGCCAACCAAAAACTTGCATCAAACACCATAATTACCCTAAGATTTAATTAGCTGCAATATGGATTTCTTTGTTAATTTTATATTTAACAAATTAGACAATATTTCTTCAGAAGCCTCCACGGCTATCTGCTTAACATGCTCAACTGAATTATCCTTAAACTCTTTTAGCTTTTGCTCGGAATTACTTAACATAATTTTCAGCTCAAGCTCATGCTGCACCATCTTATGATCCATCATTACAGATATTTCTTTTAAAGCCTCAAGAACCATAGAATCTTTAGTTTTAATAGCCCGAGATATCACCTCTTCATACTCTGCCTTAAGCTTGAAAGCTTCTTTTTTATTCCTTTCAGCCTTAGATAAAGCATGCGATATTTTATCATCTCTTTCACAAAAAATTTTGTCTAGCTTTGGTAAACAAAATTTACTCAAAATACAATAAAGCAATCCAAAGCTTACTATAAGCCAAAATAATTGAGGCAAAAATGTTGAAATATCAAGCTGCGGCATAAAATTTTATCGCTCTATTATTTAAAAAGCAAAATTAAAGCAACACCTAATGCAAATATACCCATCGCCTCAGCCATAGCTGCACCAATAATAGCACGAGCAAATAATTTATTTTCTTGCGCTGGATTACGAGCAATAGCATTGAGCAAACTTGAGAATATGTTGGCCACTCCCAGAGCCGCTCCTAACATACCAAAACTCATAAGACCTATTGCAATATATTTTAATGAATCTGCATCCATAACTTAACTCTCCTTAAAATTTAAAATTAATATAACAAACAAATAATTAATAGCACCCATAATTGCATAATAGCATTACTAATGCAAGTTTATAGCATCATTTAAATATACACATGCCAAAATCGTAAATAAATAGGCTTGCAAAATGGCAACAAAAAGCTCAAATCCAACCATCACCACCATAAATGGTATCGGAACAATACCATAAACTCCCATCATCACCACAAAACCAGCTAATACTTTAAGCAAAACATGCCCTGCTATCATATTACCGGCCAAACGAATTGATAAACTAATGGGGCGAGATAAGAATGAAAATAACTCAATCAATATCATTAATGGAGCAATATATAGCGGCGTTCCATGTGGCAAAAATAATGATAAGAACTTCAGGCCATGCCTAACAAAGCCAGTAATAGTAACAGCAAAAAAAATCATCGTAGCAATCGCAAAAGTTACGCTCACATGACTAGTAACCGTAAAACCATAGGGCATCATGCCTAATAAGTTAAGCGTTAATATGAACGTAAATAATGTAAATATAAATGGGAAAAATGGTTTACTTGCCTTTCCAGCAGCTTCATGAAGAGTATCACCAACAAATTCAAAAATTAATTCGGCAGAGCTTTGTAATTTACCAGGTATTATAACTGCATATTTAGATGAGAAATAAAAAAAACCTCCCACTAAAGCAACAGCCATTAACATAAACATCGCAGAATTAGTAAAGCTCAAATCATAGCCGAACAAAGATATATCTACCAATGAATAAGTTTTAAATTGAGCGAAAGGATTGAGAGACATTTTTTACCCTTTATATTTGTTGTAAATATTATAGAATGCTGAAATTAAACCTATAACCACCAATATTAACAAAAACAACATTTTAGTATTTAGGTATTGATCAAGTTGATAACCTAAAAAACCACCGATTCCAATTCCGGCAAGTAATTCTGCCACCACAAAAATCCCGGCATCAGAAGACTTATCTTTTCTTAATTTTAACGGAAGATGTTTTTGCTTATATTCCGATAATTTTTTGTCAAACTCGTCAAACTTATCCAATTACATCAACTTCCAAAATTTAAAGACCATTGTACGAAAATTAATTGGATTTTGTCAAGATTATAGATAAAATAATCTAGGAAAAATATAATAATCATATATAATACATTATTCTAAAACAATTTCATATATTTCATTTTAATTATGCCGATAGTAACAGACCAACCTTCAGAATTACCATCCTTAAATAGAGTATTACCAGCTAATATTTTAGCTGAACAGATGATATTAGGCAGCATTCTTACTAATAATGAATCATATAATAGAGTGAGTGACTTTCTACAAGCCGAACATTTTTATGAACCTATTCACAAGAGAATTTTTGAAGCAATAGCCACTTTTATTGATCGAGGAATGTTAGCTAATCCAGTCACTCTAAAAAACCATTTCGACCAAGATCCAACTTTAAAAGAAATGAATCAAAGAGATTATTTGAGCCAATTATCAACCTTAGCTACAACAATAATTAATATTAATGATTATTCTAAAACTATCGTTGATTTATCAATTCGTCGCAGTTTAATTAATGTTGGCGAAGATATAGTAAATGATGCTTACACCCCTAAAATTACCCTTACTGCTAATGAACAAATAGAGCGAGCAGAGCAAGAATTATTTAATTTAGCTAATTTAGGCAGAGAAACTAATGCCAATTTTCGCGCTATTAAAGCCTCACTAGGTGAAGCGCTTGATAAAATACAGTTAGCCTTTAAGAGACAAGAAAATTTCAACTGGATTTATTGATCTGGATAAAATGTTATGCGGAATGCAAAATTCTGATTTATTGATTTTAGCAGCCCGTCCTTCTATGGGTAAAACAGCATTAGCAATAAATTTAGCTTTAAATGCTTGTCAATATTTACACCATAAACAAAATGACACAGAAGGAAACCAACCATCTTCAATAGGCTTTTTCTCTCTTGAAATGTCAGCTGAACAATTAGCCACTAGAATGATGTCTATCTGCTCTGAGGTAAACTCTGGCAAATTAAGATCAGGACAAATCACTGAGAATGATTTCGTAAAAATAGTTAAAGCTAGCAAAGATTTAGCAGAGTTATCTTTTTTTATTGATGACACACCATCCATTTCAATAGCCGCTCTTAGAACTAGAGCTAGACGAATAAAAAGAAGACATAATCTTAGCTTATTAGTGATTGATTACTTACAATTAATAAAAGGCTCTTCAAAAAACAGCGAAGGAAGCAGGGTTCAAGAAATTTCTGAAATAACTCAAGGACTAAAAGCCATAGCAAAAGAACTAAACATTCCTGTGATAGCTTTATCTCAGCTTTCTAGAGCCGTAGAACAACGAGAAGATAAACGCCCTCTATTATCTGATCTTAGAGAATCTGGAAGCATTGAACAAGACGCTGACATTGTGATGTTTATTTATCGAGATGAGTATTATTTAATTCGTAAACAACCTCAAGAAAACACACCAGAACACGAAAAATGGCAATCAGAAATGAATAAAGTTACTAATACTGCCGAAGTAATTATAGCAAAACAACGTAATGGCCCAGTTGGTAGTATTAAATTACACTTTGACTCTAATACTACTAAATTCACTAATCATATAGATACTTAAAACATTATGGAAAAAAATAAATTCTCCCTTAATAAAATCTATATTAACTCTGCAGCTATTGCTGAAAATTATAAATTATTGAAAAATTTTGTTGGCACAAAAGTTACTTGTGCAGCTAACATTAAATCAGACGCTTATGGCATGGGCTTAATGCACATAATGCGCCATTTATCTAAAGCTGGTTGTAATGAATTTTTTGTTAGCACCATAGATGAAGCTCTTGAACTACGAAGCTTCTCACTTACAGACAGAATATATGTTTTAAATGGCATTGCAGCCGGAGAAGAAGATTATTTTGCTCAAAATAATCTAATTCCAGTTTTAAATACTAAAGAACAATTTGAATTATTTAATAATTATTGCCGAAGAAAAAACAAAAACTTTTCTGCTGTTTTAAATATTGATACTGGCATCAATACAATAGGCTTTCCTTACAAGGAAGCTTTAGAACTCATAGAGCAAGGATATTTTCAGCAGAGAATTATTATTTGCTTCATTATGAGCTATTTTGCATCTAACTCTCAAACAGACAATCCTTATAATCAAAATCAGCTACAAATAATAAAGAAGATTCAACAAGCATTTAATCTTCCTATTTCTTTTGCTGGAAGCACTGGTATTGCGCTCAATGAGCAATATCACTTTGATATTGTAAGACCAGGATTATTATTATTAGGATATTCTAGTAATCCAGACCTAAACCTTATGAATGCTATTACTATTACTAGTAAAATTATACAAATTCGTGAAATTCAAGAAGACTTTATTACCGATTACGAAGGCAGCTATAAACTAAACAAATCTAGTGTTATAGCTACTATACCTATAGGTTACGGAGATGGAATATTACCATCCTTGAGTAATAGAGGGGTTTTTGATATTAATGGCTATCCGGCTCCTATAATAGGAAAAATTTCCATGGATCTTACGATGATAGACGTTACCAATATACCAAAAGAATATTTATATGTAGGAGCTGAAGTTGAGCTGTTAGGAAAAAACTCTTCAATCCAAAGAATGGCACAGCATTCTGGCGCCACTTATAACAATATAATTACTTCTTTAAGCTCAAGAATACATAGAATCTATAGATGATAAGGAACTTATGACATTAATAGTACAGAAATTTGGTGGCACTTCTTTAGCCAATACTAAGTTAATGAAGAATGCGGTGGCAAAAGTTATCAGTCAAGTAGCATCTGGTAACCAAGTTATTGTAGTGGTTTCTGCAATGGCTGGAGTGACTGATCATTTAGTAAGTTTAGTAAAAGAGATAAGCAACTGCGCTACTCAAGATAGCTTGGCTGAATATGCCAATGTTATCACTACAGGAGAACAAGTATCGGCTGGCTTATTTACTTTATTTTTACAAGAAGCTGGATTGAAAGCTAGATCCTGGCTAAGCTGGCAAACAGGAATTATAACTGATAATAATTTATCAGATGGACACATCATTGAGCTTCATTGCACAAAAATTATCGATTCCTTTAAAGATGGATACCAAGTAGCAGTAGTTGCAGGCTTTCAAGGAATAACTTTTGATCAAAGAAATAGTACTCTAGGCAGGGGTGGATCAGACACAAGCGCTATTATTCTAGCTGGCTGTTTGGGCGCTCAAAGCTGCAATATCTACACAGATGTTGAGGGGGTGTTTACTGGTGACCCTAGAATAGTTGCCAAAGCTCATAAAATTAATAATATTAACTATGATGAAATGATTGCCTTCGCAAACGCAGGGGCTAAAGTTCTACAAGAAAAATCTGTAAAATGGGCGAAGCATTATAGAATCAAAGTGCAAGTATTATCAAGCTTCACAAATAACGCTGGAACCATTATAAATAATTCAAGCACAAACCATCCTGTAATTGGAGTAGCACTCAACCAACAAATATCTAATGAATTAATCGTAAATTCTAAATTAGATATTGCTAAAATTTCAGTAATAGGTACAAATATAGAGCATAATTCAAAACTAATTGAATCTTTAACAAAAACATTAAACGACGCTCAAATAGATATTTTGTCTATTAAAACATCTTTAATGACATTAAGTTTTGTAGTGGCCGATGAGCATAAATTCTATGCAACTAGATTGTTGCATAGCGCTTGTCATTTAGATTAAATTTTAAATTTAAAGTAAATATTATGATAGATCTCTCTTACATCTGGCAAAAAGGCAGCAAACTCTTAGGCACAAAATACGCCATTTTAGGTGGAGCGATGTCTTGGGTTTCAGAACATAATCTGGTAGCGGCAATTTCTAATGCTGGTGGATTTGGAGTTCTTGCTTGCGGATCTATGGGTCCAAAACTGCTTGATAAAGAAATTAAAGCAACAAAAGAGCTTACTAAACTACCGTTTGGGGTAAACTTAATTACCATGCATCCTGAGCTCGATCAATTAATTCAAACATGTAAAGATAATAATGTTACTCATGTTGTTTTAGCTGGCGGCCTACCCAAGTCTTACATGATTGACTCGCTAAAAGCTGGAAATATTAAAGTAATAGCCTTTGCTCCAGCTTTAATTATTGCTAAAAAACTAGTTAAAATGGGAGTAGATGGCATAGTTATCGAAGGGATGGAAGCTGGAGGCCATATTGGCCCAGTGTCAACCTTAGTATTGGCTCAAGAAATTTTACCATCTTTAAAAGATATTATACCTATTTTTGTTGCTGGAGGAATTGGTAGAGGCGAGGCAATTGTACAATTTCTAAAAATGGGCGCGGCTGGATGCCAACTTGGAACTCGATTCGTTTGCGCCAATGAATCAATCGCGCATGAAAATTTTAAAAATATTTTTCTTAAATCACAAGCTAGAGATACCACCGTATCTCAACAGCTCGATGATAATTTTCCAGTAATTCCTGTTAGAGCAATAACGAATAAAGGAACCTATGAATTTAATCAGGCTCAAAGAAAAGCTATCGATGAATATCAAAGCGGAAAAGTATCAAAAGAAGAAGCTCAATTAATGATAGAAAAATTCTGGGCTGGAGCTTTAAGAAAAGCAGTTATTGATGGAGATGTTGAATTTGGATCAGTAATGGCTGGTCAAAGCGTGGGAATGGTAACAAGCAAACAAACAGCTTCTGAAATAATTGAAGAATTAGTTTCTCAAACCTATTCAGCATATTAGCTTTACCTATTAATGCTGCGAACTTGGCGCAATCCTGTTGTTTTTCCATCCAGAATTTCTTGTACTCCCCTTCCTCCAGTACCTCGTTCAATAATATTTTTTATTGCATCATGAACATTTGCTCTGTCAACCTTACTTCTATGATTCAAAACGAAACCTGCTTGCATCATCTCTAAAGCCAAATCATTTTTTCCAAGAGCTAGCGCATATTCAAGAGGAGAACTATCATCAATCTTAATACGAGGCAAGCCTGAAATTTCATTAAGGCTATGTAGGTGCTTTATTTCTTCAATATCATTACCATCAATAGCCATCTTCATAAATAAATCTAAGTTATCTGGCAATCTACTATTTAATTGCATATATTCAGCGATATTCCCATATTTTTTTTGAGGCACTTCAGTTAATGACGCTTCACTAACAATTTCTATATGAACTGGCTCTTCTTTCTGAAGAAAACTTTTTCTAGCAAGTAATAGTTCATTAATTTCTCTACGCAACCCTAAAGAAAATTTGGCTGGATTATTGTTCATATGCTCAAGCGCAAAGCTAATGGACTCTGCTTTAAAAGTTTTATTTTCTAAGATTTTATACTCAGATAATTTCTTCCTTAAAGCGCTAATATTGTCTTTATATGGATAAGACATTCTAATTAATGCTTTAGCTTGCTCTTGTATAATTATGTTAGCTAGCTTTGTTGATTCTTTTGCAACCATAATCTTACTCATTTTTTACTCACTCAATTTCCATTATCTTATAAAACAGTGAAAAAATAGTTAATATACAGAGAGTATAAATAATTTTTAAAAATTTTTTGACTTAACCATAAGGCCTTGATTTTGACTTAAAATATCGCCAGCTAAATACAATGAACCGCAAACAATTACTCTAACTTGGCCTAATTCTTCCTTAGATATGCGATCTAAAGCTTCATCTATAGAATCGTGAGCTGAAGATAAAAACCCCAATTTTGTTGCTTCATTCTTAATAAATTCTCCACTATAGCTAGATGGTTCTGCTTCTATCAACACTCCAGCTACATGCTTTATTTTGCCTATAAAAACCTCTAAGAATTTTAAACAATCACGTCCCTTGGTCATGCCAAATATCAGATATGTAGGAATCTGCTCTTGATCTTCCAACCATAAAGACAGCGCATGAGCACCAGCCTCATTATGAGCTCCGTCTACCCAAATCTGTAATCTGTTTGGTAATTTATTTACAACTTTTCCTTCTATCAATTTTTGCAGCCTTGCTGGCCATACAGCATGTGTTATGCCGTATGCTATGTGGTCATCATTTATATTAAACTGGTCTAAATGAGTTATAGCCGCGATTGCATTTCCTGCATTTATATACTGATGAATACCATGTAAATTTGGAACGGGAAGCTTAATTATTTTATCTTTTGATTCATAAATCATAACATTTTTATTAGGATAAACTATCCAATCATATTCATATGAATAAACCAAAGAATTATTCTTTTCTGCTATATTATGCAATAGCTCTATAACTTCAGGATATTGTTGGCTTATTACACATGGACAATTAGGTTTAATAATGCCAGATTTTTCATAGGCGATTTTTTCAACTGTGTTACCTAGAAATTCTACATGATCTAAAGAAATACTAGTAATAATGGACATCACAGGGTTATCAATAACATTAGTGGCATCTAGCCTACCACCAAGCCCAACCTCCAATATCAAGACATCTGCTGGCACCCTACTAAAAGCTAAAAAAGCAGCGGCAGTAGTTCCCTCAAAGAATGTAAGCTGCAAATTAGATTTTTCTGCAGCAATTCTACATTCTTCTACAACATCATAAAGAAAACCATCATCTATATCTGCTCCAAGAATCCCTATCCTCTCATTAAATCTTACCAAATGTGGAGAATTATAACTATGCACTCTATAGCCAGCAGCTTGAAAAATAGCTTTTAAAAAAGCTGTAGTAGACCCCTTACCATTCGTACCAGCGACATGAATAACTGGTGGTAGATTATTTTGCGGATTATCTAACGCTTCCAGTAAATTTCTTATTCTGCTAAGCTCAAGGTCTATCGGCTTATTACCTATTGGTATTGGCCAATGCGGCATCTTTACCATATTTATTCTCCTATAATTTTTAGATTTAAAATATATATCCTAGATCCTGCCTCCATTTTTCTAATTCTATCAAAGCTCTTTTAGCATATGCCGCCTTACGATCGGCTTTACTACATCTTTTATTTAAAGGGGGAAATAGACCAAAATTAATATTCATTGGCTGAAAACAATCAGCCTCAGCTCCACCTGTTATATGATTTAATAAAGCACCCAATGCTGTAGTGACGGGCGGAATAATGATTTCTCTATTGGTTAGCTCAAATCCTGCAAATATACCAGCAAGCAATCCACAAGCAGCGCTTTCAACATAACCTTCTACGCCAGTTATTTGCCCAGCAAAACGAATATTACTTCTGAGATTAAATTGTAAACTTGAGGATAATAACAATGGACTATTAATAAAACTATTTCGATGGATACCACCAAAACGAGCAAATTCTACATTCTCAAGCCCTGGAATTTTTCTAAATATTTGTTGCTGAGCTCCATATTTCAATTTTGTTTGAAAACCAACAATATTATACAAAGTGGCAAGCTTATTATCTTGACGCAATTGCACTACCGCATATGGTTTTTCATCACTATGAGGATTAGTTAATCCAACTGGTTTCATTGGACCAAAAGATAAAGTATCCTGACCGCGTTCAGCCATAACTTCAATGGGTAAGCAACCATCAAAATATGGAGTATTTTTTTCCCATTCTTTGAATTCTGTTTTATCACCTTGTATTAAGTCATCAACAAATTGGTAGTATTGTTCTTTATTTAAAGGACAATTGATATAATCTTTTCCATCACCTTTATCATAACGCGACTGAAACCAAGCTTTAGAGAAATCAATACCTTCCTTATAAACTATAGGAGCAATTGCATCAAAAAATGCTAGGTTTTTTGAGCCGCTAATCTTCATAATTTCTTTCATTAAGGCATCAGCAGTTAATGGACCAGTTGCAATAATCCAGTAACCTTCTTCTGGTAAATGATCAATCAATTTTCTGTGAATTTTAATATTAGGATGCTTTATTAAATTTTCTTCCACAATATAAGAAAATTGTTCACGATCCATCGCTAAAGCACTTCCAGCTGGAACTTTTGTTTCATCAGCCGCTTTCATAATCAAAGAATTACATAGCCGCATTTCCTGATGCAGCAAACCAATAGCACTATTTATATCATCATTACGAAAAGAATTTGAACAAACAAGCTCAGCTAAATGATCTGTTTGATGAGCAGGCGTTCTAATTTTACTATCACGCATTTCATATATATTTACTTGAATACCAAAATTAGCAGCTTGCCAGGCAGCCTCACAACCAGCCAAACCTCCACCTATTATATTTAGAACTTTTTCTTCCATATTCTTAAACCCAATTATTAATTAACAAACCCATACTTATAATAACACTTAGCCAATAATTCTATGCGGAGGAAATAGCTTTACAACAAGCTCCTTAGCCGATAATTGATAATTCTTTCCAAAAACAGGGTATTTCCATTCTGGATATACTTCAGATAATGGAATTATTGCCCATGAACGCTCTAATAAAAACTGATGCGGTATTATCAATTCTTTGTTAATCACTTTCTCCCCATAAGCTAAAATATCTATGTCTATTTCTCTTGGAGCCCAACGTTCTGTGTGTTTTCTTCCTATAAGGAACTCTATATTTTTTATAGCTTCAAGTAACTCATGAGGAGATAATGTAGTTGTTCCTCTTACAGCCATATTAAGAAAATCTAAATCCCATTCTTTTGGACTATTTTCTAATAGCATAGCTTTGGTTTGATGAATAGTGGATAATCTAATATTACCCATTATTTTTTCTATCTCAGAAATTGCTAATTCTAAATAATTTAAACGGTCACCTAGATTACTTCCCAACCCTAAAACAACTTCAGTTTTCACAATTATTCTCCATATAAAAAATACAATATTTAGCAATAGGGCAATTTATACAATCTGGCTTCCTGGCTTTACAAATATATCTCCCATGTAAAATAAGCCAATGATGAGCATGTTTTTTCCACTTATCCGGAACAATCTCATTGAGTTCTTTTTCTACTGATCTAACAGAACAAGACCTTGCAATACCTAATCTTCTACTTACTCTAAACACATGAGTATCCACAGCAATTACTGGAAAATTATGTGCACAATTTAAAAACACTCTAGCCGTTTTACTACCAACCCCTGGCAATTTTTCTAGCTCTGCTAAACTAGTTGGAATTTTACCATTATATTTTCCAAGCAAAATATTAGACAAGGCTATAATATTTTTTGCTTTTGAATTATATAACCCCAAAGACTTTATATAAGTTTTTAGACCATCTAAACCTAAATGCAAGACATCATTTGGAGTGCTAATTATTTTAAATAGATTAGCCGTAACCTTATTTACTCCTATGTCGGTAGATTGAGCGGAAAGAACAATAGCAACCAACAGAGTAAATTCATTAGAAAAATTAAGCTCAGTTTTAGGACTAGGATTATTTTTAGAAAGGCATTTAAAAATCTTATTAATTTTATCTATTATAGCATCTTTCATCAAGCACACAAAAATATTAACATATTAAATATTCATTAAGGTAAATTAATATATTGACAAGCGGATATTTATATGTATAAATAATTATTAAAGCTTTGGGCAATATCAAGATATTTGTATGAATTAAAGAATCTTACTAGGTTCTCCTAGTTTATTCAAGAGTAAATTATACATTAATATGTTTATATATAATAATCTTGCCTTGCTTTGCTTAACAACATATAATGTGCAAATAATTATCTAATTATAGAAAAATATCTTACTAATTTAATACATTCTTAATATTTTTAATGTATAAATGTAAAGTCAAACTTGTTATTTTTTAAATATTATTAGAGTGAATAGAAGGAAAAATTATGTTACTAAAAGATATAGAATCTTACATTGAAAACAATACTGAACAAAAAGAACAAGATCTAATGTCGGATGTAAAATACATATGTAAATCTTGCTCTCTTATCACTGAATCTTTACAAAAAGGCTGCGATGTAATGCAAATGCCCAATGGAGATATTATTATCACAGAATTAAAAGCCGTGACATTTCATTATACATGGGATGCCAAAAAATCTGCTCTAGTTAGAAATCAATCTGGCAACAAACTGAAAAAACATAAACCAAGAAAAATAGAAGAATTGGCAGAAACTAAAGAGTTCGCCTAAAACTCTTAAGTTTATGTGAATTTCAACGTAGAAAGAAATTTATCCACCTCACTTTGCAGCATTTCTGATTGCTTCAACAAATCTCCAGCTGAGGAAACCATTTGACTAACCGCTCTTTCAGATTTACTGGAAGAGTCAACAACTTTCTCTACCCCCGAAGCTACTGAACCAGACATTATAGCAACCTGAGATATACTATCTGCAATATAAGAGCTAGTTTTATTTTGCTTTTCTACAGACGAAACAATTGAAGCTGAATTCTGATTAATAGTTTTTACAGACTCTGTAATCTCTTGGATAGACATCACAGCTTTATTTGTTGATAACTGAATTCCAGAAATTTGAAAATTAATTTGCTCCGTCGCCTTAGAGGTTTGAGTAGCTAAAGCCTTTACTTCATTTGCGACAACAGCAAACCCCTTCCCCATATCACCAGCCCTAGCAGCCTCGATAGTGGCATTTAAAGCTAAAAGATCTATTTGAGAAGTAATTCCATTAATTATATCAATAATACCACTCACCGCCTTAGCCTTCGTCTCCAAATCAATAACCATTGTACTAACTCTATCTGCTTGCTCAGCCACCTTACTTGCATAGCCTAACGAATTATTAACCTGAATGCTTATTTCATTCACTACCGAACTAAATTCACTAGTTGCTTTAGAAACGCCTTGTATATTAGTACTAGCTTGCAAAGACGCTGAAGATAATAAAGTTGCTTCTTCTTGCGTGTGAGTAGCAAATTGTTCAAGTTCTGCAGCCGTTCTGTCCATTTTTTTTACGGACGAGGCAACCATATCAACGATCCCTTTTACACTTGTCTCAAATTGATTTGAAAACACCACCATAGAATTATGACGATCCTCCACAGATTTTTTAGCCTGTAGAAGCGCCTGCTCTTCAAGTTTTTCTTTTTCTATTGCAGTTGAGCGGAACACTTCTAAGGCCCTAGCTATTTCTCCAACTTCGTCTGTTCTTGAAGTAAAAGGAACCTCTTCACTACGGTCATTATTCACAATTAACGCCATAACTCTAATAATTTTGGCCAAAGGAATAAATAAATTAAAGTTAAAAAATACTGATACTAAACAAATTAAAATTATGGAGAAAAGGGTATAAACTCTTGATTTTTTAGCAGAGTCACTCATAAATAGATCACCTTTTGTAGCAACCTCTTTAACAAAACCTTCTAATTTTTTTTCTAATAAAGCACTCTCTTTATTGATGTTATTGAGAGCTACTTCAAACTCCGACAACTTATTTAAAAAGTTTTCCTTTCCCAATGAATTGATAACCGCACGAGATTTAGTGATATAATCATTAAAATTAACATTAAAATTAGAAATACTTTGTTGAATATCTTTACTCAATATGCTCTCTAAATTTTGATTATTATCCTGAATAGCAAGTCTCTCTAAATCTAATTGAACTGCCTTCACTTCCTCCATTTTTTCACTATTGTATGAATAAATAACTCGCCATATATCTGACTGTATAGCATAATTAGCCGCATTCTTTTCTGCATAAATTTTAGTAATAGTTGTAGCTTTTTTTAACTCTTCAACAAATGCAACATATCGCTTTGAATTTGCATATATATTAAATAATAATAATAATATACTTACTATTGATATAATGCCTAGCAAAAGAAATTTTATTTGTAATCTCATAATTTATACCTTTTTAATAGCTTCTATTATTTAACACAGAAATATATCATCAAATAATTTATAAATAGTAAATATCTTATTTAATATCTTATTTTAACATAACTTCCTGGAGCTTCTTCAATTATATTAGGATTAATAACACATGGATCTTTAGAATTTAAAAGCTTACCAGAATATTTTACCACCCTCTCACTCCAATATGGCCACCATGAACCTTGGTGTTTATTAGAATCGTTAAACCACTCTTTTGGATCTTTATATTCATTTAGATCAACGTCATTAACCCAATAACAATATTTATTCTTATTCGGATGATTAATCATACCAGCCACATGCCCTGAATCAGACAAGATAAAAGTTGATAAACCAGAAAATAGCTTAGCTGAATTAAATGCATTTTCCCATGGAACTATATGGTCTCCTTTAGCTCCAATAAAAAAACAAGGGATATCTATCTTAGCTATATCAATAGCCTGATCATTTACTACCAAGCCATTTACTATTTTTAGAAGATTATCTTTATAAAAATTCTTAAGACAAAATAAATGCAATGCCATCGGCATCCTTATTGAATCTTCATTCCAATACAGAATATCAAAAGGAAAAACATCTTTACCTAAAAGATAATTATTGATATAAAATGGCCAAATCATATCATTTGACCTAAGCAGGCTAAAAATTATTGATATCTCTTTTCCATCAATATAACCACCTGAGCTTTCCATATATTTTTCAACTTCATTTATAAAATGATCATCTATAAATATAGATAAATCACCCGCATTCTCAAAATCAATTAAAGTAGTAAAGAAACTAGCTGTTTTGATCCTTTCGTCATTGATACTTTTCATATAAGCCAAAGTAACTGCAAGCAATGTTCCACCAATGCAATAACCCATAGCATTAACTTGTTTTATATTCAAATTATTAGATAAATAATCTAAAGCAGCAATTGGACCATTTAACATATAGTCAGAGAAATCTTCTTGAACTAAAGACTCCCCCGGATTAGCCCAGGAAATTAAAAATACATTATATTTCTGCTCTAACAGCCACTTCACCAAAGAATTTTCTTGCTGTAAATCTAATATATAATATTTATTGATAAATGGAGAAACTATAAGCAAAGGAATTTCATGTTGTTCTTCAGTTAGAGGCTTATAATGGAGTAATTGCATAATTTTATTTTGATAAACCACTTTGCCTTCGGTGGCAGCAATATTTTCTCCTAAAATAAATCTAGAACCATCGTTATTTTTAATTTGAATAACATTTCTACTGTTTTCAATATCTTTTAGTAAATTATCCAGCCCTTTAAGAAAGTTTTCACCTGAAGTATCAAAAAATTCTCTTAATACTTGAGGATTTGTAGAAGGAAAATTACTAGGCGCCATAGCATCAAGAAACTGCTTAATAATAAAATTTAATCTACGTATCTCAATTGTCGAAAAATCATTGGGAAAATCATTCACTATCGATTCTAACCATTCTGAATAAGTAAAATATGCATCTTTAATCCAAGCAAATGCCAAATGCTCTTGCCAAATTTTATCTTTAAACCTCTTATCTTTTGCCCCTATTTCTCTTCTTGCTGGAAACACTTGCTGGCAAATGGCCTCTATTGTTGCGAGCTGCCCTTTAAAAAAACTCATTTGATGCTTTATCATTAGATCAGGATCGCTTATAATTCTACTAAATAACTTAATACATAGCTTATTTAGCTGAAGTGGATCACTTCCATAGTTAGTCGCGCAAGAATGTTTTTGGACAAGTTTTTGATAAATATCAAAATATTTGCTGATGATTTTAAGAATATTCTTAAATAGTTCTTCTATAGGATAACGATCCATTACTTTAGGCCAAAATTAAGCAAAACTTTAATTAAAAGTAGAGATAAATGCAATTAATGTCAACCTTTAGAAAAAAATATTATATCGTCACCATAGTAATCTTTTTAGTATCTTTAGCACTATTAGGATTCTATAGTTATAAATCATATTATAGCTTTAAATTTAATACTGCTTTTGAACATGCATCTAAAATATCTCCTGATGTTTGGGATACTAAATATGCAAGCATTCCAATCAAAGATAAGTATAAAGTTGTAATCATAACCAATAATGGTGGAGAGCTCACTTATTCTGAATATTTTAAATATGCCGCTGAAAAATTAGGATGGGAAGTGCAAATATATTATAATCAAGCACTTGGAAATGAAACAGAAATTCTAAACTTTGATCCAGATTTTATAATATTTTCACAGTTTTCTGAAACTACACCAGATTTAAATACAAAAATAATTTCCCATAGATCAAAAAAATATCTTTTAAGCTTTTCCTCCATTAATGCGATAAGAAATCGTTTTAAATGGATTGATAATAATAATCCTTACGAAGCGACTAGAAATTTTAAAAAATTCATTTCCATGGTTGATGGAATCCTAACTATTGCTCCAGAATTAGATTACTATAGAGTTATGTTTGAAAAATTAAATAAACCTTTTAATGGACTTAGAATATTACCTTTGGTCCCTAAATTTAATAATGAACCAACAGAGCCAAAAAGCTTAATGTGGCTCAGTGGGGGATGGGATAAATTTAGATCTTCTGATAATTACAGAAAATTTATTAGGATGTTAAGTGAAAATGTTCCAATGAAAGTTTATGGGCATTACAACTCTTCCTCTTATTTAAAACCACATATTTACGGCGGATACATCACGCCAGGCATTGAACAGATAAATGCAATAAGAAGTAATGGTATTTATTTATTAACTCATAGCGACATCCATTTTCAAGGTGGAGAAACAAATATGAGAGGATTTGAAGCCACAGCCGCTAATGCTATAGTGATTTCCGATAAACACCCATTTATAATTCAAAATTTTGGCGATAATTTTTTATATTTTGATCATGACAAAGATGCAGCAACTATGTATAAACAAGTTAAAGCTCATATAGACTGGATTAAGAATAATCCTGATGAAGCAAAGGCAAAAGCAGCTAGAGCTCATCAAATATTTCTAGATAAATTTACTATAGAAAAAGATTTAGCTAGGATTGCTAGAATGCATGAATCCATCCTAGAGACAGAAAGAAAATCTATGGATTTATCATACCCATTAGGTTATTAATTAGGAGAAAAGATGTTACGTAAATATAAAGTTCTGATTATCATAGCCTCAATATTGATATCAGCATTATTTGGAAAATATGGCTATAAATTTTATCTAGATATTAAATTAAATAATGTACTAGCTGAGGCCAGTAAAATAACTTCTGAATCTTGGGATGAAAAATATAATAATATTTCTATAAAAAACAAATATAAAGTGGCAATTGTAACAAATAATGGTGGAGAACGTAGTTACGCTGATTATTTTAAATATGCAGCAGAAAGAATGAACTGGGAGGTAACCACGTATTTTTATCAAACTTTGGGCCATGAAGATGAAATTTTAGCTTTTGATCCTGATTTTATTTTATTTTCTCCTTATACAGATAACCATGAATTAGATATGAGAATCTATGCCCATAGATCTAAAAAATATATTCTAGCTCTCTCTCCTATCCAATTAATGGTAGGCGATAAGCTAAAAAAATATAATCCATATATTCCGGCTGATTATTCTTTTGCTAAACTTATGTCTTTAGCGCATGGAGTGCTTACCTCGTCAAAGGAAGTAGATTTTTATCGAGTAATTTTTGATAAAGCAAAAAAACCTTTTTATGGCCTACAAATCTTACCACTGGCTCCAGCATTTGATAATAAGCCGACAGAACCAAAAACTTTAATGTGGATGAGCGGCGGTTGGGATAAATTTCGTTCATCTGATAATTATAAACAGTTTATCAACATGATTAGCAATTCAGTGCCTTTCAAAGTATATGGTCATTATTACGCTGCATCTTTTTTAAAACCAGGTATTTATGATGGATATATCCCTTCATCTCTAGAAGTGTTTAACACCATTAGAGATAATGGAATTTACTTATTAACTCATTCGGAACAACATATCAAATCAGCAACGCCAACTTTACGAGTATTTGAGGCATTAGCAGCTAATGCTATAATTATCTCTGATAAACATCCATTCGTTATAGAAAATTTTGGTGATAATATCTTATATTTTGATCAGAATGCCAATCCTGAAACAATGTATACGCAGGTTAAAACTCATATGGATTGGATAAAAAATAATCCTGAAAAAGCTAAACTTAAAGCAGCGCGCGCGCATCAAATTTTTCTAGATAAATTCACCTTAAACAAAGATTTAATTAGGATTGCTAAAATGCATGAATATCTTTTAGAGCAGGAGAAAAAGATGAATCTAAAATATGCTCCTGCTTATTGAGCATTAAAAAAGAGCTGCATTTGTAGAAAAGCATCGTTAACTTCATAGTTACTATGACCAGCGTCTTCATAAATAATTAGTTTTTTGGTTCTTAAAATTAAGTAATTCCTGAATTGTATCTAGTTTTTATAACTAGATACAATTAATCAATTGTTAAGTTCGTTGTCTTCCTTATCCGCCTACCGCTTTTTAGCGCTTCGAAATTCCTTCAACCTCTGTACCTAATAAATCAGTTACTTAATTTTTATACTCTTCTAAATTAATATGACAGTTTAATGTCTAGTATCTATACAAATCATACAAATAAAATAGCTCTAGCAATTTTCAGATACCCTTATTTCTAGATACTGCTATCCTGATATTCAAGATTTTCTATTTTTCTAAAGATACCAGCAAGCTCAGTGTTATTTAAAGCTATTCCTTCTAATAGGAACATATGAACAGGCTCTCCATCAGAATCATGATCACCAGTGCCCTCAAAGTATAATCCACTGTTCCCACCTCCAGGACCTCCTCCATTATCATCTCCTGGACCTCCATATGGAGATGGTCTATACCCCATTATAAATTGACCACTTTCAGCATATGATAATAATGACTCAATAATGGTTATTGCTATAGCAACCTTATTGCCAGACAATCCTTCATTTAACATTTTCTCAAGCCTGCCGTAAGCATAATTTATATATTTTATAGTTTCTATAGCTGATTTTGAAAATTTATTTGAGCTAAGAGCATTATATATATATTGATAAAAACCTGGTGAAGTTTCATTATCAGTAATTTTAGCAAAATTGGTTATAGCCTTATTAGCAGTATCTTCAAAGAATAAAGCTATCACTTTTTCAGCACCTTGTGTTTCTACCTCTAATAATATTTGTTCTGCAATGTCTTGATAATTGCCAAGCTCAAGCATTTTATTTAAAGCTTCTTCTCCATATATTAACTCTACTTTCTGCAATAAATCTCTTCCATTCTCATCTTGTAAGAAATAATTGATCATTTTTAACCTTAAAATAGGCTCTGCTATTTCATTACCAAAGAACATATCTATAATTTTTTTAGCATCTTGCTCTGATATTCTAAGTATTTGCTTCACAAACGCTTCATCTTTGCCAAACTCAAGTATTTCATTTAAGGCCTCTTCACCATATAATAATTCTACTTGCTTTAATAAATCTTTTCCTTTTTCATCTTGTAAGAAATAATTAGAGCTTAGAGCGACATGCTCTACTTCTATCTGTCCATCTCGAAAATATATCTTAGGAGACGGAGTATCTAGCGCTGTCATAATAACACATCTACCAGGAGTGCAACCAATTGGGGGCTTAGGATTGGCTGATGCCACATTACTGCTTACTCTTGGGCTTCCAGTATCTATATTACCAAAATCTTCCCTTCCATCATCTGATGCGGCCGCCTCAAATTTTATATCCTCCGGCGTGAGTTCTAAACTTAATTCTTGTGATACTTTAAAAGCAATTGCACTTGCTTTATATTCAATCTCGTTTTTATAGAATTTTTTCCATCTAGCTTTAAAATCACCATGTATTAATTTAGGTGCATATGACTTTGTAAAAATAGACTCAACAATAATTTCAGAAATGATTTCAGCATGCTCTCTCCCAAGCACTTTAGCTGCATCTTCTTTTGTTTCTTCATGACCTCTTTTTTCTATATATTCTCTGAATTTATTACAAGCTTGGATTATAAGGGCAGCTGGTCCAGTTTGAACTACATTATATGCAGTTTCTGCTAATTTACCTGCTTTATCTGAAGCCATTTTACTTACCTCTCCTAAATTATGCGATACAATTTTTCTGGCAATTTTATCTGATATTATTAATATGTCTTCCGCAGAAGCAAAATGAATAAAATTGTCGATTCTATCTTTTGCTATCTCATCATCTACAGCGCCAAATAGCTCTCCTATAAAATTTACTATGAGACCTAAACCAAATGGAAAATGAGAACTTATTTTAATCAATAAATCTCCTGTCATTCCTACTGCCCCACGAGCTTGATTCTTTACCATTTCAGTATATATAGCATTAACTGCTGTATAAAATGCCCTCACTCTTAATACAGTTTCTGTATAAACTTCTAGTTTATACGGATCAGCTTTTATAATATCCATTTCTGCTTTAGAAGATGCGCTTAATTCTTCTCTTTCAATCACTTGAACTAAAGCATCTATATTTATTTGATTCTTAAATGCGTTTAATTCTTGAACTTGTTCTTCCAATTCTCTTTGACCTATTATAAGGCTATCCGTATGATAAACATCTATAGCATCAATTATTGTCCTATCACGTACAATAAATTTATTTAAATCTATTCTCCAGTCTCCAGTAATTTTCTGATATCTATCTTCATTATCTTCTTGTTCTACAAGCGTGCTAATCAAGCTATATAGTAACTGTATTTTAGCTATCATCTGATCTTCTTTTAGGTCACCGCGATTAGCTATCTTGTTTTTACTTAAAGAGCTTTTCTTCTGAGATTGAGTTAGTGAATCTTGTATTTTTTCACAGCTCTCTGCCTTACTAAGAATAACATAAGCTTCATCTAAACTTGTTTCTATAGTTTGTGTAAAATACCTAGTTTTAGTTTTAGGATCACCTTCATATTTCATTCCTCCTAATATCGACGTTCTAAAAGCTGTGTCTAAATTTTCTGGATGTCGTCTATATTCATCAACTACAACTCTTCCTTTTATAACCGATATTTGATAAACTACATGTCTTCCAAAATGGTCATCCCTTGTTTCTACTAATATTAACGCGTCTTTTGGTGAAGCTTTTGTATGATCTGATAGATATAAGAATGAAACAAGCGCCTTATCTGCAGCAACTTTATTTTTAGGTAATTGTATAGTGCTGTGATGCTTTATCTTGACATCAGAATCAGAATCAGAATCTTCAAGTTCAGAATTTTGTAAAACGATAGCCATTTGTTTTACGTCAAGTAATTGTAATTTCTCATCTACCATACTATAGCATTTAATATTAGCATCACTTGCAGCTATCATAATGCCCTCGCCACTATTCACAATTTCAACAGGAAATTGCTTTTTATGCAATAGAGCCACCTCAATAATTTTCTTCATCTGCTCAGCATTAGATAAACCACTCAACTTATAATTTATTCCATTATATTGAACAAAATAAGTAACTTGTTCATCAATTATCTTGGGGGGTTTTATTGTAATAGAAAAATCTAACTCATCAATACATTGAGCAATAACATTTCCTTCTTGATCACTTATTTTATTATCACTCAATGCTTGATCAAAAAGATATTCCATTACCATTTTAAATTCAGCTTTTGCACATTTTTGTAAAACTTTAAAATTCTGACAAATCCACTCAAAATTTCCATTATCATTCACCATTTTTATATGGATCTGTATAACCTTTTTAACAATTCCTGCCAATTTCTTTAGCTGGGGAGCTAGATATGAAGCTGAGTCATCAGAGCTATACCCTAAAATTTCTAATAAACATTCCATCCTAACTTCCCATGGATCTGCTAACCAAACAGCATGAGTAGCCAAATTATCTATAAGAATCTTGATATAATTTACCTGTTCTAAACTCTCTTGGTTCTGCTTTATCTGTATAATGAGATCTTTTAGAGGCGTAGACAAAACTCTATGTAATGAAGTATCTTCATGAATCATTGGTGGTTTTTTTAATGGAGATTCAGCCATTTTAAGTTCTTGAGAACTAGTTAGTCCATCTAGAGTTTGAGATTCACTTCGTGCTATTAGTCCAGCCGAATTATAACTATCAATCACTCGTAAGGCTTCTACGGCAGCAGGATGGCTTGCAAAAAGATCTAATTTTGTTTTAAAACTTTCTATATCTTCGTAACTAAGCTTACGATTTTTCAGTATTTTGGTTATTGCAATAATCGCAGCTTCTAAAATTTTATGATCTTGGAATATAGATAAATTAGTAAATAATAAACTAAAGATTTTACTATTATCTACTTTGCCAGCAAGATTACCAACTGTTTCTATTGCCGCTTTTGCTACAATATCTTCTGGTGAGATACTTTGATATCTAGTATTAGATAGACGCAGATCTAACTCATCTTCACTGTCTTCAGTCTGAAGCTCATTTAATACATCTAGAACATCTTTATTATCTCTATCACCTTGAGCTATTATTAATTCTATATTTTCAACCATAAGCTCAGAGACAACTTCAACTTCATTAGCAGAATATTGGCTTTTACTATTTGGCCTGATATCTCTGCTCTGCTGATCAATTTGTTTTTCAAGAAAAGCTAATATTTGATCAGATATGTAGCCACTAGCCTCTATAACTTTCTTCCATTGTAAAAAGTTATTTAATACCTGATGATCTATAATCTCAACCATCGCTCCTAAATTAGGTATTCTAGAATCGACTACTCCATCTCTTGTGGCCTGGGAAAGCAAATGCATCCATAAAGTTACTAATCCACTCGTACCAGTCTCTACTGTCTCATCCAGCTCACATGCTACAGCATCCCAAAACCTAATGATTGCTATTTTATCTCTATCTTCTACCCCAGAGACCATCCCAGCAAGAAACTTTAAGAATACGTGGTACTGCGTTTCATCGCGATGAGAAGCAATAAATTCAGCCTCCTTCTTAGCTATTGGAGATTTTTTTTCTAACATCAATAAATTTTTAGCTTCTGACGCCGCTAGATATGCTAAAATACTAGGATGTGCGAATGCAAATTTTTTATCAATTAAGCTGTCTACCTGTCCACGATCAACACGCCTTGTAGAATGATTAAAAGTTTTATGCTTCTGTTCAACCCCCACAATTCTTAATAAACCTACGCTAAATAACTTATCAATATCCGTACCACATTTTTCTGCAATTTCACTAACTTCTGCCCCAGATAAACTCTCACTAGTGAGCCCTTTATGAGCTAGCTGTTTTAATGCCAAGAATTCTGGTAATTCTCTTAAAAAATCTCTTTCTTCTGTAAATCTTTCTCCTATCTTAATCATTAACTCTCTATAAAGTTCATCCAATGTAAGCGCATCAGATAGTCGCTGTTGTACATTGGCAATTGAGCAAACTTCGCATATCATAGTTGCATGCATTGGACTGCGCAATAACTCCTGTACTATCTGATTTTGTCGTGCAAAATCAATTATTGCCTTTGCTGTAACTTGATAATAAGCACTAATAAAACTCTTTATCTCCTCTAGATCATGCATGGTCTGAATTGATCTATAATAAGCGCCAGTCATAGATATCATCTCATCTTTATCGCTTGTAGAATAATCTTTAAATATTTTAGAAACCTCATAATGCAGCGGATTATTTCCTAATGAAGCTATAAAACTGTTAATATCTTTCTGAACATGGCGATCATCTTGAAAAAAAGCTTCTATTGCTTTTATTACAACCTCAGATTGATTGTTAAATATTTTAGAGACTTCATAACGCAAGGAAGCATTTCTTAATGAAGTTATAAAGCTGGCAATATCTTTCTGAACATGACGAACATCTTGGAAGAAAGCCTCTATTGCATCTTGCAAAATACCAGATTGAATATCAAAATGATTTTTTACATATGATACCATTCCTACACCACTTAATCCTTCTGTTTTAATAACAAGGTCAAACGCATCTCTTGTTAAAGAGATCATGGTATCTGGCCTAGCAGTCATAATAACATTATCAAATTCTAATATTGCGCCAATAATATTTTTAACAGCTTTATTTCCCATTAGATGCGCTATCTTATCATAACCATCTGCTAAAAGCATGGTCCTGCTCTGATCCGTTTGCTGAAAGAGCTCAATAATTTCCTCCAGCCTTATATAGTCTTGACTAAGAACCCCTCTTCCAGAAACAGATTGCTCCAAAGAATAATGAGCTAAACATGCTAATGGATTTTCCCGAATATATTCTCCATAATCAGCCTTCCAATCTTTATCTAATAAAAATTCTAGTTTTATCTTTAATAAGTGATCAAACTCCTCAAAATGCCCTTCTCCAGATAAATATAATAATCTGTCTATAGTAGTGCTTTTACCCATACCAGACCCGCCCTCTATAAGAACTTTTGACAAACTATGGCTATCTAATTGAGAAATTATATTTGACAGTGTTATACGTTGCCTGGCATCTCCTGCAAACATATCTAATTCAATATAATCTCTAACTTTATGGGTAAAAATAGGCACCTATTTAAAATCTGATCTGGTAATGTGGGCATGGTGAACATTAAGCTATTCTATTAAAGACTTGGGCATGATATAATCCTTCTATTTTAGGTGGCTGAAAAACAGTTACTATAAGCCAAGCTCTGTTAATTATTAGTTAATGCGCACAAGTTTTTCAATTAATAATTGATTTTTTTAAGGGTAAAAAAGATTACAAAGCTTCCACTCTTTTTTCAGGCAAGAAACCGCCCACTTGTGATGACCATAATGTGGCATATAACCCATTCTTATCTAATAATTCCTGATGAGCGCCATCTTCAATAATTTGCCCTTTATCAAAAACTAAAATACGATCCATATTAAGCAGAGTTGATAAACGATGAGCTACTATCAGAGTGGTCTTCCCCTGCATCAATTTCCATAAAGATTCTTGAATATAACTTTCTGTTAAAGAATCTAACTGTGAAGTTGCTTCATCTAAAATTAAAATTGGAGCATTTTTAAGCATAGCCCTAGCAATGGCTATCCGCTGCCTTTGCCCTCCTGAGATTTTCACTCCACGCTCGCCAACTAAAGAATTATAACCCGTGGGGATTCTTGATATAAACTCATGAGCATGAGCGCGTTTAGCAGCTTCTACAACTTCTTCATCACTAGCGCCAATTTTACCATAACGAATATTTTCCATCATGCTTCTATGGAATAAAGATGGGTCTTGAGGAATCATGCCTATACAGTCACGTAAAGAATCTTGAGTAACTTGAGAAATATCTTGATCATCTATTAAGATTCTTCCTTCCGTCACATCATATATACGAAGAATTAGATTGGCAAAAGTAGTTTTTCCGCTTCCAGAATATCCTACTAAACCAACTTTTTGACCGGGCGCAATGATTAATGATTTATCCTTAAACAAAGGATCAGTTCCTTTGTAATGGAAATTAACCTTATCAAAAACTATCTTACCTTCTCTTATCTGCAATGTTTTAGCTCTAGGATAATCTACTATCTCAGGAGGATCATATATAGCTTTCAACGCTTGAATAATTTTTCCCAATATTTTTGAAAACTGAGAGAAATCTTTTGCTAATTGCCACATACAATCAACTATCGCAATATTAACTCCAAGCACTAATGCAAAATCTCCAATACTAATCCAACCATCTTGCCTTCCTTTGATAAGAAAATATATATTCAATGCTTGCAAGAGGCAAAATGAATATCCATAAAATAGCCACATCTTGAAAAAATCCCATTCCAATTTTTGTTCCGCCTCAACTGCATCTCGACATGCTTCACCTATAAATTTTTTCTCTTGCGTCTTAGCACTAAAAAGCCTAACAGATAAAATATTAGAAAATACATCAACTAGTTTACCAGTAATAATTGAACTGCATTCAGACCAAATATCTGCATGTACTGTTAATCTCTTAGAAAATAATACTGCACCTAATATAAAAATTATTGACCAAAAAAGCATAAAAATAGCGAATCTAAAATCCACTTGCCAAAGAGTATAAATAGCTATCAGCAAAGCCAAACCATGACTTAAAAATCTATCAACCACAATCTGTAATATATTGGGAACGTTAGTTGTTAAGTCGTTAATTTTATTGGCCAAACTACCTGAGAAATTATTTTGATAATAATGATGGCTTTTATCAACAAGAAGGTTTAGCGCATTATCAGCTATCTTTTTTCTTAAATTAGGAATCATTTTTATGACCACAAAATAGTCATAAAATCTAAAAGAAGTAGATATAAGAAAACACATTGTAAGATATAATGCAGCAGGGTAAAATAACGATTCAAAGCTATTCACATTTGCGCTATCTGCCGCACGATTCAGCATTATTTTTAATATATATGGCCTAAGAGAAAGATCAATAGCCCAAATAACTGCTACCCATAACATCACAGACATGGCCGCAGGAAAAGACCTTAACATCTTTATAATATAAGAAAACGCAACAATAATTGTAATTTCTTGTTTCATAATTCCTCCAGATACTATCAATAATTAATACTTCTGCATAACACGTCTTGGATTGAACAATCCAACGCAACACATTATTTTCATATAAATCTTCAAGAGGAGTAAGATAGCCTAACACCTTAAGAGAGCATTATTAATGATATTTTCTACCCATTCAATATATTCGATAAAAACTCCTCTAACAGAGCAATTTTTTGGTAATAAAGCTCTTATCCTGCCATTCAAATTTTCTATAGCTCCTTTTTGCCAAGGAGAATGAGGACTACAAAAAAATCTTAGCAGATAATTCATAGTGCTTAGCAAATTCTTTCCCCTATATCAAAAGTAATGGATTTAAACCTCCCAGCTAATATTTCTAGCTTAGCGTTGATTTTACTAATTACAGAGTTACTTCCTTTACTTTGATTGTATATTAGTTTACTCCATCTAGGTTTTCTTTCAATGATATAAAATAATATTAGTTCCATTCGCTCTCCAGATATAATAAGCAAATAGACTTCAGAATGTCCAAATTCTTAGCAATTGTTGATATATTCAGGTCTTGCATTAGGCTTAATAGCGTCAACAATTGCTGTGTCAGCTGCTTCTAATTGCGCATTAATTTCATTTAACAAAAGATCCAATTTACTTTGCTTAATTAACTTGTTACGAAAGCGATAGAAAGTTATTTTATCAGGAAGTTGACCTCGTAAAGTAAAACCGGTGAACTGTAAAAAATCTAATCTTACTCTTAAACTCTGTTCTAAACCAGAATCACTTAAACTATGCCATTAACCAAGCAAAATTGCTTTTAACATTTTAAGCGGATCGTATCCTCTAAGGCCATCTTCTTTGTGAACATCACCAAGTTGAACTGATAATTTATTCCAGCTTATTATTTTACTCAACTTTACTGACTGATTCTCTTAACCTAAATGTTCTTTGACTCCTAGTTCCAAAAAACTTCTCATACTTTGTATCTCTATTATTCTTAAGATAAACAGTTCCTTTAGTTTATCTAATTCTTCTATCATGCAGAGGTTTTTACTAGAGTAATTTGTTTTGATAGCATAATAAATCTCTTATTTTTTTGAGATGATTATATCATGAGTGGCTCATCTTTTAACGACCCCAATATGGAGCTAATCCTTTTTAAGAAGTTTAGCATAATATTTTAGTAGTTAAATAATATTGATCATGCTAATCTAATAGCTTGTAGGACATCTCTAATAATTAGACTTCTTCTTAGTTTATTAGAAGAAATTTCTGTATCAACTAATAATCGATAGTTTTTTATTTTCACCATCTATTCATTCCAATTTATTATTGATATACTATGAACACAATAAGAGCTAATATTATAAATTATTATAGTATTTAATCTTAAGGGAGCGATATGAAAATTCTAATAACAGGCGGGACTGGCTTAATTGGCTCTAATTTATACAAAGATTTAATTGCAGAATATAAAAATATAGAAATTTCAATACTCACAAGAAATAGCAAGCTTGTAGACAATTCCTCAGCTTATCAGATAAAATATATAGATAATTTCAATAACTTAGATAAGGATTTTGATGTTATTATAAATCTTGCGGGAGAGCCTTTGAATAGAGGTAGATGGACTAAAAATAAAAAAGTTAAGCTATTTTCTAGCAGAATAGATACAACAAAAAGTCTGATAGACTATTTAAGAAAATTAGAGAAAAAGCCTGAACTTCTTATTAGCGGTTCCGCAATAGGATTTTATGGATCTTCTAAAACTATAAATTTTACAGAAGAGTCTAAAGTATCAGATGATAGCTTTATTCATCGTTTATGCGAAGAATGGGAAAAAGCTGCAAATGAGGCTATAGATTTAGGTATTAGAGTTGTGAATTTACGCACAGGTATCGTATTAGCTGAAGAGGGGGGAATATTAAAAGAGATGCTATTACCTTTCAAGCTAGGTTTAGGATGTCAAATAGGTGATGGCAATGCATGGATGTCTTGGATACATATAAAAGATCTATGTAACATAATTATGTATATTATTAAAAATAAAAATATTGAAGGTCCAGTAAACGCAACTTCTCCTAATCCATTACCAAATAGAGATTTTAGTCAAATCTTAGCGCAAGTTCTAAATAGACCTATGTTTTTAACTATGCCTAGTTTTATAGTAAAAATTATATTTGGAGAAATGGGAGAGGCTCTATTGTTAAATGGGCAGAAAGTAGTACCTGATAAAATTATAAAAGCTGGATATTCTTTTAAGTTTAATAATCTAAAAACAGCCCTACAAAATATTTATCCGAAATACAACCTATTTATTTAAATGCCATATTGTAGCATTGAGGATTGCAGCGTATGAGGTCCATAATAAATATGGTATTAGTAACCATCCAGATAATTTTGATATTTGAAAAAATTGGTAAATAGTTAAAATTAGAGTTACCAACAATAAAATAATATCTATTAAGGCTAAGATAATATTATGGAATCCGAAATAAATAAAAGACCACGAAATATTAAAGCATAACTGGATGATAAATAATAGATTTGCTTTCTTGAGGACTTTTGAATCTGTACTAATATTATTAATATGTCCCCAAGCAAACCCCATCATTAAGTATAGTATGGTCCATACCGGTGCGAATACCCATTTAGGTGGAGTAAATTCAGGTTTCACAATATTATTATACCACGTGTTTACTGATTCTTGAGTAATAAATCCAGCGAATACCTCAATCATAATGCATACAATAATAGAGATTAGATAGGGCTTTATATTTTTAAAATTTAAAATCATGTATTTTCCAACATTTATAATAATTTATTATAAATTAATAAAATTTCTAAATCCATTAAAATTTCACTCTATTTTGAAGGCCAGAGATAATAAACTGGAGTAAATTATTGCCTCAACTTGACAATTTTTACAAAGAGGGACTGTTGCGAGATGAGCTGGTATTGTTATAATAAATCTCAGAAATATGAGTTTTTCAAATGTCTTCAGCGCATCAAATTACAATAGTAAGCTTAAATCAATTAGTCAGTCCTAGGCATCAGTATTGCAAGTTCAACGAATTATTTGATTTTGAGATTGCATCCAAAGAGCTTGCAGGTGTTGAGTCGTCCGCCAATTATAAGGGCTATGGTATTCTGCTTTTGTTTAAATGTTTGCTATTGCAGTTTATGGAAGATTTATCAGATCGTGAACTACAGAGATACTTAAGTGATAGTGTTGCAGCCAAGTGGTTTTGTAACTTTGATTTAACAGAAGCTACACCTGATTACAGCGTTTTTAGTAAACTTAAGAGCAAAAATAGGTACTAATCTACTGTCTAAAATCTTTAGCTCATTTAGAGACCAGTTACGCTCGCAAAGCTATATGAGCTAGGTGTTTACTTTTGTTGATGCTAGTCATTTAATTTCGAAAGCTAATCTTTGGGAAGAGGGCGATGAGCTAAGAAAACAAAAATATGAAGAACTTAATAACGAGGTTTTACCGAAAGTAGCGCATGATAAACAAGCTAGAATTGGGTGAAAAAATGCTAGTAAATTCTGGTATGGTTATAAGAAGCATGTGAATGTAGATACGCAATCTGGCTTAATTAATAAAGTAGCTGTAACTGGAGCAAACTTGACAGATGCTAGAGTTATGGCGCATGTTCTTCCAAATGGAGGAGCAACGTATGCTGATAAAGCTTATTGCGTTGAACCTGCTAGAAAAGCTGCAGCTCGCAAAGGCATTCATTTATGTGCAATTAAGAAAAATAATATGAAAGGGAAAAATTTTGACCTTGATCGCTATTATACTTTTATTAGATCGCCATTTGAAAGAGTTTTTTCGCAAGCCAATAAGCGACTGCGGTATGCAGGAATTGTAAAGAATCAATTTGCAGAATTTATGAATGCGATCTGTTTTAATCTAAAACGTTTAACAGCAATTGCTGCATAAAATTATGAATTAGGCGTTCTGACGCAATACAAAGCTAAAATTTGCGATATTTTTAATAAAAATATCGTGCAAATATTAAACTTGATATTGAACAAAAACATTTCCTAAAAAACTATCTTTCAACAGTCCCTATATTTCTAGCTATTAAAGATATGTCTTCAAGATAATATAGCAATATACCTGATAACGCGAAAGTTATGGTAGTAATTATTGCTAATGATTTAATGTTATAGTAAAAAATATTCTGCTTTTCTAAGGCTGGAGAGAGCATATAATAAGCTGGCCTTAAAAGATAATAACAAGCCATAGCTGAACTAATCAATAACGAGGTCTTTACAAAAGACCCCATAAAACTATCACATATTATAGCATCTAAAGCACGGGACTTTATAATCCACCCAATGCTTGGAGGAAAACCAATAATAGAAAATGATGCTAAAATAAATAAAGCCACAGGAAGTGGTAAAATTCTAGCGATTCCCTTCATCTCATCCACATGTATTTTATGCATTGCCATATAAATAATACCCACTGAAAAAAATAAAGTGATTTTAGCAATACTATGAGAAATCATCTGTAAGAATGCCACATTAAACGAAGCATAGGTGGTGAAGCTGAGTAATAATATCATATAGCTTAATTGACTAATTGTAGAATAAGCCAAAATCTTTTTTAAGTTACTTTGCCTACAAGCGATGAACCCCGCATAAAGCATAGTAAAACAAGCAAGATAAGTGAGCCAATCTATACTCCATGGAATATTTTTATGCAATTCGTTTAAATAATCTATACCAAATAAATAAGCAAACACTTTTATTAAAGCAAAAATACCTGATTTAACTACTGCCACAGCATGCAATAAAGCACTAACTGGAATTGGCGCAACCATCGCTTTTGGTAGCCATTTATAAAGCGGGAAAATTGCTGTTTTGCTAAAACCAAAAACAAAACAAATCAATAAAATTATACTGTCTTTAACTGAAAGCTGTTCATTAAAAATGCCACCAATATTAAAATCACTAGAACTGTAATTTTTATCAAGAAAAACTAAAGCAAAGATTAAGAAAAAACTTGATGAACCAAATAAAGTTGCTACATAAAATCTACCAGATTTCCTAGCATGTTCAGAAAAAGATTGAATAACTAATGGGTAAGTGGATAAAGTAAGAATCTCATAAAAAACAAATAACGTCAGTAAGTTGGCCGAATAACCAATGCATATTGTCGACATTATCGCTATTGGAGTAAAAAAGAAATGAATTCTAGGATTTAAATCTTTACCTAAATCAGATCTCTCTTGTCCTTTTAGAAAAGCAAAACTATAAAGGTTAGTTAGTAAATATAAGCTACTCACCATTATAACAAATATGTTTGCTAAAGGATCTAATTTTAAAGCAATTTGATAGCCGTCAAGAACTTCTGCTAACGCAAAGATTATTTCATCTGGAGCCGGAGCTAAAAGGAGCAAAACATTATTTATCACTAAAAATATGCTAGCTAGAATAATCACTACTCTCTCTAACAGCGGATTCTTAATAAAGGAAGCTCCAGCAGCTATCAAAGGAATAATTAAGTTAAAATTAATTAGTAGGGCAAGGTTCATTACGCTATATAATATTTTTAATAATAAGGACAATAACCTTATCTCATTTTTATATATTATAGTCATCGATTTTTTTTTGTACAATTTTATTTACCTAAATTGGTGATACATATATTCTTATTAGTTAACTCTCATTAAATTCTTTACAAAAATTAAATATTATGGCAATCTCTTAATATAAAATTAGCTGTAAGGTAAGTTATGACTCAAGATCTAGAATCTTCACAATTTATAAAAAAAGAAGAATGGGAAGAGGCAATATTACGTGCACGAAGCTTAGTTATCTTAGGCAACGGAAAAATTGAGAAAGCTATGAATTCTTTAGAGCAGCTTGTTTTATATAATAATGGTAGCAATATATACGTTACAAATCATATTCAAGACTTGAAAGGTACTTTAAATTCATTAGCAGAATTTCAGAATAATAAGTATAAAGTTAAGAACGATGGCTGTAATGCTCCCAAAATGACTATAGGAGATGTCATCAAATGCTCTTCTTCAACAGATGATGAAAAAAACATTGCCAAAGTTATTGATCTTATTGATCAAGCCTTAGAAAATAGTAATTTTCGTAAAATATTCTCTGTGTTAGCAATTTTTATTGCTCAATCTTCTGGAAGAGATTCTTACATTTTTCAATTTTCGGATAAACTTGAACCTTACTCTACTCCATCATATCTTAACACGAATTTCACTTTGAGCATTTTAGTGCACGAAGCATACCACTCATTACAATACACATTACTGAAAGGTGATGAGTTTTACGATACTGAAGATAATTTTTTCAAAGATGCATATTTTAAGGCATTAGAATCAACTTATAAAAATATTATTGATCTAGTGACCCCACACCAAGGGATGGAGAGTATAGAAGATCTACTAGAATTAGAAGCTATAATTAGAGAGGCAGTTCCTGATATTAAAAAATTCGATATGTGCAATCCAGATATTATACGCTTAGTTCAAAACAGATACACATTTAACAATACAATCAGCGACCTAAAATTTAACCTGCCCGAAGAAGATTATGCTTATTATTTTGAAGAAGTTGATAATATTGAGCAATTTTTTGATAAGAATGAAATAAACTGTAAAACTCTTATCAATAAATATAATTACTCACAAGAACAAATAAATTTATTGGGACGGTTTGAATATTTCCTTTCTTGTCAGGATTTTGATTTAGAAAATAAAATTATTCCTTCTGCTAACTGCAAAAGTTTGTCTACGGAGCTAGTGCCCTCAATATTTCAGCTTGTTGCAGGTGGCATTTCTAAAGATACAACGGCAGTTGTTCAGCCCATGTTAGATTACTTGGATATTTATGTTGAAGCTTTTATTAACTACTTTAAGGATAAGCATACACATGACTATTGCGATATATTTGTGGCAGAAATAAACCAACAATCTTTACTAGGTGCATGCGTTATCGATTTATAATTATTATCTTGCTAACATAATGAACCACATCCAATAAATATTGATTATTAATACCAATATATATATTCACAGCAGTCATTATACTTAATACATATAAACAAGTTCTATCTCTAATAACCTGCAGAGTATTATCTTTTTGTTTTTGGAATAACATTAAGTCTATAAATTTAAAGGCATAAGCTAAACTAAATAAACTTGCTAATAAAATAATTAAAATATACCAAAGATCTGTTTCTAATGCTGCTCTAAAAAGCTGCCATTTACCGACAAAACCAGCGGTCATCGGCACGCCAATATTACTCAGTAAATTGATTACAATCAATATACAAAGCCATGGGTTACTTTTCCTTAAGCCTGCAAAACTATCAATGTTCTCATTTCCCGCACAAATAATTAGATAACCTGTAGCTAGAAATAACATAGTTTTTTCTAGAGCATGAGTAAAACAATAAATCAGCAATCCAGAGATAGAAAATTTACTAGCTATAGCTAAGGCAAAAATTATAAATCCTATTTGACTAAGGCTAGAATAGGCAAAAAATCTTTTAATATTAGTTTGTTTATAAGCTAAAATAGAACAAGACAAAATAGCAAAAACTGCCATCATTAGTAATGCAATATTTAGATATTCGAATGGATAATTATTTATTTTAAAAATATCAAAAAAGAATCTAATCAATAAATAAATCCCAACCTTGTTTGAAGTAGAAGCAAGCATAGCGCTAACAAAAGATGGCGCCCCCTGATATACATCCACCAGCCACTTGCTTAAAGGAAATAAGGCTGCCTTCATCAAAACACCAAATATTATTAAACTAATACCAGCTATAGCAGCCTTATTATTCAGCAACATTGGCGTATCTTGAGCAATATCTGTTAAATTTAGTGATCCAAACAAAGCATATATAAAACCTATACCAAGTAAAATCATCGTTGAACCAATTGTACCAAAAATCAGGTAATCAAAAGCCGCTTTAGGGGACGAAGTTTTTTTACCAGCAGCAACTAAAGCATAGCTTGCTATAGCATTAACTTCCAACATAACATATATATTAAATATATCATTTGAAACACAAATTCCTAATAATCCAGTAACAGCAATTAAAAAGATTCCAAAGAATAATGGTAATTTTTCTTGATTTATCTCATGGTTAACCAAATTACGCATTGCTAATATATTAAATAAACTAGAAGAGGAAACAATTAACATGAAAAAGCTACTTAATCTATCGATTTTATATTCAATTCCTATCGACGACAACCATCCCCCAAGATGATAGGTAAAAACCACCCCATCTAGAGAAATCTTGAATAATAAAAAAGTGACTACACTTGTAAAAAGGAGAGAAGCTGTAGCAAATAGCCAGCTAAATCTCTTAGGCAAGATAAATAGAATTAAGCCAGATATTAATGGTAAAAGTATTTGAATAATAGTAAGATTATTTATCATTAATCTCCAATCCTAGATCATTCACCACCCAATGAGCCAAAGTTACTCATCAGAAACAGGTATATCTCCTTGAGCCAACCACCCGCAGCCATTTTGGCTCCATAAAAAATTAAATATACCACCAATGATGCAATAAATAAACCAATAATACTAGTTATAATTCCTATTATGATAACCAAACCGTCTTTTCCAAGGAGCCCTAGAGCCATAATAAAAATACCAGCACTTGGAACTGCATTACCGAACATAATAGGCAATGTAATTGAGATTGCACAAAGCATAGATATAAAACCTATCAATTTTTCGCCATGAATAGAGCTAAAATATGCTAGCCTTGGTCTTAATAATTTTTCTAGTTTTAGAAAATATTTTGCTGATTTTTCTACTGCAAAAGCCAAATGACTAGTTTTAATAGTTTTTTTTGCAATCCAAGCTGGCAGGGATGGTTTATCCATTCCCAGAATCATTTGAATAGAAAAAAATAATAAAGGCAACCCAAGAACCGTAGTAAATCCAGGAGGAAAGGGCAAAGGAATAGCCATAGGGAAAGAGAATAGAATCATCAATAAAGCAAACCCTCTTTCATTTAAGTGCTCATTAATCGCCCCCAAACTTATATTATTAGCTGATTTATTTTTGTCTACTAATTCTTGCAATAACTGCGAGGCAGGGATTTGTTGACTTGTCATATTATACCCGCCTAATTTTTATTATTATCTTTATTTTTCTCTTCGCTTAATAATGCTTTATTTTCTTGATCTTCTTCACCGGTATCATCTTTTAATGAATTTTTAAAATTTTTTATACCTTTACCTAAATCACCCATAACTTTAGGTAACCTACCTGCGCCAAATAAAATGAGCACAATAAATAAAATAATAATTACATTCGCTAAGCTAATACCCATTCTTTATCTCCTAAGTTCTAGAGAATTTCTTATGACGATATTTCTCCACTTCGCCCTCAGCAATTCCTAATCTCATTCTTCGATCTTGATCATAATCCTGGTAATTTCCTTCATAAAATTCCACGTGGTCACTCTCATAAGCTATGATGTGAGTGGCAATTCTATCTAAGAACCAACGATCATGGCTTATGATGATAGCACAACCAGAAAATTCAAGCAACGCATCTTCTAAAGCACGCAAAGTATCCACATCTAGATCATTCGTTGGCTCATCAAGAAGGATAACATTGGCTCCTTCTTTTAGCATTTTTGCCAAATGCACTCTATTACGCTCTCCCCCAGATAAGCTTCCAACTAATTTCTGCTGATCGCCACCTTTAAAGTTAAATGCTGCGCAATATGCACGACTTTTTACGGTATTTTTACCTAATTGTATTTCTTCTTGTCCACCAGAAATTTCTTCCCATACATTAGCTTCTGCTTTCAAACTATCGCGTGATTGATCAACATATCCAAGCTTAACAGAATCACCTATAGTAATTTTTCCTTCATCTGGTTGCTCTTGCCCTGTAATCATTCTAAATAAGGTAGTCTTACCAACACCATTTGGCCCCACCACCCCAACAATAGCCCCAGGAACTATTTTGAATTTAAAGTCTTTAAATAATTCTACACCATCATAGCTTTTAGATAGGCCCACACCTTCAATTACATTATTACCAAGTCTTGGTCCATCTGGTATAATAATTTGTGCAACTCCTATAGACTTATCGCGCTCTTTATCGCGCAATTGCTCATAAGCAGTAATTCTAGCTTTACTCTTTGTTTGACGAGCCTTAGGAGACTGCCTCACCCACTCTAATTCTTCTTTCAATTGCTTTTGTCTGCTAGACTCAGACTTTTCTTCTTCAGCTAAACGTTTCTGCTTCTGTTCAAGCCATGAAGAATAATTTCCCTTCCATGGTATTCCATCACCACGTTCTAATTCTAAAATCCAATCTACAACATTATCTAGAAAATAACGATCATGAGTTACTAAGATTACAGTGCCAGCATAAGATTTTAAATAAGTTTCTAGCCATGAAATAGATTCAGCATCTAAATGGTTAGTTGGCTCATCTAGTAATAAAATATCTGGAGCAGATAAAAGAAGTTTACATAAAGCTACTCTTCTTTTTTCGCCACCTGATAGCTTATCTACACTTGCTTCTTTCTCTGGACATCTCAAGGCATCCATCGCAATTTGAATTTCACGCTCTAAATCCCAAGCATTTAGATGGTCAATTTTTTCTTGCAACTCCCCTTGCTCGATTATTAAATCATTCATTTGATCGTCTGTTAATTCTTCAGCAAATCTTTCACTAACTTGGTTAAACTTTGCGAGCAAATCTCTTTTTTCAGCAACGGCATCTAAAATATTTTCAAAAACATTTTTACTTTCATCTAATTGTGGCTCCTGAGGAAGATAACCAATTTTTGTTCCATCTGCTGCCCAAGCTTCTCCAGTAAAATCTTTATCAATACCAGCCATAATTTTTAACAAGGTTGATTTACCAGAGCCATTATGACCAATAACTCCAATTTTAGCACCAGGAAAAAAGGATAAATATAAATCCTTTATTACTTCTCTGGTACCATACATTTTTTTAAGTCCTTTGATTACGTAGATATATTGATAAGATGACATTGACAAATCCCCAAAAATTAATTACTGATTCACTATATCAAACTTAATTTAAATTGAAATATATTATCTGGAAATTAGATAATTTTTTATAAACAGTTAACCTAAATATACGTCTTACGTCTTCAAATCAAAGACATTAATATAGTTTAATTTTTAAACAAAGTTATTGTTAATTAGTGGAAGCAATGTTAACGTACTGCCAACGAAATATTAACCTTTTTGAGATTTAATCATGATAAAAAATTCAACCAGCATTTACAATCTTATTACATATCCAATATCTATTGCATATCAAGGATTTCTAGAATTTGAACATCAAATTGGCCATATCGCCGAAGAAGGCGAAGCCTTTGCACAAAAAAATATAGACCCATATATAAAAGCAACTATTAATTTTTCTGTTTGCCGCCTTCCAAACTATAAAGAAGCTATCACAAACATATTAACGCAAACAACTATTAATTTTTTTGCCGGAAGAGCTAAATCATCTTTTGGCAATAACCCAACTGCTGGAGCTATTTTTAGAGATACATCTAAACTTCCAAGCATAGAAGCGCAGGTCGCAGAAAATAATACTATCGGATTCACCGAAACTAAATATGAATTAGGCTCCCTTTATGCCTCAAGAACAAAAGTAGCATGTAAGGCAGCAATACTTACGGCATATTCTACATATAAACTCATACATCCTTCAGAATCACCGAACATAGAAAAAGAAACATTCCAGTTAACAGCCAGAGGAGCAAATTATATTTGTGAAATCCCTTCCAGATACTTACATATAGCTGACAAAAGAAAACAAGCTTTTGAAAAACAAAATCCAGACATGCCTAAAAAAGAATTTTTGGATTTCTTAAGCAAAGACTATAAAATATCTTGGGCATTCGAAGCTGTAGGAGAAGCGATAGTTAAAACAACAACTTCAGACCAATTAGGCGAATTAGCTAGACACTCTAAATATGAAGCACACGTAAAAGATGCTATTAGCTTTATTGATAACACCATTGCAAACGCATTTTTTGCACCAGGAACTATCACTTTTAATTTTCAAGACGACGTATATTCTAAAGCTTTTAAGTATGGAGTAGCTTCATCATCAGCAGCTATATCCAGCGGCTCTATTCCTGGAGCTGTCACTACACTAATTTCAGGAGTCACTGCCTTCGTTGCTACAACAATAGTTGACTTTTCAGGACAGTTACTTATTGAAATAATTAACACCTACGCCTTAGGTACACCTACCAGAATATGTCAAGACTCTACAGGAATTGCAATTAGTAATGTCTATAACTCAATCATGGAAAAAAATACTACTCCAAATATTGATACCAATCTTAAAACAATGGATCTACATAAAAATCAGCCCCCTATAGCAGATATTGATCATAACTTTACTCAAGATGAAATGAGTTATCAAAATCAAATGCCATTAGCAGGAGAGAATGGAGAACTGTAACGTAAAATTTAGTTAAAACTGGACATTGCATAAAAATTACTGTAAAACCTGTAGATAATAAAATTGTATTATCCGAGAGAAAATGAGTAAAGACTTAAAGAATCTACTAATTTGCATATTATTATCTACGCTTATATTGGTTGCGTGGCAATATTTCTATGAATATCCACGCAGAGCAGCAATGGAATATAAACAAGAAATGGTAGCAAGAGCTAAAATTGAATATCAAGAAAATCTTCTTGATAAATCAAAACAAGCCTTTGCATCCGAGTCCAGCCCAAGCGATAATGCGATAGGCAAAATCACTATCGATACAGCTAAACTTAAAGGATCTATTTCTTTAAGAGGCTTGCGCTTTGACGACCTGCAATTAACTTCTTATCGAGAAACCTTGAATAATAATAGCCCATTAGTTCAGCTATTTGCTAATCAAACTTATTTTGCTGAATTTGGCTGGATAGATAGCCAGAACTCAAATTTGACAGTTCCAGATAAAAATAGCGTCTGGCAATGTGATAATGCTTTATTAACTGAAGAACAACCAGTAAAATGCCATTGGCAAAATAGTAATTTAGTAAATTATTTTATCACTATCTCAGTAGATCAGAATTATTTATTTACCATTAATCAGGCCGTTGAAAATAATGGTAAAACTGCAATTAGCTTATCTAATTATGGAAGAATTTATAAATCCGAATCAGAACCAAAACAATTTGCAATACTTCATGAAGGCGCAATAGGAGTTTTTTCTAAAGTTTTAAAAGAATCTACTTATGAAGATTTAAGCAAAAGTCGTCAAGAAATATTTAATAACACTCCGGGGAGCTGGGCTGGAATTACTCAAAAATATTGGCTTTCAGCTTTAATGCCAGATTCTAGCATTCCTTCAAAAACTAATTTTATAGCCAGCCCATCTAGCAATAATATAAGCGACAGCTATAATGTAAACTACATATCTCATGATTTCAGTTTAAATCCGGGAGAAAGATCCAGCAGCATTAACCACTTATTCGCCGGCGCAAAAGAAGAAAAAATACTTGACGCATATGAAAAAAATAATAATTTTGTATTATTCGATCGAGCTATAGATTTTGGTATTTTTTACTTTATAACAAAACCGTTATTCTGGATAATTAGTTACTTATATTCAATATTTGGAAATTTTGGATTGGCAATTATTGGAGTTACTTTATGCTTAAAGTTATTATTATACCCACTTGCTAGCAAATCCTTTAGATCTATGGCTAAAATGAAGGAGTTACAACCTAAAATCGAAGCCATAAAGCAACAGTACTCCGATGACAAGGTAAAATTCAATCAAGAAATGATGAATTTATACAAAAAAGAGAAGGTTAACCCTGCTTCTGGTTGCTTGCCATTATTAATACAAATCCCTTTATTCTTCTCTTTGTATAAGGTGATATTTATCTCTATTGAAATGCGTCATGCTCCATTTTATGGATGGATAAAAGATCTTTCTGCCCAGGACCCAACTTCTATATGGAATTTATTTGGCATCATGCCATGGTCATCATTTGGAATGCTGGATATTGGTTTATGGCCAGTAATTATGGGACTTACCATGTTCATTCAACAATCTTTAAGCCCTAAGCCTGCTGACCCAGTACAAGCTGGAGTGATGAAATTTATGCCTCTGGTGCTGATGGTTATGCTATACTCATTACCTTCTGGCTTAATGATTTATTGGTCTTTTTCAAATATATTATCCATTATGCAGCAATATATGATCAACAAGCAACATAGCGTTAAATCTTAAAAGAGAATTTAATTCTTGCAAAATTGGTGATAATCTAGTTAAATGCTTCTCTTTAAGACTATATATCACGAGATAAAAAATGCATAAATATCGCACTCATAATTGTGGAGAACTAAATCTTTCTCACGTTGGGCAAGAAGTGAAATTGTCAGGCTGGGTTCATCGTCGTCGCGACCATGGCGGGCTTGCCTTCATTGATCTTAGAGACCATTATGGCTTAACTCAATGCTTAATTGACGCTGACGAATCTCTTACACATCAAATTGCTCACTTACATTATGAGTCTGTGATCACAATCACTGGTATTGTAACCGCAAGAGCTGAAGAAGCTCGAAACAATCAATTACCAACCGGTGATATTGAAGTTAAAATAAAAACTTTCCATTTAGAATCCGATTCAGATATGTTACCCATTCAAGTAAATACAGATAAAGACTTTCCTGAAGATACTCGTTTGCGTTATCGCTTTCTTGATTTACGTAGAGAAAAATTACATAACAACATAGTGTTAAGATCGAAAATTATCTCAGCGATCAGAGAAAAAATGACAGCTCAAGGATTTATGGAATTCCAAACTCCAATTTTAACAGCAAGCTCTCCAGAAGGAGCAAGGGATTTTCTGGTACCCAGCAGGATGCATCCTGGAAAATTTTATGCGCTTCCACAAGCACCACAACAATTTAAACAATTGCTAATGACTTCTGGATTTGATCGTTATTTCCAAATAGCCCCATGTTTTCGTGATGAAGATGCCAGAGCAGATCGTTCACCTGGTGAATTTTATCAGCTAGATATTGAAATGTCTTTCGTAACTCAAGATGATGTATTTGCAGCTGTAGAACCAGTTATGCACTCAATATTCACTGAATTTTCAAGCAAGGAAGTTACAGCATCGCCATTTCCTCACATAACTTATCATGATTCAATGATGAAATATGGTAATGATAAACCAGATCTTCGTAACCCTTTAATTATAAGTGATGTAACAGAAATATTCCGCGATTCAGAATTCACTATTTTCCGTGAGAACATTAAAAAAGGTGCGATAGTTAGAGCAATTCCAGCACCAAAAACTTCAGAACAACCGCGCAGCTTCTTTGATAAAATGATTGCCTTCGCTCAAGAAAATGGCGCAGCAGGTCTAGGATATATAAGCTTCACAAATGATGGAACAGCTAAGGGACCAATAGCAAAATTCTTAAATAAAGTTCAACTTAGTGAATTAAAAAAACTTGCTCAAATTAAGGATGGTGATTCTGTATTCTTCGCCTCTGATTTAGAGAATAAAGCCGTAAAACTTGCAGGACAAGTAAGAATAAAACTTGGTGAAGAACTAAATTTAATTGATCATAATAAATTTGAATTCTGTTGGATCGTAGACTTTCCATTTTACGAATGGAACGAAGATGAAAATAAAATAGACTTTAGCCATAATCCATTCTCCATGCCACAAGGTGGGATAGAAGCACTCAATAGCTCCAAAACAAAAGAAGAGTTATTAGCAATAAAAGCATTTCAATATGATATTGTTTGCAATGGAATTGAGCTTTCTAGTGGAGCCATTCGTAACCATAAACCTGAACTTATGTATAAAGCATTTGAAATAGTTGGTTATGGTAAAGAAGTGGTTGATGACCGTTTCCGCAGTTTAATAACCGCGTTTAAATATGGCGCGCCTCCTCATGGTGGGGTCGCCCCTGGTATTGATAGAATCGTTATGTTACTTGCTGATGAAAAGAACATCCGCGAAGTTATTGCTTTCCCAATGAATCAACAAGCACAAGATTTATTAATGAATGCACCGACAGCCGTAGATGAAAAACAATTAAGAGAACTGAATATTCAGCACCGAAAGATAAAATAGCTATAAAATTATAGAATTATGCATATTTTATATTGACCAGATAATAAAATAATGTATAAATAATCATGACTTTTAGTTAAATATGGGGATGTAGCTCAGTTGGTAGAGCACTTGCCTTGCACGCATGATGTCAGCGGTTCGACTCCGCTCATCTCCACCATATTTTTGTAATAAGACTTATCTTTTAGATTACAATCCAAATTATTTGCCTTAACTAAATCATTTTTAAATAAATCAACTTGCCCAAGCTTATAAAAAATAAAAGCCCTGTTAAGATATAATTTTGCTGATTCTTGGTGATATCCCAAATGATAATAACGAATTTTTTCAATTATCTCTTCTAGAATCTTAAGTTGAGGATTGAGCTGATACTCTAGATAGTCATCCCAATAACTATTTATGCTAGTAGAATTTCCTTTTTCTTCAGTTGCAAAATATAGATAATCCATAAATTCAGTATATTGCCTTTTATAAATACTAGGGAAATTTTTATTACCATTTAATAAGGCTATGGCCTGTTCATTGACATGATCTTGAAAAATTGCTAATTCTAACTGTTGCTTAGCTTGATCTATTTTATTCTCTTTTATTAAGTGAATAGATAACTGTAAATGGAAATATGATTGCTCAAAATGAAAAAAGCTATGAAATTTTTCTACTTTCTCAGTCGCCAAAATTAACAGTGATAATTTCTCATTAAGATCATCAGCTAATATGGCTTGTTGATTCAAATAATCAATATTATTATAAGGATTTTTGAATTGGAAGTTTTCTAATAATAACACTTGGTTGATACCAAGCTCAGTTAGCTTCATTTTATTTTAACCATAGATTCATAACTATTTTATATTATATTGAATTGCTGTAAATTTACAGCTAAAGTATCTAAAATGAACTATAGGTTAAGAATTTATGCTAGATATCTTTACAAAATTTTTCCTTATATTTAGTCACGATACAATGATTATACCTATAATTATAGGAGGATTTATTTGGTCAAATAGAAATGTTTTTTATCATGCTATTTGCTTAGTTTTGCTTAGCATTTTACTAAGCTTTATTCTAAAATTGATCTTTCAAAAACAATCTATGTATGGCTTAGCTTTTCCTAGCGGCCATATGCAAGCTTCGGTGGTACTGTATGGCTGGTTAGCATATACATCTAGAAATTATTTCCTTAGAATATTAACCACAATATTACTGATCGGCATAGGATTCAGCTTAGTATATCTCGGATATCATGACTATTATGACGTATTAGGAGGAGTATTTTTTGCTATTATTTTATTAGCCGGATATTCTTTTACTTTAAATAAAATGACAAGCAAGATGCCATACATCAATTTATCTTTAGCAACATACTTGATGCTATCGATATTTTTTTACTGTGAATCAATATTGCCTCATTTATGGCTGGCATATTATGCTTTATTAGGATTTATTATTTCTACAAAAATATTTAAGCAAGATATTGAGTTAAAAACCATAACCGAGAAAACTTTAACTAGTTTATTTTGCCTTCTTGCTATAATTAGCATTAAGAGCATCTTCCAATTACAAATTTTATCTGGTTTACCTACATATTTATCTCAACTACAATGGCTATTAATTGGCTTTATTGTACCTCTTAGCAGCTCAATAACCAGAATAAGGATATAAAAAATGCTAGTTGATTCACATTGTCATTTAGACTATGACGTATTCCAAGAAGACTTCGATGATATTCTAGATAGAGCAAAAAATAATGATATTGGGTTAATGCAAACTATTTCTACCAAAGTAACAGATTTTCCTAGACTCAAGAAACTAATAGAAAGCTATCCACAGATTTATGCTTCTATTGGAATTCATCCTCATGAAGTGGATGCGCATCCAGAAACTTCTGTTAAAGATTTATTAGAATATACTAAACACCATAAAGTTATAGGGATTGGTGAGACTGGACTAGATTTATATTATGAGCATAGCGCAATTGAAAAACAAAAAGAATACTTTAACAGACATATAGAAGTGTCGCATTTAAGTGGTTTACCGCTTATAATACATACCCGTGATGCCGATGACTTAACTATTGAAATGCTAGAATCACATAAAGGTAAGTTTACAGGTCTAATTCATTGCTTTAGTTCGGATAGTTTAAATTTTGCTAGAAAATGTTTAGATCTGGGGCTATATATTTCTATTTCTGGGATAGTTACTTTTAAAAAATCTTTGGCTCTAAAGGATATAGTAAAATTTGTCCCTCTAGATAAATTGATGGTGGAAACGGATTCACCATATCTTGCACCCGAACCATATAGAGGTAAGCGCAATGAACCATCTTTTGTTAAGGAGATTGCTAAAACCATAGCGCAATTAAAGCAAATAGATTATGCAATGGTTGAAGAACAAACCACCAAGAATTTCTTCAATTTATTTAGCAAAGTACCAAAAATATGAGAATTATTGCAGGAAAACATCGTGGGCGCAATCTTCTATCCCCTAAAGACAAAGGTATTCGCCCTACTTCAGCTAAAATGCGTGAATCTATTTTCAATATACTTACCAGTATGAATGCTCTGCAAGATGCAAGAGTTATAGACCTATGTTGTGGCACTGGGGCCTTAGGAATTGAGGCTCTATCTAGAGGTGCCTCTCAAGTGATCTTTATTGATGGCAGCTCTGAACATCTAAAATTAGCCTGGTCAAATATTTGCTCTTTAAAAGAAGAAGAAAAAGCTATTCTTCTTAGAGCCAAAGTTGAAGATCTTCCTAAAGCAAAAGACCAATTCAATTTGGTATTTATTGACCCACCATATTTCAAAAAGCTAGCTGGTCAAGCTCTTACTTCTCTTAGTAATAAAAACTGGTTAGCAATAGGAGCCATTATTGTTGTAGAGCAAGCAAGAACAGAAGATTTAATATTTTCACCAGAACATTACCAAGAACTTAGCACAAGAATTTATGGTAACTCAAAATGCACCTTACTAGAAAAAATTTAACATATATCAGATGCTCTTTAATATAAATTTCAGTTTATCTATTTCTTTCTGATTACCCTCAAGTAAATCTAGATCCTTCCCATTATATATGTAGCTACAGCCGTTATATTTCATTCCTAAATACTCACAGGTTTAAAAAAATGGCTCTTCAAAACCTTTTGGCATTGAGGTTCCTAAACTTGCTATTACAAAAAGTCTCTTACCACGAAGTTTTCTTCCTATATCTTTTCCCACTTCTAATAAATCATTCAATCTATCAATAAATGTTTTCATCTGCGCGCTCATGCTATACCAATAAACTGGAGTGGCAAGAATAATTAGATCATGCTCAACCACCTTCTTCATTAAAGGAAGATAATCATCGTCTATGTTACGATGCTCATAGTCATAAGGAGAAATTTTGAGAGTATTAAGATCCACAATTAGGGCATCATCAGTAATCATCTTTATAGCTTCTAAAGTTCTGCCATTGCTTCTTGAGCTTCCAAAAACTATAATTGACTTAGACATTTAACTCTTAGAAAATTTTGATTCCTTGCCATTAATTAGCCGAATAATATTATCTTTATGCTTAATTAGAATTAGCAGAATAAGTATTAGCATTAAAAATAGATTACTATTCAAAGGCATGGTTATGCTTAAAGAAATAATTCCAGAAATGGCCGCCATAATGGCTGCTAAAGAAGAATAACGAGACATAAAAAATGTAATAACCCAAGTTATCAATAAAACTAATGCCACTTTAGGAAATAAATATAGACTAAGACCTAAAAAACTAGCTACACCTTTGCCACCTTTAAATTTTAACCAGATAGGAAATAGATGCCCTAAAAAACTAGCGCTACCAACTAAATAATCCATATTAAAGCCTAGGTTCTTAGCAAGCAAGATGGATAATATTATTTTTCCACTATCTGCTATCAAGGTTAATAAGGCTAGTAATTTGTTTCCTGTGCGCAACACATTAGTAGTGCCAATATTACCAGAACCAATATTACGAATATCTCCATAACCAGCACAAAAACTAATTACCAAACCGAATGGAATAGAGCCAATTAGGTAGGCTATAATTAAAACTAAAACTTCATTGAGCATTCTTATTTGCCTTTTCTTTACGATAGTTACTAACATGCTGATTATGATCTACAAGAGTAGTAGAAAAATTATGTCCACCTTTCCCATCAGCAACAAAATATATTTCTTTTGTCTCTAAAGGATTAAGAGCAGCTTCCAAAGCTTCTACACCAGGATTTCCTATTGCCGTTGGAGGAAGACCTGGATATAAATAAGTATTATAAAGTGATTTTATTTTTAGATCACTAGCCGTGATACTACGATTAAATACATATTGTCCTTGGGTAATCGCATAAATAACCGTTGGATCTGCCTGTAATTTCATTTTTTTACGTAAACGATTAACAAAAACGCCAGCTATTCTAGGGCGCTCTGCTGCAATCCCTGTTTCTTTTTCAATAATTGAAGCTAAAATTACTGCCTCTTGTTTATTTGCTAAAGGTAGATTAGGTGCCCGCTTATACCATAAGTCATTAATGATATCTTGGCTTTTCTGATACATACGATTAAGCAGCATCATTTTTGTTTCACCATAAGTATAATGATAAGTATCAGCCAGGAAATCACCTTCATTAAATTCTTTTGTTACCTCACCAAGCAACATAGATTCATTTCTTACTTTATCTAATATTTCTTGAGTTGTGATTCCTTCAGGCAGAGTTAATTTATGTACAACAACTTTTCCTTCATGCATCATTTTTATAATACTTTGAACAGAGCTATGGGGAGGGATTTCATATTCACCTGCTTGCAAAGGAAAATCAGAGAAAAATACTCTATGAACCATCCAAAAAGCCTTAGGATAAGTAATAACTTGATATCTATTTAATTCCTTAGCTATTTTTTTAACTGAATATCCACGAGGAATTATTAAACGAATTGTTTGAGTTTGATCATTAGGGGATTCTATGTAGTGACTCAAATTTAGGTATAGTAAACTTGAGCCAAGTACAAGAATAAATACTAGAACTAGTAGTAATCTATTTTTCATAGCGCTTAAAGATTAAGGAAGCATTAGTGCCACCAAAACCAAATGAGTTTGATAATGCCACATCAACTCTCTTCTGTTTAGCTTTATGCGCTACCAAATCAATTATTACATCTTCAGGAGGATTATCTAAATTTAAAGTTGGCGGAACAATATTATCTCTGATAGAAAGTAATGAATAAATAGCTTCCACACTACCAGCAGCTCCAAGTAGGTGTCCTATTGAAGACTTTGTTGATGACATTGCCATATTTTTAGAATTATCTCCAAATAAGCGCTGAACCGATCTTAATTCAATTTCATCTCCCATAGGAGTTGACGTACCATGCGCATTAACATAATTCACTTGATCTAAATTCAATCCTGCTTTTCTCATTGCCATTTGCATAGCACGAAAACCACCTCTCCCTTCAGGATGTGGAGATGTGATATGATATCCATCACCGGTTAAACCATAGCCAACAATTTCACCATATATTTTAGCGCCACGTTTTTTGGCATGCTCTAGTTCTTCTAAAATAAGGATACCAGCACCTTCTCCCATTACAAAACCATCGCGATCTCTATCCCAAGGACGTGATGCTTTTTCAGGATTATCATTAAAATTAGTAGATAAAGCTTTGGCAGCAGAAAACCCTGCAATACTTGCATTACAAATAGCTCCCTCGGTTCCACCAGCAACCATAACGTCTGCATCGCCATATTGGATTAATCTTGCTGCATCACCAATAGCATGAGCACCAGTTGAACATGCAGTCACCACCGCATGATTAGGACCACTGAACCCATATTTTATTGATAAATTTCCAGATACTAAGTTAATTAAACTTGCAGGGATAAAAAACGGACTAATTCTTTTTTCTGGAGTGTCATGAAGTGCAATAGAAGTTTCCTCAATCCCTGGGAGGCCACCAATACCTGAGCCAATTAAAACACCTGTCATATCTAACTCTTCTTGATCCGTAGGCGTCCATCCTGCATCTTCAATTGCTGCAATTGCTGCTATCATTCCATAAGTAATGAAATGATCCATTTTTTTCAATTCTTTAAGTGGCAAATAATTCGCCGCATTAAACTTCCCCTCGCCTTCACCATGTTTTAATTCACCAGCCACCTTATTAGGAACATAAGTTGTATCAAAACGTTCAATCTTAGAAATTCCAGATTTACCATTAATCAGCTTGGTCCAATTTTCTTCAATACCAACGCCTAAAGGTGAAACAATACCCATACCAGTTACAACAACTCTTCTCATAATAATTCTCAATCCTATAAATTTATATTATATAAGTAAAATAATGTCAGCAAACAGACATTTCAAGTTAAGATTTTTTAAAATAAGCCTAGATTATATATTTTAGCTCTTAAGAATCAAGTTTTATATGCTTTATTAACAATGTAGTTATTTTATGAGCTCTAGAAATTCATTTTGCGGGGAGGATGAAGATAATTAATTTACACGAAAACTTGCATTTAATAAAGCTATCTTATATCTTTATCTCACTATAATTATAAGAGATATACATGCGTAAAATTGATCAATATAACTATCACAACAAAAGAGTATTTTTAAGATTAGATATGAATATTCCAGTTTCTGATGGTAAAATTTTAGATGACACTAGAATTCGTAAAGTTATTCCAACTATTGAATTTTTACTTAAACAAAATGCTAAAATCATTATTGCTTCTCATTTTGGTCGGCCCAAAGCAGATTTTGAAGCTAGATATTCTCTAGAATTTTTGGCAAATGAATTGAGTGAAATATTAGGTCAGGAAGTATTATTTTCTCCTGAGGCGATAGGAGAAAAGGCGGAAAAATTAGCAAATAGTTTACAAACTAAACAGATTATGCTTCTTGAAAATCTTCGTTTCTATTCAGGTGAAACTAAGAATGATCTAGAATTTGCTACAAGCCTTGCTAGGCTTGCTGATTTTTATATTAATGATGCATTTTCTTGCTGCCATCGCGCTCATGCTTCAATTGTAAAAATTGCTGAAATTCTACCCAGCGCTGCAGGTTTATTGTTATTTCAAGAGATTGATAATCTAACTAAATATTTATTGCCTGCTAAAAAACCAATAATGGCTATTATAGGCGGTAGCAAAGTGTCCACTAAGCTTGATTTGCTTTATAATCTAATTAATAAGGTAGATTATTTAGTGATTGCTGGAGCGATGGCGAACACTTTTCTTAAGGCTAAAGGAATAGAAATAGGCGCATCTTTATATGAAGAAGAATTATTAGGCACTGCAAAAGAGATACTTAGCAGAGCTGGTTCTTGTCAAATAATTTTACCTAAAGATGTGGTGGTTGCCAAAGCTATTGCTGATAATGTAGATCATTTAACATTGGATGTTAGTATGGTTCCTCAAGGTCAAATGATTTTAGATATAGGTCCCAATACTAGTACCAAAATAAATCAGCTTTTAAAACTTTGCAAAACTGTCATTATGAATGGACCTTTAGGGGTGTTTGAATGCTTTCCCTTTGCTGCTGGAACCATTGCTGTGGCGAATGAAATTGCTAAATTAACTGATTCGAAGAATTTAATTAGTATTGCTGGCGGAGGAGATATCGTGGCTGCTTTAGCACAAGCAAAATTATTTGATAGGTTTACCTATATCTCAACTGCTGGAGGCGCTTTCCTTGAATGGTTGGAGGGTAAAAAACTTCCTGGACTGTCAGTATTAGAATAGAGAGCTAATCTTTAAAGTTTTCAACTAAGCCATCCGTCCCCATTAGTAGAGTATAAACTTTAAGCTCAGGAAAATGCTCTTTCATAAATTTTCTTGCTCCTTTGAATACGCTGCGATGAGTTTTAGTTTCAAGCTCTCTAGTGGCTAAAGCTTTTTTTCCTTTCATAATCTTATAGGCACCACAATCCCTGTGATCTAAAAATACAACTCTTTTAATATGGTGCAACCCTTTAAGTAATTCTATCACTTCTTCTAGTGCTACGCTCCATTCTGGATATTTTTTCTCCACAATAGATAAGCTAGCTCCTGGCAGAGCCATTTCATCATAGTCTCCTTCTAGATGAAGAAAATTACTCATTAATTCTTCGACTTCATTTCTAAAGCGAAAATCTACGCAAGATACTAGCAGTGTTTTGGTATATTTACGATTTGTTGATTTATGTACTTTAACTTGAAATTGGTCTAGTTTTATTGCTTCATCAAAAATTTTATGGTTATGTTGGCGTCGTTTTATGGTAATAAACTGTAATACTTTATTTATTATGTTCATTAAATAAGCGTTCTTTTAATTTAAGTCCCCAGTTGGAGCTGGAGACTTTTGGTATATAGATTTAAACAGCATCTTCGTCATTAGCACTAGATCCTAGAATCATATCATGAATTCTATTGCCTAAAGCTGATCCAGTCAACTGAAGAGCGTCCATAACTCTCCCAGCGATCCAGTCAGTTAAATCATGCTCAAATGCTTTAGTTTCTTGAAGCTCTTCGTGTTTCTGCTCTCTTAATTTTCTTGCCATTCCAGAGAAGCTATTATCTTCTTCTTGTATTGGTTCTTCTTCCTCTCTAAAAAAATTTCTTAAATTTCCTAACATAGATTCTTTTTTATGTTTATCTTCTTCATGAGTTGACATAAAAGCCTCCTATTTGTAATTGAGGGGTTAATTATCAAAGATATTATAATTAATATTGGTTTTTAGATAATATTTTTGATACTATTCATTATATACTGATATAAGTTAATAATTGATTAATTTGTGGAGAATTTATCAAAAAAATGAAAGAAAATTCAATACCTTACCTTTGGCTAAATGGAGCATTTATCCACGAAAATCAAGCCAATATTAGCCCTCTTACCCATGGCCTCCATTATGGTACGGGTGCATTTGAAGGGGTTAGGGTTTATAATGGAAAAATTTTTTATCTTGAAAAGCATATCAAACGTTTATTTAACTCAGCAAAAATATTGCTAATGAACATTCCATTTATAATGGACCACATAATGGAAGCATGCTTAGAGATAGTGAAGCTTAATTATATTGATAATGGTTATATTAGGCCTCTGATTTTTTTAGGTGATCAGCAGATGTTTATAGGAGCAGAAAATAAAGTAAACATTATGATTGCATGCTGGTCTCGTTCTTCTATATACCACAAAACTTTAGCAGAAAAAAAATCATTACGGTTAGAAATATCATCTTTTATTAGACCTCCAGCTGGGTCATTTCCTTATGAAGCCAAAGCTAGCGGGTTATATATTTTAAATCATTTAGCAAAAAAGCGTGCTATTACACAGCATTACGATGATGCACTAATGTTAGATTATAGAGGATATATCTCAGAAGCTACTACCTCTAATTTTTTTATGGTTAAAGATGGAGAATTACACACTCCTACAACAGAATGTTGTTTAGATGGAATTACTCGTCAAATTGTTATAAAATTGGCTAAAGAAAATAATATCAGAGTAGTTGAGAAGCATATTTCTATAGAATGCTTAAAACAATCAGATGAAGCTTTTCTAACTGGAACTGTTGCTGAAATTACAGCCATTGATTCAATTGCTGAGCATGTGTATAAAAACAATCCCATCAGCCAAATGCTTTATTCAAAATTTTATCAACTAACACAAAGTTAAAAATATGTTAGGTGAGTATATTATATGTGGAATTGATCCTGGACTTGTAAATACAGGATGGGGAGTTATTTCAAATAAACAAAATAACCTCAGATTTATCGCGTCTGGTGTAATTACGCCAGGAGTTAAGCTTCCAATAGAACAGCGCCTAAAAGAGATTCATCTGGAGTTAGATAAGGTAATGAATCTATATAGCCCCCTGGAAGTTGCTATGGAAGATATTTTTGTTAACAGTAATAATTTAACCTCCCTAAAACTTGGTTATGCTAGAGGAGTGGCTATTTTAACAATTGGACTTGCGCAGAAAAACTTTTTTGCATATGCTCCTAACTTAGTAAAGAAAGCTGTTGTTGGCAGAGGTAAAGCTGATAAAACGCAAGTGCAGTATATGGTTAATCAAATATTGCCAAAAGCAAAAGTCACTAATGAGCATGAAGCAGATGCATTAGCTGTTGCTATTTGTCATGCTAATTATAGAAATTTAGATTTGAAGGTTTAGTAGTGAAAATTAATGATATTAAGGCGCGGGAAATTATCGATAGTCGAGGAAATCCAACTATTGAGGTGGATATCACTTTAGATGATGGAGCATTTGGTCGAGCATCAGTTCCAAGTGGAGCATCAACCGGAAGTCTAGAAGCTTCAGAGCTGAGAGATCAAGATGATAAACGCTTTTTTGGTAAAGGTGTATTAAAAGCTATTGATAATGTGAATAGAATAATAGCGCCTAAGTTAATGGGTAACTCTCCATTTGATCAAAAAGAAATAGATGATCTGTTAATTACTCTTGATGGAACTTCAAATAAATCACATTTAGGAGCTAATGCAATATTAGCTTCCTCTCTTGCTGTTGCTAAAGCTTCTGCTAGTTCAAAAAAACTACCATTATTTCAATATTTAAACCAAAATTCTGCAGAGTATAAACTGCCAAAAACATTTATGAATGTTATCAATGGTGGTGCGCATGCAGATAATAAAATAGAAATTCAAGAATTCATGATTATGCCTAATCATAGTGTTTCAGCGAAAGAATCAATCAGAATTGGCGCTGAAATTTTTCATAGTTTAAAAGCTATATTACATAAGGATGGGCATAGTACCAATGTTGGTGACGAAGGAGGATTCGCTCCAAATTTAGATAATGCCGCTCAGGCTTTAGATTATATCATTATGGCTGCAAAGAAAGTGGGCTATGAAATTGGTAAGGATGTGATGCTGGCTTTAGATTGCGCTGCTTCAGAATTTTATCAAGATGGCTTATATCATATAGGGGGAAAGAAGCTTAATGCGGATGAAATAATTTCTTATTATCAGAAATTAGTTAGCGACTATCCTATTAATTATATTGAAGACCCGATGGCTGAAAATGACTTCAATGGCTGGAAACTAATTACTGAAAAACTGGGTAAAAAAGTTATGCTGGTGGGCGATGATTTATTTGTTACTAATAAGCAGATTCTTGCTCAAGGAATAGAAGCTAAAATGGCTAACTCTATTCTCATTAAACCCAATCAAATAGGCACCTTAACTGAAACGATGGAAACTATTGCCTTGGCCAAAAAAGCTGACTATTCTTCGATTATTTCTCATCGTTCAGGCGAAACTGAAGACACCACCATCGCTCATATTGCGGTGGCAACAGGGGTTGGCTATATTAAAACTGGCTCCCTCTCAAGAACTGATCGTTTAGCTAAATATAATGAATTGATGCGAATAGAAGAAATTTTAGGAGCAAAATCATAGATTATTAGACGATGTCAGGTTCAAGAATTTGGCACAATACATTTGCATTAGTTGAGATTTAGTGGAGGATAATAAGCTTTTTTTGGATATCTTGTTTAAAAATTTTGCAAAACTTATCAACAAAACAGAAAACTTTAGTCATTATCTTATTCATAGTATGTATCCTTTAGTTGTGATTGACTATGAATACATACCTTATATTTATAATCTTGCAAAGATTTTACATCGCCAATCCTTTAATTTATCTCATATTGATGCAAAATATAATCCTGAATTCGCTTTTAAAAGAAGTACAAAATTATCTTCAGAGCAAAAACTTCAAAACTCAAGCTGATCAGATATTATTTTTCGTTAGAGAAGCATATATCTATTCATTAGAAGGGGAAGATACGAAAAGCGATCTATAAAAGTGGATCATTGATAGCCACTACTAGTACCCTAAGCACTCAATTTAAATGATTTTGATAGCAAAAATTTTCCTTTGAGCTAACATTGTTAATATACGCAATTAAAAATAGGAAAATATCATGGATTTAAAGCTTGGGAAGCGACGCGCAACAATTGATGACCTAAGCTCTATCATCAATCTCTTAATAGAAGATGAGTTTGGTTTTGAACGAGAAAAAATCTCCGATAAATTAGATCAACGTTATATGGATGCTTTTGCTCTAATTAATAGTGATCCAAATCAATATTTAATGGTAGTTGAAGAAAATAATCAAGTAATCGCTACTTGCCATCTTACCATAATGCCTTCACTTACCTTTACTGGATCCACTAGGATGCAAATTGAAGCTGTAAGAGTATCTGAAAAACTTCGCGGGGCTAAAATTGGTGAATGGATGATTAACCAAGCAATAGCATATGCAAAATCAAGAAGCGCTTCTATCATCCAACTGACAACTAATATAAAAAGACCAAGAGCTAAAATATTTTATGAACGTTTGGGATTTGAATCCACCCACGTTGGAATGAAATTATATTTAGAAGATAAAAGATGAGTGAAATTAAAATAGCTCAAGCGACTAAAGCTGATATTGCTTCAATGGTGAATTTATCCTACCAAAAAAGAAGAGCTTACGAAGAAGCACAGCCACAATTCTGGCGATATGCAGAAGGCGCTGAAAGCATCCAACATAAATGGTTTAAAGAATTATTAGGCCATGAAGACCATATTATCTTGGTTGCTAAATCAGACATAGAAACTATAGGGTTCATTATTGGCAGGCTGGTCAAAGCACCAGAAGTTTATGATCCTGGTGGACTAACTTTAATGATCGATGATTTTTGCGTTAAACAGACAATAGATTGGCAGTCAGTTGGCAATAACCTTATGAGCTCTATAAAACCAATTGCAAAGGCAAAAGGAGCAGCTCAGTTTTATGTGGTATCAGGCGCTCATGATAATGCCAAATGTGAATTTTTAGAGAAATTTGGCTTGAGTAATGCAGCAAAATGGTATGTAGGGAGTATATGAATATAACTTTTGAAAAAGCACTAATTAATTTTATGCAGCTTCAAACGCTTAAATAATAGTTGATT
>CAZJZY010000004.1:15284-21831 GCA_964550685.1 uncultured Rickettsiales bacterium | reverse complement strand
TGGAAGTTGAAGGAGAACTTTCTCGATTAATACAATTAATAGTTGATTTTTGTTAATTATTGGCGGATTCAAGAATCTAGCGCAACAGGGTACTTTTATGTAGCGCTTCAAGAGTAGTAAGATAACCTAACACCTTAAGAGGAGTATTATTAATTATATTTTCTACCCAGTCAATATGTTCAGCAGAAACTCCTCTAACAGAAGAGTTTCTTGGCAACAAAGCTCTTATTCTGCCATTTAAATTCTCTACAGCTCCTTTTTGCCAAGGACAATGCGGGTTGCAAAAGAAAGTTTTAGCAGGCAATTCATGATGCTTAGCAAATTCTTTTCCTCGATCAAAAGTAATAGATTTGAACTGCTCAGATAATGTTGCTAGAGTAGAATTTATTTTACTCATCACTGGATTACTTCCTTTGCTTTGATTATAAATTAGTTTACTCCACCTACTTTTTCTTTCAATTATGGAAATAATGTTAGTGCCTTTAACTCCAGATATAATAAGCAAGTCAGCTTCGAAATGCCCAAACTCTGAGCGATTATTGATGTATTCAAGTCTTGTTGAAATAGGCGCAAGATCTATAATAGTATTCCTTTTTGGTTTGCGATGATAAAATCCTCTAAACTTCTTCTTTCACTTAAGATAAAAAGGTAAATTCAAAGAAATTCCTTCTGCGCTAAAAACAAATTTATAGATTGTTTCATAAGAAGCTTTAAGCTTAAGATCTAGAAAAGACTTGATTCTCCCAGAGATGGCAGCTGGAGACCATCTGCAGTTAATGATTTTATCAACCACAAAATTACGTAAGTTATTATCTAGGAATAAAGCTTTATTCCTAGATATCTTTCAAATAAATCTTTCTTCTGAATATGAAGGACTGTAGCTATTATTTATACTTCCTCTTTTAATTTCTCTAGATATTGTTGATTTAGATCTATTCAAATATTTAGCTATTTTAGTTATGTTCATTCCTAATTCTAAGTAATGATTGATATTTTCTCTTTCTTCTAAGCTAAGTCTATTATAGTATTGCATTGTGATAACCTTCTTTGTGTTTGACTACAATTAGGTTATCACACTAAGAAAACATCTACATCATCTCTTATAAAATACTCTATTAAAACTTTTTGTTGCGCTAGATCCTTGAATTAACCAGTTATTTAATAATATTATGCATTGGGATAATTGGATTGAGGTAGGAGGATTATTAGATTCTTTAAGTCCTTATCAAATATATTTTCAAGAATCATTGGTTACTGCTTGCAAAAAATTAGATGACTATGCCCTAAATACCAAAGAAGTCCTTCAATCTTACTGTGCTAACGCATCAACTATAGGCAACGATACAACGAACTTAGATATTGAATTATAGCTTTAGTAACAGAAAATAAATCATCCAGAGTTTTAGAGAAAAATGATTTCTTCTGTTACTAATCGAAATTATAAAGAAGCATTCAAAGTAATTGATTATGATATAGTGAAAGAATATAATCATTATTTTACTATTAATCTGGTTATAGCAATAAGCGCATTTATCAAAGTAAAACACAAAACTTCACATGTGAAAGTTTTTGGGCACGAGGATATTTTGTATCAACAGTGGGACGAGATGAAGCTAAAATTAGAGATTATATTCGGAATCAAGAAAAAGAAGATATACAAGTTGATCAACTGAAGTTATTTAAAAACTAGGCGTTAAAAACCGCCTTGGGCGGTTCATGAACATATCTCAGGCTTTGCCGGAGTGGAGTATAGTTTATTCCTTTTTGTAATCAGCAATAGCCATATAATTCTTGTATTTTTTCTGGATACATGTAGAGTATATTGATGTAACTTTAAAGGAGGAAATTATGTTACCAAAAAAATCAAAGAATATTATATCTGTAGTTTTATTATCTCAAATCTTTTTTGCCAATCATTCTATAGCAAAGGAATCGGAGGCTTGGTCCTATGTTGGTAGAACAGGCCCAGATCAATGGAGCAAATTAGATGATGCATTTGCACTTTGTAGAGAAGGAGTAACCCAATCTCCTATTAACTTAGATACAAAAAAATTAGCTGACAATAAAGATCCACTAATATTTCATTATGAATCTTATAAAATAACATCGGAAGATTTTAGCATTAAATCTGTCGCTAAGTCTAAGCGCCTGGAAATAAGTGGAAAAACTTATAAACTTGCACAATTTCATTTCCATGCACCAGGCGAGCACTCTATAGACTCTAAGATATCTCCAGTAGAATTACATTTCGTTCACCAGGATAAAGATGGAAATTTAGCTGTTGTTGGAGTAATGATTAACGAAGGAAAATCTAATCCAATACTTAAGTCTATTATAGACACTGCAAATAAAGACAGCCAGGCAAAATATGATATTGAAGATGGTGATTTGATGAAATTATTGCCAGAAAATAAGGAATATTTTCACTATATGGGATCTTTAACAACTCCACCTTGTACAGAAGGCGTACATTGGTATGTATTAAAAACCCCTATTGAAGCTAGCAAAGAAGAGCTGGCAGCTTTAGATAAAGCTATGCCAGACAATGCTCGCCCTATTCAAGACAATAATGGCAGAGTTGCAAATTAAATTTATTGATTAAAACTGTTAATTATCTACAGGGATTTATATGTTAGAATTAGAAAAAGTTATTACTAAAAAGATCCCTGTTAGACAGTTAAGAGTAGCTGAATTGATTAAAGAAGTTATTGCCGAAACTTTAGTACAGAGGAAAATTGACGCTAAAGTTCTAGAAGATAACTTTATTACCGTATCTAAAGTTAAAGTTAGCCCAGATCTTCAAAATGCTACAGTTTTCGTGACTATTTTCCAATCTATCGACAAAAATGAGTTTCTAAAACAACTCAACAGTCTTGCGCCTAAATTTAGATCAATAATTAGCAGAAATATTCAACTAAAAACGTCCCCACAAATTATTTTTCGCTATGACGATACTATAGAACATGTTGATAGAATTAACTCTCTTCTTGCATCCATAAAAGAAGATTAAGATGAAACATGATTTTATCTAAAAATTCCTTTATAGTTTGACTATCTTTTCTTAAAAAGCTACCCTAATTAATAATATCCATTAGGAGCTTAAATCATGAGACCATATGTTATAACAATTGCTCAACAAAAAGGAGGATCAGGGAAATCAACTTTGGCAGCTCACCTAGCTGTGGCTTTTTCAAAGCTTGGTGGTGAAGTTGCTTTAATTGATACAGACCCTCAACAAACTATCACTTATTGGTATAGCTTACGTAATAAGCTGGTATATAAGAATAAATATCCTATTGAATGCGCTGTTAGCACAGGCTGGAAGGTTGCTAATGAAGTAGCAAGATTTAAGCAAAAAAATATTATCATTATCGATAGCCCACCGCATATGGAAACTGAGACTAAAGCAGCGATTAGAACATCTGATTTTGTTCTTATTCCTTGTCAACCTTCACCGAATGATTTATGGTCAACTGATGCTACTTTGCAAATAGTAACCAAAGAAAATAAACAGATGGCTTTAGTATTAAATCGTTGTCCTTACCAAAGTAAATTACTAAAAGAAATTGAAAGCTCTTTTTCTGAAAAGATGCAAAAGTTTTTTATTGGCAATAGGGTAGTTTTTGCTGCATCAATGCTGCGAGGGTTAACTTCTATAGAAACAGAACCAAACTCTGTAGCTACTAGTGAAATTTTGCAAATAGCAGAAAATTTATATACGAATATTATATTATAACATGAAAAGAATTTTTAAAATAATTAGTAATTTTATCCAACTAAATAAACAAGCTATCGTGAATTTAATTAATCACGATGGAGTGGAACATGCAGGTTATATGGCTTTCATAACTCTGCTTTCTTTTTTTCCATTTCTAATTTTTATTATGTCCTTTACTTCTTTTATTGGCAGCTCTGAATATGGCAGGGAAATGGTTTCTTTATTGTTAAGCAATATGCCTGTTTATTTGCATAGTACACTCAAATCTAGAATCGAAGAAATAGTTTCAGGCCCTCCTGGAAGCTTGCTTACTCTATCTATTTTAGGAGTAATTTGGACCTCTTCGTCAACAGTTGAAGGAATCAGAACCATTCTTAATAAGATTTATCACGTTAAAACTCCTCCAACATATATTTTACGTAGACTTCTTAGTATAGTTCAATTTCTAATTATCACAGTGATTCTAGTGTTAGCTATGTTTATTCTAGTGTTTTTGCCTATTATTTATCAAAAAATTAGTGAAATTGTTTATTTTAAGCCAATTTTTGAAGTGATTGCAAACTTAAGTGGCGATTTATTAAATCCAATTTGGGATAATACTCGGCACATTACTTTTGTCCTAATGCTATTCACCGGAGTGATGTTTTTATATAAAGTTATTCCAAACATTAAGTTAAAAATAAGATCAATAATCCCAGGATCTTTACTAGTTACTTTATTATGGCTTACAAGTGGGTCACTAATGTCTGAATATATTTATATATTTTCACAAGTGAATATAGTTTATGGTGGACTTGCTGGCTTTGTGATTACTTTGCTATTTTTTTATATTATTCATATAATCTTCATTTATGGTGCTGAGATGAACTATCTCATTAAGCAAAACCAGAAAACATGAAAATAATTTATTTCTTGATATTGGTGTTTATCAATCAGCTATGTTTAGCGATAGGTGATCCCAAATATGAAATTCTTGATATGGAGATTACTAATAATTTGCCTTTCATAAAGTTTCAAATAGAAGATCAAGAAGCAAGATTTTTACTAGATACTGGCGCCAGAAACCAAGTACTGGTTCTCAATAAAGATATGTTATCTAAGCTTGCTACTGTAAAGCCATTCCCAGTCAAAGAAAAAAGTTCTGATATCACCGGAAAAGAATATATTGCCAAGAAATATATATTGCCTCAATTTAATATAGGCAAAATCTCTTTCCTTCAACTAAGAATAGTTGAAGATACTAATTGGGGCCTATCCACAGAAATAGCTATTCCAAATAAAGATGGAGTAGTGGGGCTAGAGCTATTTATCAATAAGGGTATTATAATAGACTATCCACAAAGCAAATTAACAATAATAGATAGAAAAATCCCTCCTGAATATGATGTAGATAATTGGCATGAATTAAAATTTAAAGTAGATCGATATGGAGTCTCAATATATACAGAAATTAATACGAATGAAGAAAAAAGATTTATTCTAGACAGCGGCTCTACTCTTTCTTTAATTAAGACAAAATCCGTAGGAAAAAATATAGTTAGCAATAATTGCACTCTATCCTTAAATAATGATGGGAAATGTTCCTATCTTAAAGCAGAGAACGTTATAATTAATAATTTAAAGATAGGGGAAATATTTTTCTATATTTATGACTTTCCTAATGAATTTGAGCCAGATGGGATATTAGGATATGATTTTCTATTTAATAAAGTTATTTACATAGATTTTAATAAAAGAGTCATCAAGATAAAAGATCTAAAAATAAGCAATGAAAATAAAAAGTAAATTAATAATCTACATATTACTTATATTAACTCTAACTCAGTGCACTTCTGTTAACCGCAGGCCAGAACTAATTATTCCTCAAGAACTGACAGAAACGGTAAAAATTAAAGGCCATCAAGTGGCATTAGTGTTGGGCGGAGGTGGATCTAAAGGATTTGCCCATATTGGAGCCATTGAAGTACTTGAAGAAAATAATATTCCTATAGATTTTATAGTAGGAAGCAGTGCTGGAAGTGCTGTTGGAGCACTTTATGCTGATAATAGAAATATCGAAAAAACAAAGCAAATTTTATTAAAAGCAAAGAGTAATGAGATTCTTGATTTCTCTCTAATGGAATCTCTTAAGATGTTTAATAGCCTATCCTCTCCTATTAAAGGTCAAGCCTACGAGAATTTTATTTTTGATAATATGCGATCTAAATATTTCTTAGAATTAAAAGTTCCTTTAGTGGTGGTTACTGTAAATGCAAAAACTGGAGAAAAATTTGTTATAAAAGATGGTCCAGTTGCTCCAGCAGTTAGAGCTTCATCTGCTGTTCCTCTTATCATTTCTCCAGTTTCAATATATGGAAAAACTCTCATAGATGGAGGAGTAATCGAACCTGTACCAGTTGAAACGGCAAGATCATTTAATCCTAAACTAATTATTGCTATCAACATAAATAACACTCCTCCAAAAGATATGCCTTCTAATTCAATAGCATTGGGATATCGAGCCTTCTGGCTTTCATATTATGCATTATCTCAAGCTCAAGCCAATTTAGCTGATATAAATATCCATCCAGATCTATCTGGATTTGGTATGTTTGAGGATCATAGAAAAGAAGAATTATATGCACTTGGAAGACGGGCTGCATTAAAAGCCATTCCACAGATTAAAGAGAAGCTAAAGCAATTAGACTATCTTGAAACTCTTTCTTCTATAACAGAACGGAAATGACGAATTAAACCTTGAATTGGCCAAGCGGCGGCATCTCCAAGAGCGCAAATAGTGTGCCCCTCAACTTGTTTAGTGATTTCAAGTAAACGATCTATATCTTCTAT
>CAZJZY010000004.1:0-15274 GCA_964550685.1 uncultured Rickettsiales bacterium | reverse complement strand
GCATTGCCATCAACTAAACGCATCATCATTCTCCACATCCAGCCGGTGCCTTCACGACATGGAGTGCATTGCCCACAGGATTCATGCATATAGAACTTGCTTAACCTGGCTATCGCATAAATTAAATCCGTAGATTTATTCATTACAATCACCGAAGCGGTTCCAAGACCAGATTGCACTGCTCTTAAACTATCAAAATCCATTAGGACCGTATCACATATTTCTTTAGGAATCATAGGTACTGAAGCGCCACCTGGAATTATTGCTAATAAGTTATCCCAGCCGCCAATCACTCCTCCAGCATGCGTCTCAATCAACTCTTTTAGAGGAATAGACATTACTTCTTCCACATTACATGGCTTATTAACATGTCCAGAAATAGAGAAAATTTTAGTACCGGTATTATTAGGCTTACCTATTTTAGCAAACCATGAAGCTCCTCGTCTTAAAATACTGGGAACAACGGCAATAGATTCAACATTATTAATGGTGGTGGGACAGCCATAAAGCCCGGCTCCAGCAGGAAAAGGAGGCTTCATCCGGGGCATACCTTTTTTCCCTTCTAAACTTTCTAGTAAGGCTGTTTCTTCTCCGCAAATATAAGCACCTGCGCCGCGATGAAGATAAATATCTATATCATATCCAGAATTACATGCATTTTTACCAATCATTCCAGCTTCATAAGCCTCATCAATTGCTTGCTGCAGAGCTATAGATTCGTAATAAAACTCTCCTCGAACGTAAATATAACAGGCGTGAGCACCAATAGCAAAGCTGCCAATTACACAGCCTTCTAATAATTTATGTGGTTCATGACGAAGAATTTCACGATCTTTGCAAGCACCAGGCTCACTTTCATCAGCATTAACTACAAGATAATGTGGCTTAGAAGAATCTTTAGGCATAAATGACCATTTCATTCCAGTAGAGAAGCCTGCTCCACCTCTTCCTCTAAGACCAGAGATTTTTACTTGTTCTATAATCCACTCACGCCCTTTTGCTAAAATATCCCCTGTATTGCTCCAGTCTCCACGAGATCTAGCTCCAGAAATTGAAAGGTCTTTTAACCCATGTAGATTACTAAAAATACGATCTTCTTCTTTTAACATTATATTGATTTCCTGACGCTTAATATATTATAGTATAATCACAATTATACAGTTTTAAATCTCTTATTAAAGTTTAGCAAGTACGAAATAATTTAATTATTAGATTCTCTGTGAATTTGGTAAATTCTAGTCGGCACTAACCATGTAAATGCTAGCGTTAAAAAGCCAATAATAGTGATAATGGCAAAGAAAATGATCCATCCATAAGCATCAACAATAATTCCTGAAAAGGAAGGAAATAAAACTCTTGATAGCCCCATAGCCGAAGCAAGCAGAGCATATAAAGTGGTAACATGTTTTCCGTAAGATAATCCGCTGATAAATGCAATATAAGATGTCGTTGCCATTCCCCCGGTGAAAGACATATATCCTATTATGCAGCCCAATGTTAGAATATTTTTCTCAAAATATGCTAATATAATAAATAGAGCATGTCCTAAAATATGAAAAAACCCAAAGCTTAATAAACAGGTTCTAATATCAAATTTATGCAATAAAGGACCACTAATAGCTCCTCCTATAATAGCCATTGTAATACCAAAGATTTTAGCAACACTGGCAATTTCTTCAGCACTATAGCCACTTTGAATAAGGAATGGATTTAACATTATAATAAACATGCTTTCAGGCAATTGATATAAGATAATGAATAGAACTATCCAAATAAAATTCTTATATCCTGAGAAATATTTTATAGGATTAATAAAAATATTATGAAATAAATTCTTATCCAAGTTAAACCATGCATTATGTGTTGTATTTTTTTCAGTATAACAGTAGTAAATTACAATAAGAAAGAAACTATATAGCGCAGCCAATATCATATATATATGAAACCAAGTTATATAACTTGAAAAAAATATTACTCCAGCTCCAGTTAAAAACATTCCAAAACGATGTCCTACACTATAAATAGCCGCACCAGGACCTTGCTCAGACGTTTTTAAAGTTTGAATACGACTTCCATGAAAAATAACATTTTGAATAACCGAAAATAAAGATATAAAAAAACCCAAAATAGCAATCATCCATAAATCTTGGGAAGGCTTCAGGAAAGCCATAGCTATCAAAGCAATAATTAATCCTATTTGACTAAAAATGAGCCAAGCTTTATATGCTCCAATTTTATAAAACATAGGCACTTGATGCTTATCTATGAAAATGGCAATAAAATACTTCAGAGCATATGGTAAAGTAATTAAGGAGAAAAAGCCTATTATTTTAGTATCAATTTTAAATTCAGCTAACCAAAAATTTAGGGTATTCCCGCTAAGCAAAAAATTCATTCCATTTATAAAGCCATATAAACACATTCTTAGTAGTTTGCTTTGGAAATAAATTGATAATGATTTGTACATTAATTTTTATAATATGAGAGTTGTTAATAAACTAAAATATGTGAGGTCGTCATCGTATTATTTTACAATCGTACATAAAAAGGAGTCCTTATAAGGCTGTCTCTAATTTAAAAATAGCTCTGCTATATTAGCAAAGGAATTTGTTTTTTAAAATTTATTTCCATCAGACTTCTTATATATTTGATAAATTTTTTCTGGAATCATATATGTGAACATTAGGGTACTAAATCCAATAATGGTAATTATAATAAAGAAATTAGACCAACCAGAATAATTCGCAATAACTCCTGATATAGCAGGAAATATAATCCATGCTAAGCCTATAACAGAACTTAATAATGCATATAAAGTGGTGACATGCTCGCCACGTGATAATCCGCTGATAAATGAGATATAAGCTGTCGTTGCCATTCCACCAGTGAGCGCAACATATCCAGTTATAAAATATAAAATTGTAATATTTTTATTCATATACGCTAAAATGCTAAACATAATGTAACCTAGGGCATGAAAAAAACCAAAGCTCAATAAACTTTTCCTAATTCCAATTTTATCGACTATCAATCCACCAATAAAACCACCTATTATAACCATGATAATACCACATATTTTAGAAGCACTAGCTATCTCCTCTGCATTATAATCTTTATACAATAAAAACGGATTAAGCATCGTCATCATTATGCTATCTGATAATTGATATAATAATATAAATAAAATAATCCAAATAAAATTCTTATACTCTGCGAAATGTTTTATAGGGTCTGTAAATATATTTTCTAATGAAGGTTGCTTTTCTTGCTGTTTGGATGAGTTTGAATCTGCATAGCAACAATAAACTATAATAGCTACAATAAAATATATAAAAGCTAACGTAAGGTATATATTATGCCAGCTCATATAACTTGATATGTATATAACTCCTGCTCCAGTAATGAACATACCAAAACGATAACCGATGTTATATATGGCACTGCCAGCACCCTGCTCTGAGCTTTTAAGTATTTGGATTCTATTTCCGTTTAGTATCACGTATTGTATCACCGCAAATAAGGATATAATAAAGCTTGTGATGGCAATAAGCACTAGATCTTTTATGGGATTTAGAAAACTCATCAAAATAAGCATAAAAATTAGAATGATTTGACTAATAATAATCCAGCTTTTATGCGTTCCAAGCTTTACACTGATAATGGGTATATTGGCCCTGCCTATAAAAATAGCAATGAAATATTTAAATGCATGAGGTAAGGCAATCAGAGAAAAAAAACCAATTATTTTGATATCAATTGAAAAGCTGGCTAACCAAAAATTTAAAGTATTGCCACTAAGTAATAAACCCATTCCATTTATGAGGCCATATAAACAAACTTTTAAAATATTAGCATTATAATATGTTGACAAGGTCCTAGGCACTGCGTTTTCCTAATAGTTATTTCCAGAATACTAACAAAACAACTACCCTAAAACAAATGAATTATTAATTACATGGTTTATATGAAGTCGGTGAATCCCATAAAAACATATGTGGATTGAGTGCGCTATTACCAGATACATAATCTTTTAAAGTTATATCCATCGCACATTCAGTTTGTTGAGGCCATGTATCATCTTTATGATCTCCATTATAACAACTATATTGATACATTTTAGTTATATAAGATGTGTTATTACTCATATCACTATCACTAGAATAATTCTTAGGATTAATATTGTCTGGTTTGGGTAAATATTTATCAATAGCAAGAGCAGTTCCGCTATTAACTGTAGTGGAATAATCAAGGTTAGATCTATAAGCAGATATGGCGCAAGTTTTAACTTGTTGCTTTGGCTTGGTCAAATCATTATAATCCCTTGAGCCATCGCCTGTACAACTAGCATTCGGAGAATTAGGGTTAAATGTATAATGTTGATAGTTACCACCACCAGTATCATATTGAAACTGCCCTGCAAATAAAAAGCTTGCCGTTATTCCTTCTGGCTGAGTCATACAAGGCTCACTAAATGTTATTGGTGGAGGGTTTTTAGTAATTTCTTGAACATACTCATTCTCTTCAAAACCAAGTTTATTAACTACAATACCATGATTTATATAATGATGGTAATTCGATCTTCTTCCAATCAAACTATTAGATACCGTAGTTTTTGGAACAAAACTACCATCCCTACCTGTGCCAACTGCATATTTTCCAATATATTGATCATAAGCAATTAAATTAGACTGCATAATATATGCATTATTAGTGCAATCTTTAGCCGTATTGATTTGGGTATCTACTAAAGAAAATGAAATTTTATGCTCATATTTACAAATCTTCATACCTATAGCCATTCCTGTGAAAGTTGCATTTATATTTGCTCCCAACTCATATACATAACAGCCATTATTTTCCTCTTTCTCTTCTAATAACCAAGTAAGGTCATTAGTATCCCATAATCTTTGCCAATGAGCTCGCGTTAAGAAAAGCATCTCTTGATCGCCATCTTTCTGATTTCTTGGGGTATTCGATGTATTTCTATTGCCTCTATAATCTTTACAAGAATCATAAGTGCTTGTAGTATACCAATCTTCAACCCAAGTGCTTGAAGAACTTGAAATAACGCCTGGGTCGCTGTAATTTGGTGCATCCTTTGTATTAAAAGGATTATAATTACCAGCATTAGGGAAAAATATATCTTCATAATCATAAATAATGTTAAACTGATTAAATATAGCACCTTGGAAATTCTCTCCTGTAATAAACTGGCTAGGCCACCATGTCGGATAAGGCAAACTAACACAAGGATTGGTAATAGCTTCACCCCATGAAACACTATAAGTTGGACACCCATTTTCCTCAAGAACAGGAGTGCCATCAACATTTAAAGTATCAACAAACAGACAATCTCTTGTTGGGTCCAATGGATTACCATTTTCATCTTCATCCCTAACCATTCCATCAACACATGTACCAATAGCTGTGTCTCCAGCATTAGTTTGTTCCCAGCTTGCATATCCATTAGTATATGCTGTTGAAGAACTTATAGTTTCGTCAATAGATCCGCAATATGGTTGAGCTGCCTCTACGCATTGTCCTAATTCCATAGAGTTTAATACTCTTACCCCATAATCTTCCTTAGGATATAAGATATTACTACTCTCGCTTGGTTTATAGCCTACTAAAGTGGAAGTTTCCGAAATAGTGGTTTGCTCAAAAGCAACCATACATTGATCGTTGTCTCCTGTACAATCATATGCTCCATTATTATTGCTACATGTACAGGTAATTTCTTCGCTTGGGTAAGTGGTCACTCCTGAGTTCACAGTGCATTTGATATAAGCCGCGCTTGCATCTTCGCCGGAAGTGCAAGATGGCTGGGAAACATAGCTTCCAGGCTCTGCGTTAGGATCTTCATTCTCATAACCAATTACCACTTCTATATTAGATTGCGAAGAGGTTGCATAGCTATCGTTAATTGCTGGATTATATAGTTGTTCATCCGTGAGCAGCGATTCATCTTCAACATAAGGTGGGATCACCCTATCTGTTAGTAAATTACTAACCATTCCATTTACTTTTTTAGCAACTACGCTTTTAGTTGAAGTATCATAACCTGTTAGACAGATTTTTGTGGCGCCTCTACAATAAACAGAATTAACAAATTGCATCCCTCCAGAATATGCTTCTGTTCCGCTATAAGGCGTGACGGTACCAATAGCATCCTCTGTTCCTGACCCATCTGTATCGGTATCTATACTAATTTGATAATTTACATCATCTGTTAAATAAGCTGAAAAAAGCTTTGCCTTGTATACTGTACATGGAGCAGGATTGGATGCCGGAGTACCACCACTTAAATCATCGCCTTCAATACAAAATGTAGCAGGAGCAGCATCTGTAGGTAAATCAATACCAATAATTCCACTTTTTGGTTGCTCTATTCCAACGCTAAAAGAAATTCTAGGCTGTTCATAAGGCGTAGCACCTGAGCTATAACCACATGAGCCAACTTCAAGACATGGATATACTTTAGGAGCGAACATTTTTGGCCGATCAAAACAACGATACATTTCTAAACTATCTTCAACATTTTCATAAATACATAATTGAGTTCCATCGCCATTTTCATCATTAACATCAAGGTATGATTGAAACTCTCGTTCTACAGACATATAGTCAACTATCTTTACGGTATAATTATCATTAGTGAAGCTATCTGTCATATCTGCATAATATGTATCATGTATACCACCAAGGTTAGCCTTGGCATCAGGATATTTATTATTATAAGTATAATCAGCGAAAGGTCTGGCGCCTGTATCGTTAGGGCTGCCATCTGAAACATAATAATATGGCTTAAAGTATTTATACTCCGTTCCTAAAACACTGCTACTTCCTGAAGGTCCAGTGCTCCTTTTAGAAAGAAAACTTATACAATCTGGTGTGGTGGTATCTTGAGCACATACTGGCAAAAGGTTCCTTTCATTTTTCCAAATTTGCTCTCCAGTTAAATTTGATTCCAAAAATTGAACGCAATAATCATTTACTGGAGCTGGTTCTGGAGTCACCGTATCGCCAGGGCAAAGATCTAAAGGGTTCTCAAAATAAAGCCTTACCAAAGGTTTTTCAAAAGTGCTATATATTATACTATCCGTTGGTTCTCCATTAGCTGTAGAATATTCGCAAATTGAAGAACAAGTTGTGGAACCATCATCACAAGCTATGGAAGTTTGATTATAATTATTATAATCATTAACATCGTTGTCATCGCTCGATAGAGAATCTCCCTCATAGTCAGGTGACCTCACGCAAATATTACTGCTACTTACTCCTGGTGTTGATCCCTGAATAGGATCGCATAATGGTGGAGGATAAGGCCCTAAAGGGATATCCACGCAGCCTACCCAGGTAGCGTTTGCATTTATTACGCTACCATCTGCATAGCTCTCTTTATCGCTACCTCCACAAGTTGGATAACCCCACAGACTCCTGCAAGCAGGTTCCATATCGCAACAGGGATTGGGAGTGTTTTTATGATAAGGCTGATAATAATAAGTGAGGGGCGGATCGAGACAACAATATCTACCATCATCATCAGAGCTTGAGTCCTTATAAACACCATATTCTGGTTCTTGATAATCATCAGATGTAGAACTACCAGGAATATCATAATATCCACAAATACGCTGGGCACATTGACAGCGACATTTATAACAATCATCCCCTGTGCTTAAGCCGCTAGAATCAGAATCGCAATTTAGCGTTGTTGTTTCAGTTACTTCACCTGTAATTGGATCTTGCGTAGAAGTGGTCGTTGGGTCACAAGCATAATCATTGCCATGCTCATCAGGCTCTGTAAAGCGAGCGCAATAACGGTATAGACCTAGAAACATATCTTTGCACTCGCCAGGTTTTAATTTTATGTTGTCCTTGAAAACGACGCAAGCTATGAATTCTTCACGATAAATTTGGATTGTGGGGTTAAAAAGTGTTGAATCAGCTGGCTGCTCAACCCATTCTTTTAGATAATAATCTAAGCACCAATTATTGCTTGCTGATGGAGTTTTTACATCCATACTATAAGTAGCTTTAGCAATATTAGAACAAAACAGAAAAATAAGAAAAAATAATATTAAAAAAGCTGACTTTCTAACGTTTCTACTATAATAGCTATAATCTGTTTTTTCTAGTAGCATATGAATTAATTAGGAAATAAATTTTTATAGAAAGGAACTATCCAGATATTAGGATTTTCACCATGTTCCTTTATCGCTTTTTCCATTGCATCTAAAGCATCTTCTTGCCCGGCTAAAGCCTTAATTGCATAATCTAATCCATCAAGATTTAATTCTACTATAGTTCTTGTTGATTTCTGCTTAATCATGAAATGACGATTTATAGTTTTCATTTTATTTAGGTCGCTTATCTCCTCAGCAGTTAATTTAAATGCATCCTGATATATTTTATAATTAATATGTATAGTTAGAAGGTGAGTAGAAATTTTATCATTAATATTCTGGATATTTTCATTCAATAGATTCTTAGTATTCCACATAAATATAGCAATAGCATTATTGGCTGTGAATTTATCAAGTAAATTGGGCAATGTATTGGAGAAAACTTTGTCCTGAAGCAATTGGTTTGCATCATCAAGGACTATAATTGCTGGAGGAGAATTTTTTAAATTAGCATAATAATACAAGCAATAAAATACCAAAGCTTTTAACGCATTTGGATCTTCAGATAATGCCTTAATATTAAAACCAATAATTTTAGGGCTGGATTCAAATTCATCAGCCATATTATCAAATAATTTTCCTAATTTATTTGGCCTGCACCATAATAATAAATTATTTCTAATAGTCTCATCTTCAAATAACTCGACCAACATTGAAATTTGTCTATTGCCCACAGGCATTTTAGTAAAAAATTTATCTAACCCAGCAGAAATAATTTCTTTTTGCTGCTCTGTATGATTTCCATTAGGAAATATTAACAATAACATCCATTCTTTAAGAAAAGCATGGTTTTCAGGACTATCTGCGATATGAAAAGGATTAAAAGAAAAATCTAATTCTTCTTTTTCTAAATTAATTATTTCATGCCTTCCTTCCAATGCTTTAACTAGAACTCTAGAAGTATCATATTGATCAATATAAAGAATATGAGGGCTATATTTTGAAGACTCAGATAATAAAAAATTTAACAAGGTTTTTTTAGAAGACTTTGTATCTCCAGCAATAATGGTATGGCCATTTTTTTCAATATGGAAGTTAAAGAAATGTGGTCCACCATCTCTACGACGAAATAAAGTAACGGCAGATCCCCAAAGGTTTTCAGTTTTACCAGATGGGTTATTATTCAAAGAGGCAAAGCTGGCAGATTTTTTAGTGTTAATATAGCTTGGCCGACGGAAGAAATTAAAATTCCCAGGCAATTGCGACCAAAAACATAACTCTATATTTAAATCTTCTCTAATAACAATAATACCTAAATTACCTAACTCTTCTACAGCGCTTCCTGCAGCCCTTTCTAATTCTTCTAAAGTGTCTCCAAGAATCATAAAGCTCATTTGTTGAGTGCCATAATCATTTTGTTTGCCAAAATCACTTTCCATAATATCAGTGAGGCCACATTGATTTTTTAATTCTTCATCTTTGCTAACTCCAAGAATATAATTAAGATATTCACAAGGTTTTTTGGCTTCTGATGCGCTTGTAAAAGTTAAAGTTTGAGAAATTACATATTCGCTGGCTATTCTTAAAAACTTATCCAAAGCTTTTGCAGCAAATTCATGATATTCTTTAATGGTAAAAATAGCAGCATAGTGCTTTTTTCGTTCATCAAGAATTTCCATAGCATTACCGCCAAAAGCAACTTGACTACGATTAAAAATATTATCAATACTTTGGATCGGAATAGCCACACGCTTGCTATGAAGACAAGTTATTTTGCTTAAAAATTCTAGGATTTCTGAATGTGCCCCGTGGCTATCGTGAGCCACTTCTAATCTTTTTCCACCAAATGGCCTTAGGATATCAAGCATTTTTAAAATGATCTCATCTAATGCTTGGGCGCTGTAAGTTAATTTGTTTAAATGGTAATGTTTTAATAATTGCGGACTAAATGAAAGAGCAAAGTTTTGTCTATCACTGCCACCGCCTTCATATAAAATAGTAATATATAATTCATTAACAAATTTATCTCGCCAATGATTTTTATCTGCCCAAGAATCATGAGTATCTTTAGCAAAAGTTGAAGAAAAATAATTAATTGAATCAAGATTGCGTTTGCGTCTTATGGTATGAAACCATATAGCCACTTTATGATCATTGATATTCTCTATAATTGCACGGCGAATGATATTTCTTAAATCAACATCATCAGACGAATTCATCATTTCTTTTGAATAGCCTTCTATCTTAATCACCTGCATTAATTCACCATTTTTAGTTAAAAGGCTTTGATTATCATAATGACAGGCGTAAGGAACGGTATGCTCTTCTAGATGCTCTAAAGAAAATTCTGATTTTTTATTTTTTTTAAAAATATTAAACATGGGCTAAATTAATATAAAACACCTAAAAATCAAGATATTTCATTATAACTTATAGTGGAGGTTTGTCTATAAAATTATCCTAATAGGCATATTATAGATCAAATTAATCTGCAATACCATAATACAGAAACTAACTGTAGAAATTATATTGCTATTTTTTGTAAAACCAATTAGCTTATTATTCCAAGTTGTTGAAGCATTCGTAGCTCAGCTGGATAGAGCATTGCCCTCCGAAGGCAAAGGTCGGACGTTCGAATCGTCTCGAGTGCGCCAGCTAATATTTAAACTAATTTGGAGCCAAGATTTAATGTTACCATTTAAAAATTTTAATGATTTAAGCAATTTTCTTGCAAAACAAGAAATAGCTTTCTGCAATTTTCGGTTCACTGATCCTCGTGGTAAATGGCATCACATGACTTACCATATTGAGCAGCTTGTTCAGGATATTTTTGCACATGGGGTAATGTTTGATGGCTCCTCTATTAACGGCTGGAAGGAAATTAATAATTCTGACATGATTATGCGTCCGGATTTGTCTTCAGCTTTTATAGATCCTTTTGCGATTCACCCAACTTTAGTATTTTTATGTGATATCATTGATCCTGAAGATCATAAATTATATGAACGTGATCCGCGCTCAACTGCAAAAAAAGCAGAAGATTATTTACATAAAACAGGCTTAGCTGACCAAGCTTTCTTTGGCCCAGAGTTAGAGTTTTTTGTTTTTGATTCTGCTAGATTTAAAGTAGATATGCATGAATGTTCTTTTCATGTTGATTCATATGAGGGCCCCTATAATTCTAATCGTCAATATGAGAACATGGAAGCAAATCTTGGACATCGTCCTTCCGTAAAAGGTGGATATATGCCAGTTACACCTATCGATCAATTAAGTGATTTACGCTCAGAAATGTGCTTAGTTTTAAAGCAAGTGGGATTAACTCCATTATTGCATCATCATGAAGTTGCCCCCAGCCAGTGTGAATTAGGCTTTAAATATGGCACATTAGTGGAAACAGCTGATAATGTACAAAAGTATAAATATGTAGTACATAATGTTGCCAATAACTTTAATAAAACAGCAACTTTTATGCCCAAACCAATTCGTGGAGACAATGGCTCTGGCATGCATGTTCACCAATCTCTTTGGAGCAATGGAGCGCCATTATTTGCTGGAGATAAATATACTAGCTTATCAAATAATTGTCTGTACTATATTGGCGGCATAATAAAACATGCCAAGGCTATCAATGCTTTTACTAATCCAACAACAAATAGCTATAAAAGATTAGTGCCTGGGTATGAGGCGCCAGTATTGCTTGCTTATTCATCACGCAATCGCTCAGCGTCAATTAGAATCCCTCATGTTCATTCCGCTAAAGAAAAAAGAATAGAAGTTCGCTTTCCTGATCCAACCGCTAATCCATATTATGCTTTTGCAGCAATGTTGATGGCTGGACTTGATGGAATAGAAAATAGAATTCACCCAGGCGAAGCGATAGAAAAAAATCTTTATCAATTATCTGGTAAAGAATTAGAAAATATTACTACGGTCAGCACATCACTACAAGAATCACTAGCAAGCCTTTCAGAAGATAGAGAATTTTTGAAGAAAGGTGGCGTTTTCACTGACGATCAGATAGACTCATATATTCAGTTAAAATTATCTGAAGTAGCTGAAGTGGATCAAACGCCACATCCTGCAGAATATAAATTATATTATAGCAATTAGAGGAAAATTATGAAGCACATAAAAGTTGGTAATGTAACGTTTGGCAATGATTTACCATTCGTATTAATAGCTGGACCATGTCAAATTGAGTCTCGTCAGCACGCCCTTGAAATGGCTGAAGCTTTATCTTATATTGCAAAAGAGATGGATATTGGGTTCATTTATAAATCATCTTTTGATAAAGCAAACCGCACAAGCCTTAGCGGAAAAAGAGGGGTTGGCTTAGCAGGTGGCTTACCTATTTTAGAAGAGGTGCGCGAAACTTTTGGCTGCCCTATATTAACAGATGTACACACAGAACAGCAATGTGAGATTGTAGGTAAATCTGTAGATATTCTTCAAATTCCAGCCTTCCTATGCAGACAAACAGATATGTTAATTGCCGCTGCTAAAACTGGTAAAGTAGTTAATGTAAAAAAAGGACAATTTTTGGCTCCTTGGGATGTAGCAAATATTGTTACTAAATTAGAGTCATGTAATAATCATAATATTATGCTAACAGAGCGTGGCGCATCTTTTGGCTATAATAATTTAGTTTCAGACATGCGTTCATTGCCAATAATGGCTAGAACAGGTTATCCAGTGATATTTGATGCCACCCATTCCGTTCAACAACCAAGCGGTCAAGGCTGTGCAAGTGGTGGTCAACGTGAATTCGTTGAAACTCTTGCAAGAGCTGCAGTGGCAGTTGGAGTGGCTGGAATATTTATGGAAACTCATCAAGACCCAGATAATTCACCTAGTGATGGACCATGCATGGTGCATTTAAAAGACATGCCTAAATTAGTAGCTAAGTTAGTTGAATTCGATAAGATTGCAAAAAAAATATAAAAATACAAACACTTGGCGGAGTAATAATCACTTAACTAATTTGTCTATGCTGATCAATTGGTGAAGCTGGTATTTTTTTATTAACGTCGGCTCAAAATTAAGATTAATTCATAAATTTTTTAATCTTCTTGACAATCGCAAACCTTTATGATATTTTAGAACCTAGATTATATTAAAAATTTTTTATTCTAGAGCAAAGTAATTTTGGAGATCCAATTAACAATGAAAAAGCTTATCTCTTACTGCATCTGTATTTTAATATTAAGCTCTTGCACAGCAGCTCAACATCAAAGCCAACTGCATTCTACTCAAGAAAACAAATTAACCGTGGGTAAAGTACAGAAATTTATAAAAAAAGGCATGAGTCAATCTGAAGTAGCTGAGATCATGGGATCCCCTAACATCGTAACCGCTAATGGCCCAAATGGAGAAACTTGGATCTATGATAAAATTGCCACCGAGGTTTCTTATTCCGAATCTTCACAGGGTGCAGGAGGATTGGTTCTAGCCCTAGGTTCTATAGTAGGAGCTGGAACAGGAGGAGTTAATGCAAAAACAGGTGCTTCTTCTAAAACTCAAAAAACTTTAACAGTAATCATTAACTTTATTGACAATCAAGTTAGCAACTTTAAATATCATAGCTCATCGTTTTAAATATGAAAATAAAATCTAAACTTATACTAATTACAGTTTCTTTGTTCTTAATTTCTTGTGCTCACCAAAATCCAAGCCTAGATGTTGATCATAGCGCCTTGGAGTTGCGTCAGTTTCAAAAAAAAGCATTCAACTCAAATAATGAAATTGAAGTTATGAAAACTGCTATAAGCACTTTACAGGATTTAGGGTTTACAGTAAAAAATGCAAATTCTGATTTGGGTATCATTAACGCTGAAATGCAAATTTCTGATTCAAGCGCATTTTCACAATACATGCAATCTTGGATATTTGAAGAAACCACTATTGCTTCTGTAAAACATTTAGATGCCACTCTAAATATTGAAAAGATTCAAGATAACGTTATTATAAGAGCAAGCTTTGTTACAAAAGCACTTAATAAAGTTGGCGGAATTATTAGATCTGAACCAATACTAGATCCTAAATTCTATCAAGATTTTTTCAACCGTATTGATAAGTCACTATTTTTGAAACTTAATAAGCTTTAGTATTGACAGGATTATCAACACAAATAACTAAGCGTCTTTTATAATTTTGGATGTTTATGCAGATGCTCGCTTGATTTTAGCGAACCTAAAACTTCTATATCTATATTACCACCGGATAGGATAATAAGAATTTTCTGCCTTGTAGTTTGTGTTTTAAGCCAATTATAAGCAGCAGCCATTGCTATAGCCGCAGTTGGTTCACAAGGAACATCAAGTAATTCATGTAGCCAAACAGACCAATAGAAAATCTCTTCTTCACTTGCTTCTATAAATCCATCTAGTCTTTTTAGATAATTAAAAGTACGCGGCGATACTTTTAAGGTTCTTAGGCCGTCCGCTATAGTTTGAGGAGACTCTTTAAATCCAACGATTCTTCCTAATTTATAAGATGTTGCTGCATCATTAGCTATTTCAGGCTCGGCACCATAAATTTTACAATTTTTACCAGAAGCTCTTGCTCCAAGATAAACCCCAGATAACAATGCTCCACCGCCACATGCGGCAAAAATTGCATCTGGTGTGGATTTTAACTCTTGTAAAGCCTCATAAGTTAATGTCGCTGCCCCCTCTAACACTAGATCGTTATCTGAAGGATGGAGAAAATAGTGACCAGGCTCCAACCCTAAAGCTTTAGCAGATTGATCGGCCTCTACTCTGGTCTCGGTAACTATTAAATTAGCTCCTAAAGCTTTGATAGCTTCTCTTTTAGAAAAAGAAGTAGATTTATGCATATATATTTCTGTTGGCACTTTAACAACTTCCGCTCCAGCCCAAGCAAGAGCTTTGGCATGATTTCCAGAACTATAAGCAGTGATTTTTTTAGGTATTTTTTTTTGTTCATCTAAGGATAAAATGGTATTTAGAACTCCACGTATTTTGAATGCCCCAGTAACCTGAACACCTTCGGCCTTAAAGATAATATCATGACCTAACATTTTATTTAAGCGTTCACTAGTGACTAGAGGAGTCTTTGTCAGCATAGAAAATATTCTTTGGTGAGCTCTAATAATTTTTATCTTATCAATCATTTTGTTTTAGCTT
>CAZJZY010000003.1:20483-100134 GCA_964550685.1 uncultured Rickettsiales bacterium | reverse complement strand
AAATTACTATTATAACTCTGTTTTGTACCTCTGTCTATCTATAATAAACACTCCCTTAGATTAAAACTGCTCTAAATCCATCTTTATTAAAAATATTGATGAAAAGTTGAGAAAACTTAGGTAGTATTATAACTATTAGGTGTAATTTGATTTAAAGGAGATCAATTATGAGCGGAGGCGGAAGATTAAAGCTTGACCCATTATTCGTTGGTTTAACAAGACCAACTTTAATTTTTGGGGTTAGTCAGATGTTTTTTATTTTTAACTCAATGGGTAGTATGGGTTATTATGTTATGGCTAATGATTTTAAGGCCTTGGTCCTATTACTAGTAAATCATATGATTGGCTATATCGTTTGCGCTAAAGAACCTTTGTTTATTGAGTTGTTTTTACTAAAAATGCAGAAATGTAATATTTGTAAGAATAAATTTTTTCATGGCTCTAATTCTTACGATATGTATTAGATCATAACGCTATTTCTGAGTTAATAATGTTGCAAATTTTTAAATACAAAACTAAGAAACAAACCTACGCTGACAAGGAGGTAAAAACATCCAATTTTATTCCTTATGCATGTCATTATAATAGCAAAGCTATTCTAACAAAACGTAAAGAATTGATGCAAGTTATTAAGGTTGGTGGCTTTTCCTTTGAAACTGCAGATGATGATGATGTGGATATTAAAAAAAGTATGTTAAATTTATTATTTAAAGGCTTTCAAACGGGAGGATTTTTACTTTATTTTCATACGATTAGGCGAAGAGCAGATCCAATAGCTGAAGATATATCTTCTACAGATCCTTATATTAAAAGGCCAAAAAGTTTTAGTGACTATGTGGCTCAAGAATGGGATAAAAAATACTCTGGGAAGCAGTCTTTTGTCAATGAGCTTTATATTTCTGTGATCAAAAGACCAGATACTGCAGGTGCAGCAATTGTTGAGCATCTAATTAAGAAATTTAAGGCTAAAGCTGATAAAAAGGCGTGGGAAGAAGATATTAGAGACGCCTATGAAGAATTAGAAGAGGCTACAGGAAGGGTATTAAGTACTTTAAGGGATTATAGTCCAGAATTGCTTGGGGTGCAATTTAGAGAGAATGGAGCTTTTTGCGAGATATTAGAATTTTTAGGTAAATTGGTGAATTGTGGAGCGTCGACCCCAATGCTGGTTCCTACAACCAGTATAGATCAATATCTACCTACAAATCGCCTTTATTTTGGTAATAAGGCTATAGAGATAAGAGGGGGGCATAGAACTAGAGTTGCCGGAATATTAAGTATTAAAGAATATGGTCCCACTTCCAATGCTGGCATGATTGATAGCTTTTTGCAGATGCCTTTTGAGTTAATAATTTCTCAATCATTTACTTTTGCCAATCGTCAGGTGGCCATTAGCAAAATGCAATTACAACAAAATAGAATGATACAAGCGGAAGATAAAGCTGTATCGCAAATCGCTGAAATTAACCAAGCTCTTGATATGGCGATGAGTGGAGATATAGCTTTTGGAGAGCATCATTTAACAGTTTTATGTATTCAGGATGATTTGAAAGCTTTAGAAAGTGCTCTTTCGATGGCTTCTGTAGAGATACAAAATGCAGGTGTACAGCCAGTTAGGGAGAAAGTGAATATGGAGCCTGCCTATTGGGCTCAGCTTCCAGGAAATGATGATTTTATCGTTAGAAAATCTACAATTAACTCCCTCAATTTAGCAGGCTTTGCTTCTTTGCATAATTACCCCACTGGTAAAGCTAAGGGGAATCATTGGGGGGATTCAGTGGCTGTATTCGATACCACTTCTGGCACACCTTATCATTTTAATTTCCATCTCAGAGATGTAGGACACTCTCTGATTATTGGTCCTACAGGGGCTGGCAAGACTGTGTTAATGAATTTTCTTTGTGCCATGTCGCAAAAATTTAAATGTAGAATGTTTTTCTTTGATAAAGATAGAGGAGCGGAAATATTTATTAGGGCTTTAGGTGGGGTACATACCACTATAGATCCAAGCAAGAGGTCAAATTTTAATCCATTTCAATTGCCAGATAATGGACAAAATCGTACGTTTTTATTAGATTTATTGAAATTATTAGTTACTGTGAATGGTGAAGAAATTACTGCAGAAAATATAATGTCTTTAACTCAGGCGGTTACTGGAAATTATAAATTAGCTAAAAAAGACAGATGTTTATCTAATATCGTTCCATTCCTTGGGATTGAGGGGCCAGGAAGCTTAGCTACAAGAATAGCTATGTGGCATTCTAAAGGATCCCATGCAAATATTTTTGATAATCCAGAAGACGCTCTAGACCTAGACACCGATAGGATTTTTGGTTTTGAAATGGCAGAGTTACTCAAGGATACTATATGTTTGGGGCCGGTATTGCTATATATTTTTCATCGCATTAATATTTCTTTAGATGGGACTCCTACAATGATTGTTCTTGACGAAGCTTGGGCTTTAATAGATAACCCTATTTTTGCTCCAAGAATTAAAGATTGGCTTAAAGTTTTACGTAAGCTAAATACTTTTGTAATCTTTGCAACTCAAAGTGTGGAAGATGCTAGTAAGAGTGCGATTAGTGATACTTTAATTCAGCAAACTGCTACCCAAATTTTTCTGCCAAATCTTAAGGCTACCACTGTTTATCGATCAGTGTTCATGTTGACAGAAAGAGAGTATACTCTTATTAAAACCACTGATCCTGGAAGTAGATATTTCTTAATTAAACAAGGTCCTAGTGCGGTGGTTGCCAGAATAGATCTTTCAGGAATGACAGATATTATAAACGTTTTATCTGGCAGGACCGAGACCGTTTTAATTGTTGATAAATTAAGAGAAGAATATGGTGATAACCCAGACAAATGGCTCCATCTTTTTTATGATAGAGTAAAAAAGAAATGATTAAGGCTAGGCTAATAATTTTTGTTGTTTTGTTATCTTTGTTTTTTAATCAAAACGTACATGCCTATGGTGATGATGCTTCTTTAGATGACACTTGTACTGAAAGTACAGGAATTTTGAATAGAATAGTAGCTGATTTAACTACTTTAGGATTATTCTCTGCATATAGCGATAGCTTCCATATGGATGGAGCTGATGGCTATGGATCTGAAGATGGTTGTAATGCTGATCGCTATCCTAGCCCTGCCATTCAAGGAGGTGGTGAGAGGAGCGATGGGGTCCTTCATAACTCAACTGATTGCGGTTGTGGAAGCACAACTTGTTCTTGCCCACAGAGCGACGGCACCTACTTACCAAATTGCGATCCGAAAGGAGGGGTGTATATTTGTTATGATCAAGATTATGTATTTTATGGCACTGCTGGCTGCGATAACATAGAAGGGTGTACAAGTGTGCCCGTTTGTGAGTGGGCTCAAGATGACTATGGGCCAATTTGGTATTGGGCTCCTCCTGGAACCATTAGAGTAGCAAAATTTGGAGACAAATTATGTGCACAATTCGATACCACCCTTGGGTATCAATCTATTGGCTGTAAATATCTTCCTCAATGTGAGGTATTTGACTTAGAGGAGGATTGCTTTGTTGCAAAATCTTGTTCTGACGCAAGTGAACAAAAATCGCGGAGTATTTTACCGATAACTGGGGTGATTATTCAATGTGTGAGTGAAAGTGTTGACAACTTGTTTGTTGATAATACGGCTTGTACAACTGATGAGAGTTATACTATAACTTCTTTTCCACAATTCCAAGGAACCATGCGTAATGCTGTAAGAAGCTGTTTGATGCTTTATTTAATACTTTGGGGCCTTAAGACTGTTCTTGGCGCAGATATTCCTGATAAAAAAGAATTTTTTGTCTTTGGTGCAAAATTTGTTTTAGTGATGTATTTCTCTACAGGTATAAACATCAATATGAACAATAATCAGGCAGCAGAATATTCAGATGGTATAACAACTTACATGCGGCCGCTTTTTGTTAATGGTTCAGCTGATTTAGCAAATATAGTTTACTCTGCTGGAGGTTCTGAAGGGCTATGCGTTTACGATGAAGCGGACTATGAGCCTGGTTATGGATATCTTTCGCTTTGGGATAGTATTGATTGCCGAATATTATACTATTTGGGCATAGATATGAGTAAATTTGATGATAATATAGAGTTAAAAGATTTTGAACCGATTTTGCTCTCATTGATTCTTCCTGCAATATTTTCGTTTCAGTTAATATTTATGATATTTACCATAGTATTCTTTATATTCTTTTTATCAGTGATAATTTATTTTGTTAACATTACTGTTATTTCTATAATTTTATTAGGTATTTTGATCTATTTAGCTCCTGTTTTTGTGCCTATGGTGTTATTTGAAGTTACTAAAGGCTACTATGATAGTTGGTTAAAATTAACAGCCTCATACGCACTGCAGCCTATGGTGATAGCTGCTTATATAGCAATGATGCTAACTATTTTTGATCAAACTATGTTTGGAGATTGCACATTTAAAGAGTCTGAATCTACAATAACATTAGGAGGTGTAACAAGAGAGGATATTCCTGTCTATAAAATATGTGCTATTAATGAATCTGGTTGCTCTACAGCTGTTGAGGTATGTGCGCCGGATGATGATACTTGCACAACTGATGAAAATGTTACTAAATGTGAAGACACCATAGGATATATAATTAACCCCACTGAGTCTGACACAACATACACTAACGATATAGGTGCAATATTTTTTACAATTACTATTTTAAAATCAAATGTTGCATCTGATATGCTTAATGGCCTTATAACTTTATGTTTATTTGGATATCTATTTTATAAATTTGCTGAAATGTTGAGTGAATTTGCTGGGGAGTTAACTGGTGGACCTGGTATAGGAAGTGCCGCTGGAGATCCCATGGCATTAGTAAAAGCTGCAGGTAATGCAGCAATGACAGCAGGTAAAGCAGCAATGCAAGGAAAGGGAGATTCTAAGGCTACATCTTCTGAAGAGGGAGGAAAGGATAGATCTAATGCAACATCTAAGTCTGAGGAAGGAGGGAAGGATAGCTCTAATGAAACATCTCAGTCTGAAGATAAAGGTGGAGATGAATCTGGTGCAAAATCTGCAGAGGAACCTAAGAAATGATTCAGCGTATAATTTTATATAATAACAAAGGTCTATGAAGTGAGAAAAATACCGCTTTATTTATTCTCTATAATATTATTCTTTTTATCAGCTTGTGATTGTAGTTTTAACGAAGTAACTGGAGATACTAATAATTATATCACTTATAATTCTTCGGTAATTATTTTTGCAGATGGATGTAGTGATGATGCGGGGGATACTGATAGTAGTGCTGTTCCTGTTCCTCTAGGGAAATGTGATGATTATGATGGAGGGAGCTGGAAAAATCGAGGACGCTGGGTAAAAGTACCAGGTGATGCTTCTTCAGTTGCAAGTAGTAATGAATTTTCTGTTAGCGTTGAGGGGTCTGTCTATTATTGCACTTATGGATATGATAATAGAAACCCTCCTCCTACTGCAATTGTTAGACCTGCTAACCAGAAGCAAACCTTTTTTGAATATGATGCTGAATCATATTCTGAGGAAGAGCTACCTGCCCCTACAGAATTACCTGTAGAGGAAGGACAATTAATTGTTTTAGATATTTCAGAAAGCTCTAGTAGTGTTGGTCTGGCCATAGGTGAAAACTATGCTGGTATTTCGGATGTTTGTTCTGATACTCAGTATGATGATTTTGTTTCTGGTCTTTGTAGAGCAAAAGATGGACTTGGGTTAACAGTTTATGTTGGTGATACAGAAGTAGTAACTTTAGATAATAAGGATATTTCTTCAGATAATGCAACTTATTCTATTCAGAAATATAGATATCCAGATCTCTATAAACCTTTTATTCCTGATAGTGAGTTAGAAAATTTCTATTCTTGGGTTCAAAACAAGTATAGCAAAGATGTTTCGGGTGTAGGTCCTAGAAAATATGTTTTTAATGTCCCCAAAGATTTGAGCGGGGTGTTAGGATTTAGTATTGCTCAAGAAGCTGGAACTATAGTTGATGGAAGTGGTAAAATTGTTGCAGGATCTGGAGATGGATATTATGAAATTGAAGTTATGTCAACTATACCTTCCTGCCTTATTAAAAAATCTATTGTCTCTGAGAAAGGAGAAAGGGGTGCTGTCCAGATTCTAATTCAACCCAAGGGAGTAAATCCTAATAGTGTTGATACGGCAGTAGAAGATTTTGATAATACCTCTACTATCAGTGAATATTATCCAGAGCTTATTCAATATATAGCTAGCAAAACAGGTGTAACTATAACAAGTGATGCCTCAGCATTAGGAGAATTGGTTGTTTTTTCTGATTATGAAAATGATATAGTAGTGATGACTTCCGAGGAATATAATGGTAGAGCTAATAGCACTGGAATATTCTGGCTCAAAGTGAGAGATGATTACTACCATGACAATGTTGGGCAGTATCAAGTTAACCTAGAGCTTACTACCAAGAAAAGCACGATAGTTTCAGAATTTTTAGCAGATTTGACCGATCCAATTATTGAGTCTTTGGATAAGACAACCCAAATTATTTACAACAGCTTTGCTACATCATCAAATTGGCTGAGTATAATGAAGATGTCGTTGATGCTTTATATCATGGTATATGGCGCTCAGTTTATGTTAGGGCTTGCTCAGATAACGGTAAGAGATGCTTTTATTAGATTTTTTAAAATAGCTGTTATTATAGTATTATTTGATAATAATAGCTGGGATTTTTTTAATCAATATTTCTTCAAACTATTTACGGATGGTAAAGATTTTCTAATTACAGCAGTTACAGGTGATGCTTCAGAAGATAAGTCTGGAATATTTGGATTTGTTGATGATGTATTTTATACATTTTTTGCAAAAATCACTTGGGAAAAACTTGCAGCTCTATTGCCTTATATGATTGGTCTTGTGTATATAGCAATTTTTATCCAGGTAATGATATTATATTTAGTGGCTATGGCTCAGGTGTTTATTGTTTATCTTTTAACTTTAGTGGGGATTGCGCTCTTATTATCTTTAGCTCCCATGTTTATGGTGACCATGCTATTTGAGCGTACTAGAAATATTTTTCTAAACTGGGTAAAATATTTAGTAGATTATGCACTGCAGCCAGTAATATTATTTGCTGCTCTATATGTAATGAATTCAATATTCATGACTTTCTGGAATAATGCTATGGATATAAAAATTGAATATGGTGGTGTATGGTCACTAGATTTCCTAGGAGTATTTGACTGGACTTATGGAGTTATCCCATCTTTTGGATTTGGATGTATACAATATTATAGAGTTATAGGAGGATTAGATATTTTTGATATGTTCACACAGGTGATGATGTTATATATTTTTGTCTATACTGTAAAAGCTATACTTGATCATATTCCAACTCTTACTGAAAGTCTTACAGGAGCGTCTACTGCTTCGTCTACATCTCAAACAGCTGGATCTATTATACAATCAGCTATGAACTTTGCGCAAGGAGGAGATCCTATTGAGAAGCAGAGAACACGAGATAATTTAAACTCAAGAGGCGCGACAGAAGAAAAAAATGTTAAGGAGTTAAGAGAGAATATCGAAAGCTTCAAATCTGCCATGAAAGGTGATAAAAAACCAGGTCCTAAGTCAGATAAAAAGGATAAATAAAATATATGATCAGTTTAATAAGTGGTTTAAAATTATTATCTATCCTAAGAAACAAAGTTTTTATTAAGCTATTACTTCTTTTGTCTAGTTTTTTTCTCTCTTCTTGCACGCAAGATTTTCCATGTATTGAAGCGGATGATTTTGGTTTTCCTAAGATGACTCTTTATGCCAAAGGCAATAACGTTACAGGAGAAGAAGAAAATCAGCTGTCTGATTGGGTGGCTTCAGGTTATAAATATAATGGTGATCAAATTGTAATAATGGCTTATAACCCAGTATATACTTCAGGTGGTATCATGCCACTAAAATATACCTGGAATCCGTGGCTCTGTCAGCAAGAAGAGGATATATGCGTGTCTATGCATGACGCTCCAAAATGTAACTTTCCTCTAGGATATTGTTCTAATGCAAAAGATAGGGAAGAAACTATTGATAATGCGCCATGCTATTTATCACAAGGAGAAGGATTGTATCTTTTAGTTACATATCCAGCCAGTGATATTACTAGCCCAAATACATATGATAATATTAATAGAATGCCATATCAGGCGGATTTTTATACCAAATCTTTATGGGATGAAACTGATATGTATCATAATGGAGTGCCGGCAAAAGGTTATAGTGGTGAGTTAATTCCTACATCTGTGAATCCTGATACGGGAGAAGAAACAGAAAATTATAGATCCAAGGAGGAATATCTAGAAGGAGAAGCTTATTTTAAAATTCTTGATCGATATTATGAAGACAACTCAGGTCATCAATATGTTTCTATAAAACGTGGCTTTGAGTCAGTGGTCCCGCCGCCAATAGCTTCTGTTATTTCTTTTGTTACCGACACTATGAATGATACTTCCGAAGAATTATACAAGAGAATTATAGTAGATTATGAATATCGTCTTTCACTAAAAATACTACTAGTTTTATATATTGTTGTGCATGGAATTTTATTTATTGGCGGCGTATCAAACATGTCTCAAACAGAATTTATGTGGATGTTTATAAAGCTAATTATAGTGATCCAGTTGATTTCTGGAGAGACTAGTTGGCAATTGTTTTATGACTATTTTTTCAGATTTTTTACTTCCGGCTTAGATGAAATGATTAACATAGTCACATCTAATTTTGATAATACAAATAATGGCTTTACCTTTTTTGATACTTTATTAGGTTTATTATTTTCCTATGAAACTAGTATGAAGATTCAAGCGCTAATTTGGAGTTTCCCTTCTGGCTTTGTGGCAGCTTTTATAATGTATGCCGCTTTTGCTTTATTTACTATTGCTATTGCCAAAGCAGTAATGATTTATTTATTAGCATATATGGCTATTTCTTTGTTAATTATAGTGGCGCCAGTATTTATATGTTTTATGTTATTTAATTCAACTAAGCCTTTGTTTGAAGGTTGGCTTAGTCAGTTTTTAGTGTTTTTTATGCAAGCGGTAATGGTGATGGCTGCTTTGAATTTACTGGCACAGATAATTGTAGACCAAATTTATATGATTTTAGGATTTAAAGCTTGTTATGAAGATTGGATAGTTGCTGGTATTACTTCTGAGAAAATAGTTATTTCTAAAGCATGGCTCATTTCTTCGGACGTTTCCATAAAAGATATAATAGAGGTTCCTGGATATGGCTACAATGATACTTCAAGACCAGATTATTATTGCGAACCATATGAATGTTTAGATGAGCGTTATGTGGAGTTACCATTCCTAGATCCAGATATAGAAAGAGAAGCGGACTTAATTGATGATTTTAAATCTCCGTCTTCATCTCTTAGCATACCTATGCTTTACGAAGCAACAATTTTATTGTTAATGTGTTATTTGATGATGAAATTTAATGATGTGGTGCCAGGTTTAGCTAAGGGTATCGCTCATGGCGGAGGAAGCGCTGGCTCTACGGCCATTGGGAATACAGCCAATTCAGCGGCTGCGGATTTCAAGAGCGCTTTGTCAGGAATGAAGAATTTAGCTGGCAAAATTGCTACTGGTAAATCTGAAAGAGAGCGCGGTATTGCAAGCAGAACTAAAGCTAACGAAAACTCTATAAAACGTAGAGAGCGTTTTGGATTAGGTCCAGACAGTAAAGTGGCAAAATTTGGCAGCTTTGTATATAGCGCTTCTGGGTTTGTAAAAGATATGATCTTACCACCTGGATCAATGATGATAGGCTCTCCTGATGAAATTAAGAAACGTAAGGTAGCTCTAAAGAATGCAAAAGAAGCTAATAGAATAGCAGATTGGAATGAAGGAAAACAATATAATAAATCATATCGTGATCAAATAGGAGATTATTTCAAAGAAAAAACCGGTATAGCAGAAATGAACAGAAGGGCTGGTGAATTTGATAAAACTTATCACGATGAAAATGGAAAATTTCTCTTTAAGGCCGCTGCTAAAGGAATAGCTAAGAAAGCTGGAGAAATTGCATATAGCACAGACACAGGAAGAGCTCTTATTGATGGGGCAATTGGCTTAAAAAATGCCGCTGTTGATGAATATAAAGCTAGATTTACAGAGCAAGGTAGAATCGACAGGATTAATGCTTCAAAAATAGATAACCGTATACATGTTCTTGCAACCCAATATCAACAAGAAGAGCCAGTGAGAGATAGAGCAGATCGTCTTGCATCTGCTGCACTTGATAAATATAGTAGAGCTTTAAATCTTGATAAAGAAGAATTCTTATTAATGGATGCAAAAGATCAAAGAAAATATGCTGATAGAGCATATGCAGCTCTCGCGTTACACAAAAGGAATGCTGAGGTAGATAGAGCATATAATGAGCTTAAGGATCACTTAGAAACCAAAGGGGCTATACTAAGAACGTTAAGAGAAATGGATCCCAATATTTTAACAACTGAGGCTAGTGATGCATTAGGAATTGATAAAATAAAATTTGAAAAACTGAACGGCAAGGATCAATTAGCTTTCTTAGAAAAAGGATTAAGATCGGCTGATATCAATGGGTCTGCAGGAGCTGATGCATATCGTGCATATAGATATTTAAAAGAAAAGGCTGAAGCAAAATTTGAAATAGAGAAATTTGTTGAGAAAGAAAATAAAAGGAAGCAAAGTATTGTTTATAAAGCCGGAGAAGCGCTTATAAAAGTTAGAAATGCCCCAGGAGAGCTTTATGATTCCGTTGCTAATTTACCTAAGAATATAAAATCTTATATAGATAAACAAAGAGTTGTTGCTCATTTAGAAGGAGAAGGGACAGCAAGAAAGAAGGTATTAAGCTATTATCATACAAAATATGAAATGGAGAAAACGCATAGGATACCAATTAATGAACAAAATGCAGATCAGGTATTCAGGGACGCTTGTGCATCTCTAGGAATTAACGAAGCGACCATTCAGTCAATGGCGCCAGAAAGAAGATTGGCATATATAGAAAAGGCTCTTAATGGCATTCATCATATTGATCCAAAACAGGATTTTGAAGCTTATAAAGGCTATCGCGCATTAAAAGAAATAATAGAGCATAATTTAGTAGAAGATCCACTTATTGTAGAAGGAAGACGCTTAGAGCAAGAGAAGCTTACAAGGGCACTCAAGAGACAATCAGATGTAGCTTCTTATGAATCTCAATATCAGAGAGGCAAAGCTATCGATGTTTATAAGGAAAAATACTCTAAAGAATCTTTAGGTGAAGAGCTGTCAGTAAATCAAATTGGGAGAGAACTAGGCTTAAAAGAAAAAGATCTGCTATTGCTTGGCATGCTTGATCAAAAAGACCAATTAGAAGGTATAACAAATCAATCTGCAAAGCTTTTAGGAGTAAACCAAGAAGAATTTGCTAAGGCTACCAAAGAAGATCAGTCAAGAATGTTAAATAATGCTTTGAGTAATGAGGCAATCGATTTAAATCAAGAAAGCACTTATCTTGCATATAAAATGTTAAAAAGAAGTATAGGGGATAATTCTGCAGACCAAGAAGCAGCGATCTTAAAACAGAGAATGAAACAAACAGCTGCTGAGCTAGGGATAAGCGGATCTGTATTTGATTTAGTGGATGATAAAAAAGTTAGGTCAGAAATGCTTTTAGAAAAAGCTGGTGGTGTTTTAGGTATTAGTGAAGCAGATTTACAAACGTTTAATTCGTTGGATAGTGATGCAAAATTAGAAATGCTAAATAACGCCTTAAAGAGTGAAAAAATTGATTTAAGTAAACCAGATGCATATGCAGCATATCAGACTTTAAGGGACGCAGCTGGAGAAGTGCTGGATTATGGCCCTAAGCCTATCACTAATCCGTTTGATGATAATTATCTCGATCCAGATGCAAAATCTAAATCAGCAGAACTTTTTGGAGATGATAAGCTAGATTTTACTGCTAATGGTCTACAAAGGAAGCTTGAGCAAGATGTTGATCTTGAAAAATATGCTCCTGTTGGGAAGGATAATATAGACTTTAGTATCTTGCCAAATAAATCTGGTGTTCAAGATATAATGAAACCACAAGAGCGTAGTGTAGTTGATATTGATGGAAATGATATGCCTTTATCTTTGGGTGAAACGCAATATGAAAAATATAAAAGAGAGGAACGTACTAGAGAAATTGAAGACCTACCTAGTGGGGAAAGGTTGGTAGAATTCAAGATTAAAGCTGCTCAAGATTTAGGTATGAGTGAACATGATGCACGATTATTCAGTATGCTCAAAGAAACCGATCAATTAGAATTAGTAGAGCAAATTTTTCATAGCAAAGAAATAGAAAATCTAAATACAGTAGAGTCTTATCGTGCTTATGACACTTTAAAGGCAATAACTTTGAAGGAAATAACTTTAGAACAACTCAAGCAATCGGATAGTATTTTTGATGTCCCAGCAAAAGAGTTGGTTAAAGGTAGCTGGAAAGAAAGCGATATTTGGGATGATAAGCCAATACCCAATGCTGAGTTAAAAGGGCAGGATTTAGGCTCTAAATTTGCTGTAAAGAGAGAAGAGCTTGAGATTGGTATCGATGGTAATAAAGGTCCTTTAGAAGAAAGTAGGCCTACTATCTTTGATCAGAAAGAGAAAAAATTTAAGGATACTCCTTCAAAAAAGGATCTTTTTGGTGATGATGAGCCTCTATAATTTTATCTTTGCTAAATACAGTCATTGTATAATATAATTACCATGAATTTACTATATCTTATTAGTGAGACAATATATGAAAAATAATAATATAATTGAGAAATTTATTGAACATGGTTTATTTGCCAGTAGATGGTTGATGGCTCCTTTCTATATTGGTTTAGCGATTTCGTTATTTATATTAATGATCAGTTTTTTGCAAGAATTATGGCATTTATTTTCTTCGATTAGTTCTATAACCCAGACAGATGTAATACTTGGAGCATTATCTTTGATAGATCTTTCTTTAGCTGGGAATTTGATATTAATCGTAGTTTTTTCTGGTTATGAAAACTTTGTTTCTAAGTTTGAAATTGAAAATAAGGATCAGCCTGATTGGAAGGGATCAATAGATTTTTCAATGTTGAAGCTTAAGTTAATTTCCTCTATGGTGGCGATTTCTGGGATACATTTATTAAGAATTTTTATGGATGAGAAGCCAATAAATCCAGAGCATTTTAGGTGGCTATTATTTACTCATTTAGCATTTGTTATATCTGGGGTATTGCTAGCTCTAATGGATATGATTGCTGCTAAAGCTAAAACCATAAAATCTCCGGGTAATTAATGTGACTTATGTTTTTTTAGTATACGGATCAGCTTTAATTATATTACTTTTCTTTATGGTAAAAAATATTTTGAGTCTTAAGAAAAATATCTCTAATGAAAAAAAAATATAAGCGCCTACAATTTATTTTAATGATTATATCATTATTAACTGTTGGTTTATGGTTGATTCTCAAGAATTTTAACCAGAATATAGTATTTTTTTATAGTCCTAGTGAACTAATGGTAATATCAAATCCTGATCAAACTGTTAGGCTTGGAGGTTTCGTGGAAGAAGATTCTATTATAAAAATTGATAATGGATTAACCACGCAATTTGTTTTAACGGATAAAACAAATAATATGACAGTTAAATTCACAGGTATTCTTCCTAATTTATTTCGTGAAAATCAAGGAATCGTGGCTAAGGGGAGGCTTAAAGATGGTGTATTTATTGCAAACGAATTACTCACTAAGCATGATGAAAATTATAAGCCTAAGGAATTTAATGGCTCATCTTCACAATAGTTAGACCAAACATTATTGCCATAAAAAGTAATAGCAATATTAGAATAGTGTAGTTTTTATATTTAAGATTTTTATTCTCAGGCATTTAATGACTCCAAGCTTTATCAATAATTGCGCTTAAAAATAAGGCAAAAAGGTAAAAAATAGAATAGGCAAAGACTTTTCCAGATATTTTATTTATAGGATCTAAATATAATAATATTGCCATTCCTAAAAATACTATATTCAAAATTATAACACTATACAAATAGATATTTCCTGCAAAATGTAAAGTAAATGGTAATATGCTAATGATAGCTAATAAAATTGTATAGAGTAGCATCTGTTTCTTTGTTGATTGAATTCCAGCCACTACTGGCATCATAGGAATATTAGCTTTTTTATAATCTTCAGCGCTATATAAAGAAAGGGCCCAGAAATGAGGGGGAGTCCAGAAAAATATTATTAGAAATAAAATAACTGGTTCAATCGTTATTTGGTTGGTCACGCAGACCCAGCCAATTAATGGTGGTAGGGCTCCAGCAGCTCCACCAATTACGATGTTTTGAGGAGTAGATCTTTTAAGCAAAACAGTATAAATATAGCAATAAAAAAATATAGTAAATGCCAGTAATAATGCTGAGAGAATATTAACCGCTAGTCCCATTAGAGTAACTGAAGCGAAAGATAGAAAAACTCCCAAATGTAATGCATCATCTGCTACCACTCTTCCAGATGGAATAGGGCGTTTTTTAGTTCTACTCATGATGTTGTCAATATCTCTGTCATACCACATATTAATTGCGCCTGCGGCTCCTGACCCAACAGAAATGCATAAGATTGATAGCATCGCAATAAATGGGTTAATCTCTCCTGGCGCCAAATACAGTCCTGTGATTCCAGTGAAAATCACTAAAGACATTACTCTTGGCTTTAATAGGTTGAAATAATCACGAACTCTTGATTGTAATTTTATATTTTGCATATATTTTTCTTAAAAAATTCTAATAATAACAAACTAAAGCAATTACTTGAAAGTTTCAAATGTTTCCTTTTCTTTAAAACTATTTTGATATATTTTTATTATAGATTTTCTGGAGGCAAAAAATGCTTATTTCTTATATTGTGGTATTTACTTGTGTATGGTGGGTAATTTTTTATATGGTTTTACCATTTAGCATCAAAACTATTTCTCCTTCAAAGCTTGGTTATGATTCTGGAGCTCCAAACCATCCATATTTAGGAGTAAAAGTGACTATCACAACAATTATATCATTTTTTATAACTATATATTTAGTTTATATCATTGAACATGGACAACTATCAAAATTTATTGATAAATATATGGAATGGTTATCTGTTCTTTGAGCTAAAAACTTGCGCATATATTTTTCTTAAGTTGCAAATAATGGCTTATGAAAAGTTTATCTTCCTTATGATTGGATCTGAATAAGAGCTAAGATTTTTGGATATTTATCTTTTTTCTAGCATTTGTCTAGAAAAGTACTGGCAGTATAGATGGCGCTATATATCATATTGATCCCATTTTTTATCAACTAATTCTTTTATTTCTTTGCTCATTGATAATCCTTTTCCCCAATTTCTATTCGTCTCAGGGGGAATTTTATTGGTAGCATCAAAGCCAATTTTTCCACCCAATCCAGAATCAGGAGAAGCAAAATCTAAATAGTCGATAGGTGTATTGGAAATGGTTGTAATATCTCGAACTGGATCCATTCTCGTTGAAACTGCCCACATCACATCTTTCCAATCACGACAATCAATATCATCATCCACCACATAAATAAATTTTGTATATATGAATTGCGGTAAAAAAGACCAAATTCCCATCATAATTCGCTTAGCATGCCCAGGGTATGACTTCTTAATTGAAACTATCGCTATTCGATAAGAACACCCTTCTTGAGGTAGATAAAAATCTATTATTTCAGGAAATTGTTGTTTTATTATTGGGATAAAAATCTCATTTAAAGCCACCCCTAGAACTGAAGGCTCATCAGGTGGGCGCCCGGTAAAAGTGCTAAGATAAACTGCCTTTTTACGCATGGTAATTGCAGTAATATGAAATACTGGAAATTCTTCTATATCATTATAATAGCCAGTATGATCACCATATGGCCCCTCCGGCAACACCTCTCCAGGATTTATATAGCCTTCTAAAATAATTTCAGCCTCAGCCGGCACTTTCAGAGGAATGGTTTTGCAATCAACTAAGTCAACTGCTTTATTACGCAAAAACCCAGCGAACTGATATTCAGAAATAGTTTCTGGAACTGGAGTTACAGCTGCAAGTATTGTTCCAGGATCTGCACCAATTACCACAGCTACTGGCATTTTTTCGCCTTGAACATATCCATTGTAATGCCCAGCCCCTCCACGATGTTTTAACCAACGCATTATAGTGGTTTTATTATCCACTACTTGCATCCTATAAATTCCTAGATTATAGTCATTTATTTTTCCGCTATTTTTATCTTTAGTGACCACTAGAGGCCAAGTAATCAGAGGCGCAGGCTCATTAGGCCAACAAGTTTGAATAGGCAGAAGCTTTAAATCAATTTGTTCACCAGTTAAAATAATTTCTTGGCATGGGGCTTTAGAAACTAAATTGGGTTTCATAGCAAAAATAGTTTTTAAAATCGGCATCATTGCAAAAGCTTCTTTCCAACCGCCAGGAGGTTCAGGCTGTTTTAGAAAGGCCAAAGTTTGACCAATTTTCCTTAATTCTTCAGGAGTGCTATTAAGAGCTAGAGCAATACGCCTTACAGTACCAAATAAATTAACCACTACAGGCATCAAATTCGCACCATTTTCCGTAGTAACTTTCTCAAATAAGATTGCTGGACCTTCGGTTTTTAATAAGCGGCGCTGAATTTCAGTCATTTCTAAAACAGTAGAAACAGGAATCTTAACTCGCTTTAGTTCTCCTGCACTTTCTAAATAATCTATAAATTCATTTAAATTTTTAAATACCATCTATACATCCTTATAAAATAGAAAGTATATTAAGGTTCCAAATATAAAAAAAGTAAATAAATAGCTTAAAGCAATAACGCCCATATAATTAGAGCTTAAGTTAATTAAGCTAGTATTTATAATTACCGAAGCTCCAGCTAATATTGAAAACATTATAATTTTTTTGCTCTTACCTGAACGATTAAATTCTCCTTGCAATAAAGCTGAGATTGCTAATAAAGTTAAAATTATATTATAAAAAGGCAAAATTATTCTTTGATTAGCTTCAGCAAACATCTTCTTCTTTAAATTAGAATCTTTTGGTAAATCATTAAACAATAATTCAGGCAAGTGCTTCTCTTGAATACTTATAGACCTTTCCCCTTCTGATGAATTCTTTGAATCTAATTGCCATAATAATGTATCAAAATTTAATATATTTAGTTCACCATTTTTAGTTAGTTCTTGACGATTTCCATCGGTCAAATTTAGAAATATTTGGTTATTTTTTTTAATTATTTTCCCTGATTTAGCTATAATAGTTACAGGAGCGCCCTTATTTTTATCTTGAAAAAAGATATGTTCAAATTGATTATTACCAATTTTATTTTTAATATAAAAAGTTAAATCATTAGAAGGATGATTAAAAACTTTTTCTTGAAGAAAAAAACTTACATAACTCTCTTTTACATGCACCATAAGATCTTTAAATTTATGGTTTACCTCCGGCATCCAATAGAGTGCAACAAAATAATGAAATAAGGTTACAATTAAGGCAATTTTTAAAACAGGCTTTGCAATAACAAAATTACTTAATCCAAAACCTTTTAAAATATTAAGTTCACGATGCGCGTTTAGTTTATTTAAACTATAAAGAATTGCTATAAATAAACAAATTGGAATAATTACAAATAATAAGGACGGCAACAACAAAATAGATAAATATAAAAAATCTAAACTGCTTATTCCGTGAGTAACCACCAAATCAATATATTTTAGAGATTGAGTTAGAAGAATAATTGCACTAAGAATTATCATAATAGAAGCAGTTGGATGGGCAATACTCCTACTAAGATAGCTATTCACTAACTTCATTTACCACTCTCATAATTAACCATAATTTAACTCAACAAGAAATACTTCATAGCAATAGAAGATCTTAATGTAATTTTGCCAGAAATACAAGTATCCATAAAATACCTTAAGGAAAGCTTAGAAAACTCATATGACTTCCCACCACTTCAAAAGACTTTTGGTCGACTCCAGTAAGCCAGCTCTGCGCACCAATAGATAATATCTGCTCGAATAATAAAGCTCTATTGGCTCTATCTAAATGGGAAACTATCTCATCAAATAGCAACACTGGGGTCGATTTATGTTTATTGATTAGAGCGTAAACTTGGGCTAAAATTATATTGAGCAATAAAGCTTTCTGCTCACCTGTGGAGCAAAATTTTGCCAGCATATTTTTAGTTTTATATGTCACTTCTAAATCAAATAAATGTGGCCCCAAATTAGTTCTACCAGAAGCGGCATCTAAAGCCCTATTTTTTTTTATCCTTAAAGGATAATCAGCTGGAATTGGTTCGTTTATGAGTGTAAGTATACCTTTAGGAAATGGAGTTTCATTAACTTCAATTGCTTTATTTAATAGCCCAAGAGTTTTCATTCTTGCATCGCTAATTTCTCCTCCCATGTTCCACATATTTTGTTCTAAAGCCGAAAGCCAATGATCATCATTCTGTTGATTTTTTAAGAGTTTTAATCTTTCTCTAGTGGATTGCTCATACTTACTTAGATGGCTACTATGTGATGGAAAAAAATTACACACTATCTGGTCAAAAAAATTACGCCTATCACCACTAGAACCAATAAATAATTGCTGCATCGGTGGAGTTAGCCACACCACTCTTATAATTTCAGATAACTCAGCTTTTTTTTTAATTGGCTGGCCATCTATATGCACAACTCTACTGTCATTTTTATTATTAGGTTTAATAACGCGCTGAGTAGAAATTTCTTTTAAGCCATATATGCTTCTCACCTGAGCTGTAATTCTCCACATATGCGACGGATTAGATTGATTATTCAATTCAGAAATTTTTGCTCCCCTTAGCCCTTTAGAGGAGGTAAGCAAAGATATTGCTTCTAAAATATTGGTCTTACCAATACCGTTCTTGCCTGTGATAACTATAGATTCAGGCCCCAAGTCTAAAAATTTAATGCTATTATGATTGCGAAAATTATATAATTCTATTGATTGAAGTGATGTTTGAAAAACATCTGTCATTTTATCTTTCTAAAGCTAACAAAGCTTCATTTAACTTTGCTACATTGATTTGACGCAGTAAATTATTCAATTCTTGCTTCGCAGCAATATGTGATAAATTCATCGTAATTTCCATCACCCCCTGTTTCACATCAAGCAAGGTTAAGCCATGCAAAAATAATTCACGATAAATAACCCTTTCATTAAAGCCAGATGCCACTTTAAAGCCTAATCTTGCTGAAAGTTTATCTAACACTTCAGACATTTTCTGTTTATTTTTAGCATCAATAGCACTAAGACGATTACGCACAACCACCCAATTGATCTCCCCTTTAGAACGCTTTGCTTTCTCCATTTTCTGCTCCCAAATAGATTGAGCATAAAAACTTGGGCGAATAATTTTTAAAGTATCTGCTTCAATTTGAGCAATAACATCTAAATCTAGAAAGCTGTCATTTATAGGAGTAATTATAGTATCAGCCACTGAATGAGCATAATTTGAAAGATAAGTATTGCTTCCCGGAGTATCAATAATGATAAAGTCAGGCATATCAGCAGAAGATAATTCTTTTTCAACTAATTCTTTTAATTGCTGATGATCTTGAATTTGTCTTTGCTCAACTTCACGGTCAGTTGATTCTGCTAAAATAAAATGCTTTGGCATTTTTAGAGTTATATTGTGTTTTTGTGAATGCTTAGTTCTATTTTCTAAATAGCGTGATAAAGATTGCTGCCTACAATCAGCATCAAAGGAACTCACCTTAAATCCTAAATGCAATAAGGAAGAAATTAAATGCATTGAAGTGGTGGTTTTGCCAGCTCCACCCTTTTCATTACCAATAACAATAATGTGAGTGTTTTTATTCTGCATGATGATCAACACATTTTATACAAGTCATTTGCTCTGCTAAAGAAGATCTACGCACATCATCTGTGTCCATGTTTTTATCACATTTTACACAATGAATATCTTTATCTGCCATTAGCTTTTTATCTAATGCTACCCTATCATCAAAAACAAAGCAACTGCCATGCCAAGCTTTTGCCTCGGTATCTTCAAAATATTTTAAAATTCCACCTTCAAGATGATATACATTATTAAATCCTTGTGACTTCATATAGGCTGTAGATTTTTCACATCGCACACCACCTGTACAAAACATAGCAATTTTCTTATTTTTATCTATATGATTTAAGTTTTCCTTAACCCACTTTGGAAATTGTCTAAATGTATCTGTTTTTGGGTCAATTGCACCATTAAAACTACCAAGTAAAGTTTCATATTTATTCCGCGTATCAACAACAAGCACATCTTCTTGGGCAATAAAATTATCCCAATCTTGCGGCTTTATATAATCACCTTTTAAGTTTTCAACATCTAAATTTTCAACACCCAAAGCAACTATCTCTTTCTTTAAATTTACTTTCATTTTCTGAAAAGGTAATGCATCATTGATGCTTTCTTTATAAACTAAATTATCAATTCCAAGATCTTCTTTTAAATATACATATAAATTATCAATTCCTTCTCTTGGTCCAGAAATAGTAGAATTAATTCCCTCTCTAGCAAGTAATATAGTACCTTTCAGCTCATTTTTCTTACAAAAAGCTAATAAAGGCTCTTTCATATCCTCAAAATTATGAAAATTGATAAAGTGATAGAAAGTGGTGATAATTACTGGCTCTGTGCTTTGAATATCTGTATGCATATTTTTAGATTTTTAGATTAATATAGTTTAGCGATCAATATATTAGATTACGCTTAAATAGTCAATATCTAGGAAAAATTGCCTGAAAAATAAACAGTTGCCTCTAGTATTTTAATCCTAAATGGATATACTTCTAAAAATACATTATCAGGATTATATCTATTTCCAATGGCTAAAAATTTTATTCATCTTCGTTGTCATACTTCCTTCTCGCTTTCCGAAGGAGCAATAAAAATTGAGGATTTAATTGATTTGGTTAAGAAAAACCGCATGCCTGCTTTGGCAGTTACTGATACTGGTAATTTATTCTGCTCTTTAGAGTTTTCTTTAGCAGCCATAAAAGCTGGAATCCAGCCAATTATGGGCTGCGTTATCCTGCTTGACATGCAGGTTCCAGATACCGAATTAAGTAAAATAGTTTTACTGGCGCAGAATGAGCAAGGATTTAAAAATCTTCTGAAACTGGTAAGCAAATCTTTCTTAGTTAAATATGATCATCACATGAGCCATATTAAACTTGAAGATTTAGAAAATTATAATGATGGTTTAATTTGCTTAAGTGGTGGGCATACTGGTCCAGTGGGGCAAGCAATTTTGCAGAATAGCAAAGCATTTGCTAAAGCATATTGTCTAAAATTAAAGGAAATATTTTCTAATCGTTTTTATTTAGAGATTATGCGTCATGGACTTGCAGAAGAAATTAAAACAGAAGATTATTTTCTAGAACTAGCTTATGAAAATGACATTCCAATCGTTGCCACTAACGATGTGATGTTTGCTGATAAAAAAATGCATGAGGCTCATCACATTCTAACTTGCATCTCTGAAGGAAAATATTCAGATGATGAAGGGTCTAAAAAATTCACTCCTCAACATTATTTTAAATCAAGCTTAGAGATGGATTATCTTTTCTCAGATTTACCAGAAGCAATAAATAATACTAATGTTATAGCTAAGCGCTGCGCGGTGATGGCAAAATCAAGAGACCCGATGCTACCTAAAACTGGGGATAATGAAGGAGAAGAATTAATTAAACAAGCCAGAGAAGGCTTAGAGCAAAGATTACTTAATTTTCAAGGTGATAAGTCAGTATATTTTGATAGATTAGAATTTGAGTTGAATGTAATAGCCAAAATGGGTTTTCCTGGATATTTTCTTATAGTCTCTGATTTTATAAAATGGAGCAAGAAAAATGGTATTCCAGTTGGGCCAGGAAGAGGTTCTGGAGCTGGTTCGGTTGTAGCTTGGAGCCTATATATCACAGATCTTGACCCCATAAGATTTGGGCTTTTATTTGAAAGATTTTTAAATCCTGAAAGAATTTCGATGCCAGATTTTGATATAGACTTTTGTCAGAACCGTCGTGATGAAGTAATCAAATATGTGCAAGAAAGATATGGCGCAGACAGAGTAGCTCAAATTATCACTTTTGGTAAATTGCAAGCTAGAGCAGTACTTCGAGATGTTGGAAGAGTGCTTCAGCTGCCTTATTCTCAAGTTGATCGAATTTCTAAATTAGTACCATTTAATGCAGTAAACCCAGTAACTTTAGGGCAAGCAATTGAAATGGAGCCATTGCTAAGGCAAGCTCAAAAAGAAGATCCAGCAATAGAGAAATTGCTAAGCATTGCTCTACAATTAGAAGGATTGCATCGTCATGCTTCCACCCATGCTGCTGGAGTGGTGATTGCCGATAAGCCACTAGAAGAACTGGTTCCGCTTTATGCTGATGATAAATCTAATATGTTGGTGATCCAATATTCAATGAAATATGGAGAATTAGCGGGATTAATGAAGTTTGACTTTCTGGGCTTAAAAACCCTTACAGTGATAGATGATGCCAGCAAGTTAATTCGGAAGAATAATCCAGGTTTTGATATAAATAACATTCCTTTAGACAATCCTAATGTTTTTGCAATGCTAGGAAAAGGTCTTTCAACTGGAGTATTCCAATTTGAAAGCTCAGGAATGAAAGATGCACTTCGTAAAATGCGTCCCGATAGTTTTGAAGACATAATAGCTTTGGGAGCTTTATATCGCCCGGGTCCAATGGATAATATACCAACTTATATTGCCTGTAAACATGGGGTACAACAACCAGACTACCTTCATCCTACATTAGAAGGTGTTTTAAAAGAAACCTTTGGAGTTATTATCTATCAAGAACAAGTTATGCAAATTGCCCAAATTATGGGCGGCTATAGTCTTGGCTCTGCTGATTTGCTTCGTAGAGCAATGGGTAAAAAAATTAAAGCTGAAATGGATGACCAGAGACAAATTTTTGTTTCAGGAGCTATTAAAAATGGTATTGATGAATCTCAAGCTAGTGGCATTTTTGATTTAGTAGCTAAATTTGCAGGCTATGGGTTTAACAAAGCTCATGCTGCAGCTTATGGTCTAATCTCTTATCAAACAGCTTACCTTAAAGCTAATTATCCATTGGAATTTTTAACTGCCTCTCTAAATCTGGAAATAGATGATACTGACAAACTAAATATCTTTCAACAAGAAGCTAAAAATTTTGCTATTAACATTTTACCTCCAGATGTTAATTTTTCAAATAGCCATTTTTCAATAGAAAATGGAGCTATTCGTTACGGCCTTGGTGGTTTAAAAAATGTTGGAGTTCAAGCTGTTGAATTACTATGCGCAGAAAGAGAAGAACATGGTTTATTCAAAGATATTTTTGACTTTGCTAGCAGAGTAAATGCTAAAATTCTCAATAAACGCTTGTTAGAGAGTTTAATTAAAGTTGGAGCATTTGATAGTCTTAATTCTAATAGACAACAGTTATTTATATCCATCGACATATTGACCAATTATAACAATATTTTAGCCAGAGAAAAGCAAAGCTCACAGATTGGATTATTTGGTAGTAATGTTAAAGAGCAATATAAACCTACCTTATCTAAAATTGCTGATTGGCTAGATAAAGATAAGGTAATTTATGAATTTGAAGCCCTTGGATTTTATCTCTCATCTCATCCGTTAGATTACTATCAAGATATTTTAGAACAAAGCGATATAATTACTAGTGAATATCTAAAAGAAGAACACCCTACCGGTTACACGATGGTGGAATTAGCAGGAATGATAATTAGTAGCAAAGCAAAAGTATCACCCAAAGGGAGATATTTACAGACCATTCTTTCTGATAGATTTGGTAGCATAGAAATTTCTTTCTTTGATAATGATCTGCTTCAGTTAGTTGCAAAATTATTTGAACAAAATATTCCTCTAATGATAAAAGCTGAAATACGTAAAGATGAAGGTGGAATTAGAGCCACTGGACAAACAGTTATTCCGCTTGATGATTATTTGAGTGAAAGATTACAAAGCCTGGATCTAACAATTAAAGAAAAAACTGTTATCGCTAAACTACAAGAAATCTTATCCTTAAAAGAAGAAGGAAAAACCGCCATTAATCTAAAAATTCTTACCGATAATAATCATGAAGTATTAATTGATTTGGGTAAGAAATTTAAATTGGATTTCAAGGATTGCAAAAATATTTCAGAAATCAATGGAGTAGACTTAAAAATAAACCTCAAAAGAAAATAAAAATTAATCTTTTGTATCGCTTTAAATATTGACTTTTATTAAAAATTTAATTATAAATTACTTTAATAAAATAATATAAGTTATTTTATTTATTAATTTTTAAGAAGGTATTTTCATGAAAAAGTCATTGGTTTTAGGCTTACTAGCAGCAACAGCTCTAGCAAACTTTGCAAACGCAGAAGATAATAAATATTACGCTCAATTCAATCTTGGTGGATCTCTCGCCATGAATACAAAATACGAGTCAAAAGTTAATAATGTTAATTTTTCTTATGATGGGTCTCCAGGAATAGCTCCATTATTTGGTGCTGAGATTGGAACTAAAGTTACTGATCAATTTAGAATAGGCTTAAGCTTAGATTACAGAATGTATCACAACTATGTAGAAGGAAAGAACAAAACTACCGAAGGACATTTAAAAACTAATTCTTTAGTAACTATGGCAAACGCATATTATGACTTTACAAAAGGAAGTGGTTTTAATCCTTATGTTACTGTTGGCTTAGGTATAGCTAAGAACGAACAAAAAATAGACTCAAAAAGCGATAATAGAATAGGATTCGATAATAAAAAAACTAGCGGCTTTGCATATAAACTTGGTTTAGGTACTAAATACACAATAAGCAATAGTTTTGATATTGATTTACGTTATCAATTTGTTGACTTAGGTAAAGTTGAACTTGGTAATGCGCATGTTGGAAATCGCAGCGCTAACAATACCACAACTAAATCTGGTAAACTACGCGCTAATGAAGTATTGTTGGGCATCGCCTACAAGTTCTAAGTTAAACCGTATAAATTACTTTTGGCGTCTTTTAAAAAACTAAAGATGCCAAAAGCTTATATATCAAATTTTCCCTACTACCTGACCAGATTTTTTAAAGGCCTTATGAGCATCTTCTAAAATTTTTAGTGTCTCTTTGTCTAATGGCTTCATGTTAAGATCTAACTTAAGATCTTTTAATGCTTCTTGTACCCCTTTTCTTATTGCTTGGCTAATAAAATTATTATGATTGCTATCTGGATCGGTTTTAGTTTTAGTGATTTGGTCAATTTCAAAATCGGCAGCTCTTCTTAAAAATATTCTAAAATCTTGCTTATGTTTTTTTTGTAGAATTTCTTCTGCTGTTAAGTCTCTTAGCTCATCTATATTTTCTCCTACACCATTTAAAACAGTAAAAACAAAAATCTGCATCATCTCATTAACTGATTTTATTTTTCTTTTTACTAAGCTTTTAGAAACTGCCTTAAATTTTATAATTAACCTGCTTTGTTGCTCTAGGCTTAAAGAGCTAAAGTTCGGAATTTCTTCTACATATTTTGCAAAAAAATTCAGCATATTTTCTAGCATAAGAGCTACTTGACTTTCAAGTTCTATTGGATCTATGCTCTCAAGGTTATCAATAATATTAGTAATTTTTAACTTTAAATCATAGTTATTTGAAGCTAAATCTACCAAGCCTGAATCTTGTTTAGGACTCTTTTGCAAATATCCTTTTGTTGATGATTTGTATGTGGCCTCCGTGCTCTGATCTTCATGTATTTCTTTGTGCATTATGTGCTCTGATCCTACTTCAAATCTGCCAACAGAAGGTGTCTTTAAAAGATGTATATTATTATTTGACGGCTCCATATAAAACCTGGATTATTTAAGCTATTTCAATATTATTATAATAGGTTTAATTTTAATTTAATAGAGCAATATGTTTTTACGTTTAGTGTTACTAATGATCTGGATATCTTCTGTGGCTAAAGCTGATCCATTTCTTCACGTCTCTTTTGATATCACTCGCGAATTATTTAAAGAAATAAATGCAGAATTCATTAAAGAATATAATACTAAAACAAAAATTCGTCAGTCACATGGTGGCTCTGGAAAACAAACTTCCTCTGTTATTCATGGGCTCCCAGCAGATATAGTATCATTGGCTTTGCCGTATCACATGGATTTATTAGCAGATCAGAATCTCGTAGCTAAAAATTGGCGAGAATTATTTCCCAATAACTCTGCCCCATTTACTACCTCTATTGCTTTTTTAGTACGAAAAGGGAACCCCAAAAATATCAAAGATTGGGATGATTTAGTTCATTCTGGAGTTGTGGTTGTTCCTGGAAATCCTAAAACCTCTGGAGGTGCTTTATGGAATTACGTGGCCGCCTGGATATATGCTAACAAAACTTTTCATAACGATGATATTTTATTAAATGAGTATCTAAAGAAATTATATCTTAATGCGCCGATATTAGATTCTACTGCCAGAGGATCTGCTGTTACTTTTATTAAACGTAAGAAAGGAGATGTGTTAATAACTTGGGCCAATGAAGCGCAATATATTATTGCTAATTTAGATCCTGATTATGAAATCATTTATCCATCTCTTACAGTTAAAATTGATATTCCTATAGCCACTATTATAAAAGGAAAGAAGAAGCACCAGGATCTTGCAAATGAATATATCAAATTTCTTTTTTCGCCTAAGGGACAGAACATTATAGAAAAATATTATTATCAAAGATATGATGCGGCAAAACTTCAGAATGATAATGCAGTAAAAGCTGAAGATTATATAGATTGGAAAAAATTTAAAGATAAGCATTTCTCAGAAAATGGAGTTTTTGATCAGATTTATCAATAACTTATACCACTTTCACTTTCTAACTTAATAATTAATTTGACTTACTCTATTTAATCTCCCAAATGATTATGCGATGATATCATGAACGAAAATGCTAGCAATCCAAATAAATAAACACTGCTTTGCTCAGGAATCCAAGACGATTCATAATTAAATTGGACATATGACTCAGCCATATTAGCTTTACTTTCTTGTTCAAATTCAAAAATACGAAAAGGATCTATTACAATATTTTTAAGCATATTAACAAGCCAATTATCTTGAGAATTAGCTTCTTGCGCATATTCAGGAGCATGAGCTCCAGCAGATAATAAATAACTTGCTATTTGATTATTACCATAGGCAATTGCCATAAAAGCAGCGCTGTTTCCATCTAGGTTAGCGGCGTTTACTAAAGACGGTTTATTTGATATTAATTCAATCACTTTATCAATATTATTATGATCTATTGCTTTAAAAATCTCTGTATTGATATTTTGAATATCTGATTCTTTCGGTATTATTTCAGAATCATATTTCTTGTAAGAAGATTCTATAAAAGGAGGATGTTCATGAGGTATCTGCACTCTATATATTGTAATAATATTATCTTCATCAGCCATCTTTCTAAGCACTCCATCAAAATCTTCAATAGCTTTCACTTTTTTCCAAGTACTAGCGGAAGGCTGTCCTTCTACGTAAGGATAGAGTTCACCGTTTAAATCCTCCCAAGCATCAATAATTTCTGCCTTTCGTTTCTTGTGCACTGGGGTTGAAGATATATCTTCATCTTGAACAATTTCCATATTATTTTTTTCTTCAAATTCTATAATTTCTCTTTTTCGCGTTATAAATTTTTCGGAATTTTCATCACAATCCATTAAAGGTATTTGAATTTCTTGGTAAGAAATTTTATAATCAAATTTTCCTACATCACCCTTTTCAGGGAGTTTTTCTTGTTTTATAGGTAATAATTCTAAAGTTTCTTGTTCAAGAATTTTTATACAATCAAGATGGTTATTTTTTTTTGCAAGATCTAAAGCCGTCCGTCCTTGTAAGGTTTTTGCTTCTTTATCTGCACCCAAGCTGATCAGCTTTTCAATAATTTCAACTTTTCCGTTAGCAGCAGCAATCATCAAAGCCGTCTGTCCTTGTAAGGTTTTTGCTTCTTTATCTGCGCCCAAGCTGATCAGCTTTTCAACAATTTCAACTCTTCCGTTAGCAGCAGCAAGCATCAAAGCTGTATGTCCTTGTAAGCTTTTTGCTTCTTTATCTGCGCCCAAGCTAATCAGCATATCAATATCTTCAACGTTTCCAGACCAAACAACAGCCGTCAAAACTGCAAACCCTTGCGAGCTTTTTGATGTTATACTTGCACCATTTTTGATCATTCTCAAAACAGCCTCAAAATCGCCTCTTTGAACTGTATTTACTAGATTAATCTCTTCATATTTTTCTTCCTTAATACCAGCAATAGATCCAGTTAGAGTAAACTCAGCTAAAAGACTGCCCGTAGTTTTTGCAAGAGCTTCAGGAGATACTCCGTGCAAATTTAAAGCTTTTGGGTCACATTCTCCCTCTATCAGCGCTTTAATAGATTTAAATTTATTGAGGACTACAGCATAATGTAGAAGTAAATTGCCATCTTCATCTATATGCGTTTTTAACCAAGGAGTTTCGTAAAGCATTGCTTTTATTTTAACTGCTTTATCTTGTTTTATAGCAGTTTTTATATTTTTAACTAATTGTTCTGGTGTAATTTCTGAAGCGTTAGATTTTGCTATTTTTTTTGGTTTTGATTTCAAAATAATCTCCTTTTGTTAATTCAACAATCCTTTAAAGAAGCTAACATATATCAATCACTTTGTCAGCAATTACTTAAAGAAAAGTTAATATATTTAGATGGGCAGAATAGAGCCAACTCTATGGCAATCATCAGTATAGAATTTAAATATCAAATAGATCAACTGGTTAAAACTGATTCGAAGAAAGAGAAAATTTATGACTTTATTGATAAAGCAAAAAAAGTTATTAATGTTGATGATCGTGACCTTAAGGAGTCTTTAAATTATGCTTTTAAGGATGTTGTCAAAAACTATCGCTTTAGTGGACCTGAGACTTGTAAAGATTATAATTTTGAAAATTTCCTTAAAAAAGAAATTTTTGATAACGTCTCTAATGTAATTAAAGAGGCAAAAGGGGCAGATTTCTTTACTTATTTTGATAAAGCTATTGTAGAAGAATATGTCTCTAGTTTTCTTAATTGCAAAAAAACAGACTATGAATATTCTTGTAAAGCATATGTTACAATCGAAACAAAACTTAGTAATCGCATTAGTGAGGCTAAATTTACTGAATGGGCTAATGAAAATGGACCAGCTAAGTTAGTACTGGCTGTTAGCGCCCTAGTTGATGAAGCGGTAGAGAAGTACGATACACATCGCTATAGCGATGAAGTGGTGCAATGCTTCGTTGAGGCTGCGAATATTGATGATTTTAAGGGAGCTGCATCTGATTGTCAGTACATTCAATTGGTCTTGATGTTATAGGACAAGAGCTATAATTTCATTTAAAAAATTAGCTTTAATAAGCTACCATTATCTGTACTTTATTTACTTGAGTATTTTTCTCTACCTGAGTGGGAGTTTTTAGTTCAGTTTTAGATACTAGTTCTAGGGCTGACATTTCTTTGCCAGTATTCTTGGCTAAATAAGTTTGCAGTGACTTCATATCTTCAGCTAAAATTGACAGCTCTACGCGATGGAGTGATAGTAATACCAAACAAGATTGCTGGTTATTGAGGAGAGTATTCTTGCCAATCGCAGCGATGGTGTTATCAAAGGTTTTTCCCTACGAGGTATGGACAGTAACGCAATATCCATAGTCGACATGCTTTAGTTGACTCATAGGTATATCTTTGATCATTTTATTTTCAAATTGAAGCGTAGCAGTGTTTTTATTAATATATTTTATGATTGCAGTTTCTGAATTGATTAGGCCTAGGGTTTGGTTGTTTTTGGCAAAGATAATTTTGAGGTCTTGCTGTAGCTCAAGACCAAGCTTATTTGTATTAGTTGAGATTTAGTGGAGGATAATAAGCATTTTTGGATATCTTGTTCAAAAATTTTGCAAAATTCGTTGACGAAACAGAAAATTTACTGATAATAAAGCTTCCACCCAAAATGGAGATAACGCAAACTCTGCTTGCAGCTCTGGAAAACTTTGAGCAAAAAGATCAATTTAGGCTTCTCCTAAAAGATCCATCCTAGCAAAGGTTCGTTTCATTTAGTTAATAATATATCTAATATTTTCTGACCTGGAATGGCTCCCTCGCGCAATATTTTTACTTGGTCGGTGCTTAGATCCACTATGGTAGAGGCTATACCAAGCTCTGTCTTGCCTTTATCAACTAAGATATCAATTTTTTTATCAAATTCAGCTAATACCTGATAAGCATCTATGGAACTTTCGCCATTACTTATATTAGCGCTGGTTCCAACTAATGGTCTACCAACAGCCTGAAGAATTTTTAATGCTGGAATGCTATTGGGCATTCTAACTCCTACGGTACCCATCTCTTGATTAACGTTTTTAGCTAGATTGCTATATGGCTTTGTTTTGAGCACTATAGTCACTGGTCCTGGAAATAGCATAAGCGCTAATTTTTTAGCTCTTTCATCAAACTCTGCTATTCGTTTAGCTTGATAAATATCACCAACTAATACAGGCAGGGGTTTATCATTTACTCTTCGCTTAAGAGCGTAAATTTTTTCAACAGCTTCAGGATTGCCAGCATCTGCAGCTAACGCATATAATGTTTCTGTTGGGAAAGCTATCACTCCGCCGTCGTCGATAACTCTAACGATCTTCTTTAGAGTGTAGTCGTTTAGTTCACGAATAATTTCTACCATAAATAAAAGTCCTTTGAGGATTAGATATATTTAAATTTTCTTTAATTGAGCTTCTATTAAAGTGTCTCTAGCAATTTTAATTGCCAGAGATGGAAAGCCACCATGTTCGATAATTCCACAAAATGCATATTCTGGTTTATATAAAGGAGCATATGCTACGAATATACCATGGTTTCTTATTTTTTTCATTATATTTTCTTTACTTAGATCGTCATTCTTATGTCTTTTAGAGATTACTTGGCAAGTACCAGTTTTTCCAGCCATTGCAAAGCTTGGGTCAATTATTCTATTGGCAAAAGCTGTACCAATATTCTTATTAACCACCATCTCCATACCTTTTTTTACTATTTGTAATTCACTATCTAAGTTTAAAGAAGCAAAATTTTTCTCTTCTTTAGATTTTATAAAGCTAGGAACTATCTGTTTGCCAACAGCAATCCTAGAAACCATCGTAAGAATCTGTATTGGAGTTGCTTCAACATAACCTTGCCCTATCACTGCATTAATAGTATCAGATAAATTCCACTTGTTGCCTATGTTCTTTTCCTTCCAGGCCGGATCAGGAATAATTCCAGTTTGTTCTCTTGGTAATTCATCGTTAAGTAATTTGCTGCCATATCCTATTTGACGAGCAGTATCAGCTATAGGCTGCATCCCAATAATTCTGGCAATATTCCAGAAATAAACATTGCAAGATCCTGCAATTGCTTGGTATAAATTAATTTTTCCATGCCCCGTTCTTTTCCAACATTGAAACATCCGATCTCCAACCATATGATAGCCAGGACAAGTAAAAGTAGTTTCTGGGTCAAAATTCTGTTTTAATGCAGCGATTGCAGCGTTAATTTTAAATCCAGAGCCAGGAGGGTAAGTAAGAGATACTACCCTATTAATTAAAGGAAGCTCAGGATTATTAATGATGTTATTCCAGTTAGCGGTTGAAATACCTTGATTAAATAAATTAGGATCGAAATCTGGTTTAGAAACGGAAGCAATAATTTCCCCGCTGTGGATTTTTGAAACTAAGATTACTCCTGTTTGATTGCCTAATAAATTATCAGCTTTTTTTTGTAATCCAAGATCTATGCTAAGCTCTATATCCTTTCCTGTTATGCTAGTTGAGGTTGAAATTTCTCTCAATGCTTGCCCCATCGCATTTACTTCAATTTTTTGTAAGCCCGCTGTACCCTGTAATAATTTTTCTTGAGTTTTTTCAATGCCATTTTTGCCGATTTTCAAATTTGGGTATAGAGTTATAGAATGCTTTGTTATTTCCTTATCTGAGGCACTACCCAAATATCCTGTAATATGACTTAATAAGCTGCCATAAGGGTATAATCTGCTAAATCCAGTTCTTATAGAAACCCCCTGTAGATCGGGCATATTTATTTCCAATGAAACTAATTTCTGCCACTGGAGGTTATCATTAATTAGTAGAGCTTTATCTATAGGTAATTCTTCAATTTGGTTGATTAACTCGGCTTGATCCTCTGGACTTAAAGATAAAATATCTCCTATTTTTATAGCAATTTGACGATTTTTAGCCGTATTATGTATTTCTGATTTCTCAAAAACTAAAGCGTAGTTTGGTTCATTGACAGCTAATGGGATGTGATTTCTATCTAAGATTCTTCCCCTTAAAGGGGGAATAATTTCTGACCTAATTCTATTATTTTCAGATAAACGAGAGAACTTCTTATTGCTAATTATTTGTAAATAAAACATTCTACCAAATAGGCAAGTAAGCAAAGTAACTTTACAGGCCCCGAGCACTAAGGCTCGTCTAGTAAATTTATCTTTCTGGCTAGATCTTTTATTCATTTAGCGTGCCATTTAAATTATGTAATTTATTTAATAACCAATGAACGGGAACGTAAGTAAAAATAGTGATTAGAAATTGACTAAGAATGATACTAAATTTATATGATTGAATATCTCTATTTAAATAATTTAATGCCAATGGCATCAATAATATTATTGCTAAGAAAAAAGCAAACCCAGTCCAGACCACAATGAAAGCATTGTTAACTATATATTTTCTCTGTGAACGAATCATCACTTGAAATAATAGCAAAGATATAGAGCTGATTCCTAATATATTATTTTCTAAGATATCCTGTAATAATCCTAGCAAAAATACAGAAATATAGGATAAATTTTGTGGTTGATATATTGACCAGAAATAAATAGCTATTGGGGTAAAAAGCGGCATTAATAGTGATGAGTTATGAATTTTATAGGGCAATATTGCAATAATAATACTTAGCAAAACGCTAAATGTAGGAATTATTATACGATGCAAATTCTTAAGCAATTGATATTTTTCTTGTATCATTTATATATTTATAATAGTTCTTATGGTATTGCAGGAGAATGGCAATATATGCTATATTTTATATCAATAAATACTTCTCTTTGCCAATCAATTATTAAATGCTTTAAAAATATTGTCAATTTGGTTATTATAACTAAGATTAACCAATAAATTTTGTAATTAAGATTAATATGCAATATTTTAAATTATTGAAGAGCTTGTTTTGCTTAAGTGCTGCAGTATTTTCTGCTGTAGCCTTGTTCAGCTATAATGAAATGGATCCTTCTTTTAATAAAGCCACCAGTCTTGATCCTACAAATTTTGCTGGTATTGCTGGTGCATATTTTTCTGGTCCTATGCTACAGTTATTTGGTATGGCTGCATTTATCACAATATTAATACCTTTATGCTGGACCTTTGTTTATCTATACTATGAAAAAGTTTCGCTATGGTTTCTAAGATTGCTGTCTGGTTTCCTTGCTTTGAACGCGGCTGCTTTAGTTCTTTATCCGCTTAAATTTTCTACTGATTATTTTTCCAATACTGGTGGGGCTGCCGGTATATTATGGTATAAATTTCTTATAGCGTATTTTTCTAAGGAATTAATATTAACTGCTGGAATTATTATTTTTCTGATAAGTTTATATTTTGCTTTAGCTTTATTAAAAGAAACTTGGATTGCTATTTTTAAATTTATTATTCAAATGATCTCTTATTGTTTTAGCTTAATCACTCTAGCCGTAAAGAAACTGAGCGCTAGATCCGCAGATATTAACGAAGAAATTATTAAGAAGCCACAAGTTAAATTGCCTCCTGTGTTATCGTCAAAAAAAAATGAGCCTGGAATAGAGGAAAAAATCGTTCCACGTAGAACAATTAAAGCTACTTCTGAGATATTTACTCTTGATGGATTTACCTTACCTTCTACTGATTTACTTAAGAATTTTTCTGTTAATAAAGATGGAGTAAATCAAAACAATGCGGTAATAAAAAAACACCGTGAAGAATTATTACAAGTGTTATCAGATTTTGGCGTGATGGGCGATGTTGTTGGAGCCGCTTCAGGGCCGGTAGTTACATTATACGAATTAGAACCAGCGGCTGGTACAAAATCATCGAGAATCATTGGTTTGTCCGATGACATTTCCCGATCCATGCGTTCAGTATCCGCAAGAATTGCAGTGATTCCTGGTCGCAATGCAATTGGCATTGAATTACCAAATAAACAAAGAGAAACTGTGTATTTAAAAGAGTTATTAGAATCTGCAGAATACCGCGATAAAAACTATGATTTACCAATTATTTTAGGCAAAGACATTTCAGGCAATGTTATTGTTGCAGATTTAGCCAGAATGCCCCATTTATTAGTAGCTGGAACTACTGGTTCTGGTAAATCTGTTGCAATTAATACCATGATTCTTTCTTTAGTTTATGCTTTAACTCCTGATCAATGTAAATTTATCATGGTTGATCCTAAAATGTTAGAGCTTTCAGTTTATGATGGAATTCCTCATCTTCTTACTAATGTGGTAACTGAGCCAGGAAAGGCAGTAGTAGCACTTAAATGGGTGGTAAAAGAAATGGAAAATCGCTATCGTTTGATGTCTAACCTAAGCGTTCGTAATATTCACAATTACAACGATAGAATAAAAGATGCTATTGCTAATGGTGAAGTTATTCAACGCACAGTACAGACCGGTTTTGACTCTGAAACTGGACAGCCTAAAATAGAGCAAGTCCCACTTGATATGAAAATTTTACCATTTATTGTGGTGATCGTTGATGAAATGGCTGACTTGATGTTAGTAGCCGGTAAAGATATTGAAACTTCTATTCAAAGATTAGCCCAAATGGCCAGGGCTGCAGGCATTCATATTATTATGGCCACTCAACGTCCTTCAGTGGATGTAATTACTGGAGTAATTAAAGCGAATTTTCCAACAAGAATTAGTTTTCAAGTTACTTCTAAAATTGATAGTCGTACAATCCTTGGAGAGCAAGGAGCTGAGCAACTTCTTGGTAAGGGCGATATGTTATACATGGCCGGAGGTAGTAAAATCACTAGAATTCATGGGCCATTTATAGCAGATGATGAAGTTGAAAGGGTGGTCTCTTATCTTAAAAGCCAAGGGAGACCAACTTATATGACTGACATCACTTCAGAGGATGGAGGTGGTGGCGGATATGCTGAAGGTGGTACGGCTGATTCTGATCAAGATGAGCTCTATAGGGAAGCAGTGAGAATTATTCAACATGAAGGAAAGGCCTCAACTAGCTTTATACAGCGCTGTTTAAAAGTGGGCTATAACAGAGCTGCTAACATCATGGAGCAGATGGAAAAAGAAGGATTGGTAAGTAAGCCTAATCATATGGGGAAACGAGAGATTCTAATGTAAAGCCTGCTTAAGATTTTTTATAACTGCGCAATATAGATGACATGACCCAAATTATAAAATTAGGAAAAGGCTCGGAAGAACTGGAAGTTACCGTAAGGCTAAGCTTGAAAGCAAAGCGAGTTTGCATTAGAATTACTCCACATAACGAAGTAGAGTTAATTTTACCATCACCTAAAAGTTTTGCTAAAGCTCATCTGTTTCTAATTGAAAAAGAGCTATGGATTAGAAATAAACTTAGAAACATAAAGCCAGCTTTTCCTATATCAGAAAAGCCTAAAACTATATCAATCTTTGGTCAAGAACACGAGCTTGTCTTGAATGACCAAATTATTAACCAGCCAATAGTAATTTTAAATAAGCAAATTATAATCTCTCATGTTGTTGCGGATAATAAAATAAGTTCAATAATTTCTTTTCATTTAAAAAAAATTATGAAGCTGGAGGTAGAAAAATATGCTTCTTTAAAAGCTGAAGAATTAAAAGTGAAATATAGTAGAATCACCATTAAAGATACCACCAGTCGTTGGGGAAGTTGCTCTACGAACGGGGCCTTGTCGTTCTCTTGGCGTCTAATATTCGCCCCAAAAAACGTGATGGAATATGTGGTAGTGCATGAATTATGTCATTTAGTTGAAATGAATCATAGTTATAGATTTTGGCAATTGGTTGAGAAAACATATCCTTCATATAGTGGTGCCAGGCTGTGGCTTAAAAAGCATGGTAAAATTTTACACCAGATAATTTAAGAATATTTTCTATGATTTAATAAAATTTTGCTTGCCTATAAGCAAATGTCGATGTAAAACATTGATGACTACTTTTGCCCGCATGATGGAATGGTAGACATAACGGACTTAAAATCCGTGGGGCGTCAGCCCTTGCCAGTTCAAGTCTGGCTGCGGGTACCACCATTTATTTAAAAATGACCATCATTTTTTCCCCATCCAAAAAGCGATCCCATACCATGAAATTCTATAGGCTCATCTCTTCCTGAGGGTCTAAATAAATTTTGTAATTCTTGTAAAAAATTATGCCTTATAGCTGTTGGTTCATAATAATAATCTAGAGCATCTCGATATCCCATATACATAGTTTTAACTGCTGGATCTTCGTCTCCTCTTAATCCATCTTCGCCAACGTATTGAAACACTCTTCCTAGTGAGGTAAAAACTAAATGAAAAACTTGCCTTTCTCCTAAAGTATCTTCAGAAACTATCCTTATTTCTTTTAATTCTGGATGGGAATTTTTCATAATATTCTATGTTTTTAGGACATTGGTTTATAGCTTACGAATCTCTTGAATAAATTTATTAATAGTTTTACTGAGTAAATCAGCTTGTTTATACAGTATTTCAGCAGCTTCTAATACATTGAGGGTTGATTTATCTGCGCTAGAAGTTAATTGCTTTATGTCTGCAATATTATTATTCATTTCTTTTGCTCCATCAGCAGCCGTTTTCATATTAAGAAAGATATCTTTTGTTACAGAATGTTGTTTATCTACGGCCAATGCCACAATTTGGGTATATTGATTAACGTTGGTAATAGAATCTTTAATTAGGGTGATAGAGTTGATCACTTCTCCAGAAACTTCTTGGATATTGTTAATCTTATAGCCAATATTTTCGGTGGCGTCGCTCGTTTGGTGAGCAAGATTTTTAATTTCTGCTGCCACCACAGCGAATCCCTTGCCAGACTCTCCTGCTCTAGCTGATTCTATAGTAGCATTTAAAGATAAAAGATTTACTTGCTTTGCAAGCCTACCTATAAATAATACCACTTCACCTATTTGCTTCATTGCTTCGTCTAACGAATCTGTAATGATTATAGCTTTTTCGGTCTGATTAACGGCATTATGAGCGATATTGGTTGATTTGCTGGTTTGAAGTGAGATTTGCTCAATAGAATCCGTAATTCCTCCTGTTGCCCCAGCCACATACTCTATATTATGGGAAGTGCGTTCTGAAATATTAGTTACATTATAAGCTCGCTGGTCAACATCTTTTATTATTTTAGACATTTCTTTAGCAGTTTTATCTAATTCTTGCGAAGAATGTTCAACAGATTTAATAACATTAGATGAATTTGCATAAAACTCTTCGATTAAGCTAGAAATTTTATTCTGTCTCTCTTCTTTTTCTAATTCTCTTTGTTTACGATAATCATTTATGCCTTTAGTATAGCTTTGCAATGAATTAACAGCATTAGCAATAGCACCTATTTCATCTTGCCTATGAATATCTGGAATTTCATTTTCTAGGCTACCATCTTTAATTAGATGAACAATATTAGTAATTCTTTGGATTGGATCAATAGTGTCTCTAAACACCCAATACGTAGCTCCCAAAATAAAGATTTGCATTATTATAAAGTTCACTATACCTATAAAAATATTATGCCATAGTTGATTATATAATTCTGCAAGTGATGCATTTAGCTGTATTTTGCCTAAAAACTGATTATTACTGGAATATGTAATGGGCTGAATACTAACAAGAATTTTATTAGTTTTTGTATTATCGCCGTTAGAATACATTACTTTCCCATTATTATCATAAATAGCCGCGTATATAATAATAGGAGATTTTTCAAAAGACTCTAGAATTGCTCCTATGCTATGTTCGTCATATTGCCAAAGAGGTTCTGATAAAGCATCGGCTTGGAAAGAAGCAAGTAAATCTATTCTTTGAGTAAAGCTATCTTTCAAGTTATTAAAATTAAAAATAATTAGTACGATTGTAGAAATCAACTGCACTAAAGTGACCGTAGTTGCAATAATAACATGCGATCTAAACTTAATACTTTGACTAAATTTTCTTTTAATATCAAACATCAGTTATTCCTAGCTATATAACACGATTCTGATTATACAGGGCAATAGGTAAATAAGTTGTTAATTTGCGGAATATATATTCACAAGATCTTGTAGCATTTTTAATGCTTCATTTCTAGGTCTTTGAAAGCTATTTCTCCCAATAATTGATCCATTCCCACCACCAGCATTTATCTCTTTTGCTTCTGAATAGATGGATTCAATAGATTTGCTTGCACCTCCTGAAAATACAACTATTCTTTTTCCAGCAAAACAGGCCTCTTTAATGTGTTTGATTCGCTGAGTTAAAGTTTCCATATGGATTTTTTTATCTAGATAAACTTTTTTGGCGTCTGGGTTCTCAAGATAATTTGTTGGAGGCTTTACTTTAATAATATGAGCTCCCAATAAGGCTGCCATATGTGCTCCATATGCAATAATGTCTAAAGCAGTTTCACCTTCTTTAGAAATACCGTTTCCTCTAGGATACGACCATATTACCACTGCTAATCCATAATGCTTAGCTTCTTCGGATAATTCTCTTATTTCATTCATCATATTATAAGCTTCATCAGATCCTGGATAAATGGTAAAGCCTATTGCAGAACAGCCCAAGCGAAGAGCGTCAGAAACTGACCCAGTGATAGCTTGTGATGGCTCTAAATTAGCTGAGCTGAGTGAGTTAGCGCTATTTAATTTTAAGATCGTCGGTATTTCTCCAGCAAAATTATTAGCTCCAGTTTCAAGCATTCCAAGAGGGGCTGCATAAGCACTCAAGCCAGCTTCAATTGCTAGCTCCCAATGATAATATGGATCATAAGAGGCTGGATTGGCAGCGAAGCTTCTAGCTGGCCCATGCTCAAAGCCTTGATCTACAGGTAAAATTAGTAATTTCCCTGTCCCGCCAAGCTTCCCATGCATTAAAATTCTGGCTAAATTATTTTTAGTTCCAGCATTATCTGCTTCATAATGGCTTAAAATATCTTTAACTTTTGTACTTACTCGCATATGTCGATCTTCCTTAATTTAAATAGTCTACTACAATAAGGGCACGCAATTTTATCATTTTTGATTTCTAGATATATTTTGGGGTGACCAGCAGCGCCATCGCCGCCTTCGCATTGAACTTTATGTTCATCAACATATATTATATCCTGGTTATTCATGTTTGTGTTTATTTTTAGTTTCGATGGATTAATAGTATATTTCCTAGGAGCTCAAGTCAATTGAAGAAGAAAAGATTAAATAGGAATATTATTAGAATGGGCTAAATTTTGCTGCAAGATATCAATTTCTTGAATAATTTTTTTATTAATATTATTTGCGCTAAGTTCGATGGCGACGCCTATTGCATTTGCAAAAGCTATTGGGTCTGCTCCGCCATGACTCTTTACGACTACGCCATTTAATCCAACTAACATAGCTCCATTATAATATCTTCCATCAATTCTTTTGAAAGTATTTTTAAGCGCTCCTTTAGCGAGTAAGTAACCAAGCTTTGCTAAAGGGCCGCTCTTAAAAGCATTCTCCATAAGTTTTCTGCATAAATATGCAGTGCCTTCAGCCATTTTTATAGCGATATTCCCAGAAAATCCGTCAGCTACTATTACATCAACAATTCCTCTGGTGATATCATCAGCTTCTATATAGCCAACAAAATTTAAGCATTCTTGATTTTGTAAGCTCTGGGCTGCAGATTTAATAGTTTCATTACCTTTTATATCTTCAGAGCCAATATTAAGTAATGCTACGCTAGGCTTAGCCTTGCCAAGCATTACTTTAGCAAAAGCATCTCCCATTATAGCAAATTGGACTAGATTAGCAGATTCGCATTCGGCATTGGCGCCTAAATCTAAAGCCACCACTTTGTGAGTATCCGTTGGCAATAAGCCAATTATGGCTGGACGATCTATGCCTGGTAAAGTGCGCAAAGTTAATTTAGCAATAGCCATTAACGCTCCAGTATTTCCTGAAGAAACTATTGCATGAGCCTGTTGCTGTTTTACGGCTGCAATTGCCATTCCCATGCTGGTATTTTTACTGTTGCGCATAGCATAAGATGGCTTATCGTCTGAAGCAATTTTATGTTCAGAATGAGTAATAATAGATGCAACTTTAAGTGCTGGCCATTTATTTATAAGAGGCTCTAAAACTTCCTTGTCACCAAAAATAATATACTCAACAGAGATATTAGGATCTAAATTTTGTTGATTAACAAGAGCATTATGAGCGCCCTCTATTACAGAAGAAGGGGCGTAATCCCCTCCCATTGCATCTAGCGCTACTATAATTTTCTTATTATGCATAATTTATGTGGTCCAAATGCATGATTTAAAGAAATTATTCTGTTTCAGCTTCGGTGTTTTTAAGCTTAGGAATAATTACTTGACGGCCTTTATAATACCCATCTTTTAACGAAATGTGATGAGATAATTTAAATTCACCGGTTGTAGAATCTACGGTCACATTAGTTGTTTTTAACGCATGATGTGAACGACGTTGGTCTCTTTTAGATTTAGATGTTTTCTTCTTTGGTACTGCCATTTTCTTTAAAACCTATTTATTTGTAATAGACTACAATATTGTTTATTATTAAAGTAACATAGTTTATGATTAATGGAAATAATTTAAATTATCTACGATCAATAAAATAATTGTACTTGCGATATTATACTCTATAATATATTTTTTAAATTAAATCCAGTCCAAAATCACAAATTATTGTATATGATGAGAATAATTTTTTTAATTTTTTTAATTTTTTGTTGTAATGGCTGTATAAAAACCATCCATATCTCAGGTCATCTCTTTAAAGAAGATGAAATGAAAGCCTTAGAGCAAGCTAGATCAAAACAAGATGTTGAAAGTTTATTGGGCAGCCCTACTTCGGTTTCAGATTTTGGTCAAGAAACATGGTATTATATTACCACAAAAAAAGAAACTATCGCATTTTTACCTGATAAAGTTTTAGAGCAAAATATTGTTGCAATCAGTTTTAATCAAGATCAGGTTGATACTATTTCTAGATATAATGAAGAAGATGCAAATCAACCTCATTTAGTTTCTGAATATACCGTTACCAAGGGTAATGACATAAGCACAGCTCAGCAATTATTTAGTAATGTGGGTAGGTTTAACGATAATAAGCAGCAGGACCCTGCCAAACCACGTAGTGGATTTTAAGTCTATTGATTCAATAAGGCAATAAGTCTATCTCTTGCTTGAATAAGCTTATTCATTGTTTCTTCTAATGATGGTACCTCTATTTTGCTTATAGGAGATTTAAGATATAGCGCAGCTCCTTTCACACTATAGCCTTGATTATATAAAAGATCTTTGATTTCTCTCAATAGATTAATGTTGTCTGCAGAATAATAACGGCGACCATTATATTTTACTGGTCTTAATCTAGAAAAATTTTCTTCCCAGAAACGAATGACATGAGTTGGTACTGCTAGAATCTTGGCTGCCTCACCTATGGTTCTTAAAGCTTTATCAGCTTTCATTTATGGCCTGCCTTAATTTGCTGGAGGTCTGAAAGCTAACTACCTTACGCGCTTTAATTGCAACATTCTCTTGAGTATTTAAATTTCTACCTATCCTTGCTTTTTTATTTTTAACAATAAAGCTACCAAATTTAGATATTTTTATAGCTCCATCAGTGACCGTGCGGGTAATTAGAGTATCAAATATACTATCTATAATATTTTCAGCAATACTAACTGGAATCCCAGTTTCATATAAAATGGTCCTAGCAAGTGTATTTTTGGTAATGCTGCTCATTTTTTATGCTGTTAATGTTTGATCTATATAATATATTATATATCGTAAGTTTGTGCTTTCAAAGAAAAAAATAAAAAGAGCATTACTATCAAATAATGCCCATTATTTTTATAGATCTGAACCGTTATCTTCAGAATTTCCTGATTTTAATAAGCTAACAGATAAGTCTAATACATCATAGCCTGCTGTATATGCGAGGCCAAGAGCAAAAGGATATTTTTTGCCAAGATAGTCATTTTTATCAAAGCTGGAAATATAAGCGGCACGAAATACAGACGATGAAACATAAGATGATGCAATGTGAAAAAGATTTGTAGTGCTAAAAGTAGCATAATAATGATCTGCGCATGCTTTATCTTTATTACCAGATACATAATCATTTAAACATCGAATAGCTGGGCCGCTAACAAAACCAACAACAGCTCCGCTATAAAGTAAATAATCTGATGATAATTCTTTTGATACTACATCGCTTTCGGCTTTTTCTAAAAGTATACTCTCTTCGCTGGGGGCCGATGAAGACGCCTCTCCATTAGTGAGTAATAAAAGTTGCTTTCCTTCAGTGATTCTTTGAAGAAACGTTGTTAAGGCTGCGTTTGGCGATAGGGCAGCTGAGAATAGTTGAGTCTGAACAGCTTGATTACCTGGGATCTCTACTGCAGAATCTTCTTTGAAAGACTCTTCTTTCTGGTCCTTTACATCCGATGAAAGCATATCAATTGATGAACTCCTTTCTTCAACTGGGCTGACAGAGTCTTTGTGATCTTGTTCATCATTGTCGCTACTATCAGACCAAATAATAGGTGGCGGCGGAGGCATATCATTTAATGGCGCCTCATGAAAAGATGAGCTGGGGCTCAAATTATTTGAAATATCCAGCGAGTCATAGACGGATCCGCTGCGTGCTTTAGTTTGAGGTAATTCGCCTCCATTTCTGCCATCGTGGTCAACTGATTCAGTATCGCTTTCTGATCGAATGCCGTCTACATCTTTATGGCTCTTCTCTGCGGCTTGAGCTGTAAGTTTTTTATCATTAAGAATTTCATCGCCTTCACCAAACATAATAATCTCCTTTTTATAATTAATGTCCAAAACTAATAGATTAAAATTAGACTGGATGTTCTACTATAATATGGAAAATTATAAAAAACAGTATTATTTATATCTTAAAGAATTTCTTGCGGCTCTAGGGTGATAGATCCATCTTCTTTCTTAACAATTTTATCAATTTTGAGTTTTGCCTCAGCAAGTCTTTTTTCACAATATTCACGCAGGGCATTACCATATTCATAATCATTAATGGCATTTTCTAAGCTTTCTTTACCGCTCTCAAGTTTTGCCACAATTTTTTCTAACTCAGCCAAGGCTTCCTCAAAACTTAGGTCACTAATTTTTTTATTGTCATTTATCATATCTAGATTCTCTTGCATAAACACAGGATAAAGGGTATATTTTTAGTATAAAGAGAGGAGCTGCTTTATGCAAGTGCGTATTTATAAACCTAGCAAAACTACTATGCAGTCAGGAATGGCTAATTCTAAGGAATGGCTGTTGGAGTTTATTCCACGCGGTACAAAAGAAATTGAAAATATTATGGGCTGGACTTCATCAAATGATACTCTTGAAGAGGTTAAACTAAAATTCCCAACTAAACAAGCAGCTACAGACTTTGCTGATTCTAATGAATACTCCTATGAAGTAATTGAGCCTCAGATTAGGAAGCAGATCAAACGCTCCTATGCGGATAATTTTAAGTGAAGTTTGAAAGCTTTTTAGTTAATGCAGTTATCGGCGGAATTGGTATAGCAATCATTGCTGGCATCTTAGGATCTTTTGTTCTTTGGAAAAATATGAGTTATTTTGGAGATGCCTTATCGCATAGCTCCCTGCTCGGGGTAATAATAGGTATTTTATTTAATATTAATATCTCTATAGCTGTAATTTTAATTGCCATTCTCTTTGCTTTAGCCTTTAATCGTAATAAAACCCGTTATTCTAGCGATACAACTTTGGGGATTTTATCATATTCCGCGCTTTCTTTAGCTATTATTTTGGCTTCATACAGCAAATTAAAATTAGATTTAATGGGCTATCTATTTGGTGATATTTTGGTGATCAATATTAAGGATATCTATAGCTTAATTATATGTTTAATCATTATATTGATTTGGCTTTATTATAATTGGTCAAAGCTAATTCTATTTAGTATTAGTGAAGAATTGTTACAGTCTGAAGGAGTAAATAGCCAATTAATCAAACTAACGTTTACAATAATTTTAGCTTTGTTCATTGCCATATCTTTTAAAATTATTGGAGTGCTTTTGGTTACGGCTATGCTTATTCTCCCAGCTTCTGCCGCCTTAAGCATTAGTAGTACGCCTTTACAGATGATAGCATATGCTACGATAATAGGCTGTTTTTCTGTGTTTGGAGGAATTACGTCTGCTATTGCTTTTGATTTGCCAACTGGTCCTGCAATTGTTATTACTTCTTTAGGATGTTTTATTATAGCAAATGTTGTAAGGATTATTAAATCTCGTATCATTCTTTAATCAAGTTTTATTAAAAGGAAAGTTAACTTTTTATGTCCTTACCTATTTTTTATTTTAAAGACTTATCTTTAAGTTTTGGTCAGGATCCATTATTTTCTAGTATATCCGCACAAATATCTAGCAGAGATAGAATATGCCTGATAGGAAAAAATGGTAGTGGAAAATCTACTTTATTAAAATTAATGGCAAGGCAAATAGAACCAGATAAAGGCGAAATCTATTATCATCCTGGGATTAAGTTGGCTTATTTATTGCAGCAGCCGATTGTTGAAAAAGATTTAACAGTTTATGAATATGTGCTGCAGAACCTTTCTCTTAACCATAGTGAAACATTAGATCAGAAGTCGTATTTAGCTGATATTATCTTGGAGAAATTATGTCTAAATGGTGGGCAATATTTAAGTAAGCTTTCAGGAGGGCAGTTAAGAAGAGCTGATCTAGCTAGAACCTTAGTAATTGAACCAGATTTATTATTTTTAGATGAGCCAACCAACCACCTAGATATTAGCTCAATTGAATGGCTAGAAGAATATTTAAATAATTTCTCCGGGGGTTTAATAATAGTTAGTCATGATCGAGCTTTTTTGCGCAATGTTTCCAATAAAACCATTTGGCTTGATCGTGGAAAATTACTTTATAACAATCGTGGATTTAGTGATTTTGAGCGCTGGAGTGAAGAAGTCTTTGCTCAAGAAGAGCGTGAGCTTTCTAAGCTGGGCAAAGAATTAGATAAAGAAAATTTATGGCTTCAGCAGGGCGTTACCGCTAGGCGGAAGCGTAATCAACAGCGTTTACAAAATTTACATGAGTTGAGAGCGAGGCTAAAAAGTGATAAATCGAGATTTGGCAGCATTGGTAATGATATAAAGCTGGATCCTGGCGCTTTAAATAATAAGTCTAAATTAATCGTTGAAATGGAAGGCGTAAGTTTTAGATTTCCTGAGCAAAACATCTTTCATCCCTTTTCCTTAAGTATCATGAGAGGAGAAGTTATTGGAATAATGGGGCGCAATGGAGCTGGTAAAAGCACTTTTATAAAATTGATTACCGGGAGTTTAACGCCAAGTACTGGAAAAATAAGGCTTGGTCATAATTTACAATATTGTTATTTAGATCAATCTAGGTCTGAAATTAATCCAGAGGATACATTATGGAGGGCTCTATGCCCTAATGGAGGAGATACAATATTCTTAAGCGGCAATAAACCTAGGCATGTAGTAGCTTATTTAAAAGATTTTCTATTCGATGGCAAACAAGCCAATAGCAAAGTTTCCACTCTTTCAGGAGGAGAGCAAAATAGATTATTATTAGCGAAGCTACTAATTAATCCTGGTAATTTTTTAATTCTGGATGAGCCGACCAATGATCTAGATATGGATACATTGGATATGTTAGTGGAGATCCTTACTGAATATAAAGGCACATTACTTATAGTGAGTCATGATCGAGATTTCCTGGAGCGCCTAGCAACTAGAACTATTATTATTGATAATCAGCAAGTATCTGATAATGTTGGTGGATATTATGATTATATTGCCAGCACTAAACCATATAAAGAAATAAAAATTGTTAGAAAAGATTTTAAAAAAGAAAAATCTAACAATAAATTATCCTATAAAGACGAAAGAGAGCTTAGCTTACTGCCCGATAAAATAGATGAGCTTACTCAGGAAATTCAACTGCTTGAGATTGAACTTGATAACCCTAATTTATATGCCAGCAATCCCAATTATTTTAATAGATTAACCAATAGTATGTCCGCTAAAAAAGAAGAGCTTGAAAAAGCTGAGCTAAGGTGGTTGGAGCTAGAGGAATTAAGAGAGACGCTTTAAATAATATCATATAACTTTACTTGGTTAATTTGATGTGCTAATTTTCATGATGTAGTATTTTTAATAATGGAGTTATGTTATGAGTAATATTTGCTCTTTAGCTAATCAAAAATCTTTTCCTTTTGCTTTGCCGCGATTGCCTTATGCTGATAATGCTTTGGAGCCGCATATGAGCGCGAATACATTTAGTTATCACCATAAGAAGCATCACAATGCTTACGTAGTTAATCTTAATAAGTTTGTTGAGAATACAGATTTAGCTTCTAATTCTTTAGAAGAGATTATTATGATGAGTTATAATAATTCGAGTAAAATAGGCATATTTAATAATGCTGCACAGGTTTGGAATCATAGCTTCTTTTGGTATTCAATGAAAGCAGATGGAGGCGGAAAGCCTTACGGTAAAATAGCAACAAAAATAGACCAAGATTTTGGTGGTTATGAAAATTTTGTGACTGAATTTAAAAATGCTGCCGCTACTCAATTTGGTAGTGGCTGGGCCTGGTTAGTTTTGGATGAAAATAATAAATTAGCTGTTATAAAAACTGGCAATGCAGATTTACCAATGGTTCACAATAAAACAGCTTTGCTAACAATTGACGTATGGGAGCATGCTTATTACCTGGATTATCAAAATTTAAGACCTAATTATATAGATGTTTTCTTGAATCACTTGGTTAATTGGGATTTTGCTAATGAGATGCTAGAGGGCAAACATAAATAATTTATGATTATTGGTATTGGTAGCGATGTTATAGCCGTAGAAAGAGTTGAGAGGTTACTTATTTGGCGTAAAAGAGCTTTTTTACAAAAAATATTAACTAAAAATGAAATAAGCTTACTCGATAATGTAAATATAGTTAGGCTTGCTGGATATGTGGCTAATCGATTTGCGGCTAAGGAGGCTTTTTCTAAAGCGCTCGGCACCGGAATTGGTCAATATGCCTCTTTTCTTGATATAGAAATACTAAAAACGTCTATAGGAAAACCTTATTTTGAATTTAGTGATAAATTGAAGGGTTTTTTAAAAGAAAATTATGGAGATAGTGTCAAGATTCATGTAAGCATGTCTAATGAAGCAGAATATGCTCAGGCTTTTGTTATAATAGAATCTAATTAAAAATAATTGCAAAACTTAAAACTAACACTTGCGTTGTACTTATAAATAGTATAAGTTTCTTCAAGTCATTTAAGGTAAGTTATCTGCCTTACGTTCAAAATGGCTCCTTCGTCTAGCGGTTAGGACACCACCCTTTCACGGTGGGAACACGGGTTCGATTCCCGTAGGAGTCACCATATATTTCCTCAATTTTCTCCAAGTCACATTTGTGCAACAGTTCTTTTAAAAACTATGCTAAATTTACTAAAAACATTCTAAGTTGGTTGCCTGCGCTGCCGCATTGTATTACAAATATGTTATCAGAAAATTTTAACATCTGTAAGTAGTAACGTTATGAGTTAAAAATATTCTGAGTAAATATAAAGAAGTATAAACACATAACGGTAATTTTAGAAAAGGTAAAAATTATGAAAAAAATTTTATTATGCACAACAGCATTAGTAGGTTTTGCTAGTTTAGCTTCGGCTGCTGATATGTCTAGCAACGGAGATATGCAAGTTTCTGTTGGTGGTAACAGTAAATTCGAAGCTGGTTATGTAAAACGTGATAGAGATCACAAAAAATCATTCACATATAGCCCTAACCAATCTTCATCAGCATTCATGACTTCAAACAAAGCTTCAATTAAAGCTGAAGGAAAAAATGATAGCATGACATATGGCGCTGTAGTTCGTTTACAAACAGTTGCAAACTTGTCTAGCGGCATGAGTGATTCAGGAATGGATCGTTCACATATTTACATGAACACAGATGCTGGTGCTGTACAAATGGGTACAAACTTTGCAGCAAGCAAATTAATGTCAGTTGATGCTGGAACTATCGCTTCAGCTACAGGCGGTGTAGCTGGTGATTTTGGTACATTTATTGACGTTCGTCAAAATACAGTATTAGGAAGTGCTCCAGTATTTGACACAGACACATTGTCTAACAGATTAGATGGTTATGGAGAAAGCGCTAGAAAAATCACTTACTTGTCACCACGTGTTTCTGGCGCTCAATTGGGTATGTCTTTTGCTCCTGACTTAGAAAATAATGGCGGTCAAGGTTATTCTAGGGATAATGGTCAAAGATATTTAGGCCGTCCTTTAGCAGCTAAGAATTTATTCTCTGTGGCATTAAATTACAAAAACAGCTTTGATGACGTTAATGTAATGTTCAGTGCAGCTGGTGATTTTGCTAAAGCTGATCAGAAAGCTTTCAATACTCGTGATGAAGGTCTTATAACTTTAACTACAGTTGATGCTAATGGTAATCCTACTACAACCACTGCATCTGCAAATTACAGCTTAAGCAATGTGCAGTATGATACTTCTACAAAAGCTAGAAATGATCTAAAAACTTACTCTGTTGGTACTGTAGTTGAATATCAAGGTTTCTCAGCAGCATTATCTTATGCTCATGATGGTAAGAGCTTAGCTCCAAAACAAGCTGACTTTACATCTTACTGGTATACAGCTGGTTTAGGTTACAAAAATGGACCTATGTCAACAAGCTTAACTTACTTATATGGTAAAAAAGGCAACAAGAAAGCAGCTCAAGGTGATACAAACTCATATCCTTTAGTTAAGACATCAGCTGTATCTTTAGGTGCAGACTATGCTGTAGCTCCTGGTATGACTCCATTTGCTGAAGTAACAATGGCAACTGTTAAACCAAAGAAAGTTATCAATGGTGAAACAAAACAAAGAGCTACTGTGTTCATTCTTGGTACCAGAGTTAAATTCTAATATATATTTAATTATATAAATTAGATTTATCTAAAATAAAGCCCCTTGAGTTGATTCTTGAGGGGTTTTTCTTTATGTAGAAATACACCTCTCCTTTCCCGTAAATAATATTTTTAGGTTTAGCATATAAATTTTTGTTAATATTTTATTGACTAATTATAATAATATTATATAATACATTGTTCAAAATTTTATTACGAGGAAATTCAATGAAATTAGGTTTTATTAGTTATTTAAAGTCATATTATAATAGTTTTAAAGAGAACCAGGAATATATTCTGAAGAAGGTTCTTCCAACCTCTTTAATATTTCTAATTGTAATTTTTGTTTATAGTGTATTAAGAGGAGCTAAAGATACTCTTCTAATTCCAGTTGTGGGAGCTGAAATTATTAGTGCCGTAAAACTATTCGGCGTATTTCCATCTGCTGTTGTTTTCATGATAGTGTATTCTAAATTAGCGAATGTTCTAAATCGTGAGAGGCTTTTTTACTTGATGACTCTATTTTTTATTACGTTTTTTATGGGATATGCATTTTTAGTTTATCCAATGAAAGACGCATTGAATATAGATTTAAGCAATGCAATCGTAGAATATCCTAAATTTAAGTACCCACTTTTAATGATTTCTAATTGGGGAGCATCTCTATTTTATATTATGTCTGAATTATGGGGAAGCGCTATGCTTTCACTAATGTTCTGGCAATTTGCTAATCATATTTATAAAGTTAGTGAAGCAAAAAACACTTATACTATTTTTGGCGCTATTGGACAGATTGGTCTTATAACTGCAGGATTTGTGCAAAAGCATTTTTCAATAACAAATGCAATGCAAGCTGATCAATCTCAGGCTTGGCAAGATACTTTGCAAGTATTGATGATTTCAGTATTTGTTGCTGGAATTGTTATGATGGCAATTTTTTGGTATATGAACAAATTTGTGCTAACTGATGCAAGATTTTTTGATGCTACGGCAGAAAAGAAGAAAAAAAATAAAGTGAAAATGTCTTTAATTGATAGTTTTAAATATATTTTTACTTCGAAATATATCGGCTTGATTGCTGTGTTAGTATTAGCTTATGGCATCAGCATTAACTTGGTTGAGGGTGTATGGAAGAATCAAATGAAAATTCAATTCCCCATTCAAAATGACTATAGTGCATTTATGGGTAGCTTCCAGATGTGGACTGGCTGGACTTCAATGTTTGGAATGATTGTCGGTGTTTATATTCTAAGGGCTTGTAAATGGCGCACCAGTGCAATTTTAACTCCTATAATGATTTTAGTAACTGGAGTATTGTTTTTCTTGCTAATTTTAGCTGGAGATATGTTCGAGGCAAGCTTAGCTTTAATAGGTAGTACTTCTTTAATGATGGCTGTTATTATGGGAGCTGCTCAAAATATATTGAGCAAATCTACAAAATACTCTTTATTTGATCCAACTAAGGAAATGAGTTATATTCCTCTTGATAATGAGTTAAAAGTTAAGGGTAAAGCAGTAGTTGACGTTACTGGAGCAAGACTTGGAAAATCAGGTGGCGCTATCATTCAATATCTTCTATTAGCTTTCATTCCCGGTGCTAATTTAACTAATTTAACCGAGGATATTTTATATATTTTCTTAGCAATTATGGTTTGTTGGATTGCTGCAGTATTTGCCTTAAGTAAATTATTTGAAGCAAAAATGAAAGAGCAATCTTAAAACTAGCGCCTTCAATTTTCCTTGACCTTCTTAAGGTCAAGGAACCTATCTAATAAAAATATACTTAATATAAGTAAAATCAGGCTATAATATCCGTAATACCGGTAAAAGGTGAATTCTGTAATATAGCCAGGCAATTGAGCATCTAAAATTCCTTCAGTTAAAAGAGGGATGGTTTTTGTTATATGACCAAAGCTATTTATGATAGCTGAAATTCCAGTAAGAGAGGCTCTGGCCATTGGCACGCCTTGCTCTATGCTTCTAAATTTTGCAATGGCCAAATGCTGATAAGGCCCAATGCTTGTTCCAAACCAGCCGTCATTAGTGATGTTTAGGATCCAAGTAAACTTTTGTGGGCTGCTCTCTGGAAAAGCCGCTTCATAGCATACGCTTGGCATAAATGGATGGCGTGCATTTATAACTTTTCTTTCATTACCTCGACTATAATCAGTTCCGCCAGGAGTAATTTTATTAATAAAGGGCAGAACCGTTCTAAAGGGAATAAATTCGCCTAAGGCAACCAAATGCATCTTGTCATAGTAATCAAAAATCTTACCGTTATGACCTATGGCGAATAGTGAATTCCAATGCTGGGATCCTTCCCTGCGAGTAGCATTTAAAATGAGCAGTGCATCTTTGGGGATAATAGTTTTTAAAGCATTTAATACACCTGGATCTAAAGAATATTCATGGGCTCCTTCTGGCCAAATTATATAGTCAATATGATTATCTTTTGCATTTTTACTTGCGTTAAGATGTTTTATAAAATTAGCATGATAATTATTCATACGGGAATATATGTTTTGATCGATATTGGCTTGAATAATTCTTACCCTGGCATTCTGCTCTATCAGCTCTGGAGGATTATTTAAACGATAATCTCCATATAGATAACATAGCACAAAGCTAATAAAAGCTACAAATATAATAGATAGATTAGATAAATCTTTCTTGATAAAGATATCAATAGATTTGCATATTGCCCCAGCCCAAATAATGGTTAAAAAGCTTAAGCCCCAAATAGCAAAAAGTGAAGCATTTTGGCTTATAATATCAGAATCAGACCAAATATAGCCAATTAGTAGCCAAGGTGACTCAATATAAGCATAACTACGTAAAAACTCAACAGCTAGCCAAACTAAAGCGATTATGAGAGTATTGCCTTTAGCATATCTAGCAATTAAATATCCAGCTAAAGCAAAATATAGAGCAAATACGGCTGGAACAAAAACGATCCCTAGAGGGTAGAGCCATAATAATCGTTCTCCATAAGCTAAAACTGATTCGCTAAGCCAGTGGTGACTATAAAGACAATATCCATAACCAAATAGAAAAGAAAAGCGAATAATATTTTTAGTTTCTTTGATCGTTTCAAGTAAATAGAAAAATAATGCAAGTGAACATAAAGATGAAGTAATATAGTTAAATGGTGGTTGACCAAAAGAGCAAATTAATCCTAGGATAAATGCTATGAAATATAATGTTTTCATTTGATAAGAGATATGGCTATTGCAAACATTAAACAGCCTATCATAAAATCAAGAATTTTCCAAGAGATTGGTTTTTCAAATAATGGCTTCAAAAATCTAGAGCAAAAGCTCAGCAAGAAAAACCAAATACACGAAGCTGAGATGGCCCCTAAAGTGAATGAAAATTTTTCCTCTTCTAAAACTTGAGTACTGATACTGCCGATTAAAATACAAGTATCAAGATAAGCATTTGGATTTAAAAAAGTTATTACTAAGGTTTTAGTTAATACTTCCTTAAAATCTAAGATTCTAGGTTGGCTATCTAAATTTAATCTATTACTTTTAAATGCAGAATAGAAAGAAGTTAGTCCATAACCAAATAAAAATATAACACCTCCCCAATAAAAAAAATCTAAAAGAAGTTGGTGAGTAGCTAATATTTTACCAAATCCATAAACTCCAACGATAATTAGAATTGCATCACCTAGAGAGCAGATAGTGGCAATTAAAAGATTATAGCTTTTTAGAATTCCTTGTTTTAAGGCAAAAGAATTTTGTATTCCTATAGCTATAATCAAACTAAAACAAAGAGTTAGTCCTTGTAGAAAAGCAACGGAATAAAAGCTCATTAATTCTCCAATTATAAGCAATGATTTATATCAGATAATTAGGGAGTTTATATAGGAAGTCAATTTAAAATTTATATCGCTATGTGTAATACATAACTATCGATCTGTTATAATTTGTATTTTTTGGAGGGAGGATTTGTCACTGGTATTATATATTACCATTTTAGGGGCTTCTGGTAAAATAAACTACTCTCGTACCCAAAGGACCGAGTAGTTTATTTTCATTGATAGCTGAAGATTTATGTGTTTATAGAATCTTTTTCTTAAATCTTAGCAAATTCGGTTTTTCTTGACAAGAACATCAGGTTATATTAACTTATCGTCCTATGCTAAATTTATAGCATAAATCTAGCCCATGAAACCTTATATTTAAAGTGTTAGTCTAGTTTTTAGATTAATGATGTTTTATGGATGTTTAAACTTTAACCGGAGACTTATTTAATGAGAAAACTTCCCTCTATTACCATTAGCGAATTAATTGAAGCTGGTGTTCACTTTGGTCATAAAACTATGCGTTGGAACCCAAAAATGAGTTCATATCTTTATGGAATAAAAGATGGTGTGCATATTATAGATTTGCAACAAACTTTACCTTTATTACATGGAGCTCTAGAAAAACTATATGATGTATCTAAAAGCAATGGTCGCATCTTATTTGTTGGTACAAAAATGCAAGCTTCAGACGTTATTTCTGAAGAAGCTAAAAGATGTGGTCAATATTATGTAAATCACCGTTGGTTAGGTGGAATGTTAACTAATTGGCCTACCATTAATCGCTCTATTAAAAAATTACATGAATTAGAAAAATCTATAGCTGATGCTGACATTGCAGATGAAAACTCAGACAAATTAAAATTCACCAAAAAAGAAAGATTAGATATCACTCGTAAGATCGAAAAATTAGAAAAATCCCTTGGTGGAATTAGAGAAATGGGAGGTGTTCCTGATTTATTATTTGTAATTGACACTAATATGGAAGAACTTGCTATTCAAGAAGCTAAAAAGCTTGGTATTCCTGTAATCGCAATTTTGGATAGTAATTCTAATCCAGATCATATTACATATCCTATTCCAGGTAATGATGATGCAACTAGGGCAATTAAGTTATATTGTCGGTTAGTGGCTGATACTATTTTATATGGTCTACAAGAATCTTTAGTGGCTTCAGGTGTTGATATTGGCGCTATGGCTGATTTATCTGGTGTGCTTCAGCTTAATAAGGCTGAAAATAAAGATGAGAAGAAGAAATCCACAAAAACTTCTGTTAAGAAATTAGAAGAAAACAAAGAAGATAAGCCTGTAGTTAAAAAGGCAACGACAAAGAAAAAAGAGGTATAATATGGTTGAAATTACAGCAGGATTAGTCAAAGAATTACGTGAGAAATCTGGTGCAGGAATGATGGATTGTAAAAAAGCGTTAGTTGAATGCAATGGCGTTTTTGAAGAAGCGGTTGATTGGTTGCGTAAGAAAGGTTTGTCAGCAGCAGCTAAAAAATCTGGTCGTGAAGCGGCAGAGGGATTGGTAGCAGTTGCAGTAGATGGAAATAGGGCAGCGGTTGTTTAATTAAATGCTGAAACTGACTTTGTAGCTAGAAATGATAAATTCCAGACTTTAGCTCGTAACATTGTTAAAGTTGCGATGGACAGCAATAAAGATATTGAAGCACTAAAAAACGCTAAATATCCTGAAGGATCACAAACGATCTCTGAATCTATTACAGATCATATTGCGGTTATTGGCGAAAATATGAATTTACGTAGAGTTAATTATCTCAATGTAGATCAAGGCGTAGTTTCATCTTATGTTCACAATGCTATTTCTGACGGCTTAGGAAAAATTGGCGTGTTGGTTGCATTAGAATCAACTGGCGATAAAAATAAGTTATTAGACTTAGGTAAGCGTATTGCTATGCATGTTGCCGCTGCCCGCCCTGAAAGTTTGGACATCACTTCAGTTAACCCAGAAGCTTTAGAGCGTGAGAAGCAAATTTTCTCTGAGCAAGCGAGGGCTTCTGGAAAGCCTGAAAATATAATTGAAAAAATGGTTGAAGGAAGAGTAAAGAAATATTATCAAGAAACAGTATTGCTTGAGCAAATTTTTGTTATGGATAATAAAACTCCTATTTCTCAAGTTCTAGCAGAGGCTGCTAAAGAAATTAGCGCATCTATAACTCTTAAAGCATTTATAAGATATGAACTTGGTGAAGGAATTGAGCGTACTCAGACAGATTTTGCTGCTGAAGTTGCTTCAATGACTAATTAAGTTATACAGTCCCTATCCCCTGGATATTTTCTAGGGGAATTTATATTATTCCACCTTAAATTTTGAGAATAAACTAATTTCTAGAAATTATTTTTAATTTATTTTATGAATATACTTTATCTGTTAAGTACTTAGAATGTACTGTCAATAGCTGAAGAGATTATATTACCTAAAAGTCCACCATGTATAGTGTCTACATAATCTAATGTTATCTCATCTTTTTTATTATTAATTAAATTATTATAAAAAAGCAAATCTATTTTAGGATGGTACTGTCTAAGAAAGTCTTGTGTCTCAGTTTCTTTATTAAAAAGCTTTGTTTTTAATTTATAAGCTGGCAACATAGTGCTAACTTTTTCGGGGGCAAATAAAAATAGATCACCTAAGTAATTAATTTTATTAGCTTTTACACTAAAGCTGATTGGAGAGTTTTTAATATCAAAATTTTGTTCAAGGCGTATAATACCCTTATGTATTATTATCGAATTTACATAATAATTTCCCTCAGGAAGCATTTTTACAGCATAAAAATAGTCAGGATTTATACTGATAACTTTTTCATCTTTCTCATTGTATGAAGTGGTAATAAATAATTTTTGATGTTCTGGGGATTCCTCAGTCATAGTTGGGCTAATTATATATTCTTCTTTCTTGTTATTTTCTCCTGGAGTAATGTTCTTTTTGACATTAATATAGACGCTACTTAATTCTTGTTTTGGTAATGCTTGATTGTTTTCAAATGCATCAACTATTTTAGCCTCTTTAACATATATAGCTCTAAAAACTGTAATGCCAAATTTGTCCGGATTGCTGTTTAATGTTTTGAGGTCAATTTTAGCATTGTTAACATTTGCACATGAAGTACATAGAAAGGCAATTAAAGTAATTAATATTTTTGTTTTTATTGAATTCATTAGGAATGCCTACAAATTTATGCTCTCTTTAATTACTACAAAAGATATAACAGGTAACAAGTTTATATTTTAATATAAGCTAACCAAGAAATAGAGTCAAGTGCAATAATTTTTAATAAAATTAAATAAAAATATTTATTTACTAGTTTTTTTCAGTTTTAAAGGAAAAAAAAGAGTTTCTAAGTTTAATTTTCTGCTTTCTTTATCTAAATAATCTTCAGAGGGGAGGACATCTCTCTCCCAATGAGAGGGGTAGTTCTCACTTTCAAGAATGGGAGCAGAGGAGCTAACTCCACCTAAAAAATCATCATCCATACTAGGGCTATTGCTCATATAAGGATTATTGTCTGTTTGCATTTGTTCGGTTGTATCTGATCTTAATTCTTCTTGAAAATCTTCAATAAAATTAGCAATTTCCAGTGGATTTTGCCTATTTTGTATCTCAAGGCAACTCTCTGCAACATGAATAAAATCATCTATGCTGCGTAATGATTTTTTTTTGTGTCTCATAGAAAAACCTTCTACAGCAATCCTCTTATGACGTATTGTAATATTCCGCCATGCTTAATATAATCTATTTCATTCTCTGTATCAATACGGCATTGCAGGGTAATTTTATCAGTAACTCCATTTGTCCTTTTAATATTACAGATTACATCCATCTTAGGAGTGATGTTGCCACTAATTCCTTCAATGCTAAATTCTTCAGAGCCATCAAGATTTAGAGCTTTATGCGTTATCCCATCTTTGAAGGTTAGGGGCAATACGCCCATTAGAACTAGATTTGATCTATGAATTCTTTCAAAAGTTTCAGCAATTACTGCTTTAACTCCAAGTAATAGAGTTCCTTTAGCCGCCCAATCTCTGGAAGATCCTGTGCCATATTCTTTGCCAGCCATAATAATTAATGATCTATTATCTTGTTTATATTTCATTGCGGCATCATAAATACTCATCACTTCATTTGTAGGGAGATATCTAGTTACCCCACCTTCTGTACCTGGAGCTAACATATTTTTTATTCTAATATTGGCGAAAGTTCCGCGCATCATAACTTCATGATGGCCGCGTCTGGTGCCATAAGAATTAAAATCTTTAGGTTGAACTCCTCTATTCATAAGATATTGTCCTGCTGGACTATTTTTAGAAATATTTCCAGCTGGCGAGATATGATCAGTGGTGATGCTATCGCCAAATAAAGCTAGAAGTTTAGCTCCATGAATGTCAAATAGTTTTCCAGGAGTTTTTAACATATTTGTAAAATATGGAGGATTAGCCACATAAGTGCTATTATCTTTCCAAGCAAAATTCATACCCTCATCTACTTTTATTTTTTTCCATTCTTCATCTCCGGTGAAGACGTCAGCATATTTTTCTTTAAACATATTAGCTTTAACCGATTGATTCATTATTTCTTGAATTTCATGGTTACTTGGCCAGATGTCCTTTAAATATACATCTTTTCCATTCTGATCTTGCCCTAAGGAATCTTTAGTTAAGTTAATTTGCATAGACCCTGCTAAAGCATAAGCCACAACTAAGGGAGGGGAAGCTAAATAGCTTGCTTTTACAAGAGGGTGAATTCTTCCTTCGAAATTACGGTTTCCAGATAGCACCGCCACTGCAACTAAATCATTTTTGCTTATTGAATCTTCTATTTCTTTTTGCAGAGGGCCAGAATTGCCAATGCAGGTAGTACATCCATATCCAACCAAATTAAATCCTATCTGATCAAGATACTTCTGTAATCCACTCATTTCTAGATATTCGGTGACAACTTTTGAGCCTGGGGCTAAAGAAGTTTTTACCCATGGTTTAGGCTTTAAACCTAGCTCAATAGCTTTTTTAGCTACTAAACCAGCTGCCAACATTACACTAGGATTTGAAGTATTAGTACAGCTGGTAATAGCCGCGATCACCACATCACCGTTAGCTAATTTATATTTTTCTCCTTCAACTAATGAATTTTTTTCTAAGCTTTGATTAGTTTTAGCCATAGAGGGTAATTCTTTTGTAAAAGACTCAGGACCTTGAGAAAGAAGCACTCTATCTTGAGGGCGTTTAGGTCCAGCAATACTAGGCGAGATACTGCCCAAATCTAATTCTAAATTATCACTAAATATCGGGTCGATAGTATTAGAATCTCTCCATAAGCCTTGCGCTTTTGAGTATTCTTCAACTAATTTTATTCGATGTGGCTCACGAGAAGATAGTTCTAAATAGCGAATAGTTTCCTTGTCTACAGGAAAAAACCCACAAGTTGCACCATATTCAGGAGCCATATTGGCAATTGTTGCTCTATCAGCTAAAGGTAAATGATCTAGTCCTGGGCCATAATATTCAACAAATTTATTTACTACTCCCTTTTTACGAAGCATTTCTGTGAGAGTAAGAACTAAATCAGTGGCGGTAGTGCCTTCTTTCATTTTACCAGTCAGTTTTACTCCAATTACTTCAGGAATAAGCATCGACATCGGTTGACCAAGCATTACGGCCTCAGCCTCGATGCCTCCAACCCCCCATCCTAAAACACTTAAACCGTTAACCATAGTAGTATGACTGTCTGTTCCAACTAAAGTATCAGGATAAGCATAATCTTCTTTAAGCCAAACCACTTGCGATAAATATTCTAAATTTACTTGATGGCAGATTCCTGTTCCTGGAGGAACAACTCGGAAATTACTGAAGGCCTTTTGCCCCCAACGCAAGAACTCATAGCGTTCAAAATTACGCTCCATTTCTATAACCACATTCTCTTTAAAAGCTGAATTATCACCAGCTTTGTCAGCTTGTACTGAATGGTCTATCACTAAATCCACAGGAGAGAGGGGGTTAATTTTTATTGGATTCCCACCTAAAGCTATAATTGCATCACGCATAGCGGCTAAATCTACTACTGCTGGAACGCCTGTAAAATCCTGCATTAAAACCCTTGCAGGTGTATAAGCTATTTCATGGTCAATTTTCTGATTTTTTAACCAGGCAACACAAGCTTTTATGTCATCAATAGTTACCACTCGTCCATCTTCGAATCGAAGTAAATTCTCTAAAATAACTTTTAGAGAGAAAGGCATCTTTGCTAAATCGGTGGATAATTTTTTACCAGCTTCCTTTAAGCTAAAATATTGATAAGTTTTCCCATCTATACACAGAGGACGCTTAACGCCTAAATTATCTTTGCCAAATAACATAAAAACTCTCCTTAAATTTATGATACTATCAAATTATATATTTAATAGTTGCAGTAGTCAAAATCATTATTGCACAAACTAATGATTGCATTGCGTGTAGCAATTTGTGTACACTATCTTTATAATATGAGTTCAGGTAAAAGTTTTAGAACTATAATGATTAAATCAATTATTAAATATATACTATTATTAATTTTGTTATGCTCTATTAATGTATATAGCGCTGAGAATACTGATAACTCTAATTTTTTGATCAAAAGAATGCAGGTTATTGTCCAGGATAAGGAGCAAGAAAATTTTGATTCTCTTTATATCAAATATATTGGTAAAAATATATCACTAGATAGTATAACTGAGGAAATAATCGACTATTTTACAAAGCAAGATTATTTATTTCCTCAAGTTACTATTGTTCAGCAAGATCTAGAAAAAGGTTTCCTAAATATTAATGTAAAAATGACTAATATTAACAATGTAATAATTTATACTAATGAGAAAGAGAATCTTTTAATAGATGAATATATAAAACAAATTTTAGCAGAAAGACCAGCCAAGATAAAAAATTTCCAAAAATATATAGCTTTGATGAATAGAATTCCTGGATATCAGGTGCAGTACGAATTTAGGCCTACAGAAGATGGAGAGGTGGATTTAGCTTTAACTATCGCCAAGGCTAAAGCAGAAATCTATACTAGCTCTGATAGCTATGGAGACATTGATCTTGGTCAGATGCAAAATGTTGTGTCCGCTCAAGTATTTTCTCCTTTTGGAGGCAATGATTCTTGGACTACATATGGCGTAACCACCAATCATCCAGATCATTTTTATTCAGTTGGAACTAATTATAATAGGATAATCAACAACTATGGAACCAGCTTAAATTTAGGTATCTCTCATTCTGCAGATAATAGCTCTCAAGAAGATACCATACCGGTTAAAGACGGGATAAATAATGCTTACAATGCTTCTTTTAATCATCCGTTATATCTTGATGAGAATCAAACTTTTGAAGGGGAAATAGGAGCTGTTTATAAAACTACAAAAGGATATACGGCGGATATTGATATAGCAAGGCCAACTCGTAGAGGACAAAGGTTACCAGATTTGATACGCCCTTATGCTAGAATAGATATAGAATCAAGATATTGGGTTGGCAGCACTATGTTGAATTATATGTCTGCAGATAGTGCTGGCGGTAGTAACTACGTCAACTTGGCCTTCTCTCAGGGCCTTGGCGGTGAATTTAGGAATTATACTGATTCACAAGACGTTCCAGACAGCCGTTTTAATATGACAACATTAAATATGTATAGAGATCAATCTTTGCCTAATAATTTTAGTATCTTTTCACGTATTATGGCTGGCCATTCTGATGATTATTTGCCGGATCAAGAAGTGTTCTTCTTAGGAGGAAGAGATTTTGGAAGAGGCTATGCATCTGGAACATTAAGTGGAAATAAATTATTTGCTTCATCTATTGAATTAAGATATAGCAAAGCAATGGAAGATTATCCTTTATTTCAAGTGATTCAACCATATATATTTCGTGATATGGGCTATGTCGGGAAGCAATATGGTAATACTAATATTTCTCATCTTGATTCTTATGGAGCTGGACTTAGGTTTATGTTGGCTCATGATGCTAATATAGAATTAGAAATTGCTCAACCTATGAAAGAAAATTATAGAATAGACGGAATAGAATATGAATCTAAAACTATTCTTGGAATTATGGGAAGTAAATCTTTTAGATTTTAGAACTCTTCTATTTTAATATAGTTGGTTTTCATTTTTCCTTGCGTTAATCTAAAATTATATGTATTAGATATCATAAATAATCTAAGATGATTATTTCAAAGGTTGGTATAGATGATTATTGTTGTTTTTGGTTTAGCTGCATCTGGTAAAACTTATGTTGGGAAAGTTATAAGCAGGTACTTTAATTTTTATCACGAGGATGCAGATCAATGGCTTTCAGGAGACATGAAGCAATATGTCAGTGAGAAAAAAATATTCACCTTAGGAATGTTAGAAAATCTTACATCTAATATTATAGCAAATATTGAAAGGCTTAATGCAAAGCACCAACATCTTGTGATTAGCCAGGCTTTATATCGTAAAAAAAATAGGGAAACGATACAAAAACATTTTTCCTCGCAGGAATTGATATTTCTTCAAGTAGATGCTAATGACGAAGTTATTTATCAACGCTTAGTTAAGCGAGGTGATTGGATTATGCCTGATTACGCTTCTTCGATGAGGCAGTTTTTTCAACCTATGGAAGGTGCAAGAATCATAAATAATAACCAAGCTGGAGAAGAGTTAATAGTTGAGCAATTGAAAGATATACCGCAAATATCATCTTTATTAAAAGCCACTATTTAGCTTATTATAAATAAACTAGCTCTACCTCTATCATGGGTGATTTACCAACTTCTTGCTTTAAAACGCTGCGTACAGCAGTGCGCACAGTTGATTCAACCACGTCTTCTCTTTGTTTCTTGTAAGAAACTATTTCCATAAAGCTCCCTAGGGCTTTGTGCACTTCTTTAGCTATCTTAGTGATGATAACGATATCTTCTTCCATGTCTAACACTCCTGGGGCTCTAATTACTGGAGGCATTACCATTTTATTTTTATCATTTAACATTAGAACAATAAATACTACCCCTGATTCTTGTAAGCGACGACGTGCTTTTAGGATACTTGAGTTGCCAGGCAATAAGAAGTGACCATCAATTCCTAAATATCCAGATTCAACTTTATCAATTACTTTAGCCTCCCCTGGGGCCAGTCTAATAACATCTCCATTAGCAACTTGCACTGCGTGCGGCACTCCCCAAGACTTGGCCAGGCGGATGTGTTCGTGAATATGCATTAATTCACCATGAACTGGTACAGCAACTTGTGGACGAATTAACTCATACATTAGTTTTAATTCTCCTTGTGAAGGATGTCCAGACACATGAACAAAATGTTCCTTTTCTGTGAAGACTTCTATTTTCTGAGCAATTAATTGATTTAATAATCTAAAAATTTTCTTCTCATTCCCAGGAATAATTTTTGATGAAAAAATTATTGTATCATCTGGTAATAATTTTAAGTTAGGGTGGGTGCCATTAGCCATTTTAGTGGTGGCGGCCATCGGTTCGCCTTGACAACCAGTGGACATAACCAATAATTTCTCACGCTTTATGTTGCCCATTTGATCAGCGCGTAATACAGGAGGTATGTCTAATAGATATCCGCTTGCTTGTGCGGCTTCAAGAACCCTCCAGAGGCTTCTTCCAGCCATCACCACTTTGCGCCCAGCTGCTTCTGCGGCTTTTAAAATAGTTTCCATTCTGGCTACATTAGAGGCGAAAGTAGTAACCACTACCATTTTTTTACAACCTTTAACCAACTCAATAATGCTCTCACGTAGATCGCCTTCAGAGCCCGAGTATGTGTCATTAAACACATTGGTTGAATCGCCAATCATTGCTAATACGCCTTCTTTGCCTAATTTAGCTAATAATTCTTGGTCATTAGGATCGCCAATTAATGGATTATGATCAAACTTCCAATCCCCAGTATGGAATATGTTACCTAAATCAGTTCGAATCATTAGAGATTGCATTTCAGGAGTTGAATGACTTAGGGGGACGGTCTCAATTGCAAATGGACCAATTTGAGTTATGTTATTGGGATCTATCTCAATAATTTTTATATCTCTGCCAAAATCAGTTTCTTTAAGCTTAGCTCTTAAAAAATTTGCAGTGAATTTAGTAGTATAAATTGGGCAACGCAGCTCTTTCCAAAGATATTGAACAGCCCCTAAATGATCTTCATGTGCGTGAGTTAATACTATACCAAGAAGCTTATCTTTTTGTTTACTGATATATTCTATTTCAGCCACCATAAGATCTACGCCTGGAAAATAATCATCTGTAAAGCCGGCGCCTAAATCTACCATCAGCCATTGACCTTTATATTGGTATAAATTGACATTCATGCCAATTTCACCAGCTCCCCCTAATGGAATAAAAATTAGGTCGTTCTTATGTTTTTTTATATCAAAGCTCATATTTTTTGCATCTTATATAGTGGAATTAAACTAAATCAATAGGAGAAGAGTATATAGAATAAGTTAAACAACACAAGAATTATGATAATAAGCATAGTTCCATATGTCATCTCATTGCTGAATTTGTTTACTGGAGCATCTAGGTACATTATTTTTACAATTCGCAAATAATAATAAGCCGCAATAACTGCTGCAACCATACTAAATAATACAGCTATATATAATCCTGCATTTAAAGCTGTACTGAAGACATAAAACTTAGCAAAAAAACCAGCGAATGGAGGAATGCCAGCGAGCGAGAACATAAATACTGCCATAGCTCCAGCGATCAAAGGATGTTCTTTAGACATCCCAGCCAAATCTTGAATTTCAATAAGATCTTTTCCATCGGATTTAATATTCATGATTATAGTAAATACACCTAAAGTCATAGTAACATAAATCCCCAGATAGATTATCACGCTAAAATCGTTAATGAATGTAGCAATTGCAAGTACCATATAGCCTACATGACCTATAGAACTATAAGCTAATAATCTTTTTAAGTTATTTTGTTTAAGGGCGCCAATAGAGCCGACTAATACTGAAATACAGGTGATTAGAATAAAAATAGTTTGAAGTTCTGCTTTCCAACCTGGTAATATGTTAGAAGTTATTCTTAGCAATACTCCAACAGTGGCAACTTTAGCAATTGTTGCAAAAAAACTAGTGACGATTGTAGGTGAGCCTTGGTATACATCTGGAGTCCACATATGGAATGGCGCTGCAGAAACTTTAAAGAACATTCCAATTAGGAACATAATTATGCCAATAATTACCCCAAGGGCGATATTGCTGCTTGAATTATTGTTTAAAAGCATTTGTAGGCTCTCAAAATCTAAATTACCTGTAAAGCCATAGATAAGCGAAATACCAAATAATAATAAGCCAGAAGCGAAAGATCCTAAAATAAAATACTTTAGACCAGCTTCGGAAGATTTGCTGTCATCTCTTTCAAATGCAGCCAACACATATAAAGAGAGGCTTTGCAGCTCTAAAGACACGTAGAAGCTTAAGAAGTTATTAGCAGAAAGCAGCAATAACATTCCGGTTACTGCTAGCATAATTAATACTGGAAACTCAAAAAGATCAGTCCTTGTAATTGAGCATAAATCTGATTGTTTTTTACCACTTAAAATGGCGTAAAAAATAGCAGAAACCAAAACCATTAATTTTAGAAGCTTAATTAATCCGGTAATTTTAAACAAACCATCAAAAACTAATGCATCATTTGGAACTTTAGCTAATAGAAAATATATAGCTATAGAAAAAGTTATGGCCAAAAGTAAATTAGCATATTTGAAGCATTTGCTGAATACGCCTATCATCAAGATACCACAGGCTGCTAGGCCTAAGAATATTTCAGGTAACAACACATTAATCTCTTTCATATATTCAAACATAATTTTAACCTAAGCCCGTCGGGTTATCTAAGTGTTTATTTGCAAATTTAGGCATCATGATACCTTCAATGAATGTACATCGTCAATGTTTTTATGTACCTCCAACATATCATTTAGAAGCCACAGATAATCCAATATCTTTTAAAAATTGCTGTTTATGTTCATCATGCGCACCGCATACCACTAATAGCTGTGCCACATCTTTTGGAACATTCCTTAAAACATCCACAAGCTCAGTGCCTCATTGCCTCTCAAAGCTTTTGATCTGATAAAGCCACTACGACATCGACATCATTAATATCAGCCTTACGTATTGGTTATTATTTTATTAATTTTAGCACTGGAGCGTGTAATACATCAGTAATAATACTTGGATAGACCCCCAATAATATGGTTAAGATTATTAATGGTATGAAGATTATCCATTCTCTACAAGATAAATCTTGTAATTTTTCTATCTTCGGATTGGTAATTGTCCCAAATATCACTCTTTTATAAAGCCATAACATGTATGCAGCGCCAAGCACTAAGCTTGTGGCAGCCAGACTTGCGTATAATGCGCTCACTTGATAGGTTCCAACAATCACCAACATTTCCCCAATAAAGCCACTAGTGCCAGGGAGGCCAATAGAAGCCATGGTAAAAATCATAAAGATGAAAGCGAGCATCGGCATTTTAGTTACCACTCCGCCATATTGACTTATTTCTTTAGTGTGCATACGGTCATATAAAACTCCAACAATTAGAAATAATGCCGCTGAAACCAAACCATGGCTAATCATTTGCACTAAAGCGCCTTCGATTGCTATTTGGTTAAAAGTGAATATCCCCATGGTAACAAACCCCATGTGCGCCACTGATGAATAGGCAATTAGCTTCTTCATATCTGTTTGAACAAAAGCTACTGCTGAGGCGTAAATAATTGCGATGGCACTTAAGGCAAACACTAGATGACTAAAATGATGGCTTGCTTCAGGTAACATTGGCAAAGAAAATCTTAAAAAACCATAAGCGCCCATTTTCAATAAAACACCAGCTAAAATTACTGAGCCTGCTGTTGGTGCTTGCACATGCGCGTCTGGCAACCAAGTATGGACTGGCCACATTGGCACTTTCACAGCGAATGATATAAAAAATGCTAACCATAATAAACTCTGTTCTTGGCTAGAAAATTTTGGTACAAGGTTATATAAATTAAGGATATTTAATTCCCCTGTGTTTTGGTAGATATAAATAATTGCTATTAAAAGAAATAGAGAACCGGCAAGAGTATAAAGGAAAAACTTAATCGCTGCATATATTCTTTGCTCCCCCCCCCAAATACCAATAAGCAAAAACATTGGAATTAGCATGGCTTCAAAGAAAATGTAAAACAGTATGAAATCTAATGCACAAAACACTCCAATCACCAAAGCTTCAAGTATAAGAAAAGCCAGCATATATTCTTTTACTCTAAGTTTTATGGAGTCCCAGCTAGCTAAAATACAAATAGGCGTTAGAATGGTTGTTAAAACAATAAAAAATATTGAAATACCATCTATTCCCAAATGATAGTGCATATTTAAGGATTTTATAAGATGATGACTTTCTTGAAGCTGAAATTCTGCAGCAGATTTATCAAAACCGAGATAAATTAAAACACTCACCAATAAGCTTGCGAAACTGCTTAGCAATGCAATAATTTTGATCAATTTATCGTCTTTTGCTGTAAAAACAATAAACAAAGCTCCAAATAATGGGCATAAAATTGCGCTGGATAGTAATGGAAATGCTGTCATAATAAACTAACTCTTTTCTTTGTGAAAAACTGCTCTATATCTATAGATATCATAAGACTAAATAATATGCACAATAAAAATTTTTTCACTTTAAAAATTGCATTAAGTTTTAATTTTTCAATATAACCTTGACATATCAAAAGCTCTAGATTAATAACTATTAATTAGCTCCTAGAAGCTGAATAACTTAAAACTATATAGGTATAATATGTCTAGAGAAGATAAAATTAAAAAATTAGTAGCGCAATATATAGATGTAAGAGAGAAAGTTTATCATTCTATTACAACAGAAGGTTTATCAAGTAATAGTCGGTCTTTAAATCAAGAAAAAAAGGGCTTAGAGAAAACAATATTAGATTCGCTAAATCATAGAGAATATGATGTTTTTGCTAAGGGCTTTCAAGAAATTATTGGCATGAGTGGTTCAAGAATTCCTGGCTGTTCAACTCAAGAAATGGGCGTATATCTAAAAAATTCTAATAGCGTTGCCTATTTGAACTGTCTAAATCTTCAGAAGAATGCGCTTATCGAATTAGTAGACGAGGTTGTTCGTCCATTAGTTACTATAGTAGATGCAGAAGATGGCATTATTGTTTGTAATGGAATATGCCATCCTGAATAGATAAAGCTTAAAATTGGCTTCAAAAATAAAGGGCTTTGTAAAAAGCCCTTTTTTTATGGATCTTGCATTGAGGCGCTCAATATATTATCCTTAATCTAGACATATCCTAAGGAAAATTATTAATGGCAAGAGTAGCTATAGCAATATTATCAACAGAAAATATCCTTCATAATCTTGAAGTAATAAAAAAACAAACTCTGGGCCGTGAGGTGATTGCAATGATTAAAGCTAATGGATATGGTCATGGCCTGCGTTCTGTAGCAATGCGCTTAGATGGTAAAGTCGCCAGCTTTGGCGTAGCTTCTGTGGATGAGGCTTTGGCTTTAAGGAAAGTTAATATTAAGGCTCCAATCACTCTGATGTCAGGAGCCTTTGAACCAGATGATTTACTAATTGCTTCATGTCAAAACTTTCATTTGATATTTCATGAGAAACAGCAAATCGATTGGCTACAATCAATAAAATTACCGAAGCCAGTTAAAATATGGCTTAAAATTGATACTGGAATGGGACGTTTAGGTTTTGCTCTAGAAGAAGCAGAATCAGCTTATGAATTATTAAGTAAAAATCCACAAGTTATTCAGCCAATTGGAATTATCTCGCATTTAGCTTGCTCTGAGGAGAAAAATCATCCACTCAATGAAGTACAACTTAAGAATTTTAGAGCTTTTGTCACCAAGCTTTCTGGCCCTAAAACTATTGCTAATTCTGGAGCTATTTTTAACTTCACCAATGATTTATATGATGTGGTAAGGCCAGGTATATCTCTATATGGAATCTCTCCATTTGCTGATAGATCAGCGGCAGATTTAGGTCTTAAGGCTGTTATGACTTTACAGACAAAATTAATTAAAGTTTCTTACTTTAAGAAGCATAAAAAAATTGGTTATGGGGCAAGATTTTCTTGTCCAGAAGATATGCCTATTGGAGTAGTGGCAATGGGTTATGGTGATGGATATCCAAGAACTGCTAAAGATGGCACACCGGTTTTAGTTAACGGGAAAAAATGCCAGATAGTTGGTAGAGTTTCAATGGACATGGCAACAATAGATCTTAGAAGCTGTCCAGATGCTAAAGTTGGTGATCCCGTCACTTTATGGGGAGATGATCTGCCAATAGAAGAAGTGGCAAAACATACCGATAATGTTCCGTATGATATTATTTGCGGAGTCCAGCAAAGGGTTAAGTTTTACTGGACACTTTAGTGTTTATCTGATAAGCAAAATAAGAATTTACTCCTAAGATAATGGCTGACCCAATAAATACATTAGCACTAAGATTTGCATGATATAGCCAAGCGGTTAGAAGGGCTGTAAAAATTAATCTTGCGTAGCTAAATGGAGAAATAGCCATCATCGGAGCAAAAGAATAGGCAATAAATATTGAAGTGATATTGGCCACTCCAAGTGCTGCCAAAAGAGTAAATACTCCTAAGGTTTCCAGATTAATCGGTTGCCATTCGTAAAATGCAAAAGGTGCCATTATAATACTTCCAAAGAGAGAAACATAAAATGTTTGCAGCATATAATGTTGATTTGATGTTTGTTTTTTACAAATAGTCTCATATAAAACCCATAGTAAAAGGGAAGCTAGTGAAGCGCCAACGCCCTGCCAGCTCAAAATTTCTAGCTTTGGCTGCAATACTATAATAACTCCAATCATATTAGCAATAATAGCAATTAAGCTGCTCCAACTAAATGCTTCGCCAATAAGATATCTAGCTGCTATAAATATCCAAAAAGGTCCAGTATAGCTTAAGGCTGTAGCCTCAGTGACTCCCACACGCTGCATAGCTAATACCCAGAATTTCATAGCCACAAAGGTTATGCTGGCTCTAATTATATAAAAGAAATAATCTTTACGAGATAGATTAAAGTGAATCTTCTGACCAATTATTTTTAAATAGATTGCGCAAATAATTACTCCTAAAGTAACCCTTGCAAATAATACTTGAGTTATAGGCATTGTTGCCACGCAATGAATAATTACTAGACTTAAGGTGGGAAATAATAGGCAATTTAATAATTTGAAACTGATGCCGATTAAATTATTTTGCTTCATTTTAGAATTTCTTTAAGCTTTATATAATGGACTCGAGTAATCTGCGTCACTTAAGTTTCTGGATTGTAAAACTGCCAAGATGTATTGCAGATCTTTTGATTTTTTCTGCTTTGCTAAACTGCTCTCTAACTCAATTAATAATTCATCAAATTCTTGCAGTAGATCTTGATAATTTAGGTTAGTTGGTTTTTCTAAATTACTAAAACTATTTTCTACTTTTTCCCAAATACTTTCCGATAATTCTGGAATGGCATTCACAATTTCTTGAATTACTGTATGATTACAACTGCCATATAAAACTAAATCCAAGCCAGCTTTGACAGATTTTGCAGCTTTTTGACCCCAAGTTTCAGGTAAGGCTTTCATAGTGAGACAATCGGAAATTAAAATGCCATTGAAACCTATTTTATTACGAATATAATCTACTATCTTTTTTGAATAAGTTACTGGTTGAGTTGGATCTAAACTCTTATAAACAATATGAGCTGGCATCCCCCAGTCTATATTTTTGGCTAGCTCAAATACTTTAAAATCATTTTCTTCCAATTCTGATAAAGAAGCTTCCACCACAGGCATTTCAAAATGACTATCTACATTTGCTCTGCCCTGGCCAAGCATATGTTTCATTATGGGCTGTACCGAGGATGTTTTCATTCCAGAAGCTGCTTCTTTTACTAATTCTGTAGTAATAAAATTATTAGGTCCAAACGATCTAGAGCTAGTGATATGATGAGCGCCAGGATATAGTAAATCAGCAACCGGCGCACAATTTACATTTACACCAATTTCTTGCATGTCCATAGCTGTTAAAACAGCGTTTAAGTATACTAGCCGCTTTGTTTTTTCTAATGCGTTAGTTGAAGATAAATAAGCGAATTTTCCTAACTCTAATGGTGCAAGTGGTTGTCTCCATTGCTCTTCCCTTAAACGTAGAACTTTTCCACCTTCTTGATCAATTAAAATAGGAACTTTTCTATTGCCTAAAACTTCCCTTAGTTCATTAGTTAATTTAAGTGCTTGCTTTCTATCGAATAGATTTTTTTTAAAGACCACAAAACCTAAAGGATTTATCCTAGATAAAAACTCTTTCTCTTCTTCAGTTAAAAATGGACCAGAGATTCCACAGATTAAAGGTTTGATTGCTGTCATTATTTATCCTTACAATTTTAGGAATTTAGCCTATAATAGCTTTTAATTACATTAAGTGAAATGATAATTATGATTATACTTGGAATATCAGGAAGCATAGCCGCTTATAAAGCTATAGATCTAGCAAAGCTACTAATTGAAAATGGGCATGATGTTGAAATAGTTCTTTCTAATTCAGCTACTGAGTTTGTTTCACCTTTAACCTTACGGTCATTATTTCCTGGCAAAGTGCATTTACATAGCGATTTGCTGGGGAAAGCAGATGAGATGCTCCATATTTCTCTAGCCAAAGATGCTGATTTAATATTGGTTGCTCCAGCTTCCGCTAATATGATTGCTAAACTTGCTAATGGTTATGCTGATTGTTTGTTGTCAACTCTTTGCTTAGCAAGTGAAGCTCCCATCATGCTAGCTCCAGCTATGAATAAAGTTATGTGGGAGAATAAATTAGTTCAAGGAAATATTACAAAATTTAAACATGTGATTGGTCCCAATAGTGGTAAACAAGCTTGCGGTGATGAGGGCTTAGGTAGAATGTTAGAGCCAACAGAAATTGTAGAACATGTGCAAAGTTTTTATACTAAAAAATCCTTAAGAAACAGAAGAATTTTAATAACTGCGGGGCCCACTTTAGAAGCGATAGATCCAGTAAGGTTTATTAGTAATAATAGTTCTGGTAAAATGGGCTATGCAATTGCAAAAATGTCCCTCAGAATGGGAGCTGAAGTTACGCTCATCTCTGGTCCTTGTGCGCTTCAAAGCCCAAATGGAGTAAATTTTATTAAGGTAACTTCCGCTGATGAAATGTTTCAAGTAGCTATGAAATATGCAGCAAGTAATGATATTTTTATTGCAAGCGCTGCGGTCGCAGATTATAAGCCAAATTATCAATCAGAAAAAATTAAAAAAACCTCTGCTGATCTAAATATTAAAATGACTCTAAATCCTGATATTTTATCATACGTGAAGGAGAAATATCCTAATATTTTTATGGTAGGTTTTGCTGCAGAAACTTCTAATTTTGAGAATAATGGTTTAAAGAAGCTGGATAATAAACAATTAGATCTAATTGCAATTAATGATGTATCTAATAATCAAGTTTTTGGACAGGATGACAATGAGCTTCATGTTATTACCAAAACTGGAAAACGTCATTTAATTAAAAGAGACAGCAAAGATAAGGTAGCCAAGCAATTATTACAAATTATATCGAAGCTTATCACTTAATAAAAAATGTTTTATGTGGAACCTTTTTAATATCCTTTAAATCTTTGGCAGCCGATTAGCCAAATTATTGAGCGATATCGTACTCCATCCAACCAGCTAAATTTTGTTTGATCACTAAAAGTAATAGGTAACATGCTGCACTGATTTCTTCTTCTTGTGGCAATGAAAGATTCTAATCTTGCAGGATAAGGAGCATATAAATAAAAATCTTGAGGATTTTTGTGATACATAACACTTAAAATAGCTTGATCGTGACGATGATCTTTAAAATCTGGATATTCATTTTTGCTTGGAAGATCAGTTAACAGTTCTGGATCTTCGCAATATGAAAGCCATTCTTCTATAATAGCTCTAGTCTTTGGGTTATTCTTAAGTAATATTATGCTGGCATCCAATTGCACTTTGTCTAAATAAGATTCGTCATCATTAGCTATCTTAGTGATCACATCTCTTTTAATCATGGTTCTATTGGAGTGAAAATTAGGAAATAACACAACATTATTTTCTTTAGCCAAATCGAGTAACTTATAAATCCCATCCCTAAAGACTCCAGAACTATCTGCATATACCAAGATATCATTTTCTGGCATAGATTTTAGGGTTTTAAGAATAAAATAAGGCTTCCACAGCCAATATCCACCGCCTCTATTTTGTGATAAGATATTTTTATGCTTCTCGTAATATTCTGGCTCAATATGATGAAATTGATAAGGTATAATCACATCAAAAACTTGATGCATTGCAGCGGACGCTGTAAGATTTGTTTGATTTTGAATGTAAATCCCTTTATTGGCATATGAAATTAGCCAAACTTTCTGGGAACTGTAACTACGGCCAGTATTTTTTACTGGATATAAAGAAACATCTGCATCACTAAAATGAAATTTTAATATCACTATGCAAGTAAATAAAAAGATAGATAAACAAATCCAATTTCTTTTACGCATAATTATTGTACCCTATTGACTATATTCAGTTGTAGTAAGACAATATTTCACTATTATTGTATACGATAAATAAATATATAAAAAGATTATTATGAAAACTATTAAAATTATTTTGTTTGCAGCTACTTTGTTTCTAACATATCTAGTCGCAGCTTATATATCCAGACAAAGTATCATTTATTACTATACAAAGCATGACCAACAAAATAATTATTTAGCAGAATATAGCGATATTTCTATAAAAGACCAGTATAAAATTGTTTTTATTATAACTGCTCATGGAGCAATAGCAGATAGAGAGGCTGGATATAGGATGATTGCTGCCTGTAGAAAGCTTGGATGGGAGGTTCATGTTTTTGAAGGTTTAACTGATAATCAAGAAGAAATAAAAGCAATCAATCCAGATTTTATTCTAACTAATAACTGGAGGTCAGATATTGGCTTAAGAAATGTGACTCTTCCATATAAAGTGTATGGCTTGGTTGCCCACCCAGTGGCCACTTATTTTGGTGGATTATTTAGTTTTTATCCAGAATTTAAAGAGCATAAATTTCCTGAGTTTAAGCTATTCGATGGCTTTATAATTTCAGCCCCAACGATTAGTTTATTTAAAGATTATATCGAATCAAAGCATCGTAAGTTTTATGGGTTTACAGGATATTCTTCAGTTCAAGCTCAAGATTATGTTGAAGTGGAGCCAAAGCAAATAGTTTATATGGGAGTAAATTGGGATAAAAAAAGAAAAGGGAGTAAATTTAGCGAAGTGTTCAAAGCTTTGGCAGACAAAAATCAAGCGGTTTTTTATGGTTCGGCTGATTCTTGGAAAGATCTGGTGGGGCCAGCATATCAAGGATATTTTGAAGGCGCTGACGGCTCAGCCGTGATTGATATCATAAGAAAGTATGGAATCAGCTTAATGCTGCATAGCAATCAACATATAAAAAGTGGCACTCCAAGCGGTAGAGTATTTGAAGCTTCTTCGTCTGGAGCTATAGGTATCAGCGATATGCACCCATTCTTGATAGAGAAATTTGGTGATAATTTTCTTTACATTGATACAGATAGATCTGCTGAAGATATTATTTCTCAAATAGATCAACATATTAAATGGATTAAAGCTAATCCTGAAAAAGTTAAGATTATGACTAAAAATGCTCATGAGATTTTTACTAAAAATTATGCCCTAGAACAGCTTATGTTAAATATCGCTCACATGCATGAGAAGGTTATGCTAGATGAACAGAATCAATAACGATTTGGAGAGAGCATCAGTTAAAAAGCTTTATTCTGCGCTCCATGGTCTTAACGTTTATGGCTTTTATCTTTTGTCTTATAAGAGTTTGTTTTGAAACCTAAATTAAGCATATTTTCTTCTTAATATTAAACGATTCATAGCCAAGTAAATTAGGTTGACTGATGTGTCTGTATAACACTCACATTCTTTAAATAATCTAGGGTTTATACCAAGCCAAGCAAATGTTCTTAGCCATCTTTTTGACTGCACTTTAAAACCATCTTCAACTTGATGCACCCAGAATCGCTTTTGCGGTTTTTAAATTATTTCTAAGTCTATACAATATTTATCGCTTTTATTATTCCTTCTCGATCATTTTCATTTGCTGCGCCAACATAGCATTCAAGGATAAAACCTTCTGAGTTAAAATTACTATTATAAATCTATTTTACGCTTCTGCCTATCTATAATAAAAACCCCTTATCTATTAAGTGTTATTGACAATAATTATATTATATAGTAAATAACTTAACTAATTATATATTAATATAGAAAATATTATGTCACTTAAACAAGAAAAAAAAATTATCATTATTTTCGAAGATCACAGAGATACCAAGGCACCAAATGCTTTACGTGAAATTATCAGCTCAGATAACGCATGCCATATTTCAGATATTACTCTTGAAGATGATAGTAACTTGCCATTATCTAAGCTGATAGATAGATATAAAATTATTGTTGAAGCTACAAAGAAAGCAACTGATCCACAAGGAAAAGCGATGGCGGCTGGATTTAAAGCTTCTTTAGATTTATTAAAAACTGCTCAAAAAAAGGAAATTAAAGTACATTCTGTAGATGTTGATGAAGCTCTTACCAAAAAATATCATGATGATTCTGAGAGGGCTGTATATGAGATAAATTATAAAGCGATAGAATTTATTAACAACGGATGTAAGAATTTACCATGTAGTGAAACAAAAAAAATTAAATTGCTAAAAAAATTTTCTGACACAGAAATAGCCCAAAAATTATTTATAAAAGATCAAAAAACTGATTATGTAGTACTTAGAGATAAGTATATTGCTAATGAAATACTTGCTCTTTCTGAAAAGTCAGAAGCTAGCATAGCAGTGCAATTGGGATGGGCTCATAGCGGAATAGTCCAGATATTAAAAGCTGCGGAACAGCAAGTTTTAGCAATTTTTGTTAATCCAGAATATGAGACTTTAGATTTAAATGACATAATGTTAAAGTATCATGCTCCCTTTCTTCAGGAAAGTTATTTAGCTGGGGTTAATATAATTAATGCCAAAGAATTATCAGTTCATCAAGTAGCTAGTTATATTATTGAAGAATGTGGAAGGGCGAATATTTTATATGATACAGAGCTATAATTTAGGTTTGAAAACAAACTCTAATATTATTTATCGTAATTATCATGTACTTAAATTTCTACAAAATCTTTTAATATAATTATTATTATTATTTATATTTTTGTATAAATTATTGTAATAGGCAGATTTACAACAAGTTGATCCATAAGATTTAGCAGAATTATATAAATAATTTGCTTTCTTAAGATACCTTGTTTATATTTTTATCTGTCAATGAATTTATATGGAGGTATTCATGTCGCTAATTTCAACCGCTAATGCAAGTGAAACAACAGAAGCTGCAGCTCATATGAGCACTGGTTCAAGTATTATGTCTTTATTACCGATGGTACTAATTTTTGCCATTTTCTATTTCTTTTTAATTCGTCCTCAAGTGAAGAAACAAAAAGTAATTGAAAATATGATCAATGAATTAAAGAAAGGTGATAGAGTTGTTGCTGCTGGTGGGTTATATGGTGTGATTCACAAAATAGAAGGAAATATTATTTATGTTGAAATTGCTGAAAATGTTAGAATTAAAGCAATGAAATCTTCAGTTACGGAAGTATTATCAAAAGATGATAAGCCTGTTGCTGTGGTAGAAGTAGCTAAAAAAGAAGAAATTAAGAAGCCAGCTAAAGTGGAAACCAAGAAGCTGATTAAAAAACCAGCTAAGTCTAAAGCAGCTCAAAAAGCTTAAGTTACAATGCGTCATTCTATAATGTTAGAATGACGCATATTCGTTATTTTATTCTACAATATAATAAATAATAGGTTATCAAAATGGCAAATTTCCCGCGTTGGAAAATTATTCTAATACTACTAATTTGCTTGATGGCGAGTGTTTTCGCTATGCCTAATTTTCTATCTTCTACAGTCATGTCTAAATTGCCAGGTTATTGGCCAAAGAATACCATGAATTTAGGGTTGGATCTAAAGGGTGGTTCACATTTACTTTTGCAAGTGGACTTTAATACTTATATGAATGAACAATTGGAGAATTTAAAAGACAATCTTCGTCAAGAACTGCGTGGAGAGAAAATAGGCTATCTTAGTCTGAATATTGGTAAAGATTTTGTTTCATTTACTTTAAGAGATAAAGATCAAACAGAGTTAGCAGTGCAAATAATTAGTAAAAATAAAGATTTGCATCTTGATATTATGGAGGAAAGATTAGTTGTAAGCTATAGCAATGATTATCTTAAGGATATTAAGAAGAAATTAGTTGAGCAGTCTATTGAGATTGTCCGTCGCAGAGTAGATGAGAATGGAACAAAAGAACCAATTATTCAAAGACAAGGTGATGACAAGATCTTACTTCAGGTGCCTGGGCTGAGCAATCCAGAGCATTTAAAGAAACTGATAGGGCAAACAGCAAAAATGACTTTTCATTTAGTAAATGAAAATATTGCTTCTATAGATCATGTGCCATTTGATACGATGCTTCTTGAAACAGAGGATGGAGAACAAGGACGTAAGGTGGCGGTCTATAAAAAAATCATGCTTAATGGCGATTTGTTAAAAAATGCTATGGTGAGCTTTGATAATCACAATAAACCAGTAGTAGCTTTTGAATTTAATAGCTTAGGTGCTAAACAATTCGGCGAATTAACCAAAAAGAACATAGGAAAGCGTTTAGCTATTGTTCTAGATAATAAATTGATTTGCGCCCCATCAATATCAGTGCCAATTATTGGTGGCTCTGGGCATATTACTGGTGGATATACTGCACAATCAGCTAATGATTTAGCTCTGCTTCTAAGAGCCGGGGCTTTGCCTGCTCCTCTTGATATTATCGAAGAAAGAACAGTGGGGCCAAGTCTTGGAGCTGTTTCTATAGCTCAAGGAAAGCTTGCTTCTATTATTGCAGTTGTTGCAGTGGTGATATTCATGGTGTTCACTTATGGAATATTTGGAATATTTGCCAATATTGCTTTATGCTTTAACTTAATTTTATTAGTTGCTTTATTATCGATGCTTCAAGCGACTTTAACCTTGCCAGGTATTGCCGGTATTGTGCTAACTATGGGGATGTCAGTGGATGCAAATGTCTTGATATTCGAGAGAATTCGTGAAGAAAGTAAAAATGGTTTGTCAGCTTTTTCATCGTTAGAGAGAGGTTTTGGTCAAGCTTTTAATACTATTATAGATTCAAACTTAACCACTATTTTAGTGGGAGTATTTTTATATGCTTTTGGTTCTGGTGCTGTTAAGGGATTTGCTGTAACCTTAGTTTTAGGGATTGCAACCTCAATGTTTTCAGCTATAACCTTAACCAGATTAATGATGAGTAAATGGGTTGATGTTTCTCGTCCTAAGAGCTTTACTTAAAAGATGATACAATATAGATCTGAGATTTTTCGTAAACTTTTCCATTTATCTTCTTTATGGATCCCAATTTTATATCTCTATGTAACGAATAAAATGATGTTGACGATATTATTATCGCTTACCACTATAGCGTTACTTATTGAGTTTAGTCGTAATATATCTTCAGAGCTAAATGATTTAATTAACAATTCAATCGGTAATATAATGCGTATTCAAGAGCGGAAATCTCTTTCTGGTGCCACCTATTTGCTAATTTCCGCTAGTCTTAGTGTTGCATTATTTAGCAAAGAGGTGGCAATTTTGGCTCTAAGCATATTAATGATTAGTGATTCTTGTGCGGCTTTAGTTGGAAGGAGATTTGGTAAGATTCATATTTTTGATAAAACTTTAGAAGGTTCTGTGAGTTTCTTTATTTCTGGGGTTGTAGTATATTATTTTTTAATGATAGTTTGTGATTTTGCTTTGCCATTAAATATATCTTTATTGGCAATATTTTCTGCAACTATAACTGAGTTATTTGTTAAAAAGCTTTTTTCATTAGATGATAATTTTACTATTCCACTGAGTATAGGTTTAGTCTTTATGCTAATGTCTTTCACCTCTTGATGAGCGCGATTTTACCTTCTCTTTGGCGAATCTTTGTATTCTTCTAGCTGCTTTATCTTGAGTTAGCGGGCCAATTAACTCTTTGAGTTCGGCGTCCATTTTTGCAAAATCTGCTAAGAATGCTTTTTCAAGTTTATCTGTATCCATAGCTTTTAAGGATCTGTTTATTCTATCATTTATTCTTTTGCCTGATAGTTCTTCAAAGTCATCTGATAGGCGATTTTCATACATCTGTTCTGTTAATCTTGCTTCAAGTGATAATTGTTCTAATTTCTCTTGGTGTAGTTTTTTTTGTTGTTCTTCCATCTGATTTAGAAAATCTATAACAGGGCTGGTGTCTTGATATCTAAGGGCTCTACCAAGAAAGCTTGGTATATTTGCTATTGCCTCTTCTTTTGGGGTTCTTCCAGCTTTGTTTTTAATATCAAGCTTAGCACCCATTTCTACAAGTTCTTTTGTTCGCTCTAAGTTTCCTGCAATCGCCACTTTGTGCAATTCAGTGTTTCCTTGGCTATCTTGTTGATCAAGTAATTTTCTTGAGTCTACCTGCACATAGTCATCGCCTTTTAACATAATTGCCTCGCTTTTAGTAATTGTTAATTATTCTATCTTACTGGAAGAATGGTTAATAAATGGTTAATGGGGTCTTTAAAAATATTTTTAACAAACTTTCTTTCGATGTTTATATTCTTCAATTTCCTGAGTCAATAAATCATCTAAGATCTTCATAGTTATAGCGAGGAGTATGATTCTTTATTAAGCTGTGTTTTATACTTTCTAAGTATTGCCCAGAATTAAAATAAAAAAATTCTATTATAAATTATTTACCTATACAAAAATTGATGAAGATCTCATCCAATATGGCCTCCACATCTATGACGCCAACTATTTGTCCTAAAGCTCTGGCCGCTAAGCGGAGGTCTTCGCAGGCTAATTCTAATGGATTATCAAGACTGAAACAATTTAAGGATTCAAGGCAGGAGTTCAAATAATAACGATGCCTTTCTCTTGTGATTAATGGATCTGAAGAGGGAGAAAATTTTTCAGCAATCACAGAAGATAATCGTTCTAAAAATAAATCTAGGCCTATGGTTTCTTTTACAGAAATTTGAATAGCATTAGGATAATTTATTATAAATTCTTTATCTATTTTATTAATTAAAACGATAGTGTTGTTATCGATCATCGAGGATATTTCTGGACTGAGGCTTGTTTTATCATCAGCAGATATTAT
>CAZJZY010000003.1:0-20473 GCA_964550685.1 uncultured Rickettsiales bacterium | reverse complement strand
AATTATTACAATTTTAATGTCGGCATTTTCGGCTTTTACTTTAGCTCTAATAATACCTTCTTGTTCTATCAAATCTTCGCTTTCACGAATTCCCGCAGTATCAGCTATGGTTACTGGATAACCAGATAAATCAAGGTGAACCTCAATAACGTCGCGAGTAGTTCCAGCTATACTAGAAACAATTGCCACATCTCTTTTGGCTAAATAATTTAATAGACTAGATTTACCAACATTAGGTGCGCCTAAAATAGCCACATGAATGCCTCTGCGAAGAATTTCTCCACGATGATTATCATTTAGGTGCAAAGCTATATTTGCGCTTAAAAATGCAACTTCATTATTTACATCCGCGATGACATTAGGTGGAATGTCATCTTCTGGAAAATCAAGATAAGCCTCAATTAGAGCTAAGCTATGAATTAGTTTAAGTTTCCAAGTGTCATATAAATTAGCCAGAGCTCCTTGCATTTGTCTCATAGCTTGCTGCTGCTGAATTAAGGTTTCTGCTTCAATCAAATCACTTAAGCCTTCAGCAGCAGTTAAATCCATTTTTCCATTTAAAAAAGCTCTTCTAGAAAATTCACCTGGATTAGCTAGGCGAAAATTGTTAAGATTAGAGAGAATATTGATAAGAAGATTGATAACCGCGCGGCTACCATGTATATGTAATTCAACGACATCTTCGCCTGTAAAGCTATTAGGGCTAGGGAATGTTAATATTACTGCTTTATCGATAAGTTGATTGGTGTTAGGATTAATTATATTTATTAATGTTGCATAGCGAGGTTTAGGAATAGAATCTTTGATTAGATAGTTTAGGCAGTTTAAAGCATTATCTCCTGAGATTCTAATAATAGCAACTCCTGACTTTCCTGGTGGCGTGGCAAGGGCAAATATAGTTTTTTTGTCATTAAGCATAATATTTATAACTAAAATAATGAAAGAGTATCTACAATATGGAAAAATACGATTTTACAATGCAGCATCTTTATGGTGAAAATCATCACCATATTACAAAAATTCTTGGTATTCTTCAAGCGGGTAACTTAGAAGAAGTATTTGTGCGTAAATTTTATGCGACAATTCCGATGCTTAACCTTACAGAAAACGATTATAATTTATATGCAGCATTGGCAAGAAATGCTTTTAATTTTCTTCAGGAACATAATCGCTCAAAATCTAAAGTAAAATTATATCAAGGATCTAGGAAAAGCGCTGAAACAGATCATACTATTATTGAAATACTTAGTCGCGATATGCCATTTTTGTTTGATTCTGCAATGTGTTTGCTTAATAGATTGCACATCGATGTGGAAAGGGTTGCTCATCCAACTATTTTTGTTCGTCGTGATAAAAATGGAAAATTATTATCCATAGATAAAGCTTTAAATGAAGGTGGAGAAGAAGAAATTATAATTCAAATCCTTACATCGCATTCTTTAGAAAAAGACTTGGCTTTAAGAATAGAAGCAGAACTTAATTCAATACTGTCTCTTGTTGAGCATGCTGTTAATGATTGGAAGAAAATATTAGAGCCACTGCAGTTATATATAAGTGATTTTGATAAAGAACTGATAGGGAGTAAAGAATTACATCTAGAACAGAAAGAATTTCTTGAGAAAATGCGAGATAAGTATTTTGTGTTTTTGGGAGCTGCGCAATATAATTTTGACAAAGAAAATAGAGTTTTAGTTAAAAATTCTGCTTTGGGGATTCTAAAACCAGATCTAGCTGAATTTGAACCTCTGCTTGATTCATCTATTTTTACTACTAATTTTTTTGAGAAGAATCATGATTTAATTTCTATAGGTAAATTAAACAAAGTTTCAGTAATTCATCGTGATGCGAATCTTGATTGCTTATGTTTAAAAATATTAGATGAGCAGGGCAAAGTAAAAACTGCTTTGGTGTTTATTGGGTTATTCACTTCAATTTTATATTACCAAAGCGCTACTTTAATTCCAATCATTAGGAATAAATTAAATTTAGTTCTAGAAAAGGCTGGATTTAGCTCTCATAGTTATGCAGGTAAAGAGCTGGTCTCAATTGTGGAAGCGATGCCTAGAGATGAATTATTTGAGATTTCACCAAATGAATTATTCCCTCTGGTAATGGAAATATATGCTTTGTTATTTACGCCAGAATTAAGATTGTTTTTACGCAAAAAAGGAGGCAGCTTAAGCTGTCTATTGTTTCTACCGTTAGAAATAGCTAATGCAGAGAATGTACGAAGACTCAAAGCTGCCTTAGCTTTTGAATATGGCCCTATAGTGAGTCATTCTTTTGCTCAAGTGAACTCGTCTAAGCTTTGTTATTATTATTTTATAATAGACTCTAAAAATGCTAACCTTGATACTTCAGATTTAGCGCAAATTGAACAAGACTTGAGGTCTATCACCAAGCCTTGGGAAGATAATTTACGAGCTTTACTACGAAAGGAATTTGGTAAGAATAAAGGATTGGAGCTCTTTAATAATTTTAGACAAGCATTTCCTGTGTCATATAAAGAAAATGCAATATATAGCAATAGTATTATTCAAGATGTAGAAAATAGCTCTAAAGTTATAGAGACCCAAGAAATAGTATTTAATATTATGCCAAGCATTGAAGGCAAGGCCAATTTGGCTCAATTAAAGATATATCATCTAGAAGAGCTAAATCTGTCTACAATTATGCCAATGTTACAAAATATGGGACTAGATGTTGCCGCAGAGCAAGTTCACGTAATTGAGCCCTTTGGTAATCGTGGAGAAGTGTGGCTGCATCAATTTATGCTAAAGATTAATGCTGCTTCAGGTAAGATGCTTAACGAGGCTAAGCATAATATAGAAGAAGCATTTTATGCGATATGGCACAAGAAATGCCAGAATGATCCATATAATCAGCTTATTCTGCAAGCAAATTTGAATCATAGGCAGGTTACTATGCTTATGGCTTTAGCGGAATATTTATGCCAGATTAAAATTGGTTATAGTAAAGAATATATAGGGCAAGTTCTTAATAAGCATTCTGGGATAGCTAAGCTTCTAGTAGCCTTATTTTATAGTATGTTTAATAATAAATTAGCTGGAGAAGAGCGTTTTCAACAAGCCGAGGAAACAAGAGTAAATTTAGAACAATCTCTTACTCTCATTTATGATAATGTTGAAGATCAAATTATTCGAAGATTTATTAATATATTGAATAGCATTTTAAGGACTAATTATTTCTTACGCGATGAGAATGGTCAGGCAAAAGATTTTATGTCTTTCAAAATCAATTCTGGTGAAGTTATTGATATGCCTTTGCCAAGGCCGTATCGAGAAATATTTGTTTATTCAGCAAGCTTTGAAGCTATTCACTTAAGAGGAGGCAAAGTTGCTAGAGGGGGTTTAAGATGGTCTGATCGTTCTGAGGATTATCGTACCGAAGTTTTAGGTTTAATGAAGACCCAAATTGTTAAAAATGCTGTAATTGTACCTACAGGAGCGAAAGGAGGGTTCGTTCTAAAAGATATAATAGGATTAAATCGTGATGAGATTATGGCTAAAGCTGTAGAATGCTATAAGAATTTTCTCAGAGGTATACTTGATATTACCGATAATATTATTGAAGGAAGAATCCATCACCCAAAGCATATTGTTAGATATGATCAAGATGATGCCTATTTGGTGGTGGCTGCAGATAAAGGTACTGCAACTTTCTCAGATATAGCTAATCAGGTCTCCGCTGAGTATGGATTCTGGCTTGGTGATGCTTTTGCTTCTGGAGGATCTAAAGGTTATGACCATAAAAAAATGGGAATCACAGCTAAAGGCGGTTGGATTTCTGTTACTCGTCATTTCCATGAAATTGGTGTTAATGTAAATAGAGACGATTTCACTGTGATTGGTATAGGTGATATGTCTGGTGATGTTTTTGGTAATGGAATGTTACTTTCTAAACATATAAGATTAATAGGTGCATTTAATCATATGCATATATTTATTGATCCTAATCCAGATAGCGCAAAAAGCTTTGTTGAGCGTGAAAGATTATTTAATTTGCCAAGGTCAACTTGGCAGGATTATGATCCTAAAGTTTTGTCAGAAGGCGCGCAGGTTTATGACCGCAAGGCAAAGTTATTAAAACTAACCCCAGAGATTAAAGAGCTCTTTAATCTAACTGTAGATAATATCACTCCGATTGAGTTAATAAAAGTACTATTGACTGCAGAAGTGGACTTACTTTGGAATGGTGGAATTGGCACTTATGTGAAAGCGAATTTTGAAACTCATGAGCAAGTTGGTGATAAAACTAATGATAGCTTACGTTGTAATGGTGAAGATCTGCGCTGCAAAATTGTTGGTGAAGGTGGTAATTTAGGATTTACTCAATATGGACGTATTGAATATGCTCGTAAGGGTGGAAGAATAAATACTGATGCTATTGATAATTCTGCAGGAGTAGATTGTTCAGATCATGAAGTTAATATTAAAATAACTCTAAAACAACTTATGGACAAAGGTTTAATTACTGAAGATGAAAGAGTTGCTTTACTTGAGTCAATGACTAATGATATATCAGAATTGGTGCTAAAAGATAATCGCACTCAAACTAGAGCGCTCACTATAGCTGCGCAGCAAGGTGTTGATGTTTTGGGTTCGCAAGAGTATTTTATTAATCTTCTAGAGGAGCAAGGAATTCTTGATCGCAAATTAGAATGTCTTCCTTCTAAGCAGCAATTTGTTCAGCTTTATTCCAATAAGCAAGGGCTTACTCGTCCTGAATTGTCAGTATTATTAGCTTATAGTAAGAATGCCATTTATAATAATTTAATTGAATCTAATCTTGCTGAAGATCCATATTTTTATAATGATTTATTGTTGTATTTTCCACAAGCTATGCAAAAAAAATATTCTGAAATGTTAAGTTTGCATCCATTGCGGAAAGAAATTATCACTACCGCCATTACCAATAGTATGGTTAATAGGATTGATACTTTTTATTTGCATTTGGCTGCTTCATCAACAGGACATAGTTTTTCTGATATTGCTAGAGCTTATACTGTTACTAGAGATGTATTTGATCTTCGTGAATTATGGAAAGAAATAAATACATTAGATGGAATAGTGGCGGTAAAAGATCAGGTGCAGCTTTCAATAGTGATTAAGAAATTTGTGATGCGTGCCACCAGCTGGTTGCTAAGAAATTATCGCCATAAAATTAATATTGCGTCAGTTGTGGAAGATTATCAAGTGCAGGTAAATGAGTTGCAACAAAATATAGAAAGCTATTTAATAAGTGATTTTAAGAAGAGTTATGAAGAAGATTTAGAGCAATTTAAGGCAATGAATGTTCCTGAAGATTTAGCTCGTAAAATTGCTCTTTTGGGCCCGCTATCTTCCTCTTATAATATTGTTGAAATTTCTAAGAAGAAGAATGTCTCTGTATCCCAGGTATCTAAAATTTACTTTGAGTTGGGATATAGATTTAATGTTGATTGGTTGCGTCATGTTTCGAAGAATTTGAAGGGTGAGAACAACTGGCAAAAACTAGCTATTCAAGCGGTTAAAGATGAGCTTTATGATATTCATCGGAAAATTGTTTCTTCCGCTGTTGAAAGTGCAGAAAAAAATCATAGCAGCTTAGATCATTGGTATAAACATAATGATAAGCATATTAAATTATTTGATCGCTTTATTACAGATGTTAAATCTCAAGGAGATGTTGAATATGCTATGGTGGATTTAAGTTTAAAGAAATTGAGCGTTTTGATAGCAAAATGATTTTTTAATGAGAAAAAATTTCTCATATTTGCTTGGCTTAAGCTTTTAAAAATTGGTCCTTGATTTGTGCTGATATCCAGTTTATTTTAGCATTATAGTGAAATTATTTATGGAGTATAAGTTCTGGTGAAGGAAAAAAAATTTAAGAGAATTTTATTAAAAATTTCTGGCGAGGCGTTAATGGGAGATCTACCATTCGGTATCGATTTAGACACTGTGCGCACTATCTGCCAAAACATTAAGAATGTTTATGAGCAGGGATATGAGATATGTTTGGTAACTGGTGGTGGAAATATATTTCGCGGGGTATCAGTCGCTGCAGAGGGAATGGAGCGAGCAAGTGCAGATTATATGGGAATGTTGGCGACAGTTATTAATGCGTTATCAATACAAAATTGTCTTGAATCTATGGGAGTTCCAACAAGAGTTCAGTCAGCTATCCCAATGACCACTGTTTGTGAGCCTTATATTAGAAGAAGGGCTATGCGACATATGGAGAAAAAGAGGATAGTAATTTTTGCTGGTGGAACTGGTAGCCCTTTCTTTACGACTGATACCACTGCCACTTTAAGGGCGATTGAGATGAATTGTGATGCTGTGTTTAAGGGTTCTCAGGTTGATGGTGTGTATTCTTCTGATCCGAAGAAAGATACTGATGCTGTTCGTTTTGATAAATTATCTTATAAAGATGTTTTAACGAAAGATCTTAGAGTTATGGATGCTTCTGCTATTGCTATGGCAAAAGATAACCATCTGCCAATTATTGTGTTTTCTATAAAAGAGCAAGAAGCTTTTGCTAGGGTTGTTGCTGGCGAAGGTAAATATACTATTATAAGTTAGGAGAATTTTATGTCTGTTGAATCGTCTATTGAAGAACTTGAAACAAAAATGAAAAAAACTATTTTAACATTAGAGCATGAATTAGTTGGGATTAGAACTGGTAGAGCGTCTACAAGTTTGATTGATCCTATTGTTGTTGAGGCTTATGGTGGAAAGATGCCAATTAGTCAATTAGCCACTGTAAGCTCTGTTGATGCGCGCACTTTATCAATTCAAGTATGGGATAAGGAAACTGTTAAAGCTGTTGAAAAAGCAATCACTAATGCAAATTTAGGGGTTAATCCAGTTACTGAAGGGCAAATTATTCGCGTGGCTTTGCCAAGTTTAACAGAGGAAAGAAGGGCAGAATTTGCTAGGCTTGCAGCTAAATATGGTGAAGGAGCTAAAGTTGCCATCCGCAACTTACGACGTGATAATATGGAGCTTATCAAAAAAGCTGAGAAATCTAAAGAAATATCTGAAGATGATCAGAAAAAATTTAATGATAAAGTACAGAAAATTACAGATAGCTATACTAAGCAAATTGATGATAAAGTGGCTGCAAAGGAAAAAGAAATTAAGCAGGTATAGTAGATTTTAGGATTTACTACTTTAAGTTATTGAAGCGCTTTTTTAGTTTTAACTTGTAGCTAAGGCAGATATTGTAAAATATCCTGAGATAAAATAAATTTATCGATAGGCTTGCGGTTTTATTCTATCGATTACTATTCAATATAATCTTCTATCTTAAAGTTTTTAAAAAAGCTGTCAGCTAAGTCCACCGCTGCAGAATATTCTAATAATCTTTCTTCTGTAACGCCTTTTCCACCAAATAAGCATATTGCACTATTTGCTTCATCACAAGTGGGGGAGAATGTTGAGATTTCATCAAGAAGACTTTGTATTTTTTGAGACACGGCATGAGTTTGGAGTTTTATTAAGAGAAAAATAACCTCTAAGTATAATTGTCCTGCTTTGTATCCTAAGGCGTGCTTCTCTTCGGGAGTCATAATTGCTCCAGTTTTTGTTTAATTAAAGTTAATATTTTGTACAAATATCATTATATAAAATAAAGTCAAGATAAAAAAGAATTATTTTTAAAAGCTATGGTAATATATTGTTTTTATAACATAAGATTCTCTTGCATATGGCATAATTTAGTGTAAAAATTTACGGGGTAATTTAAAAGCTTTAAAAGGAGGCGGCTTAAGGTCGTGGAAGTAGTTGATGGATCAAAAATTTGATAAGGATAGTTTTTTATTTGCGGCTAATGGTGATTTTATTGAAGAGTTATACCTAAAATACTTAGAAAGCCCCAGTAATGTGGATGATTATTGGCGTAGTTTTTTTAGTAATTTAGATGAAAATCAAGCTTTGGCTAAGCAAGCAACTATTGGGGCTTCTTGGTTGCCAAGAAAGAATAAAGTAATTTTACCTCCAGAAGTGATTCCTACTTCCAAGGGTCAGAAGCCGACTCCTGTAGAGAATGTTTCTAAAATTTATAATGTAAATTTACTTATTGCTGAATATAGGGCTTATGGGCATTTATTAGCAACTTTAGACCCTTTGGGGCTAGAGAAATTTACTAATCATATTAGATTAGATCCCCAGCATTATGGTTTAAGTGAAACAGATCTTGATTTAGAAATAGAATTAAATCATCAGAGCTTGGGGTTAGGTAAGTGTACTATCAGGCAATTAATTTCTAAATTAAAGGAAATTTATTGCTCTAGCATAGGTTATGAACTAAATCACTTGAGTTCAGACGAAGAAAAAGAATGGTTCTATCAGCATATTGAGCAGATGAATAATCATCATGCATTATCTAGAGATGATAAAATTCAGGCCTTAAAGGATTTGATTGATGTAGAGGGGTTTGAGCAATTTATTCACACTCGCTTCCCAGGAACTAAGCGCTTTTCTATTGAAGGTGGAGAAACGGCAATTATAGCAGTTAAAGAAATTGTTAAAACTGCTGCTATCGCAAGTAAAGTGGAAGAAATTATTATAGGCATGCCGCATAGAGGCAGGCTAAATATGCTTACTAAGGTTATGGGCAAGAGCTATACTTCTATGCTTTCAGAGTTTCAGGGTAACTTAGCTCATATGGAGGAGTTAAATATTTCTGGGGATGTAAAATATCATTTAGGTAGATCTTCTGATTACGCTGTTGATAATCATAAAGTACATTTGTCATTAACGGCTAATCCTTCTCATTTAGAGGCAGTAAATCCAGTGGTAGCTGGGAAAGTTAGAGCTAAACAAGATGATCTTTTAGATACTGAGCGTAGCAAGGTAATGGGAATATTGCTACATGGGGATGCGGCATTTTCAGGGCAAGGCGTGGTTATTGAAAGTTTATGTTTAAGTAATCTAGAGGGATATAGCACTGGTGGAATGATGCATATTGTGGTGAATAATCAAGTTGGCTTTACTACCCTTCCTAAAGATGCCAGAGCTGGTCGTTATTGCACAGAATTTGCTAAAGTGATTCAAGCTCCAGTGATCCATATTAATGGTGATGATACCGAAAAAGTTTTAATGGCGGCTAATATGGCTGAAAGCTATCGTCATAAATTTAAAAAAGATATTGTTTTAGATATCGTATGTTTCCGTAAATATGGTCATAATGAAGGGGATGAGCCGATGTTTACTCAGCCTATTATGTATAATGCTATTAAGCATAAAAAATCTAGTGTTGAGATTTATTCTGAATATTTGTCTGCTACTGGTATTATGACTTTAGATGAAATTTCTAATTATAAAACTGAAAAGATGAAATTCTTTGATAAGGAATTAGAGAAAGCTAAAACATATAAACCATCAGAAGAGGATTGGTTAAAAGGAAAATGGGCTGGACTTGATAAACAGGATAGAATTAAAGAGAAAGATCTAACGACAGGGATTAGTTTAGCTAAAATAAAACAAATTGGTCAGGCTTTAGTGTCTTATCCTCAAGATATGGAAGTTAACCCGAAGGTTTTACGTTTATTAGACCAAAAAAAGAAGATGTTTGAAACTGGAGAGGGGATTGATTGGGCGACGGCTGAAGCTTTAGCCTATGGTTCGTTAATGCTTGAGGGGTCGCATGTGAGGATGACTGGCCAGGATTGCAAAAGGGGAACATTCTCGCATCGTCATGCAGTACTTTTTGATCAAGTAAGCGAAAAGGAATATACTTCTTTAAACCATATAGATAAAGAGCAAGGGAAATTTGAAGTAATTAATAGCAATCTTTCAGAATATGCGGTTTTAGGTTTTGAGCATGGTTATAGTATGGTTAATCCTAAAAATCTTACAATTTGGGAAGCTCAATTTGGTGATTTTGCAAATGGTGCACAAATTATGATCGATCAATTTATTGCTTCTGCGGAAGTTAAATGGTTGAGAATGAGTGGTTTAGTTATGCTTCTTCCGCATGGATATGAGGGGCAAGGTCCTGAGCATAGTTCAGCAAGGCTTGAAAGATTCTTGCAGTTATGTGCTGAAGGAAATATGCAAGTGATTAATTGCAGCACTCCGGCGAATTTTTTCCATGCTATAAGAAGGCAGATTCATAGAGATTATCGCAAGCCTTTAATAGTTATGTCGCCCAAGTCATTGCTGCGTCATAAAATGATGGTGTCTAATATTTCACAAATACTTGAAGGGACAGAGTTTAAGCCAGTGATTGGTGAAGATCTTATAGAAAAAGATATTAGAAGAGTGGTTCTGTGTAGTGGTAAAGTTTATTTTGATCTTTATGAGGCTAGAGAAGCCAAAGGAATAAAAAATGTTGCCCTAGTGCGCATAGATCAATACTATCCATTTCCTAAGTTAGAATTAGCTGCAGAATTAGCCAGATATCCAAATGCTGAAATTATTTGGTGCCAAGAAGAACCTAATAATATGGGAGCTTGGCGTTATATTGAAAGCAAAATAGAGAATGTATTGCAAGATTTAGGGCATAAACATGTTCGTCCAAAATATGCAGGCAGACCAGAAGCTGCATCGCCTTCAGCCGGTTATTTAAAAATGCATAATGTAGAACAAGCAAAACTTATCAAGGAAGCAATTATAATAGAATAGGAGATAATTATGGTAGAGTTATTTGTCCCAGCGTTGGGAGAATCGGTATCGGAAGCGACAATCGCTAAATGGTTCAAAAAAGAGGGTGATTTCGTAAAATTAGATGAATTATTGGTTGAGCTGGAAACTGATAAAGTAACGTTAGAGGTCACAGCCACTGCCGCTGGAGTTTTGGGTAAAATTAAATTTGTTCAAGGTGATACAGTTAAGAGAGGTGATCTATTAACTGAAATTGATGAGAAGGGAGTAGATTCAGCTCCTGTTACTACAAAGCCTACTGAAGTAAAACCTCAAGTTGCGACAGCTAAATCTGAAGTTATTATATCTCCAGCTGCTGGTAAAATTGCTACAGAAAATAATATCTCCGCTAGCCAAGTTACACCTAGTGGTAAAGATGGTAGAATTACTAAAGGCGATGTATTAATTGCTATGGAAAATAAACCAGCAGCAGTTTCTGAGCGTCAAGAAGAAAGAGTTAAGATGAGTCGTCTGCGTAAGAAAATTGCAGAGCGATTGAAAGCTTCACAAAATACAGCGGCTATTTTAACTACTTTCAATGAAGTTGATATGTCTAATATTATAGCTCTGCGTAATCAATATAAAGATTCATTTGAAAAGAAACATGGTGTTAAATTAGGCTTTATGTCTTTCTTTATTAAAGCTTCTTTAGTTGCATTAAAAGAAATTCCTGCGGTTAATGCTGAGATTGACGGTGATGATATAGTTTATAAAAATTATTGTGATATAGGTGTGGCGGTTGGAACTCCTCAGGGGCTAGTGGTTCCTGTGCTTCGTAATGCAGAAAAAATGGGTTTTGCAGATATTGAAAAATCTATTGGTGAGTTTGGTCAAAGAGCGCGCGAAGGCAAATTGACAATGGCAGATTTAACTGGTGGAACATTCTCTGTATCTAACGGTGGTGTTTATGGTTCACTATTGTCCACTCCAATTATCAATCCACCACAATCTGGTATTTTAGGGATGCACAAAACTCAAGATAGACCTGTAGCTATTAATGGTAAAGTGGAAATCAGACCGATGATGTATTTGGCTCTTTCTTATGACCATAGAATTATTGATGGCAAAGAAGCGGTTACGTTCTTAGTGAGAGTTAAAGAATGTATTGAAAATCCAGAAAGATTATTATTTGATTTATAATCAAAAATATTAAATAAAATCAAAACATTGGAAATAAATATATTGTGTTTCTGAGGTTCATGATCTATCGCCGTGACAACAAATTAGACTGCATAAATTACTTTTGGCATCTTTTAAAAAACTAAAGATGCCAAAAGCTTATATAGCAAAATTTTCCTACTACCTCACTCATAATAATAAATTTTTATGCTTGAAATTATAACCAGATAAAAGTATTGTGAAATGCAATAATTTAATAGTATTTTTATAATAAAAAACTTAATCTAAGTTTGAGCTAAAAGTCATCAATTAATTAGAATAGCCACATAAGGAACCATTGGAACATATGCTCAAAAATATTCCTAATGTCTTGACTATTTCAAGGATTATATCAATTCCTCTGGTATTATTATTTTACTATCTTGGAGGACAATACGGAGATATATTAAGCTCTTCTTTATTCTTACTAGCATGTATTACAGATTTTCTAGATGGTTATCTAGCTCGCACGTTCTCTATTCAATCAAAACTAGGTAAATTTTTAGATCCTATCGCTGATAAGCTATTAGTTGGCTCCGTTATCTTGCTATTAGTTTATTATAGAAAAGCAGATCTCTTGCCTGCCATTGCCATTATTTGCAGAGAAATTTTAGTATCTGGATTAAGAGAATTTTTAGCTGAAATTAGAGTTAGCGTGCCAGTGAGCAATTTAGCCAAAGTGAAAACTGGATTTCAAATGAGTGCAATTTTTATGCTATTACTAGGTAGTAAAGGATCTAATTTTATGTATATGGATCTATTAGGTTCAATAGCTTTATGGATCGCCGCAGGACTCACTTTATTTACTGGTTACGTTTATTTAAGAGCAAGCATCAAGCATTTAGATTAAAGTGCCTGCTCAATATTCTTTAATATAAAAACAACGAATAACATCAAATACTGGATTTTAAAAATAATGGATGTAATAAAAATAATAGGCGGAAATCCACTAAAAGGTAAAATTCGCATAAGTGGCTCAAAGAATGCTGCTTTACCCATTATGGCCGCATCACTTTTAACTAGCGATACTTTGGTATTATCAAATGTACCGAATTTATCTGATATGGTAACTATGAATCAATTACTAATGAATCATGGAGCAGATTTCAGTATTGATGGATCAAGTATTAGCGAAAACAGAACGGGACGCACTATTCTTTTAAACGCTAGTAATATAGCTAATTTCACTGCGCCATATGATATTGTACGTAAAATGAGGGCCTCAGTCTTAACTTTAGGGCCAATTCTTGCTAGATATGGCCATATGAAAGTTTCTCTGCCTGGTGGTTGCGCAATTGGCCATCGTCCAATTAATTTACATCTATATGCGATGGAACAATTAGGTGCTAAAATCACTTTAGAGGAAGGTTATATCAGAGCCGATGCGCCTAATGGTTTAAAAGGTGGTCATATTCATTTTGATATTATATCCGTGGGAGCAACTGAAAACGCATTAATGGCAGCAACTCTAGCACAAGGAGATACTTTAATCACCAACGCATCAGTTGAACCTGAGATTATTGATTTAGCCAATTGCTTAGTCACTATGGGCGCAAAAATTGAAGGGATAGGGAGCTCTACTCTAAGAATTAGCGGAATGAGTAAACTACATGGTGGACATCATAGTATTATCCCTGATCGAATTGAAGCGGGCACTTATGCTGTTGCCGCAGCAGTTACTGATGGAGAACTTGAGCTATTAGATGTAGATTATTCTTCGTTAGATAATGTTATTGGTAAATTCGAACAAGCTGGGGTTACTATAACAAGAACTAACAATGGGGTTAAGGTGCATCGCAGTGGTACTGATCTAAAATCGGTTGATATCAGCACCAGCGCCTATCCAGGATTCTCCACGGATATGCAAGCTCAATTTATGATGATGATGTCAATTGCTGATAATGTTTCAATAATTTCTGAAAATATCTGGGAAAATCGTTTTATGCATGTTCCAGAGCTTGCCAGAATGGGAGCAGATATCAGCATTAATGGTAATAACGCTACTATTAGAGGCGTAAAAACTCTTAATGCAGCTAGTGTTATGGCCAGTGATCTTCGTGCATCCGTATCGCTAGTTTTAGCAGGATTAGTAGCGAAAGGTGAAACTTATGTTCACCGCGTATATCACTTAGATCGTGGTTATGAATCAGTAGAGCAAAAATTATTTGCTTGCGGAGCTGAAATTTATAGAATTAATAATGGATAAAAAATGTCTTTAAACAATCTTATTATTCCATTTACTATTGGTAACAACACCATAAAGGGTAGAATTATTAAACTTGATATAGAGTTAAATAATGTTTTATCTAATCATAATTATTCGGCACCTGTAGCTAGAATTCTAAGTGAACTATTGATGGTTGCTTCAATAATAGGCTCACAATTCAAAGAAGAAATAACTTTAAGCGTGCAATTCCAAACTAATGACTCTAAGAAATATATTATAGCGGATTATCAATCGCCAAATCAAATTAGAGGATATGCTCAATTTAGTGAGGGCTCGGATTATGATAAAAAATCTTATCAAGAAATTCTAAATCACGGCTTTTTAACTGTTACTATCGATAGAAAACTCTATAATAATCAACGCTACCAGGGAGTAGTGGAAATAAATAATATAAATATTAGCCAAGCTGTTGAGCAATATTTTTATCAATCGGAACAAATTAAAACTTCCATTAAACTTGCGGTAGGAAATATAATTTTACCTGGGACTAAAGAAATCACATGTGGTGGTGGAATTATGATTCAGAAGCTACCGGGAGATGAAGAATCTTGGAATGATGCTCAAATTTATTTCGCTACTATTCGCGATGACGAACTTCTTGACCCCAGTCTCTCTCTAGAAGAATTATTATATTCTCTGTATCATGAAATGGGAGTTACAATATATGATTATATCCCTATTATAAACAAATGCCGTTGCTCAAAATACAAAGCAGAACAAGTCCTATTATCTATTGGAGCTAAAGATGCTTTTGATCTTTTGGTGGATAATAAAATAGAGGTTAACTGTCAATTTTGTAATAAATCTCAAATTTTTAAAAAAGAAGATATCCAAAGAATATTCTCTACAGAAAAAATTTAATCTTTTACTCTGCTTGAAGCTAAAAATAATATCAATTATTCTATTAGACAGCTTTCTATAAAAGTTGTTAATAAAATATGTGCTTTTTAAATTTTTAGGCTTACTAAAGTTTATTTACATCACTCATAAGTTATGTTAGAGATTATTCTTAAATTCTATAAAATGTTTAGATTAGCTAGACTGATAGAGCATAACTATATATAATTATAGATACCAAAAAGAAAAAGAGGAGAATATAAATGACAGAAGAATTTGATGTGGCAATAATTGGTGGTGGACCTGGTGGATATGTGGCGGCAATTAGAGCAGCTCAATTGGGTATGAAAGTGGCATGTATTGAAAAGCGCGGCGCTTTAGGTGGAACATGTCTTAATGTGGGTTGCATTCCTTCTAAGGCTCTGCTTTATTCATCTGAATTATATGAAAAGGCCAGTCATGAATATGCTTCTCATGGAATTAAATTATCTAAGCTGGAATTAGATTTAGCCACCATGATGAAGCGTAAAGATGAGGTAACTTTAGGCCTTAATAAAGGTATTGAGGGCTTATTTAAAAAAAATAAAGTAACTTATTTGCAAGGATTTGCTTCATTTATAGATTCCAATAATCTAAAAATAGAAAGAGATAAAGAAGAACAACAAATTAAAGCTAAAAATATAATTATTGCCACTGGTTCTGAAGTGGTTAATCTGCCTGGAATTGAAATTGATGAAGAAAAAATTGTTTCATCAACTGGTGCATTGTCATTAAAATCCGTGCCTAAAAAAATGCTAGTTATAGGCGCTGGAGTTATTGGTTTAGAATTAGGATCAGTATGGCGTCGTTTAGGAGCGGAAGTAACTGTTGTTGAATATTTAGATCGTATTGTTCCCGGAATGGATAGCGAAATTGCGAAGCAGTTCCAAAAATCTATGGAGAAGCAAGGCATTAAGTTTTTACTTGGACAGAAAGTATTATCAGCTAAAAAAGATGCAAAAGGGGTTAAGGTTTCTATTGAAGCTGTTGCTGACAAAACAAAACAAGATATGGATGCTGATGTGGTGTTAGTTGCTATTGGTAGAAGACCATATACTGATAATTTATCCCTAGAGAATGCTGGAATTAGTCTAGATGAAAGAGGTAGAGTCCCAGTAAATGGACACTTACAAACGTCTGTAAAACATATTTATGCTATAGGTGATGTTATAGTTGGTCCTATGTTAGCCCATAAAGCTGAAGAAGAAGGGGTAGCAGCTGCAGAAATTATTGCAGGACAAGCAGGTCATGTAAATTACGATGTGATTCCTGGAGTAATTTATACAAATCCAGAAGTAGCTACTGTTGGCAAAACTGAAGAAGAGGTGAAAGCTGCCGGTATTGAGTATAAAATTGGTAAATTCCCCTTTATGGCGAATAGCAGAGCTAGAGCTATTGGAGTGAGTGAAGGCTTGGTTAAAATTATTGCTCGTAGTGATAATGATGAAATATTAGGCTGTCATATCATAGCTCCTGAAGCTGGAACTATAATTGAGCAAATGGTGGTAGCTATGGAATATAAGGCGGCCTCTGAAGACATTGCTAGAACTGTCCACGCTCACCCAACCCTTAATGAAGCAGTGAAAGAAGCTGCTCTTGCTGTATTGGGCAGAGCCATCCATATGTAGAGAAATTAGACTAGCATTTGTGCTGGTCTAATTTAGAGTTTAAATATAGGATGGTAAAATTTATATTTACCATTTGTTTTGTTTTTTAAACTGACTGGATTCAAAATAATTTTTCAGATCTTGTTTGTGAGCTTTGCAATCAAGCAGTGGGTTATTTAAGCTATATATTATAGTTTTGTAGCGATTCTAATTGATAGATGCTTGCTTTTATTAGATTTTGATAGGGAGTACTTAGCTTTCGGAAAAAAGCTTTTTGTAAATAATCTAGGCCCTTAAGAAACAATAATTTGCTTCTTTTTTATATTCCTCTAGAATCTTATCAGCAAATATTGAAGGACTATATGATTGGGAAATTAAAAGGTATATTAGATAATATTGAAGAAACTGGAGTTATTCTTGATGTATCTGGTGTGGGATATATAATTAATTGCTCTGCTAAAACTTTATCATCTCTTCCATCTATTGGCGAAGCTGTATCTTTTTTAATAAATATGCAGGTAAAAGAGGATGATATTAGTCTCTATGGCTTTGTAGATAAAGCAGAGCAGGAATGGTTTGATAATTTAATTACCGTTCAAGGAATTGGCCCGAGGCTTGCGCTTGTTATTTTATCTAGTTTAGATTCATCACAATTGATTAATGCAATTATAGAGCGTCAGCCCCAAGATTTTAAACATATTGCAGGTGTAGGTCCTAAGCTTGCTGAACGCATTTTTACAGAATTAAGTAAAAAAGCTAATCTGTATATTGTAAAATATCCTAATATAGCTTCAAAACAATCACTCTCAAGTGAGATTAATGCTAATATTAATGATGCATTGGCAGCTTTAACCAGCCTTGGTTATGCCAAAAGCGAAGCTTATAATATATGTAAAAATATTTCTCAAGCTAATCCAGACATCACAATTAATGATCTTATTAGATCAGCTTTAAAAGAATTATCAGTATGACTAGTAATGATCTATTGAATCCAGAAAGCATCAAAGACGATAATGAAGTTAAGCTTCGTCCTTTGAATTTTAGTGAATTTATAGGACAAAATAAACTAAAAGAGAATGCTCAGATTTATATTAAATCAGCTATATCCCGTAAAGATGCATTGGATCATGTTTTATTATACGGTCCTCCAGGCCTAGGTAAAACAACTATTGCACAAATTGTTGCTAATGAAATGGGTAGTAGTTTTAAATCTACAGCTGGTCCTATATTGGCCAAATCTGGAGATTTAGCAGCCATTCTAACAAGCCTTAATGAGAATGACGTATTGTTTATTGATGAGATTCATCGTCTGAATACTAGTGTTGAAGAAATTCTTTACTCAGCCATGGAAGATTTTAATTTAGATCTTATGATTGGTGAGGGACCATCTGCTCGCAGTATTAAAATAGACTTGCCTAAATTCACTCTCATTGGAGCGACCACCAGAATTGGCTTAATTTCTAATCCATTGCGCGACCGTTTCGGTATCCCATTTCGTTTAGAGTTCTATGAACCGGAAGATCTAGAAAGAATTATCGCTCGTGCTTCAGCAATTATTAAAGTTGATATAAATAAAGATGGAGCAAGGGTTATTGCTAAGCGCTGCAGAGGAACCCCAAGAATCGCCTTAAGAATTTTGAAGCGCGTTCGTGATTACGCATTGGTTTATAATTATAATATTATTGATGAGAAAATTACTGATATTGCTTTAAATGAAATGGATGTTGATCATTTGGGGCTTGACACAGGCGATAGAAAATATTTACGCTTTATTGCAGAAAATTATGCTGGAGGTCCAGTAGGCATTGAAACTATAGCTGCAGGACTTGCAGAACAAAAAGATAATATAGAAGAAACAATTGAGCCTTTTTTAATCCAACTGGGCTTAATTCAGCGCACTCCAAGGGGAAGGATGTTGACCCCACAGGCATTTGAGCATATAACTTAAAGTGATAAATATTGTATAGACTTAGAAATAATTTAAAAACCGCAAAAGCGATTCTGGGTGCATCAAGTTGAAGATGGCTCTAAAGTGCAGTCAAAAAGATTGGTAAGAACATTTGCTTGGGTTGGTAGAAACCCTAGATTATCTAAAGAATATGAGTTTTATACAGACAGATCAGTCAACCTAATTTACTTGGCCATGAATCGTTTAATCTTAAGAAGAAAATATGCCTAATTTAGGTTTGAAAACAAACTCTAATATTATTACGAAGTGAGATAGCTTTGATACGATCTCTAATCTTTCCGTTACGCTCGCTGCGATGGCGCTTAAGGAGTTCAGATCTAATAGTTGGCGTTAGGATATTTCTTATAATTATAAGCTAGTAGCATAAATATTATGAATATCAATATTAGAGTGCGTTATTAATTGTAGATCTTTGCTTTTTAAAGAAGCTGCGATATAAAACTAACTTTCCAGACGTTATTAGAGGTATAGCTAATCTAAATATAATCTTAGATTATTTAGAAACTCTACTAGGTACATTTGACTATAGTTTGAATAAGATCGACGATGAAATTATAGTTCGTTTCGCTCAAATCATTTCAAATAATATTGCTGAAACTCATATTAGTGAAGTTTTAAAACCTCTAGACGGATATTGGCAAGAAGCTGTTTCTCTAATGATTCAAGACTATGAAGTGCAGCATTATGATATAGATTTATGTGGAGTTTTATCAAGCGCTGCATACTAAACTGTAGAAGTCAAGATTTGATCTGACAAATGGATTATTTTTACATAATCTGCTAGTCAGTTAAGTTTTGACTGTCAGATAGCCCATATTATAACAAATGGTGGTTAGAGTGAATCTAACTTTTGCTGCAAAAATTTCAGCCATAAAAAATTAATAGATAATACCTTATTAGAAGACTTGCAGACAGACGTAGACATCTGGCTAAAATATTACAATGAGGATAGGCCACATTCGGGCAAGTATTGCTATAGAAAAACACAAAAGCAAACCTTCTTGGACGGCAAACACATCGCTATTGAAAAAAATAATCAGAGCATGTATATTAATAACATATCTGACAGTCAAAACTTAACTGATGATCAGATTATATAAAATTAAGAGTTTGCCAGATCAAATCTTAACTTCTACAATTATTACAAAGTTTACAGATTATTATCTAAACAGAAAAATACCTAGATGAAAAAACTCTTTATTAACCTAATTTCGCTGATATGTTTTCTTTCTACAAATTTTGCTATAGCGGCAACGACTCCTTCTAAAAAGGCCAGCTTAGTGGTGGATATGCATGATGGAAGAATATTACATTCTAATAATGCTCAAGAGCTTAGATATCCAGCATCTTTGGTTAAGATGATGACCATTTATCTTGCTTTCCAGAAAATTAATCAAGGAACGTTATCTCTTGATAAGAAATTATTAGTCTCAGCTAAAGCAGCGTCCATGCCCAGAACAAATATGAATTTAAAAGCTGGAAGCTATATTCCAGTGCGGAAAGCTATTTTAGGACTAATAGTTCACTCCAGTAATGATGCAGCTGTTGTTCTAGCAGAAGCTATCGCCGGCAGTGAAGCAAAATTTGCTGTTATGATGAATAATCAAGCGAAAAAGCTTGGTATGAAAAATACTACCTATCGCAATGCTTCAGGTTTACCTCATAAAGAGCAAAAATCTACAGCTCATGATTTAGCAAAATTAGCCATTGCTTTAAAAAGAGATTTTCCACAATTTTATCCATGGTTTTCAGTGACTAGCGTCACTTTTAATGGTACAACATTTAAGAGCCATAATAATGTACTAAAGAATTATAAATGGGCCACTGGACTCAAAACAGGTTTTATTAATGCTTCTGGCTTTAATATTGCGACCACCGCACATAAAGATGGTAAGCATTTAGTGGGTGTGGTAATGGGAGGAAGCACAGCTAAAGAGCGAGATAAATTAGTGGTGTCTCTATTAGATAATGGATTTGCAAAAAC
>CAZJZY010000002.1:90905-108123 GCA_964550685.1 uncultured Rickettsiales bacterium | reverse complement strand
GATAGCTAAGCCTAGAAAAGTTTTTGAAAAAAAGGATTTTAAATCTGGAAAGCCGCCGATGATGAAGCGTTTATCAAGCGATGCGATTTCGGACAGTGATATGACTGATCAAGAGTCTGTTAATACTGAAGGAGATGAAGTTAGTAATGTATTGAGCCAGCTGCAAAGAATGAGCCTTGAGCAAATAACTCAATTACGCGCTTTGCTTCCTCAAGAAATTTTGGATACTCTTTCTGGAGAGAAAGCTATTGAAGAAAAGAAAAAAACAAATCGTCCCAATGGACCTAAGAAGGCTCATAAACCTTTAAATCTTGGGGGGCACCAAAGCATAAAACAAGTTATTCTAGGAGAAAATGGAGGGGCTGCTATAGCAACTCCATTAGAAATAGAAGAAGCTCCGCTTCAAGTTAAAGATAGTGATACTTCTCCAATTTTATCGCCTTTATCCTTAGAGGATCGTGAAATTTCTGATCCGCAAGCCATTATAGATAATAATTTAATTGCCAGAGCCTTGAAGTATCAAGATATGGAGACCGCATCTGAGATGCTTGCTAAAGTGAACGCTGTTAAAGCTAAACCTGAAGGAATTGATGAAGCTTTTAAAGATGGAATGATTGAGTTAATAAGAGCTATTCCTAAATTTAGAGGTGAGATCTTGGAAACTAGGAGTGATGCTATTAGCAATCAGGCTAAGCTTAAAGATAAATATAAAAATATTCGAGCTAAATCACTAGATGATCCAGCTATACAAGAAATTACTAGAGAGTTAACCCCTATCGAAGGGCTTCCTTCTCAAGTGAATGACGACCTTCTTAAAAGGGCAATTGAAATATTATGCGTTGATGAACAAACGGAAATGAAAACAGCGGCTGAGGTTTGTGAAGCTAGAAAGCAAGATTCAGATAATAGCAAAATTTTGATTAACTCTGTTATTGAAGATATTACCAATAGTAATGCAGATCTTTCACAATATAGCATCACTACAGACACCGCAATGGAGCTTACAGCAATTGAACCAGAGATCAATACGGCTATTTTCAAAGCAATCGCAGCAAATAAAGAGAAATTTAAAAAAAGTGATGAAACCAAAACAGTTGGTTCAGCTAAGATTGTTATACCCAAAAAATCCTTGGTAGACAGCCCAAATCCATTAACTGATAGGGTTGAGTCATCGATTGCTGAGTATAAATTAGCATTTGCAGATGCAAAAGCAAAAAATGATTTGAGTGCAGCAGAATTTGCTAAAGTTTTAAGCGAAATAGAATCTAGAACATATAAAAATGATGATATAAAGAATGATGCCATAGGGGAAGCGCAACTACAGCATTCTCAGACCGAAGTGCAAAGAGTGGCTAATGAGGCCATGGCCATTAAAGATAGAGCATTTGAGGCTGCAAGACAAAAAATTTATATGGATTTAGTTCCTAATGCAATTAAATTGCATCAGCTTAATGATGCTCTTAGTGAGGATTTAAAACATGATCCAAAACTAATTAATCAATATTTGGAAGCATCTCTCGTTCATCATCTAAAAAGACTTGAACCTAAAATATCTCCAGATGCTTTAACAAACGCAAAAAAGGAGTTTATTACTTTAATAAATCATCCAGATAATAAAGCCGCATTACAGGCTAAAGAGATACCTGTAGATTTAGAGAACGCAACAAAAGCAATTTTAAGTGCTTTGGGAATTAAAGAAACAATGATCTTCAAAACAGAGGCTCAAAAAGCAGCTGATTTGGTGGCTCCTGGTTTAATAAATGTTAAAGTTTCTGAATTGTCTACTGGTCTATCTGGCTTAGTAAAAAAGACAACCTTGAGCACAGGACAAAGAAGTTTCTAAAGAATTTCTTCTATAATCTGCATTGTGGGGATGAATAAATCAAAGTAATTTGTAATTTTTTGTGAAGTTTCCAGGCCAATAATATAGTTTAATGTAACTTTGGTAGTTTCAATAACATATTTTTCAATTTCTATTATGCCAACCAAGTGAATAGATAAAATTTACTGTTTATTGTAATATTTACGGCACCGTTATATACGGTTCTTTAATGTAATGCTCCTACAAGAGGGATTGCTGTTCATTAAAAATTTCTGAAGCAGCTCTGCGTAGTGCATCATTAGAACTTAAGCATTGATCGCCTTTTTCTTCTACATAACCACCGGCTTCACGAACCATCATGAAAGCTGCTTGAGTTAAAAGGCTTTCTGCTTTATGGACAACTATATCCATTCTTCCGGCAGATAAATAAGCCATTTCAAGCAAGGAGGAGCCAAGACGACGGTTTAAGGTGGTTTCAATTTGAAAAGGTGCTGAAACTATCGCGTCAAGGAAGCTGCCCTGATTTGAAACGCGCATTCTTGATTTAGGAACTGTTGTTTCATTGTAATTTTCAAACCAGGCTCCAATACCCTTGCCAGCGTAAAATGTTTCTCTAAGAATGGGGTTATGTATACTAAAAGCTAAAGCCTCATATGTTCTTGATTCCTGTTTGAATAGGCCAACGGCAATTCCACAAAAAGGAATGCTTCTTTGAAAATTATCAATTCCTGAAATTGGTTCAACGCAAAAGAAATATTCATCTTTAGGTGTGGTTTCATTGGCTAAAATTATACCATATTTAGGACGTTTTTCGTCTAAAGCGCCAACTAATTTATTTTGCAGTCTAGCATAGCATTTATGAGTAAAATCTTCAACTACACGTCTGGAGTTTTGCAATTGCACTATTTCACCAAAATCACGCTGCATAAAACGAGCAGATTCATGGATGGAATCGTTAATTAATTTTACCTGATGGGCAATGCTGGTGCTCATAATTATTTTGCCCTTTCTAGATAAGTTGAATCAGTTGTACGAACTACCACTTTATCGTCTATATTGATAAATGGAGGAACCATTATCCTTACTCCATTATCCAAAATTGCCGGCTTAAATGAAGAGGTTACGGTCTGGCCTTTAATTACAGGTTCAGTTGTTGCAATAACAGCTGTAATTTTTTCTGGCACCGTTGCGCTAATAACTTCTTCGTTATAAAGTTCAAGTCTAATTTCCATACCATCTTGAACGAATGGAAGTTGATCACCTAATATTGCCTTATCAATGGAGATTTGCTCAAAAGTTTCATTATCCATTAGAGTTAATTTATCATCTTCAAAATATAAAAATTGATATGATTGTTCATCTAAGCGAACTTTTTCAACGGATTCTGAAGAACTAAAGCGTTCATTTAATTTGGTGCCAGTTTTAATGTCTTTCATTTCCACTTGTACATAAGCCCCGCCTTTTCCAGGTTGAGTATGTTCTGGGTTTTTTACCACTACATATAAACGGTTGTTATGCTCTAAGACTGTTCCAAGCCTAATTGAATTTGCATTTATTTTCATGTTATCACCTATGTCATTATATTCTTAATATTCAATGCATCGAAGATACATAGAATTGATGGAATAGTCTATAGTAAAATTTAGAGACTTAGATCATCATTCAGAGACAAGTCTTCATTAGCAGAAATTATAAAACATCTATTTTAGGGTTTAGTATTATATGAGTTCAGTGATTTTATCCAGTGTTGGTGGGGCTCTAGGTGGAGCGATAGCTGGGCCGATAGGCGCAGGCTTGGGGCAGGGGCTTGGCGCTGCGATTGGCTCAGAAATTGATAATGAAATATTCTTTAAGAAGAAATATTTACCAAAAATAGGCCCTAAGCTTTCTGAAATTACTATGCAAACCGCCACTTATGGCAAAATGATTCCTATCATTTATGGTAAAGTGAAATTAGCTGGTAATATCATTTGGGCTAGCGAAGTTAAAGAAGAGCGGCAGGATCATCATCAAAGACGTAGTAAATTTGGTGGAAAAATTTTAGTGTCCAGTCAATATAGCTATAGTATTTCATTGGCTATTGCTATAGGTGAAGGTGAGATTTCTGAGATTTTAAGAGTATGGGCGGATGATCAATTAATAGATCCCAGGCAAGCTGTTTATCGCTTCTATAATGGTAGCGAAAATCAAAATCCCGATCCTTTGATTGAGGCGATTGAGGGCTATGGCAGAACTCCAGCTTTTAGGGGTTTGAGCTATATTGTAATTGAGAATTTAAAATTAGGCGAATTTGGCAATAGAGTTCCTAGTTTTCTGTTTGAAGTGAAGCGTAAGATTAAAATAAATAATCCTGATGGAGAACGGCCAATAGAAGATCGCATTAAAGCAATGGTGATGATTCCAGGCTCAGGCGAATTTGTTTATGATACTCAAGTGCAAGCTAAGCTACCTAGAAATTATAATCCTAAATTTGGTCATTTTAATTTTCAGAAAACTAAAATTAATCAGAATAATCGGGAAGGCAAGGCTGATTGCTTAGTGGCTTTGGATCAATTAAAGGATACTTGCTCTAATTTAGAATGGGTGGCGCCTGTGGTGAGCTGGTATACTTCAAGCGTAAATGCCGCTGGAGCTAAAATTCTGCCAGGTGTTGAATATAAAGAAGGATCAAGCACTCCTGATCAATGGCGAGTTGCTGGTTATGATCGTGATAATGCCCATTTAATTACCAAGAATAAATATGCCGATCCTATATATGGCGGCACTAGTAATGATTTATCTATTTTGCGCTATTTAGATACACTTAAAAATTATGGTTATAAGGTGATGTTTTACCCGATGGTTTTGGTGGATCTGCCTTATAAACCATGGCGAGGGAGAATTACTGGAACCCCAGATAACATTAAAGATTTCTTCCTAAAACCAGATGGTTATAATAATTTTATCATCCATTATGCTAAGTTAGTTAAGGATAAAGTGGATGCTTTTATTATCGGTTCAGAGATGATTGGTTTAACTCGCGTTAAAGACCAAAATAATAGATTCCCAGCAGTGGATGCTTTAATAGATCTGGCTAAAAAAGTTAAAGAGATCGTTGGTGATAGAGTGAAGGTGACTTATGCCGCAGATTGGAGCGAATATCATCACACCGAAGGTGGTTGGTATAATTTAGATCCGCTTTGGGCTTGTGATTATATTGATTTTATAGGCATTGACGCATATTTCCCACTCACTAATTCTACCAATGTTTTTTATGATGAAGAAAAAATTATACAGGGCTGGGCTTCAGGAGAGGGTTATGAATATTATTACTCTGATGATAAAAAAACTAAAAAACAACCTTTAAAGGCTGATTATGCTTGGAAAAATATAAAACACTGGTGGGAAAATGACCATTATAATCCAGATGGAAAAAAAACTCCTTGGAGACCAAAGCAAAAAAAAATTTGGTTCACCGAAATTGGTTTTCCCTCAATTGATTTAAGCTCTAATCAACCTAATGTATTCTATAGCCCTGATAGTAGTGAAAGCAAATTCCCACTACATTCTAACGGTAGGGTGGATTTTGTTGCGCAAAGACAGGCTCTTTCTGCAAGTGAAAAATATTGGCGCAATAGTGAGTTTTTAGAGCAAATGTTTATCTGGACTTGGGACGCAAGGCCTTATCCATATTGGCCAGATTTGGATAGAGTTTGGACGGATGGGGGCTGTTGGTCACGTGGACATTGGGTTAATGGAAAATTAGGACTGATAACCCTTCAAGCAGTGGTGCAAGATATATGTAAACGCTCTGGTCTTAGCTTAGATAATATTAGAGCTGGAGAGTTATGTGATTTAGTTGATGGAATTGTTATTAGCAATCAAGATTCATCAAAAGATATTATTAATTTACTTAAAACAGCATATTTTTTTGATAGTCATGAAGAGGGTGGAAAGCTGCATTTTGTTAAAAAAATGAATCGTGATGCCGTTTCTGTTAATATGGATGAATTAGTGCTTCTTAAAAACAAACCTGTTCTAAGTGTTATTAAGCGCAATCCACTGGAATTAGCCCAAGTGATTTCTGTCCATTATTTTAATTATTTATTTGATTATCAAGCTTCAATGGAATTGGCAAGCAATTCTTGCGGACCTAGCAATCAGACTATGAATCTACATTTGCCAATTATTATTGATCCACAAAGAGCTAAAACCATTGCTGAAATTAGCTTACAGGAAATATATTATGGTCAATTTATTTACCAATTCACTTTAGCGCCAAGCTATATTGGCATAAAACCAAATGATATTATTTTTTTAAAAAATAAGGATGAGGTGTTGTCAATGCAAGTGGTTAAAACGGCCTTAGAGACTGGCAAGGTGACTAAAATCACTGCGATGAGCATTCGCTTAAATATTTATCAGCAGCAAGCCCAAATATTCGCCGCTAAGCAAAATTTACTATTAAGCAAAGAACATTTTGATCCTGGAAATAGTGAATTAATTATTCTAGATTTACCCAGACTCCCTTATGAAGTGGCACCTTTTGGAGTTTACCTTGGAGTTACTGGAAGCGATAGTCATTGGCGTGGAGCTTTTGTTATAACCCCAGATGGTAGTGAGATGTGCTTTTCACATAGCTCAACTATCGGCGTTATTGAAGAAGATAATGAGGCTTATATTAAGCTTAGTTTATTTAATGGAGAATTAGAAAGTAAAACTACCCAAGAATTAGAGCGCTATGGAAACCTAGCCGCCATAGGAAGTGAGGTGATTCAATTTGCCAAAGCTGAACTCTTAAAGGATGGAAAATATAAGTTATCAGGAGTGAAAAGAGAATTATTTGGCAGTGTTCGTGTTGATAGTAATAAATTTATATTACTAGATAATAATTTGCAAAAATTAGCTTTAAGTGAGGATCTTAAAGGAGAAAGCTTATGTTTTTTTATTACCAGTATTGGGCATAATATGGAGCAGGAAACAAAACATGAATTTAAATATGAGGGCAAGGCTTTAAGGGTTTAGAGGGGAGCGTTCTTACTTTTAGTGAAAGAATTAAGTTTTTAGTTAAACTTCTATTTATTGTTGGTTGTGGTTAATTTATAGTTGAGGTATAATAAATTAAGTAACTTATTTTTAGGAGGATAGATGATAGTAGAAAATTTAAAAATTCTATTAGCTAATACTTATGCATTGGCACTTAAGACTCAGAATTATCACTGGAATGTGACTGGAGCTAATTTTAAAACTTTGCACTTATTATTTGAAGAGCAATATGATGATTTGAGCTCTGCTGTTGATGTTATTGCGGAGCGTATTCGTGCTTTAGGAGAAAAAGCACCAGGAAGTTTTAAGCTTTATGATCAATTATCGATCATCAAAGATGGAAATGAAAATGCATCTTCTGCCCATATGCTTAGAGAATTAGCTGAGGATCAAGCTATTATTCTTGATATATTAAAGAAGGTTATAGCACTTGCTCAAGATAAAAAAGATGAAGTTACTACAGATTTGGCTATCCAAAGAATGGCAATCCATGAAAAAGCATCTTGGATGCTAAAAAGCAGTATTTAAACTAAAGGATAAGAGTTATGTCGAAATCTAAACTACCTAGAGCAGGAAATAAAGAAATAGTCGATGAATGGTTAAATAGAGAAAGTCAAGCAACTCAAGAACCAGAAGATCCTAGAACTATAGAGCAGATTTTTCAAGATGCTTTGAAAGCAAAAAATGCTATTGCTGAAGCTGCAAATGAAAGATTAAAAGGAAAAGATATAAAACAAAAAGAATTTAAGGATTTGCATTTAGAAAAACAAAAATTAATAGATAATTTACAACCAGATCAAGGAAATGCATTAGTCGTTATGTCAATAGTTTCTTCATATAGGGCTAATGAGGCTTATTTAAAGAATAATTCTCGAATCAGCAAGTGGCAACCAGCGCAGCAAAAAACATTGAAAGAGCTAGAAGATCAACATAAGGCAGAATTAGCAAATCAAACTGAAGCAATATCTAAGGCAAAAGCCGCCCTCAAGCAAAAAGATGCAGATTTTTTTGCTAAGGATGAGTTGCCTATTTATGGTAAAAAATTTGCAGAGCAAAAAAAAGATAAATCTAGACAGCAAATACTTGATGCCAAGCAGGCCATAAACACAAAGAAGAATGGACTAAAATGGGACCAAAAAGAGTTAGGAAAGGAAATTAGAAAAAACCGCAGCTTTGATTCTACTATGAAAGATATAAAAAATATTGCAAAGAAAATGGCCAATATGTTTTTATCAAAAAGTTCAAAATATACAATAGAAGAAACAGAGAGAGATAAATTAAGAGCAGAGCAGAAAATGCTGGGCAGGGTTATCCGTAGCGGTCAGATAACAGGAGTTGTTGATAAAATCAGAGGTCGATAACTTTTATTATTCGCAACATAATTAAGAGATAAAAAAAATGTCCAAAGATGTAGCCTTAAAAGACGATAGAACTATAGAAGAAATTTTTCAAGCTGCTTTAGACAATAAACATCCTACGGCGATCAGTGTAAAGAAGCAACTTAACGAAAGCCCAGAGATAACAACATCTCCATTTTATAATATATATTCAGAAAAAGTTGCGCTACAAGATGCTCTAAAAGAAGCGGATGTGGAAGCTGTTAAGTCAATTGTGGCCAGATCTAGATCCCATGCGTTACACCTTCAAAAAACGATTACAAATGTTTTTTTAAACAGTGATAATTTTTTAGAGACAGAAGATGCTTTTGACGCAACAACCCAACTAAAAGAAATGCCAGCAAAAGATAAATGTGAATTATTGCAACAAACAAATTTTCTAACTAATTATAAAATAATCCATGAAATTGCTCTATTAGCTAATGATGAGTTCCTAAAATCAACTTTTGAAGGACTATCTAAAAACCAGAGAGAAATATTGCTAGAAACCTTAGACTCAGATAAATGGAGTCCTTTACATTTTGCTGCGCAAAGAGGCAGCGCAGCAGCAATTAATAATATGCTTGAAGACCTTAAATCGGATAAAAAAATAGAATTATTAATGCAGCCAAATGCGAATGGTAAAACGCCAATATTTTTAGTTGCTAAATATGCTGGGCAGAAAGCTCTAGATGACGTTATGCAAGAAATAGTGGGAGAGGGCAAGAAGATTAATGAGCAGAGTTTAAGAGAGAAAGCTTCCAAAGAAAATGGAAGCAAAATTATAGAGCTTTATAGAGATGCGAAATCTGGCTTGGGAGAAAAAATTAGAAAAAGGCGAATCAATGCCATAATAAATGCTTTATGTGGCACAAACCGAGAATTAGGCAGTGAAACCATCACTGAGATGAAAGCTAAGCAAAATGCATTGGGCAATGCCATTCGCGGCAGTCGAATGGATAAAATTAAAAGTTATATTAGGTAAGAGATATTACTGTCTGCCCTCCAGAAACTTTGGTTTAAGACCTAAAGATCCTCACCTGCGCCTTTGGGTTTTAGCTTATCTGTACCTTATCTATTTCTTTCTTTTCATACATTAACTGGGCGGCGTTATAGATGCTTATTCTTAGTGCAGAAGTTTTTTAGCAGAAGTCCAGGATAATCACAAGAATTGAGATTAAGTTGTCGTTCTGACCTTAAGCATTAGTGAAAATATACAAATAACATTCTAATTACATAAGGGATAATATATGTCTAAAATCTTATTTCATGAGATTCAATTTCCTACAGATATTGCCTATGGTGCAACTGGTGGACCGGAGTTTTTTACTGATGTTGTAGTAAGTAGCAGTGGTTTTGAACAAAGAAACGTTAATTGGCATTGTGCCAGAAATCGTTATAACTTAGCGCCAGCGATAAAGACTAAAGAGCAATTGGATTATTTACTCAAATTTTTTCGTTTAAGCCAAGGTAGAGCCATTGGATTTCGCTTTAAAGATTGGTCTGATTATAAAATTGAAAATCAACAAATTGCTATAGCAGATGGTAAGAGCGAAGAATTTCAGTTAATTAAAAGTTATGTCTTAGGATCATATAAAGTTACCAGAAAAATTAGCAAGCCCATCGTGGAGACAATTAAAGTTTTTGTTGACGATGTGGTGGTTAAGGCATCAATTGATGGAGCAAGCGGAATAATTAGATTTAAATCCGCTCCAGAGGAAGATGCAATCATTAGGGTTCAAGGAGAGTTTGACGTGGCAGTTCGTTTTGACATAGATCATTTAGTCACTTCGATTGAAAATTATGGAGTTTATAGCCATCAAGAAATACCCCTTATTGAAATAAAACTATAATACAAATACCTTTGTCCTAAAAATAGGATTTACCTCATGATAATTTTTTTAACTTAAATACTAAAATCTCTACAATAATCAAAAAATTTTAAATCATGGAGAATTATGCTAACCAATACAGCCAGCTTCTGGCGGATACAAATGGCTGATGGTAAAGCTTTATGCTTTACAGATTCAGATATCAATATTAAATATGAAGAAGAAACATATATTTGTGGAAGCAATTTTACGCCAAATGCTATTGCTAGCAGCAATGAATTAGCCCAAGATAATTTTACCATCGCTGGAATAATAGATGGAGAATTAATTAGCAAAGAAAGCTTAATGTCTGGAGATTTTTCTCAAGCCTATTTTGAGTTTTTTATAATTAAGAATAAGGAAAAATTGATCTTAAAAACTGGCTGGTTAGGCGATATAAAGTTTGATAATAATAAATTTACTGCCTCAGTTAATTCATTAAGTTCAAAAACAAATAATTTGATAGGAAAGTGCTATTCTTCCAGTTGTAGAGCTGAGTTTGGTGATTTATACTGTAAAATAAACAAGGAAAATTATAAATTATCTGGAGAGGTTACTGCTTTGGTGGAGGATTATAGTTTTATTGATTCTTCAAGAATTGAACCAGATGATTATTTTACTCAAGGAATTTTAGAATTTATTTCTGGGGCTAATAAGGGAAGAAGTTATAATATTTCTTCATTTTATGATAATAAAATAACTATCGATTCAATATTCAATCAGAAAATAAAAATAGGCGATAAATACACTATAACAGCTGGTTGTAATAAATCTTTATATGTTTGTATTAATAAATTTTCTAATGCAATTAACTTTCGTGGAGAACCTTTTATTCCAAGTCGACATAAATTACTTGCATGTAACTAATAGTTTTATTACTATGATTGTTCATAACAATTTTGTTATGATTTTAATAATTTCAGTCTAGTAAAAAAGGAGAATTAATAGATGGCATTAGGAGAGTTATTTAAAGAGTTCATAGAAAATAATGAATTAGCAAAGCAATTTTGTGACTTTATGTCAAAAAAAATAGAAAAGATAAACGCAAAAATAGAAGAATATCAAAAAGATTTTTCTAGCCTTACAGAAATAAAAAAAGAAGCAGAAAAATTTTTAGATGATATAACTGGCAAAACAGATAAATCTGAGGAGTCAGTGTTAACTGAAGTGCAAGCTGATGTAAATAATAATAATTTAAAAGGAGATAATATGGAAGAAGAAGAAGTGAAAACTGAAGAAGTGAAAACTGACGAAGTAAAAACCGAAGAAGCGAAAACTGACGAAGTGAAAACTGATGAAGTGAAAACCGAAGAAGTAAAAACTGAAGAAGTAAAAACTGATGAAGTGAAAACTGGAGAACATGTTGAGCCAACGGTCGATGATGTGACAATGCTTGGCGATGTTGCCGCTGGCGGAGAGCTATAATCTGCCTTAAACTAAATATCCTCCAGTTTTAAGCTGGGGGATATCCTTTTTTTTTTAATATTTCCAATATCATTATCAATGTCCCCCATAAAAATTATAGCAGAAGCCCATTCCTGGCTTGGAACTCCTTTTAAACATCAAGCTAGAGTAAAGGGTAAGGGCTGCGATTGCCTAGGATTTCTAATGGGTATGGGGCTTAAAACTAAAAATGGCGAAGCTCTTAAAAAATTTGATCAAAGCAATTATCCTAAATTACTAACATCAAATATCTTACTAGAAACATTAGATTCATTGCTTATTATATCTGAAAGAATAGATCCTGGAGATATTATTCTAATTCGAATAAATAACTGGCCTCAGCATTTAGCGCTGGTGGTGGAGGTTGATCCTGAGATTATTATAATCCATAGCTACTTACAGGCGCGTAAAGTGGTGAAGCAGCATTTACCTGAAGAATGGAAGCAAAATATTGTGGCGATTTACCAGGGGACGTATTTTTAAACTCTAAACATTTTAACTGCATAGCGAAAGTTTTTGAAGCTTGCGATCGAGATAAAATTAACTTTCGTAAATATCTGGTGAGAAGATCTAGGATTTATGGAATTATTGACAGGGCGTTTTGCTATCACAAAATTTGAGAATCGAGTAAAAAGCTTTACTGTTGAAGAGTTTTAACCTGGATTCTCGCCGCTAGTTGAAGCCCAGCAGCAAGGATGACGATCTTACGCTCTACAATTAATAACAACTTTAATCATAGGAGAAAAATATATGATAACATTACTTGCCTCAATGGCGGGATTTATTAGCTCATTAATTCCAGAAATACTTAAATATTTCTTAGATAAGAATGATAAAAAACACGAAGTGCAATTGTTGGAATATCAAATAAAATTACAAAAAATTGGTCATGACAATCGATTAGAAGAAATTATAGCTCTTGGCAGCACTGAAGAAGTGCGTTCTTTGTACAAAACCTATAAGACTGGAATATGTTGGGTTGATGCATTAAACGGCTCAGTAAGGCCGGTTTTAGCATATGCTTTTTTTGGGCTCTATACATTCATCAAATTTCTTCAATATCAGGTTATAGCCGCTGCTGTTAACATGTTAGATGTTATAGATATTCTTTGGAATGTTGATGATCAGGCTATCTTTGCAGGAATTATTAGTTTTTATTTCGGTCAAAGAGCAATGAGCAAATTAAGGGGGAGATAAATGCATACATCAGAAACAGGAATTAAATTAATTAAAAGTTTTGAGGGCTTCAGTGCAGGGGTTTATTTATGCCCAGCTGGCTATAAAACTATAGGTTATGGACATGTTCTTCCTAAAAACTCATCTCTCAATAATGTTAACAAAGAGATGGCTGAAGAATTACTTTTTGAAGATCTTGAAAAAGCTGAAATTTCTGTGCAGAGAAATATTAAAACTAATTTAACTCAAGGACAGTTTGATGCTCTGGTGTCTTTCACTTTTAACTTGGGTTCTGGAGCTTTGCAACGCTCCACTTTAAGACAAAAAGTTAACCGATTAGAGCATGAAGCAGTACCAAAAGAATTTATGCGATGGATTTATGCTGGTGGAATAGCATCGCCCGGCTTAAGAAGGAGAAGAGAGGTGGAGGCAAAGATATATGCTGCTTAAAGGCGAAGATAAAACTCCAGCATATCTAAGATTTATAGTGAAAATTGGGTTCTGTTTCTTTATTTCTTATTCTGTTAATGGCATAAATTTACCCATTAGTATCATTTAGATAATAAATAATTAGCCAAAGGTTAAGCAGAAGATCCTTCTCCAGAAAAAGCTATGGATATATCAGAGTGAGCAAGATCAGATGATGTAGCATTTTCAGGGATTACTGGAGATGAGCGATGAATAGCCTCCGCTTCTTCCCAATCTTCCTCATGAAATGAAGCGGATCTTGGCATAGCTATTCTAAGAGATGGAGCGCTTGAATTTTCTTCGGGAAAATATGACACGGAAATTTCTAAAAAATCTTCATCTACAGATGTTTTTTTAGCTTCCGGCTTTGGTTTAGGGGTGCCTGGTGCTTTATATTTATCGCTATTCTTTGACATATGATGTTCTTCTATTTTTTATTAATTATAATAATATTTTATAGAATAATTTGCAATTATAAGTTTTTGTATTGCTAAATTAAAACAAGAATCCTTTCCAGTGCACCAGTGCATGTTAAATCGTTATTAAGAGAATTAGCTAGCTTAGTTGTTAATATTATTTTTAGCCATAGCATATTCCATAAAAAACTTTTGCAGACCTGGCATTTGATTAACGGCTGCAAGGCCTAATTTTCTTAAAATACTTATAGGAGCTGCGTTATTTGAGAAAAGTTTATTTAGACTATAAGTGATGAGGGCCATGGCGCTATTATCATTCATTCTTAAAGCTTCATATTCATTTAGAGATTGATAACATCCCATTTCTAATCCAAGATTTTTATATTTTATATAAAGCTCTGCAAGGCTTGAAATATCGCGTATAGCTAAATTAAAGCCTTGTCCGCTAATAGGATGAATAGAGTGAGCTGCGTCGCCAATTAACATTATTCTATTATGGTAATAATTTTCCGCTAAAATCATCTCTAAAGGATATGAGGAAATTTCGCTAACTAACTCTAGTTTGCCTAAATAATCAGTAAATTTTTTCATTAGAAAGTATTCAAATTTTTCTTTGCCCATAGCCATTAGAGTATTAGCTATTGCTGGCTCTTCTGTCCAAACAATTCCAGATTGATGAGGGTCTTTGAGGGGCAGAATTGCAAATGGACCATTGGGAAGAAATATTTCCTGGGCTATGTGATGATGTTCCTTCTGGTGTTGTACTTTGCAAACTATGGCTTTCTGGCCATAATCATGATAAGAATGCTTGATGTTGGATAATTTTCTTAACGCAGAGAATTTTCCATCTGCCGCAATCAGGAGGTTGCTTGTGAATAATAATTGGTTATTTAACTTTATTTTGACGTTGTCATAGTTATTTTCTAGTAATTCATAAGCACTATTATCGTATATAGTTACATTAGGATCGTTTATTGCCCAGTTATACATAACATTCTGAATGTCATGGCTTTCTATCAAATAGCCTAAAGTCTCATTATTATCAAAATGTAGGAAGAGGGGAGAATGCTGATCGGTTACTCTAATCTGATCAATAGGACCTGCATATGGTGAAAGCTTTTGCCAAATTCCTATTTTCTCTAATATTTGCTTTGAGCCATAAGATATAGCTACTGCTCTACAATCTTTTGTCAAAGAAGATTTAAGATTTTTTTTATCTATTAAAATGCTGCGGCAACCTAAACTGCTTAGTGCTATAGAAACACATAATCCAGTTAAATTAGCGCCGATAATTAACGTGCTTTGCATTATTTACTTTTCAAATTCAAAAATTATACTTAATATACATTTAATTAACCCGTAACAGAAGTAAAAAATATGGATATTTCAGAACTTAAAAATTTTGACTATTTTATTTTGACAATTATTTGCGCATCATCATATTTTGGATGCAAAAAGGGCTTTGTTGAAAGCTTTATAGACTTCTTTGCGTGGGTTGGTTCAGCAGTTATTGTTCTTGATAGCTTTGAGTTCACTTCTAGCCTTTTAAGCGAATATATTCCTAGTGCATTTATTTGCAATTTCATTGCTTCTGTTGGGCTTTACATAGTATTAGTGGTGCTTATTTCTCTTCTTGGGGTGAAAATAATTAAACTATCATCTCAATTTTCTGGCAGCACAGCTGATAAATTTTTAGGAACTGTATTTGGTGCATTAAGAGGATTCCTAATAGCAGTGGCTGTTTTTGGCTCTATATATATGGTGCTTTTGGCAGTGAATGGTAATAAAAAGAAAGATTTACCTATTTGGATGACTAAAGCCAAGGGATATATCGTCCTTGAAAATAGCTATAACGGATTATTTGCTGCTTTAACTTCAGAAGAAGATAGAAAAAATATATTCAAATCACTTGAGAAAAAATCAAATGATCTGGAAAATAATACCGTGGATGAAGTTAGTAAAAAAAACGGTCAAGTTAAAAAATCTATGAATTCTTCAGAATATTTTCAAGACTAGATAATTTATACTCAATTCCCCCCCAAAAAAACAAGGAACATATAATGGCAGATAAAAAACAATATCCGATAGTGGACTCTATAGCTAAAGGCTATTTAATAGACGGCACGGCAACATTTGTAGTATTGTCAGTTTTTTATGGCTCAAGAGGAATGATTTCTATGCCCATGATTGCATTAACATCAGTCGTTCATGCAGGAATTGCTAGTGTAGCTTACTTAATTAGGACCGATGCTAGAGAAAATGGACATCCTGGAATAGGTGGGGTTGAAGGCGGATCTTTTAAATGTATCGGCAGAGAAGTGGCTATGAGTAGCCTTGTAGCAAAAGAAAAATATGATAGCTCATCTTTGTTGATGATTAAGGGCTTAGTTGGAGGAGCAAATAATTATCTTTATGAGCTTTGCGCAAGTTATGAATCCTGCCGTGGTAGTATCCCAGCTAATTATGCCTTAGCTACAACGGTCGAAGCCTTGGATGCTAGTATTATTGCTATTGTAGGGGAAGGTGATGTTTTGATGAGCGGCTTAGTAGGAGGAATAGGTGGATTTATAGGGGCTAGCTTTGCCTTTTTTGTCTATTTTCCTCTTATTGAACCTATTCATCAAACCTACGACATCATGGAAGCAAGATTTAATCAATTATATGACAGTATTATCTTAGGCCATAACTATACAAATACAGAGTTTTAGTTATAAAGGCATTATTTATTATGCCTTAGCCAAGGATAGAGCATTTCCTAAAAATTCTTTGTACAAGCTTTACCATATAAGCTCCATGAATTTTTATTTGCTTCTTTCTATCTAAGTCTTATTTTGATCTCTAATACTTTTAATTCTTTAAAATAAAAAACAATGACCAAAGCTAATAATAAAAATTTTGCTAATTTCACTGCATTCCCAAGGATGTGCATATCCAGAGAGCTTACCTCTAATAATAAGGTAATAATACATGGAACGCAATATGAGGAGGTGGATGCAAGATTTATAAGAACTCCAGAAGAAGATATTAGAGATCTTAGAGATAATATCTATAATTTAAGCAATAAGCTTGAAAAAAGTATTTCCGCAAGACTAGAGCAAGAACAATTAGAACCGCAAGCAGTGGTTGCTTTCGTCAAACTGGTAGATAGCTTTTTAAAGATAACTAATGTTGAATTCTTAATCTATGATGGAAAAAACATTTCAGAAGAAAAAAAACAAGATATAAACGAAGAAGATCAGCAATTGCTAAATCTTTACAAAAAAGAAATGATGGCTCCCCGGGCCGGACTCGAACCAGCGACCGAGCGGTTAACAGCCGCTTGCTCTACCACTGAGCTACCGAGGAACTGGGTAAGTTGGAATTTTATAGCAGATTATTTATAAAGTTTCCAGAAGTTTTTTTATAAAAAATAGTTTTTTCTATAATTGTTCTTCTTCATCATCTAATATTAAAGCTTTTAAAAAGGAAAGTAGCTTTTTTTGTGAAGTTCTATTAGGAAGATTATTATATAATTTTATCAATAATATTGCATCACGAGATGAGTTTTCCTTCTTATATATAAATTCAGAAGGCTCTTCTTGAAAAGATAAAACTTCACTTTCTACAAAATCTTGAAAGTTT
>CAZJZY010000002.1:56921-90895 GCA_964550685.1 uncultured Rickettsiales bacterium | reverse complement strand
ATATTTCATTACCAGATGTATAACATTTTATTTCCAAAATTTGCAGATCTTTTTTTTATAAAATTCAATTTTTTTAGAGAATTCTGCTTGTTAGCAAGATGCTTGAGAGGTGGCATAGATCTAAATGGTGCTACGAAATATAAAAGAAGAGGGTGATTCTAGGACTTAGTACTATATTACCTTAGGTTTCTTCAGTCTCTGTTAAGGATTTTAAGAATAATAATAATTTCTTTTTTGCTTTGTCATTAGGAATTTTATTATATATTTTTACTAGTTTTAAAGCCTCTTGTGGTGTTTCATTAAGTTTATATTGAAATTCTGCTGCTTCTTCATTTAAAGAAGCAGGGGCTTGGTTAGAATTGTCTGGTTTGCAATTTTTAAAGAAATACTGTATGTCAACATTCATGATATGAGACAGCTCTAACAGCCTGCTTGCCATTATTTTATTCTGTCCTTTTTCGTATTTTTGAATTTGTTGAAAAGTCACACCAATTTGGTTGGCTAAATCACTTTGACTCATACCAAGGATATGGCGGCGTTTACGAATTTGCTCACCAATATAGGAATCTGTATTGCTTACCATGATAAAAAAGATTTCCTTAGTGTAACGCAAATCTGCGCAACTTTTAATTGAGAAGATGTGCTTATATATACATTACTATAGATTGCATAGCAAGTATTTTTTTATTTATTTCTAGAAATATTGAGGTGGCGCAAGAGTAGGGAATTATGAAAGGTAAGAGTTCATGACTTTGTTATAAAAGCCATGAACCTTAAGGTGTTTATTTTTCTGTGTTAAAAACAAATCTTTCTTTAATTCTAGCAGCTTTGCCTCTTAGGCCGCGCATGTAGTATAATTTGGCGCGTCTTACTATACCGCGTTTAACGGTGACAATGCTTTCAATTCTTGGAGAATATAGAGGAAAACGACGTTCAACTCCTTCATCATGACTAATTTTGCGTATTACAAAAGAGGAGTGCAAACCACGGTTACGAATTGCAATGCAAACGCCTTCAAAAGCTTGGACCCTTTCTGTGGTTCCTTCGATAATTTTTACGTTTACTTTAACTGTGTCTCCAGCAGAAAATTTATCATAACGCTTACCTTCGATAAGTTTAGACATTTGTTCTGCTTCAAATTGATGTAATAGATTAGACATTTTGGTCCCTTTTATAATATTTGATTTAATTTTAAAACAACATATACAAAATATTGATAAAAAGCAAAGGAAAATTTGTAATATTAGAATATTTTGTTATAATTTTTTATTCTTAACTAATAGTGAACACTAGATATATAAAATTTGAATGCTAAGAAAAAAATATAATATTTTACCATTTTTTAAAATGTCTTTTGCTTATACTCTGTTTTATTTGGCATTGCTAGTTATATTACCAATATCGCATTTATTCTATCACTCTGGTCATTTAACTTGGGAGCAATTCCTTAGTTCAGTTACAAATAACCGAGTTATGAGCGCTTATCAATTAACTTTTGCAGCAGCTTTTATTGCCAGTATTATTAATGTTTTGATAGGGCTTATAATTAGCTGGACCATTGTACGTTATAATTTTTATGGCAAAGCCATTATTGATGTATTCATTGATTTACCATTAGCTTTGCCTACAGCTATTGCCGGATTAAGCTTGGCTAACCTTTATGCTAATGAAGCATGGTTTGGCAAGTTTTTAGCTAAATTTGGTATAGAAGTTATCTTTAACAATGTTGGAATTATTATAGCCCTAATGTTCGTAGGGCTTCCATTGGTGATTCGCACTATAGAACCAATCATAAGAGAAATTGATGAGGATGTTGAAGCAGCGGCTTATGGCTTAGGAGCTAGTCCTTGGCAGGTCTTTTGTAGGGTATATTTACCCAATTTTATGCCATCAATCCTGTCAGCTTTCAGTTTATCTTTCGCCAGAGGATTAAGTGAATATGGAGCGGTTATTTTTATTGCCAGCAATATTCCTAAAGAATCAGAAATTATATCGTTATTAATTTTTAGTAAAATCGAACAATTTGACTATGATCAAGCAACTGCAATTGCTGCAGTGATGATGCTTATGGCCTTTTTTATATTATGGAGCATTAATCTTATAACCAGAAGGATAATGCCATGAAGTTTAAACATTTTTTTATTGCTATTACTATATTATTAGTGATAGTTTGTTTTGCTTTCCCTATTATTACAGTGTTTATTACAGCTTTTGGCGAAGGAATTTATGCATATTTTAATGCATTGAATAATGACGAAGTAACAGAAGCAATAAAATTATCGGTATTGGTAGTGTCTATTGCCATTCCGATTAATTTATTTTTTGGCATCGCTGCTTCTTGGTGCTTAGCTAAATTTGACTTTCGTGGCAAAGCTTTATTGATGGCCTTAATTGACTTGCCATTATCTATTTCGCCCATTATCTCAGGTTTCATGTTTTTATCTATTTTTGGTATAGACTCCTTAATAGGAGGATGGCTTTACAAACATGATATTCAATTTATTTTTGCAGTACCTGCCATTGTGGTGACTACGTTATTTATTACATTACCCTTCATGGCGCGCGAATTAATACCAATTATGCTTGAACATGGAAATGATCAAGAAGAAGCAGCGATATCTCTTGGTGCTAGTGGACTTAAAACCTTCATGCGTATAACATTACCCAACATAAAATGGGGTATTTTATATGGACTACTGCTTTCTCTTTCAAGAGCTTTTGGTGAATTCGGCGCGGTTTCGGTTGTTTCTGGACATATTAGAGGAGAGACAACCAGCATCCCGATGCATGTTGAGATATTGTATAACGAATATAATTATGTGGCAGCTTTTGCAGTGGCATCAATATTGGCGTTTCTAGCGATGATAACATTACTAGTGAAGAAATGCTTTTATGGAAAAAGATGAGGGGAGAGAAAACTAATTTAAAATTATTTGCATAAATCTGGACGACGGCGTTTAGTGTTTTCTATAGCGTTTTTTAGACGCCATTTAGAAATTTGCTCATGATGCCCTGAAAGTAAAATTTCTGGTACTGCTCTTCCTTCCCAAACAGCTGGTCTAGTGTATTGATCATATTCCAATAAATTTTTATCCTCTCCTATTGAAAAGCTTTCTTCATTATTAACATGATCATTATCAATAACCCCAGGAATTAGCCGTAAACAGGTATCTATTACTATTAAAGCTGCCATTTCCCCGCCAGATAAAATATAATCACCAATGCTATATTCAGTAAACTCATATTTATCAAATATTCTTTGATCCACTCCTTCATAGCGGCCACATAGCATTAAAATATTTTCTTCATTTACCAAGTCTTGAGCAATTTTTTGCGTAAATTTTTCTCCTCTTGGACTGAAATAAATAAGTTTTTTAATAGGATATTTGTTGAGTGCTGCATCAATAGCTTTTCCTACTACGTCTGGCTTCATGAGCATTCCAGCACCGCCGCCAAATATTTTATCATCAACAGATTGATGTTTATCTGAAGAATAATCACGAATGTTAAAAAGATCCAAAGTGAATAATTTTTTCTCCAATGCTTTTCCTGCAATAGAGTGGGATAGGGGGCCTGGAAAGATTTCAGGAAATATAGTTAATAAGTTGACATGCCAATTTCTCATTCAAAAAAAACTCTTTAGTGAATTATATATATTATCACGACTATGTATATGAACACTAATGATTAAGCCAAAGCCGATTAAAATAGTCATCATATTTGTTCCTCCATATGAAAGTAAAGGAAGGGGAATTCCAACTGCTGGCAATAACCCCATTACCATAGCGACATTAATTATAACATGGAGAGAAAACATTGAAATCACACCCAAAGAAAGAATTCGGGCGAATTGAGATTTAGCATTAAAAGAAATCACGTAACTATAAAATATCAGTATAGAAAATGTTAATAACACTAAGCTTGATCCAAAAAAACCCCATTCTTCACTTATCGTTGTAAATATAAAATCAGTCTGATGTTCAGGTAAAAACTGAAGCTGGCTTTGGCTACCTTGCATAAATCCTTTGCCAAATAATCCTCCAGATCCTATAGCAATTTTAGACTGAATAATATTATATCCAGTCCCTAAAGGATCTTGTTCGGGGTTAAGAAAATTAAGAATACGATTTTTCTGATAGTCATATAAAAATTGCCAAAGCAGTGGAAGAGCAACGCTAAGTGAAATAAATCCAGTTATAAAAAACCATTTTGAAACACCAGCGACAAAAAATATGATTCCTCCTATCATAATGAGAATCATGCCGGTTCCTAAATCAGGCTGTTTGATAATAAAAAATGCTGGAATTATTAGCATCATAATGGGAATTATTAAAGATTTTAGTGTTATTGGTTGTTCCCCTAAATCATGAAAATAACGCGCTAAAGCAGAAATAATGCAGATCTTCATCAATTCTGAAGGCTGTAATTTTACAAGTCCTAAATCAATCCAACGAGTGGCCCCCATTGCGGTATATCCTAATAGATGCATAAGTAATAATAAACATAAGGCTCCATAATAAAACAAATATGCAGATTTATACCAGTATTTTAAATTAACCAGACCGATTCCAATCATCATGGGCATAAATATAGCAAAATGAAGCATTTGTCTTCCACACCATGGAAGAAATTTTCCGCCAGCTGCTGAATACATCAGAAGAAAACCAAAACAAGAGATTAAGGTTATTAATGATACAATAGTAAGTGGAATTTTAGTTGCTTTTTTTAGTAAAGCTTTGAATGATTTAGTCATATGCTCTAAAGTATTAAAAAATTTCTTTAAGTATTGCATAACTTGAATGTTTGTAAAGATTTTTCATAACGGTTATTGTTAACCAAATATTAGCATTTCATTGTTATGGTTATCCAATATTTAGAGGAAATATTTTTTATGTTTAATTATAAGGATATGGAAAAAACAAATGAAGCATATTAACATTACTATAAATCATTTAGATCGATATATGCAGCAGATAAGAAAGGAAACTAAACTGCCAAAAACTAGTCTTTATGAATATATCGAAAGTCATTTAGATCAATTCAATATCACGCCGGGTGAACAATTTATACTTAAAATCCAAGATATTGATTTTTCTGAAGAAAAAAACACTATTGATTTATCGGATGCAAATTTATCTGGAGTAATACTTAAGAATATTAATTTCAGTGGCGATAATGTAATTATAAAAGGTGCTAATTTAATAGGCTGTCAAATTCAAGAAGATACTAAATTTACCAGTATGATTTCTTTAGATGGAGTGAATTTTGGTCCAATAACTTTAGATAGTGAGATCTTCGTTAGAGCTGCTCTAGAAAAATCATTATACGATCCAAGTAATTTAGAAAACATAATGCTTCCTCTTAGCCAGCGCCAGATTAGTGAATATTTAGCGCTTCCTGAACCAAGGAGTAATTTAAATGCATATTTAACTGAGAGGCTAGCACATAGATATCCTGGTTATAATATTATCGCTGATTTATCTGGGGTTGTTATTGATCATAAATTCTCTAATTCAGATATTTCTGGCTCTAATCTAATGGAAGCTACAATTACTGGAGATATAAATGGTTTAATAATGCGAGATTGCATAACTTACAACAGCAAATTTCATAGTTGCAATTTAACAAATTTTGATTTGCGTGGTACAGCTTTATTCAGTAACAATAATATAAAAACCTCTAGTTTTAATGACGTTAGTTTTAGAGGCGGAAGATTTAGTGTTAATAAAAAACAAGTTGAATTACTGATAGATCAGGCAGATCCTTTAGCTAATCAAGCGCAAACTTTCTTAAGCGATGATATAGTTTATGATCCATGCTATAACAAAGAGCACCCAGATCTAGAAAAAGTAACATTTAAATGCAGCAGAGAAGATCTTGAGAGCTATATTGAACAAGGTACGGACGATGATTTTGTTACTTTTATAAAAGAACGAAATCGGTTATCTGGTAATGTTGTGGCTGATTTTTCTGAGCAAAATTTAAGTGACCTTGACCTTTCAGATCTAAAATTTATAAATTGCGATTTTTCTGGAGCCATAATTAATGGTTGCAAACTAAATAACTCAGTAATGGAAAATTGTAATTTCTCTGGAGCCACCTCTTCAGCAAGCGTAGTTGGATCTAAGTATCCTATTGCTTATAGAATAGGGCAGGCACTTAGAGGTTACGTTGGGATGGCCAAAGACAAGCCCATAGAAATGCATGGAGCTATATTCACAAATTGTGATTTAACTTCTGCTGATTTAACAGGAGCTTTGGGGAGAGGAGTAACATTTGAAAATGTAACAGCAATAGGACTAAATGCTCCTAATCTTACTTTAGAATCAACAGAAGGAAGGACTTCTAAAATTATTAATTCTAATTTTAGAGGAGCCAATTTAAGTAGTTTATATGGAGAAAATTTGGTAATAGATAGATCAGATTTTACTCTGGCAAATTTTAAGCCTGCTTTTGTACAATCTTTGGGAGAAGCGCAAGCTCATTTAGCTAATGATGCTGTTGGTATAGCTGGTCGCGTTGTTGAGTTAAAAACATTTTCGGTTAATAGGGGCAATAGCATCTTATTAGGCTCTGTAATAACTAGGTCTAATTTTAATCATAGTAATTTTGAACAAGTTGATCTAACTGGCGCCACATTTTCACAATGTAGTACAGATAAAGAGACAAATTTAGCATCTGCCACTTTAAATGGTGCAAATTTATCTGAATCTAAGCTTCATGGTAACGTTAGACGTAGTTGGCAATCTTGGCTATCTAGGCATGCTGGCACTAATGTAGATAAAGATACCGATTTTACTAATGCGGATTTCCAGCTTGATGCATTGAGCGGAGATCTTGATATTAGTAAGGCTGTGGAGTCAATTAAGGGTCATGAAGCAGCAAAAGCTTCAGCTCAGGAAAAAATAGATAAAAATACAAAGATGGTATATAACAGATATGCTAAAATATTATTAGGCGCTCTAATTGGAGCTGCTATAGTTGGAACAGTCTTATTCCCACCTTTACTAGGGGCAATTGTTCCAGTAGCCATGGCTGTGGCTATAACCCAAGGCATTACTTATGGTTGTTTTGCTGGCGCAGTTTCTTTGGGCACAGAACTTATAACTCAAAATTCTGTAAATCAGAATGCATATTCTGGCTTTAGTCTTATAAAACCGGTTGCTAATTTATTTGGCGCAGAAAAAATAATAAAAAGAATTAATGCTGAATATGAAAAAGATAAGACGTTTCATAGCAACATGGTAACTCAGTTGCAAAAAACGGCTCAAGACGTTGAAAGACGCCAACCGCAAATAATAGGCACTTCAAAAGCTATAGAAAGATTGCTGTCTAAAGAAGCCTCATTAGGAGAAGCTAGAAAGAAAATTACAGAACGAGAAAAGCCAAAGTCTATTCAACATGCTCAGCAAGAGAAAGAGCGAAGAAAAATAACTAGCAGTAGAGAAAAGATAAATAGTTAGATCATTCCCAGTGCGTGTTTATAAAGATCAATAATTTCTTCTTGTTCGTCTAATTGTGCTTTATCTATTTTACGAATACGCACAATTTGTTTTAAGGCCTTGGTATCAAAACCCTGTGCTTTAGCTTCTGCATAAATCTCTTTAATGTCTTCAAGAAGATTTTTTTTGTCTTCTTCTAAGCGTTCAATTCTGGCCATGAATTGGTTTAAATAATCTTTTGAGCTGCTGTCTATCATTTCAGTCATTTGTATTAGTTCCTTAAATTTTAGGTGGTTAGCTATTTATCTCAGATTTTAACCTAGTATTCAAGAGTAAAATAATAATAATTTTCGTTGATATTTTATAAAAATTCTCTATACTGAGTGTTCTCTAAAAAAGTTTTTAGATGATTATATGGTAGTATGGCTATTAATGGCATGCCTATTCTACCTAGATTTTCCATATGTTTAATTAAAGAGGAACAAAATGCCAAAAATGAAAACAAATAGCAGTGCTAAAAAGAGATTCTCTTTTACTGCTAGCAATAAAGTAAGAGGCACCCAGGCTGGAAAACAGCATGGTATGCGTAAAAGATCCGCTAGTCAAATTCGTGAACTTCGTGGTACCACTATTTTATGTGATGCAGATCGCAAAATAGTTATGCAATTCATGCCATATGGTAAAAAATTTAGATAAGGATTAATATATGTCTCGTGCAGTAAATGGTAGCGTTGCAAAAAAACGCCACAAAAAAGTTTTAAAATTAGCAAAAGGTTTTCGCGGTAGAGCAAAAAATTGTTTTCGCGTAGCTATAGAAAAAGTAGAGAAAGCATTAAGGTATGCTTATAGAGATCGTCGTGCTCGTAAGCGCGATTTCAGAGCTCTATGGATTCAAAGAATTAACGCAGGCGTGCGTCAATATGGATTGGTTTATTCTCAATTCATTAATGGCCTAACTCTTGCAAATATAGATTTAGATCGTAAAATTTTAGCTGATTTAGCAGTGAGAGAACCAGAAGCATTTAAAGCCGTGGTTGATCAAGCTAAAGCAGCCTTAGAAAAAGCTAAGAAATCAGCTTAATTATTCTATATAAAATAGTTATACTATAAAATTTAAGGAGAGGATTGATCCTCTCCTTTTTTTTTATAGCTCTTGATCAGTTTCAGTTAAGTTGCCAAGAAAAACACCATTAATATAAGTTACCATTTCAGGAAAATTATCATTCACTGTTTGGATAACTTTGGGGGCAGCATCCAATGTTGGCCCATATAACGCTTGAGCAAAAGCATATATAGTAGCTCCAACTTTAGCTCCACCATAGATAGCAGCGTTAGTAGCTCCTACTACATTTCCAGCTTCAGCATTTAGATATGTTTGAGCTGTGGCGTCTAATGATTCAACTATGATAGCAAATGCTCCTCCTATTAGAGGATTTTCGCTACAAAATTTTGATCTATTGCATAATTCATAAGCTGCATTATTTAGCATACCTATTCCTACATACTGATCAGTTAGATAATATCTTAGGCCACCACCAACTGATCCTGAAAATGTTCCAACAACCAAGCTAGCAAAACTATCATCTTCAGGGATATTTAGTAGATCTTTTGCACTTTTGTTGATAGTGGTTCTTATCTCATATGCTGCGAAAGCTATTGAACTTTTATAAGCGGCATTTGCATCTGCAAAGTATAGATATGTAGGGTGGTCAATAAGCGCTGCCTTAGCTAGTGATGTTGGTATAGATTGTAATGCGTTATAGCCAACTGCATAGGTGTTAAAACTATTATATTCTATTTCTTGATTTATAAAAATTTCTTGATTTATAAAGCTATTATATTCTGTACTGCTCATTTTTTATTCCTTCTTCTGTTATGTTGTCATTTATTTTGTTTTTAATTGTATATTTTTTAATATGCCATTTTGCGCTATAGAGTTTGAATCGATAAGTCATAATTTTTTCCTTTTTTAAAGTCAATATCTAATAAATAAAAATAACTAGAATGTTTTGAAGTTACTTTTATCTATTATTTTGTTTATGATCTACACGTAAGTGACGATCAGTTTATTTGGTTATTGGATAGTTTTAGATTACGCCGTAAGCCAGCGATAGTTATTAATTCGATAGCATTTCTTTCGGAGGCTATGAATAATTTTGGATGTGAAGATATCTTTATAAGTTGTATTAACAGTACTATTTATAATCACTTGTTGTAAAACTAACATGTTTAAAAACCCTGTAATATATTCGGTCTACTTAAAGATATTAACTATATATATAAATTGTAATGGCTATAGTGTCAACTAAAAAATAAATTTTTACAAGGATGCTCTAAACTAAAAATTATCAGCTCTCATAATTAGTTCAGGATGTCTAATAGAGTCTAGAGCAGAAAGTAAAATTTGTTTTCTATCTAAGCTATAAATATCTGTGTCTTTAAAGGCGGTATTTAGGTAGTCATAAGTATTAAATAATTTAGGATTACTTTTTATCAAAGTTCTTACAATAAAAACCAATAAATCTTTTGTTAATTCCCATTGTTGATTATTTTTATTTAGAGTGTCAGCAAGTTTGTTAAAGACCAGAATATCATTATTTTTTATAAGTTCTGATAATTGATTATAAAGCTTTAATGCGTCTAGTTCTTCGCAAATTTTTGCTCTTCCTGGAGATCCAGCAATAAAATCTTCAAGATCCGATCTTAGAGACGTATCAGATAAAGGCTTAAATTTAATAATTCTGCAACGTGAACGGATGGTTGCAAGAAGCTTATATGGTGCATGGCTAATTAAAAATAGGTGAGTATTTTCTTTTGGCTCTTCAAGAATTTTTAATAAAGCATTAGAAGAATTCAGGTTTAGATCCTCAGCTACATCTATAATAACAAATTTATGCTTACCTTCAGCTGGTGTTTGATTAAAAAAACTATGCGTTTTTCTAATTAGATCAATAGATATTTCATTCTTATCTTGTTTTGAAATATATAGCAGATCTATAAAGTCATTATTATCTATTCTTTTTGATAACACCTCATCAGCATTTAAGATATATTTGATGTATAGTTTTGCAGTTAGGTGTTTCCCTATGCCATAAGGCCCGCAAAACAAATATGCATGAGCAATACGATTATTTAAATGATCATTGATAAGATTTTGCCATACGGAATGATTGCCACGTAAGTTATATTCTACTAAACTATTCATGTTATTAACCAAACCTAATTTATAATGTATGACGAAGATATTGAACCTTTACCATAAAGCCCTAAAAGAGCATAATATAAAGCCATCTGATGCTCAAGAGCAAATATTGCAGCACTTAGTAAAACTTGACCAGTTGATCAATGATTATTTAAAAAAAGAGAAAATTATTATCAAAACTTTGCTATCTAAAAAAAAGCTTCCTAAAGGAATTTATCTTTATGGTGGGGTTGGCACTGGCAAGTCAATGCTGGTTAATCTCTTTTTTGAATCTTTAAGCACAGAAAAAAAACAAAAAATTCATTTTCATTCCTTCATGCTTGAAGTTCATCATCATCTATATAATTTGAAAAAAACGCAGAGTAACGTAGATTTACTAAAATATATAGCGAAATATATTAAAGAAAAATATGATGTGCTTTATATAGATGAGTTATACATAAGTGATATTACAGACGCTATGATTATTGGTAAATTATTTAGAGAATTAATTTCCCAAAATGTTATCATTATCATAACCTCTAATTTTGCTCCTGAAGAATTATACAAAGATGGTTTACAGCGAGAATCATTTTTGCCATTTATTAAGTTAATAAATAACGAACTAGAAATAATTAAAATAGATTCAGATCATGATTATAGAATAGGTAAATTAAAATCTGTTGAAGCAATTTATTATGTATATCAAGAAGCGATGGATTCACAAAAATTTATTCTTGATAGTTTTATTAAGCTTAGCAACAACACTCCAGCTAAAAATTATCTATTAAAATGTGAGGGCAGGGAGTTGCTTTGCCCTATCACTGCTTTAGATTGTGCGGTATTTAGCTTTGATCAATTATGTCGCGCACCTCTTTCAAGCGTGGATTATATAGCCATATGCGAAAAATTTAATATTATTATTATCTCAGAGATTCCTGAGCTTTCCTCAGAAGAGCATAACGAAGCAAGGCGTTTTATTAAGCTAGTTGATGTTATCTATGAATTCAAACGTCTGCTTATTTGCTCTGCAAGAGTGGAGATAGATTCTATCTATAAAAAGGGTAAATGGGATTTTGAATTTACCCGCACCGCATCAAGGCTGCATGAAATGCAATCAGCTGATTATTTGAGCCATCATTATATTTAAATAAACTATGGTTAATTAATGTCTGTGCTCACATCTCCCATAATAAAATGGGCATTTGCCATGGTAACCTCAGGATTTCTATTAATAGTACAATAATAGCATAATCCCATTATTGCTGCGCATAAAATGGTGCTTCCCAATATTACCACTGGCAATGCGTAATTGATTGAGGTATTTAAATCCACTGATTCATCATCTTCACTTAAAAAATTTGCGCCGTTAGTCATAGTTACCATCCTTGACTTCCCATTGGTTTTTATTTTGCTGATTTATGGCGTTCGCGTTATTTTATGTCTATGTATTTATCGGTAATAGCGCTGGAACTATGGCCAGCATCATCTCGCACATGTTCTTTGGGGCGAATTTTAACATCTTCCGATATGCCAGTATGCCTCAACCAATGGACAGTTGCTTCGATTAAAGATTCCGCTTCCTCTTCAAGATTATCCTGATTTAGCTTGATAATTGCATCATCAAAACAACTTTGAACTATTTTTCTAATGTATGTGGTGCTGCTTATAGGGCCTTTGCCGATGGCTTTAGGAATTAATGGCGAAGTATCAGCAGGTGAGGGGAGTGGAGTGAGCCTTAAATGTTTTCTCCAGCGCTTCAAGCCTTCAAGCATAACATCACTAACGGCAATTTGTCTTTGTTTGTTACCTTTGCCAACAGTTGTAAACCACCAATTATGATCGCTATCACAAGAAAAATCATTCATCTTGGGAGACCATCTTTTGCTAGCGGCAAGCTCAGAAATTCTTAGATACATTGAATAAAGAGCTGACATCATAAATAAACTTCTTTCATGGACGTAATCGCCTGAATCTGCCTTTTCTTTTGCCATCTCTATAACATAATGCCATTGTAGATCAGATAATCTTCTAATTTTGGGTTTTTCCTGAATTTTGCGAATAAATTTGCTTTTCTGACGAATCATAGCAACTGGATTAATTGCTACATAATCTTCTTGCAATAAATAATTATAAAAACTTCCGATAATAGCAAAAATCTGCTTTAAAGCGCCTTGATTTAACTCAAAATCCTTAACCTCAGGCCGCTCACCTTTACGATGGCTTGATTTGCTAACCGTAACTATAAATGGTCGCCAATCTGGATTTGGCAGACGCTCTCCATCAAGCTCTATAAATTTAGGTGGTTTATGCAAGCCAATCCAGTTTTTAGGTGGTTTTTGAGAAAACTCTATGAAAGCTTCAATATCATCTCGCTTTAAATCTTTTAAAGTTTTATTGGCTATAAGAGCGCACCATTGCAATAAACGCTCAATTTCTCGGCGATATGAATTAAAAGTTCCTGCACTGCCCTTATAAGCTTTTAAAAAGCTATGCGCTTGTTTGATATCATCTAAATTATATTCTTCATCAAGATATGGAAAATTTTTTTGCTCTAATAATAATTCCATAGAGTCAAATATAGGGGAGGGCTGTTTTGCTTTAGTCATTTTATTTATATTTGTAAGATTAAAATTAATATTATAGCAAGTAAAGGGAGATAGACACAAGATTTATTCTATTTCAAAACGCAAGAGCATCATTTTTGTCTTAAGCCTAAGGCGACATTCGAGAATCCAGTTAAAATCTTCACTGGTTGGGTAATCCCTGGAAGTTAAAAGATATTTTTGGACCCTTGGCCTTAAGTGAGGCCAAGGGTGACGCAGTTACTTCATTGCATTTGCTACTTCTTGCACTATTGCATCATCAGTGTCTTTATTAAAGGCAAAGGCCATTTCAACTGGTTGTAAACGATACACCACTTTGTAATCTGCTGGCTTCATTCCTAAATTTTTCATAATGTAATTTCCAACCATTTCATCACAAACAACCAATCCCACCTGGCTGTTTCTTAATAACATGATATTTTGCTCATCTTTATCAGAGAATTTAAACTCTGAAATTCCCATAGAATCTAATTGATTAACTCCAGGATATCCTTCTCTGCCTGAAATTACATAGTTCTTTAGATCATTAACATTGCTGATGGTAATGCTGCTTCTGCCAAAAACCACTGGTTGATCCATAAAAATTGGTCCAACCCATTTAAACATAGACTCTCTTTGTGGAAGTCTAGCTAATGGAAAAAACACTGTATTTTTATCATTATTCATTTTAACAAATAGTTTTGAGAATGTTTTCATTTCAACATCTTTTGCGGTTTTGCTAGAGCCAGTTTTTTTTAAAATCTCTTCCAATTTTTTCATCACTGAGCCAGTATTTTCACCATTCTCATCTTGATAAGAATAGGGGGGATAATTCTGGCTTACCCATCTTATATCATCAATGCTATCTGCTAATGATAGGGAAGGTATGCTTAAAAACAATAAAGTGGTTATTTTTTTCATGATTATTTTCTCCTGATGGATGTTGTTATTATATTTCTAAAGACGCGCCTTTTGCTTTTCCTTTATTCATTATACCTTGAGGAGTGCTTGCTCCTCGTTCCTCTGATTCTCTTTTAAATCTCTCTGCAGCTGTTTCTGGTTTTGCCCCTCCTTGTTCTGGCACTTTTTTTTCCGCTGGCTTCTCCATTTCCATCTCTTCTGCTTTCTGAACCACCTTAGGGGGAGGGGCTTTTTCTTCAGCAACATGCGCTAAGCTTTTACTTTCTTCAAATGCTTGTATTTTTGCCATAGTTGTGGGGCCAATTTTAGACTGTCCTCCTGGCCCGCCCTCTTCAAAAAAAGTAACGTTTCCGGCTTTATCAAATTTAATAATATCTGGTTTTCCACCACCTTTTCTTGGAACGGTTAGCACTTGAATCCTGTCGTCAGCATCTCTACCTGAATTTACCACTTCATATTCGAATTTTCCGTCAGAAGTTTTGGTTTGCTTAAAGTGCCCTTTGTTTGGATCACCAATTGTGGCAGTTGTTAGGCCACCCTCTGTTTTAAAGTTTTCTTCGCGCCAGGTTTTTCTTCCATCTGCATCGAGTTGATGGTTTGAGCCGCTCTGATATGGCGATTGCGATGGTATATTAGGGCCTGCAACTGAAGGAGCAAAATCTGCAGCTGCCATCGTACGCGCTGTCTCTTGCGCTTTTGCCTCTTCTGCTGCAATTCTTATTTCTTCAGCTCCTTTAACTACTTCCATAAGCTTTGCTTGGTCCGGAAGAGGCACTTTTAAGTCATCTAATAACGCTTTCGCTTCTGCTGAGGAAAAATTCTCAAGAGGAGTTTTTCCTTCTTTATTTTTTATATATAATAATTCAGCTATTTTATTTGGATCAACGCCATCTAATATAGTTTTTAGATCTTCAGTTTTTCTAGGAATATGAAGGATGGTTTTCCCATCAACATCACGTGGCGTTTTTAGCTCATCAAATCTTTCTTCTTTTGGAATTTTTTTCAACGCATCTAATATCGATTCTTTATCTACTTTCTGTGTATTTAGTAATACCTTATATTGCTCCTTAGGCTCTAATTGTAAATCATTTAATAGCGGCGTAATCCCTTCTTTAGGAATATTATCAAGGGGAGTTTTTCCATCTTTATCTCTTAATTTTAGCAATACAATTTTATCGTTAACGTCAATGTCTGTTAGTAGATTTTGTATGACCGATGAACTTTTATGAATATGAAGCAAGCTTTCTCCATCACTAACCCGCTGCATCTTTAGCCTTTCTACTTTTGTAGCAACATTCTTTGAATTATCTACTGTGTTAGTTGTTACTCCTTCACTCAATAATGGTAATATGTTTTCTGGAGATACCTGACTCTTCATATTCAGCAGAGCTTCATATTTTTGCTTAGGTTCCAACGCTAACTCGTTACCATTTAATAGAAGCATAACCTCGTTTACAGGAATATTATCAAGGGGAGTTTTTCCTTCAGCATCAGGTATTTTTAACAATTCAGCTATTTTATCTGGAGCAATGCCTGTCAGCAATGCCTTTATATCTTCTGCAGTTTTAGGCATATGAAGTAAAGTTTTTCCATCCACCTCCCGGTTCATCTTCAGCATCTCAAATTTTTCATCTGGTCCAGCTGCGGCCTGGGTATTATATGCTTCTCGTCTTGCTAATTCTCCTGCATTAAACAGCACTTCATATTGCTGTTTGGGATCTAATTTTAATTCACCTAATAATGCTTAACATAATCAAGGGGAGTTTTTCCTGATTTATCCTTTATTTTTAGCAACTTAACTTGATCTGGCGCTGAAACATCTGCTAATAATTTCTTTATATCTTCTGTGTTTCCATTAGCTTTATGAAGTTGTGATAGACCATATTCTTGATCTTGCACTCCTAAATCCGCCACTTTTTGTTTTATTGCAAAATTCTCTATTTCTTGGTTTTTTAAAACTTGCTCAATTAAAGCGTTAATCTCTGGGGTTGATTTAATTTCTGAATTAATAGCCAGTAATACTTCCAGTTTTTGCTCATTATTTAGGCCTATTTCATTCATTAGAGCTATCGCTTCTTCAGGCTTTGCAATCTTATTAAGAAGGGTATTGCCCTGTTGGTCCTTCTGCATCAGCATCTCAACTCTGTTTTCAAGGGAAGCATCTTTTAATAACTTTTGCATGTCCTTTTGTGGTATAACCGTCATATTGAGCATGGCTTCATATTGAAGCTTGGGTTCTGTTATTAATAAAGGTTCAGTTGTTAATGTATTTAGTAATTCTTCTGGCTTCCCACAATCAAGTATGGTTTTATTGTTTCTATTCTTGACCCTTAATAAAGCCATTTTGTCTGGAAGTGGAAGATCTTTAAGTATGTCTTTATTGCTATCATGACCTTCTCCTTCCAAAAAATCATTGCATAATTTTTTGAAGTTATCTGCTTGAGTCTTTATTGCTGCTATTAAATCTGTACAATCAGCTCTTCCTTCTAATAGGGGTAACTTTTCTGCAGAGGTAAGCCCTAGTTCACCAAGTAAATTGCTTATATCTTGTTCAGGTAAATCATCAAGAATAGTTTGATCATCTATTTTTATACTCAATAAATCTTTAATTTGCTTTGGGCTGCAGTCTTTAAAAATCTCCTGTAAATCTTCTTTCGTATATTCAGCATCAGGTAAGGCGAAATTTACTGCTATCTGATCCTTTAGCTTTTTAAAATCTTCTTCACTTAACATATTTTGTTCCTTAAGTTTGCATCTTCTTTATCAATAAAAGCCCAAAAGCACAATAGGGTGATTATAAACATTATCACCCTATTGAAATTATAGAGAATGACCATTCCCACCTTTTCTATCTCGATTTAATAACATATCAACAAACCCTTTTTTAGGAGTTTTATCTGGCGCGCTTTGTTTTGCCTGGGTTCTTTGAAGATAATCATCCCTTTTAAGTAAAACTTTTCTTCCAAGTAATTTATTTGCCTGAGTTATTTCTTTTTCTTCTAGTGCAATTGCTTCTTGTCTTCTTTGGGCATTGCTTTTTCCTGACACTACAACTGCTGTTAGAAATGGTCCAGAAATAGTAAAATTAGGATTACTAAGAGCAGCTTTGGTGTGATGTTTTTCAGTATCTATAAGCCTTACAAGCTTAGATGAACTATCATCAGCTATCCTTACTCCTGGGTTGGCTTGAATAAATTCATTACGTTTATTCATATGTGGTTGTAAATGCTCATCAATTATTCTATCGCATATTTCAATTTTTCTTCTAGATAAGTCTTCAAAATTAGGAATATCTCTAACTTTACGGACTAAAACAGAGTTTATTCTCTCCATCTCATCTAAAAGCGCTCTCATTCCGTTTATTGTTTCAGTTATATTGGGCTGTGGCATGATAATTTCTCCTTTATATTTTACGACCTTATTTTAAATGCTAATACAATCAATAATTGCAGTCAATTTATATTATTCAAATTTAGAGCAATCCGCTATTAGAGCTTGTATTTATAAAAACAGGTTGATACCATATTAGAATTAAAGGAGAAAAAAATGAATAAAATTATTATTATTTTGGCTAGCTTGATTGTTTTTCCTAATATTGCTTTATCTTCAAATTTGGACAGTACAACTAAATGTAAAATGAATAATGAAGAAAAAAGCGATGGTCATTGCACAATTAACCCCCTGCTCGTTAATGATAGCAAAAACAAAGCTAAATCAATTGTAAATAATAATAATGGAACTGTCACTGTAACTAATAAGAAAGCTAGCAAAACCATTACCCCTCCTAGAGACAAAGAAAAATAGGCCTCCACCCTTTATCATAGTTTATGGCTTCACAATGCTGTATTTTAGTATATTATAAATTTATAAGCCAAATTTAAGGTTTTTATTTATATAAAAATTATAAGGAGTAAATTCATGACTTTTCAAAGAAAAAAAATTGCAGTAATAGGCAGTGGAAATACTGGCGGTACAATAGCTCACCTTATTATCACTAAAGAATTAGGTGATGTGGTGTTATTTGATATAGCCGAAGGTGTTCCACAAGGCAAAGCTTTAGATATGCTGCAAAGCAATAGCGTTAGTGGATCCAGCTCAAAAATCTCTGGTAGCAATGATTATTCAGCAATCAAAGATTCCGACCTAGTGATTATCACTGCAGGAATTCCAAGAAAACCTGGAATGAGCCGTGACGATCTAATTGCCACTAATACTGGAGTTATGAAAGAAGCAGGAGAAGCAATAAAAACTTATGCACCTAATGCTTTTGTTATCGTTTTAACTAATCCATTGGATGCAATGGTGTGGGTGGTGAGAGAAGTAACAGGCTTTGCCCATAAAAAAGTTATTGGTATGGCTGGAGTTTTAGATTCATCAAGATTCAATAGCTTTTTGGCAGAAGAATTCAATGTTGCTATTAAAGATGTAACTTCATTCGTTTTAGGTGGACATGGTGATACTATGGTGCCATTAATACGCTATTCAATGGTGGCAGGAATTCCAGTGCCTGATTTAATAAAAATGGGTTGGTCAACGAAAGAAAAAATTGATGCAATTATTCAAAGAACTCGTAATGGCGGAGCTGAAATAGTGAGTTTACTTAAGACTGGTTCAGCATTCTACGCTCCAGCTGCTGCGGTTACAGCAATGGCTGAAAGTTATTTAAAAGATCAAAGAAGAGTTTTACCTTGCGCCACTTATCTTAATGGTGAATATGGGGCGAAAGACATTTTTGTGAGCGTTCCTGTTGTTATTGGCAAGAATGGTGTTGAAAAAATTGTTGAAATAGAGTTAAATGCAGAAGAACAAGCTGCCTTTGATAAATCAGTGGAAGCAGTAAGAAATTTAATAAGCACTATAAAATTATAATTCGGAGAAAATATGAATATTCATGAATATCAAGCAAAGACTATTCTCTCATCATATGTTCCTGTTCCAAAGGGCGCAGTTGCACTAAATATAGGTGAAATAAAGTCAGCCGTTGCTTCAATAACCACCCCGGTTATCGTGGTTAAAGCTCAAATTCACGCAGGTGGTAGAGGCAAAGCTGGAGGCGTTAAATTAGCCAGATCAAAAGAAGAAGCGGAAATGATAGGAAAGTCTATGTTTGGCATGACTTTAGTTACTCCTCAAACTGGCTCAGAAGGGCAAGTGGTAAGACGCGTTTATTTCGAAGAAGGTTCAAATATCGAAAAAGAATTTTATCTTAGTGCCATTATTGATCGTAGCTCAAATTCAGTGACTTTTATGGCATCTTGTGAAGGTGGCGTGGAAATAGAAGAAATAGCACATCATAGCCCAGAGAAAATTTTCAAAATCAATATAGACCCAGCGACAGGAATGAAACCTTTTCATGCAAGAAAATTAGCATTTCTTCTGGGGCTTGCAGGAGATCAAATTAGTAAATTTAGCAAAATGGCTCTAGGTTTATATAAGGCTTTTATCGATCATGATGCCGATCAATTAGAAATTAACCCATTAGTTCTTACCAAAGAGGGCAATCTAATCGCTCTCGATGCTAAATTTAATTTTGATGACAATGCATTATACAGACAGCCTAAAGTTGTTGAAATGCGCGATGAAGCAGAAGAAGATGAATATGAACTCCGAGCAGCTAAATCTGAGATTAGTTATGTTAAAATGGATGGGGATATTGGCTGTATGGTTAATGGTGCTGGCCTTGCTATGGCAACCATGGATATCATTAAGCTTTATGGGGCAGAGCCAGCAAACTTCTTAGATGTTGGTGGCGGAGCTAATAAAGAAAAAGTGACCGAAGCGTTTAGAATCATTTTCTCTGATCCTGGTGTGAAAGGTGTATTAATCAATATTTTTGGTGGTATTACCCGTTGCGATGTTATTGCAGAAGGAATTATCGCAGCTGCAAAAGAAGTGCATGTGAAAGTTCCTTTGGTAGTAAGACTTGCTGGAACTAATTTTGAATTAGGTAAGCAATTACTTGATCATTCTGGATTAGCAATTACCGCGGCAGATGATCTTGCAGATGCAGCAGAAAAAATAGTAAAAGCAGTGAGAGGAAATTAATATGTCGATTTTAGTTGATAGAAATACAAAAGTTATATGCCAAGGCTTCACAGGAGCGCAAGGCACATTCCACTCAACTCAAGCATTAGAATATGGCACAAGAATGGTTGGTGGGGTTACCCCTGGTAAAGGTGGGGCAAGCCATCTAGATTTACCAGTATTTAATACTGTTGAAGAAGCAGTAAGCAGAACCGGAGCAACAGCTTCAGTTATTTACGTTCCGCCAGCTTTCGCAGCTGATTCAATTTTAGAAGCTATTGATGCACAAGTGCCATTAGTAGTTTGCATTACTGAAGGCATACCGATATTGGATATGATAACCGTGAAGCGTGCTTTAGTAGGGTCTAAAACTCGCTTAATTGGGCCTAATTGCCCAGGGGTTATCACTCCAGATGAATGTAAGATTGGTATCATGCCAGGCCATATTCATAAAAAAGGTAGAGTTGGTATTGTATCTAAATCTGGAACCTTAACCTATGAAGCAGTGGCGCAAATCACAGCCGAAGGCTACGGACAAAGTAGCTGTGTTGGTATTGGCGGTGATCCTATAAGTGGTAGCAGCTTTATTGATATTCTAGAATTATTCTTAAAAGATAATGAAACAGACTCAATTATAATGATTGGTGAAATTGGCGGATCTGCAGAAGAAGAAGCAGCTGAATTCATTAAACATAATAAAGTTAAAAAACCAATGGTAGGGTTTATTGCTGGTAAAACAGCCCCTGAAGGAAAGAGAATGGGCCATGCTGGCGCAGTTATTCTTGGCGGAAAGGGAAGTGCAGAAGGTAAATTAGAAGCCATGCGTAGTGCTGGCTTTGCCGTGGCTGAATCCCCTGCCCTAATTGGCCGCACAATGGCTCAATTATTGAAGAAATAGCCTTAGAGAAACTTTAAGCAGTCACTCCATTCTTGTGGCTGCTTAAATATAAACTAGCTGCAATTCATTTTCTGATCACAATAAAGTTAACCAAGCAAATCTCTGTAAAAAACTTTGAGAACTTGCTTGAAGAAATGATGAAATTGCTGTAATTTTTTGTAAATCAATAAATTATAGGTATATAATGCAGTTAAAAAGCTTTCTTAAAATAATAATTCTCTCCTTTTATTCGCCTAATTTATACATAGAAATTGCAAATAAATGGCAGCATTGGGGATTAGGATTTTTAGTACGCTTTTCAATTTTGATCTCACTTATAACATCACTGTGTTTATTCACTTTCATTTCAATGATTGATTTTAATAACGAAGCTTTTAGATCATTATTAAATCAAATTCCAGAAATGCAAGTTGTTCAAGATAAGGCTGTTTTTATTAATAAAGACCTTAAATCTCCTATTTATGTTGGAACAAACCAAAATATGCTAGTAATAGATTTAGACGCAAAAACTTCAGAAAAATATCCAGATAATCTTTTAGCTTTTACTTCATATGGCATAACTGCCAATTTACTTGATTCTTCGCCATTTACCATTTCATATAACAACTTTCTATCAGATAAAGACTCTAAGATTATAAATTCCAATAGTTTGTTAGAATTCATGATTCAAAACCAAAAAAAAATTCTAATAATGATTCTGGTTCTAGGAGCGCCACTTGGTAGTCTAATATATTTTGTTATGACCTTATTTAAGTCACTCTTTTATTCATCTCTGGCAAGTATTGCTACTGGAATTTTTAATCTAAATTTAACCCTAAAACAATTAACTAGAATAGCCATCATTGCCAATGCTCCAGCTTTTATCATTTCTAGTGTATTTTTAATATTCTTCTTTGAGAGCAACTTAGCCGCTTTAAGTCAATTAATTGCTACAACAGTATATTTGTTATATTTTTTAGGCGGAGTTATAATTTGCTTGAAATACTGTAAGTAATGCAGCTTGACTTGCTTAAGCAAGAAGACTATTGATTATATGATTAAGCACCAGTTTGCCTTTATCACTAGCATATAAATAATCATTTTCAAATTTTAAAAAACTATTTTCTAATAGATAAGCTAGCTTTTTAGCATTTAGTTTTTCAGAAAAGTTATATCCTGTTTTCTTAAAGAATTCTTTCTGACTAATTCCTTCTTTCAGTCTTAATCCCATTAGCAATATTTCACATATTCTTTCTTCTAAAGTAAGGTCAATGGCGCTTTGAATAGGAGTTCTGCCTTCTAAAACTGTATTTAGCCAGTTTTCTGGATGATAAATGCTATGAATGGCTTGATTATTTATTCTGCCGTGAGCTCCTGGGCCTATCCCTAAAAAATCATCATATTTCCAATATACAATATTATGCTTGCATTCTTGATCCTTTCTAGCATGGTTAGAAATTTCATATGCCGGAAGATAAGCTGCATTCATAATATCTTGAGTTAGAATATAAAAATCTTTGGCTAATTCTTCATTAGGAATTTGGAATTTTTTATTTTGATATAAGCTGTAAAAAGGAGTCCCCTTCTCTATCGTTAATTGATAAAGCGATAAATGATCTCCAGCTAATGTAAGCGCTTTTGACAATTCACTTTCCCAAGTTTTTAATTTCTGATTGGGCAATGCATAAATAAGGTCAAAAGAATATCTTTGAAAATGCTCTTTAGCAAGCTCGATAGCTTTCACAGCTTCGTCTACATTATGTTCGCGCCCTAAAAATTTTAAATCTTCTATATTCAAAGATTGAATACCAAGTGATATTCTATTCACTCCTGCTTTAGAAAAACTTTTAAATTTCTCACTCTCCACTGATGTGGGGTTAGCTTCTAAAGTAATTTCAATATTTGCATCAAATTGTCCAAGATATGAAAGTTTTTGAATAATATTCTCAACAATAAAGCTTGGCATTAAAGAGGGAGTTCCGCCACCAAAAAATATTGAAACTATTTTTTTGCCGCTTAAAAAATCTTTATTATTTTCAATTTCTTGAATATAAGCATCGTTCCATTTCTGTTGCTCAATGTTATCTCTTACATGACTATTAAAATCACAATAAGGACATTTACTCTTGCAAAATGGCCAATGAATATAAACTGCAATATTTTTCATAAGAAACAGTGCTGAATGAATTTTTCAAAAGCTCTGCCGCGATGGCTGATTTTATTTTTTTGATCAGGATTCATTTCAGAAAAACGTTGATTATAGCCATTTGGAGTGAAGATTGGATCATAAGCAAAGCCTTTCTCTTCACTTGGAGGAAAAGAAATTACTCCATCTACCCTTCCTTCAAATCCTTCTATATTACCATCTGGATATCGAATAGCTAATGAACAAGTAAAAAAAGCCGGACTTGATTTTAAATTTTTAGTAGCTAGTTTTGTTTGAATTTCATTAAATGCACGGTCAAAGTCTTTTTCCGGCCCAGCAAGATTTGCAGTATAAACTCCAGGATAATTATCTAACTCAATAATAGACAAGCCAGAATCATCAGCCAAAGCTGGTAAATTCATAAATTTACCATAATATTCTGCTTTAATCTTGGCATTTTCTGCAAATGTTACACCGGTTTCTTCTGGCTCTTCAACATCGATATCCGTAATGGAAATAATTTTCACATCATATGGAGCTAAAATCTTAGTTATTTCTGTAATCTTACTAGGATTATTACTGGCAATTAGAAGTTTATCGTAAGGAAATTTTTTAGTCATTTTTTCTGCTCACATTAATATCAAATATTGAAGTAATAGGAATATGGTCTGAAGGTCTTTCTTTTGCCCGCCATTCTTTTGAAATAAATGAATCTGTATTTATTTGCGCAGCTTCAGGAGAGCAGAAGATATAATCAATCCTCATTCCGTTATTTAAGTTGAAGGAATTGCCTCTATAATCCCACCAAGTATAACAATCTTCTTTTACTTCTTGATGATGAATCCTATAGGAATCTATAAGCCCACTAAAGACAAATTGACGCAATTGCTTTTTTTCCGCTTCACTAAAAAGAATTCCGCCTTCTAATTTTTCGCTGTCATAAACATCTCTATTGGTTAGAGCTATATTAAAATCTCCTCCAACAATAATTATTTCAGGATTATTCAATAATTTTTTATAATGTTCAGAGAGCTGCTTCAAGAACTCTAATTTTATAGGATATTTCTCTGACTCAAGACTCTGACCATTAGGAACATAAACCGAAGCAACTGTTATAGCGCAAGTTTTAAAATTTACCAGACACTCAATATATCTAGCTTCCTCAGGTACTGGATTATTAGTAAAATTTGTGATCACATCGCTTAAGGGATATTTAGATAAAATTGCTACTCCATTATAAGTTTTCTGGCCATGAACAGCAATGTTATACCCTAAATCTTCTATCGCTTGACCTGGAAAAGCTTCATTGCTACATTTTAATTCCTGCAGCAAAACTATATCTGGTTTTTCTTCTATAAGAAAATTTAAAACATGTTCAATTCTGGCGTTAATTGAATTAATATTCCAAGTGGATATTTTGATCATTGTTTTTTATTATTGAGCGATGTACATCATTCATATATAACATACAAAGATAGAAATATCATAACTTATTTAAATATTGAAGCTTAATTATTTCTTGAGCTGCAGCTTTAAAATTATTACTAGCATAATGATTGATAAAACTATCCCAACATTCTTGTTTTATTAAGGAAATATCATATTTTTCTGGCTCTTCATTTATCTCTAATATTTCATTAAGTATTATGGGATCTAGATGGACGTTATTATTCTCTTCCTTGTTAATAATAATTCCTTCTAAGGATAATAAATATTCAGCTCTTTTTTTATCATCATTTAAAATTTGATATGCTTTGTTAAGCTTGGCCGTATATTCCATAGCTAAAAACTTTTCAGAATTTGTTTTGTTGAATTGCTTATCTGGATGAAGAATTTGCTGAAGCCTAATGTAATTTTGGTGCAGTCTATCCTTGTTGATATCAAATTTCTTCTCTAAATTTAATAGCTCAAAATAATTATCATACATGGAAAGATTCTCCGCAGCCGCATTTGCCTTTTTCATTTGGATTAGTAAAAATAAATCCACAAGATAACTCTTCCTCTATGAAATCCATAGTGCTACCAATTATAAAAAGCATAGCCTTAGCATCAATCAGAACTTTCACATCTTTAGAATTTACTTCAGCATCAAATTTATTAATGTCATCAGCATATTCAATTTTATACTTAAGGCCAGAGCAGCCCTTAGTTTCAATTAAGATTCTGATCCCAACAGAAGGCTTTCCTCTCTGTGCTAACAAAGATTTTATCCTTTCTGCCGCTGAATCAGTGATTATTATAGGATCTCTAGCCATTCTTCTTATCTTGCTTGTTATTGTAATCAGCAACAGCTGCTTTAATTGCCTCTTCAGCTAAAATAGAACAATGAACCTTAACTGGAGGAAGAGAAAGCTCTTGAACTATTTCAGTATTTTTAATAGACGCAGCTTCTGCAACGCTTCTTCCCTTGATCCATTCAGTGGCCAAAGAACTTGCAGCAATAGCTGAGCCACAACCAAATGTTTTAAACTTTGCATCTTCAATGATTCCATCGCTGCTTACTTGAATTTGCAATTTCATCACGTCTCCACAAGCAGGAGCCCCCACCACTCCAGTTCCAACATTTGGATCATCTTTAGGGAGAGAGCCCACATTACGTGGATTCTTGTTATGATCTAATACTTTATCGCTATATGCCATTTTTTTACCTCTTAATGCTTAGCCCATTGAATAGTTTTAATATCTATGCCTTCTTGAGCCATTTCCCATAATGGACTCATGTCCCTTAATTTTTGTATATTTTTTGTTACTATATCTATTGCTATATCTATTTCCTCTTCTGTTGTAAAACGCCCTATTCCGAATCTTATTGAAGTATGTGCTAAATCTTCATCAACTCCCATAGATCTTAAAACATAAGATGGCTCTAATGAGGATGAAGTGCAAGCAGACCCAGATGAAACAGCTAATTCTTTGATAGCAATAATCAGAGACTCTCCCTCCACATAAGCAAAGCTTAAATTTAAATTTCCTGGATAACGAAGAGTTGCACTACCGTTTAAAAAGACATCAGGAATTTTATCAGTTATGGCTTTATAAAATTTATCCGATAGATATTTAATATGTTTATAATCTTTATCCATTTCAAGCATTGCAAGCTCTGAGGCCTTACCCAAAGCTACTACTAACGGTGTTGGTAATGTTCCAGACCTAAAACCTCTTTCTTGGCCTCCTCCATTAATCAAGGGCTCTAACCTAACTCTGGGTTTACGACTAATATATAAGGCGCCAATACCTTTAGGACCATAAATTTTATGACCGGAAATACTCATTAAATCAATATTCATAGATTTTACATCTAGCGGTATTTTACCAAAGCTTTGCGCGCAATCACTATGGAAGAACACGCCTTTTTCACGACATATTTTACCAATTTCAGCTAAAGGCTGAATAACCCCTATTTCATTATTAATTCCCATCACTGAAACTAAACCTGTTTCAGGAGTAATTGCTGACTTCAGCTCATCTAAATTAATTAAACCATCTTGCATCACTGCTAAATAAGTAACCTTAAACCCTTCCGCTTCTAAATGCCTGCAAGCATCAAGCACACATTTATGCTCAGTTGACAGTGTAATAATATGACGTTTTTTATTAGCATAAAAATGAGCCACGCCCTTAATTGCTAAATTATTAGACTCGGTTGCACCTGAAGTGAAAATAATTTCTTTAGGATCTGCATTAATTAGTTTAGCCACCTGAGCCCTTGCAATTTCCACCGCTTCTTCTGACTCCCAGCCAAAACTATGACTACGAGAATGAGGATTGCCAAATTTCTCAGTAAAATATGGCAACATAGCTTCCATAACCCTTGGGTCCACTGGAGTTGTCGATTGATAATCTAAATAAATTGTTTTCATATTTTAATGCCTTTTATTATATATTTCTTGCCATAATTTTATAAATCTATCAATTTCCTCTTCAGTGTTATTGAGCCCCAAGCTAATCCTTACAACTTCATTGGCTTCTTCCTCTGCCATTCCCATTGCTTTTAGAACATGCGATCCAGCAATTCTTCCAGATGAACAAGCTGAGCCAGCGCTTAAAGAGAAACCAGCTAAATCAAATTTAATCAATTGTTCTTCGCTTTTATTTCCCCTCATCCTAATGCTGCTAGTGTTTGGTAATCTTTTTGAACTTCTAGCTATAATCTCACTGCCCACAAGCTGCTGTTCAATTTTATCCCTTAAGACAGCTAATTTTCTAAATTGCTCTATCTTTTCTTTATGCTTACTAGCTGCAAGTCCAAAACCAGCGATGCTTAAAAGATTTTCAGTGCCTGATCTTAAGCCGTGTTCTTGCTTACCGCCATTGATAGCGCCATGTAATTTTAACTCCTTTTTGGCAATCAAAGCTGCCGCTCCCAAAGGGCCACCACATTTATGACTAGAAATGGTTAGTAAATCACAGCCCAAAGCTTTAAAATCAACCTCAATCTTACAAAATCCTTGCGAAGCATCGCAATGAAGAATTGCTCCTTCTTCATGAACTATTTTGCTTAAAAGTTTTATATCCTGAATAACACCAGTTTCATTATTAGCTAACATAATTGATACTAATTTTTTACCAGGAGACAATTTTAGAAGCCTTATTATCTGTTCTGAATCTATTATTCCATTAGCATCTACTTGAATAATATTTATATTTTTATGCCCAGCTTCTAAAACTGATACATGTTCTGTGCTTCCAGCAAACATAGGTATATTTTTAAAATTATCAATGGCTAAATTATTTGCCTCAGTCCCTGAACTTGTAAAAATAATTTGCACATCATCTTTATATGCATCAAGATTTCAAGCCTTAGCAATTTGCTGCCTAGAATTTTCCATAATTCCTCTGGCCTTACGCCCATCTTCATGTATAGATGAAGGATTGCTAGGACTTCTTATCTTTAGCATATTAATCATTAAGTCAGCCACAGATTCATCTATTATACTGGTGGCATTGTAATCTAGATAGATCCTTTTCATATGGCGCCGTCATTTAATCTGATATTATTACAAACATCTTGCAGAGACATAAAATCCAGGTAACCACCTATTTGTTTACTTAAACCATCCCATAAGGCGTGAGTAAAACAAATTTTGTTATGTTTTTTAATTAAGCAACCGCCCCCATTATTATCACAACGCGTAATTTTAATAGACTCATTAACTGCATTAATCACCTCCAGAATCGATATCTCTTTAGGAAGCCTAGATAATTTATAACCACCTCCTGGACCTTTAATTGCCTCAACTAAGTTTGCTTTTTTTAACTTACTAAATAATTGCTCAAGATAATTAATAGCAATTTCTTGCCTATCCGCTATTTCGTGTAAAGCCGTAACTTGACCACCCGCTGAGTAATAGGCTAAATCTACCATGGCCATTACGGCGTAACGCCCTTTTGTTGTTAGCATCATAATAAAAATGTTCCACAATAGCTAAATTTCTTGCTAAGTTAATAAAAAAAATTATACTAGCAATAATATTAATCAGACTTTAAATTGTCCTAGTAATTTAGTCAACTATTATTATTGAGTATAATCAATGCCAGAAGTTATTTTTAATGGTCCAGATGGAAGAATTGAAGGAAGATATCATCCATCAGAAAACAAACAAGCCCCTGCTGCTTTAATACTCCATCCACATTCACTTTACGGTGGAACAATGAATAATAAAGTAGTATATGCATTATATAATGCTTTTAAGCAAAGCGGATTTTCTGTGCTTAGAATTAACTTTCGTGGAGTGGGAAGATCGCAAGGCAAATTTGATAATGGCGTTGGTGAGTTGGCGGATGCCGCAACCGCTCTTGATTGGTTGCAAACTCAAAATCCTGACATTTCAAGTTTCTGGATAAGCGGTTTTTCATTCGGAGCGTGGATAGCCATGCAATTAATGATGCGTCGCCCAGAAATTCAAGCATTTGCTGTGGCAGCACCTCCGGTCAATAAATTTGACTTTTCGTTCCTATCCCCTTGCCCAGCTCATGGAATTGTGATACAAGGAGAACAAGATAGTATAGTTAGTGAAGCTGCTGTGGCTGAGTTTGTTGAAAAATTATCAAAACAAAAAAACACTAATATAGATTATCAAATTATATTTGGCGCAGACCATTTCTTCCGTGAAAAGACAGATGATTTAATTGAAGTTCTTAGCCAATATGTGAGCGATAAAATGTTAAGTAGGCCTCGCAAAGCTAAGCCAGATCGCCGTAGAAGACAATTAACCATAGAATAATAACATAAGTTAAAAATAGAGAGATTTAATGCCAAAAATTATTTTTGTAAATAAAGACGGTAGCGAAAAAGTTATAGAAGCTAGAAATGGACAAACTGTTCTTGAACTGGCTCACCAAGACGATTTACCATTAGAAGGCGCATGTGAGGGATCTCTTGCTTGCTCTACCTGTCATGTTATCGTTGATCCTGAATTTTATAACAAATTGGAATCAGCCTCTGAAGAAGAAGAAGATATGCTAGATTTAGCATTTGGACTTACTCAAACTTCTAGGCTTGGTTGCCAAATTGTAATGACAGATAAATTAGATGGATTGAAAGTTACCATTCCTTCAGCATCTAGAAATATAAGCGCAAAATAATATGTTATATATGAAAAGACTCTTTAAATTATCTATTTTTATTACTTTACTTACTGTAGTTAGCTATATAGGGCTATGGGTATATTCTGGTTATAAATTAAAACAACAAATAACTGAATTTGTTACGAAGCCAAATGAGAATTTCAAACTATTATATAGTGATATGAAGTTAAGTGGCTTTCCTTTTAAATTTAAAGTTAGATTTAGTAATTTAAGTATACAAATTCATCCAAAGACAGTGAATTTTATTAATGATATGACTTATGAAATAGTGAAGCTTGAAACTAATATTTTATTTAGTCATATTAAATTTAGCCTCTTAGGAAAAGCCACCTCAGACACCGCATATAGCGATAAAATTACTTCATATGATACAATATATAAAAGCGATTGCTCTATAACGCTTGTTGATAGCAATCCTGTTAACACTGCAAAAGTGATAAAATCATTATATAAAAATGAGAATTTAACTGATTTTAAAATAAAAGAATTTTCTTTTATTGCTAATGATTTAGTAAATATTGACCGTTTTACTCAAAAAGAAATATCCAATGCTTCATCAATTATCCAAGTTTCTATGGACAGACCTTCAGACATAATAACCAATACTTCTGTCAAGGTAGATAGCACCGTAAACCTTCTTTCTGGGTACAAAGAATTATTTAAAGATTTATTAAACTTCCAGATTCCATTTAGCAAGATAACTTTAAACACTGATGTTAGCTATACCTCAAAAAAGGAAGAAGATCGCTCATTACTACCATTTGTTGACATCAAAACTATGAAAATAAACCTAGATGAGACTCAATTTTCTTTTATTGGTTCAATTCAAGATGATCAATCTGGCCGAACAATTATTAACGTAGATTTTATTGCATCTGAGTGGAATAAACTTTTAGAAAATCTAATGATGGAGAATATCTTATCAAAAGAACGTTATAATGTTATTTTAGCTTTATTAAGCGATATCACAGGAGATGATTTTCCAAGCAATGTGATTGAGTTTAAGATTAGCAATGAAAATGGCGCATTAACTTTGGGAAAACGCCCCGTTTACTCTTTAAGCAATCGCTTGGAGCAATTCTTAACGAGCAAATAATATGCCTCCTTTTATTAAGGCGATGAATGAATTTGGACCATTATTAGCTTTCTTTGTTGTTTATAAATTTTATGGAATGATTCCAGCTACAATAGTGATTGTGGCGCTAAGCTTAATTACTGTTGCCATTACTTATTATTACGAAAAAACAGTTCCAGCAATGCCGTTATTCACTGCTGGGCTATTATTAATTTTTGGTTCCATCACCATATTCACTGGCGATACCACCTTCATAAAAATAAAACCAACTATTATCTATGTTTTATTCGCTATGATTTTATTATTTGGTTTAAGATTTAAGAAGATTTTTTTAAAAAATATTTTAGAAAAGGCCTTCACTCTTAGCGATGAAGATTGGATAAAATTCTCAAAGCGCTGGGCCTATTTTTTTATTTCCCTAGCTCTATTAAATGAATTTATTTGGCGCAACTTTTCAGAAGATTTATGGGTTAAGTTTAAAGTATTTGGTTTTTTACCCCTAACTATTATTTTTCTATTAAGCCAAAGAGCATTTTTTTCTAAAGATAAACACTAATTAGCAAAATCTAACTTTTCTAATAACCCCTCAATAAATTCAATTTTCTTCTTAATATCTGCAAATTCTTTGCTAATCAATAGTTTATGATCAGGCCTAATCTTAAGATACATTTGATTTTTACTCACAAAATCCATCATTTGTTCGTAATGCAAACATTTATTATCTTTAAAAGCAAAAGTTATAGCCTTAGGGCCTGCGTCTATCTTATCCACATTAATTTTCTTGGCCTTAATTTTAAGCTTAATCACTAGTAATAAATATTCCACCTCAATTGGATATGGACCGAAGCGATCAATCATCTCTATTGCAAAGTTTTCAACTTCAGCCAAAGTTTTAAGACCTGCTAAATTACGATATAAACTTAAGCGTAAATTAAGATCGGCCACATAATCATCTGGCAACAACACTGGCAGGCCTAAATTTATTTGCGGGCTATAATCCTCATCTAATGTTTCTTCTTTAGATGGATTTTTAAGCGCAAAAATAGCATCTTGGAGCATTTGCTGATAAAGCTCTAAGCCCACTTCTTTGATGTGTCCAGATTGCTCATCACCAACTAAATTACCAAAGCCACGAATATCCATATCATGACTGGCCACAGTAAATCCTGCGCCCAAAGTATCCAAAGTTTGCATAACCTCAAGACGAGCCATTGCCAATTTACTCAATTTTTTATTCGGCAATAATAAATAAGAGAAAGCCTTGATATTGCTTCTGCCCACCCTGCCCCGCAATTGATACAAAGCTGATAAACCAAATTTATCTGCCCGGTGAATAATCATGGTGTTAGCTTCAGCTATATCTATACCTGATTCAACGATGCTGGTTGAAAGAAGAAGATGGAATTTTTTATTATAAAAATCAGTCATAATTTCTTCTAAAGCAGCTGGAGTCATCTGGCCATGCGCCACCACAATTTTTACTTCAGGTACTAGCTCAGTTAACTTCGGCAGAACTTCCATAATGTCGCTAATTCTAGGGCATACAAAAAATGTCTGCCCACCTCTATAAAACTCTCTCAATATAGCCTCACGAATAACCACTGAATCATAAGGCATAATGTAAGTTTTAACTGCCTGACGATCAATTGGTGGGGTTGCTATAATGCTTAAATCACGCACACCTGTTAAAGACATCTGTAAAGTTCTTGGAATAGGAGTAGCAGATAAAGTAAGAATATGAATATTATCTTGAAAGTTTTTAAGCTTTTCTTTTTGGAGCACTCCAAAACGCTGTTCTTCATCAACAATCAATAAACCTAAATTTTTAAATTCCACATCTTTAGCAAGGAGCGCATGAGTGCCAATAATAATATCAATACTTCCATCTTTTAGCCCAGCTTTAGTAAGCTTTGCATCTTTAGCGCTAACTAATCTAGATAGCTGCCTCACCTGAACTGGAAAACCAGAAAATCTCTTAAAAAAGGAATGATAATGCTGTCTGGCAAGCAAAGTGGTTGGAACTATAACGGCAACTTGTTTTTTTATGTTTTGCTCTGGATGAGTAGCAACAAAGGCAGCACGCATTGCCACTTCAGTTTTACCAAACCCTACATCGCCACAAACTAAACGATCCATTGGCTTGCCTGAAGACAAATCTTCTAGAACATCGTTAATTGAATTTATCTGATCATCGGTCTCCATATAAGGAAAGCGCATGCAGAATTCTTCGTATCCACCTGAAATTGGCGTTAAATTCTCACCTTCTTTGCTAGCTCTTAGTGCGGCTGTTTTAATTAACTGAGCAGCTATCTCTTTAAGTTTCTCTTTTAATTTTGCTTTTCTAGCTTTCCAGGAAACGCCACCTAATTTATCTAAACGAACTTGCTCTTCATTGCCACCATAACGGGTTAATAAATCAAGATTCTCAACTGGAATATATAGAATGTCATTAGCATCATAAATTATTTTAATACAATCATGCTCTATGCCGGCCGCTTTTATGGTTTCTAAACCATCAAATAAACCAATGCCATGTTGTTGATGAACCACATATTCACCAATTTGAATATTATTGATTTCAGCCATTAGGCTTTCTAAGCTTTTGCTAGATTTTTTACGAATAATTTTTTCACCTAATAAATCTTGCTCAGCGACTATAGCAAAATCTTTAGAAACATATCCATGTTCTATTGGCAATATAGTTATACCAACTGTTTTCCCTGAAATTTGTTTATAATCATCAAAATTACTAAGCCTATAACAATGAACATTATAATTGCCTAAGATATTCTGCACTCTCTGCAGAGATCCTTCACTATTACAGGCAATAATTATTTTTTTCTTATGTTCATCCCGGTATTTTTTAAATAAATCGAAAGAGGAAATTTGTTTATTCTGGGAAGACAAATTAAAATCTTCCATTTTTTTGATTTCTAAATCTATTCCATCTGCTGTATCAATTGTAAAATTATGCAAATTAATAAAATTATGCTCAATAAGCTTGGCATTAATCTCTTCATGATCCATCCATAAAGTTTTAGGAGGCAGAGGATAATAAACCACTTCATCTTGAAATCTATTCACCAATAAATCTTTTCTAGATTCATAATGCTCAGATATTAACTTAAGCTGCTT
>CAZJZY010000002.1:45220-56903 GCA_964550685.1 uncultured Rickettsiales bacterium | reverse complement strand
ACAAATGATCTGAGTGGGTGAAAAATAATCAAATATATTACTTAAATGCTCATAAAAGCAAGGTAAATAATGCTCCATTCCTGGATATTTTCTGGCCCCTTCTATAGCTTCATATAATGGATGATCGATTGAATCTATACCAAAATTTTTCTGAAAGCTTTTACAAAATTGAGCTATGCTATCTTGATTTAAGAGTACTTCACTTGATGGAAGCAAACGAAGATGCTCTCTAAAGCCATCAGAAATTTGAGTTATAGGATCAAATATTCTTATTTTTTCTAGTTTATTGCCAAAAAAATCTAAACGCCAGCCCTGCTCATCTTGGGCTACTATATCAATAATATCGCCTCTAACTGCAAAATCACCAGGCTCACTAGCCACTTCTACCCTGCGGAAGCTAAGCTGCAGCAATAAAGAAAGAAGCTCTTCTCTTTTTAACAAATCACCAACTTTTATCTCTTTGCTGCTCAATTTTGGTGGTAAGCGCTGAATAAATGCATTCAACGAGGTTAGTAAAATAACACGTTCTTCAGCTGCTAAAGACGAAAGCTGATCTAAAGCATTAATACGCTGCGCTAAGTTACTAATATTTGGAGATATTCTGTCATAAGGTGAGCAGTCCCAATCTGGCAAGATAATAACTTTTACGCCAGGAGAAAAAAATTCTAGCTGCCTAGCAAACATCGGTAATTTATCATCATCATTACAAATAAATAAAATTTTAGAGCTATAACAAGATAATTGACTCAAAATATAGCCATAACTATCCTGCAAAGCTGGGTATATATCTGCCTTATTTTTTTTAGATATTTGAGAAAATATATTCATATTTTTGCTAAAATTAGTAATTATAGGTGTATTATTTATAAGGTTAAATCGACTATTACTCAATAGTTCTTTGAAAAAACTAGACAAAAATCTTTGACAGCTCGCTTATTTACGCATAAAATCTAATATTTATTAAATAATGATTTAGGAAAATATATGAGTGATTTTGATGTAGTGGTGATTGGAGCAGGTCCTGGTGGATATGTGACAGCAATTCGTGCAGCACAATTAGGTTTAAAAACCGCTGTTATCGAAAGGCAGCATTTAGGTGGTATTTGTTTAAATTGGGGCTGCATTCCTACTAAGGCTTTACTCAAATGCTCAGAAGTTAATCATTTATTGCATAACTTGGATCAATTTGGCTTTTCTGCTGATAATATCAAATTTGATTTCACTAAAATTATCCAGCGTTCACGCGATGTAGCTTCTAAGCTTAGCAGTGGTATTGCCCATTTACTCAAAAAAAATAAAGTTGAAGTTATCATGGGAGAAGGGAAAATTCTTGGCAAAGGTAGTATCCAAGTAACCATAGACGGAAAGGCTAATAATATTTCCACCAAAAACATAGTTATTGCTACTGGAGCCAGAGCTAGAGTAATCCCAGGCTTTGAGCCAGATAGCAATTTTGTATGGACTTACAAAGAGGCGATGACTCCTAAAGAATTACCAAAATCTTTAATTGTGGTAGGGTCTGGGGCCATTGGAGTGGAATTTGCGAGCTTCTACCGTAACATGGGAGTGGAAGTTACCCTAGTTGAAATGTTTGAAAGAATTTTACCAGCTGAAGATGCGGAAATTGCAGAAATTGCTCATAAAGCTTTTATAAAACAGGGGATGCAGATTCATACCTCAAGCCAGATTACCAAAATAACTAAAGGAAAAACTGATTTAACTGCAGTTTTGCTTTGTAATGGTAAAGAGCAAAACATTAAAGCTGAGAAAATTCTAATGGCCGTGGGCGTGGTTGCTAATACTGAAAATTTAGGATTAGATAAAACTAAAGTTAAATTAGAAAAATTCCTAATTGAAGTGAATCAATATTGTGAAACTGCAGAACCTGGAATTTATGCTATAGGTGATGTAATCAGCGGACCATGGCTTGCTCATAAAGCTAGTCATGAAGGAATTTTGGTTGCTGAAAAAATTGCTGGCAAAAAAACTCATAGTATTAATAAATTGAATATTCCTGGCTGTACTTATTCCATGCCACAAATAGCAAGTATTGGGCTTACTGAAAAACAAGCAAAAGATAAAGGCTTGAAGATTAAAGTTGGTAAATTCCCATTTATGGCCAATGGAAAAGCAATAGCTTTAGGCGAAACTGATGGTTTGATTAAAACCATTTTTGATGAAAAAACTGGCGAATTACTTGGTGCCCATATGATTGGCGCTGAAGTTACCGAAATGATTCAAGGATTTGCCATTCATAAAGCTATGGAAGGAACTGAAGAAGACCTAATTAACACTATATTCGCTCACCCTACCCTTTCAGAAATGATGCATGAATCTGTTCTAAGCGCATATAATAGAGCTATACATATATGAAAAATATATAGCGTTGTTTTTTCTAGCAATTATGTTATATATGAACACTTCTAAATAAAATTATAATCTATAAGAACATAATGGATGATTTTTTAATATTACCAATAATCTCATATATGCATTCTCTAAGCGGCGAGATTTTGTCATTCCTTTCTTTTGGTATTGGAATTATTGTGATGTTGTTTATGTTTAGAGTATTTGGCCTTGTAGGCCTTTATGTTTATAGCTCAGCGGCAACAATCACCGCCAATATTCAAGTTTTAAAATTGATGAATATGAATTTAATGCCAGAACATGTGGCCTTGGGAACAGCAACATTTTCAACCATTTTCTTATGCAATGATATTATCACTGAACATTATGGTAAAGAAGCAGCTAAGAGAAATATATGGCTTAGCTTTACCACTCAAGTTCTGGTAACCATCACCATGGTAATAGCTTTAGGGTTTAAGCCTATTGAAGGAAACGCTGCACATGGAGCAATCTCCGAATTATTTCTTCCAGCGCCAAGATTATTAATTGCTAGTTTGGTTGCATTTGTGGTTAGCCAATTATTCAATATCAATATATTTGCTTGGCTTTCTAAATTTTATCATGAAAAAATGCTCTGGCTACGCAGTAATGCAGCTTTAATGATTTCAGAATTAATTGATAATATTATATTTAGTTTGCTGGCCTGGGTGATATTGTCACCTAATCCAGTATCTACTTCGATGCTAATTTATACTTATATTTTAGGCACCTATATTTTAAGAGTGGTTTTTGCATTATTTTCTACTCCTGTAATATATTGGAGCTATTATTTTAAACCAGAGATGAAACATGAGTAATTTTTCTTTTAAATTCCACTGTCCTAATCCAAATTCAAAAGCTCGTCTTGGAGAATTGAAAACTCCTCACGGCACAGTGCAAACCCCTGCTTTTATTTTCTGTGCTACCAAAGCTGCAATAAAGAGCTTACATCCACAACAAATGAAAGAGGAAGGAACTAGCTTTATCCTTGCCAATACTTACCATTTAATGCTTCAACCGGGACCAGAAATTATAGAAAAAGCTGGAGGTTTGCATAAATTTATGGGTTGGGATGGACCGATGTTAACTGATTCCGGAGGATTCCAGATTTTTAGTTTAGGTCATGGTTCTGTTGCCTCAGAAATTAAAGGAAAAAGAATGAGCAACCGCCCTCAAACTTTATTAAAAATAACTGAAGAAGGCGCCAAATTTCGTTCTTACATAGATGGTAAAACTTACTTTCTAAGCCCCGAGAGATCAATTGAGATTCAAAGAATGCTGGGGCCTGATTTTGTGGTGGTTTTAGATGAATGCACACCTTTTCATGTTGATAAGAGATATACTCATAATTCAATGAAAATGAGCCACCGCTGGGCCTCTCGTAGTTTAGCTGAGTTTAATAAGCACGATACTGATGTGCAAAAACTATATGGCATAATCCAGGGAGGAATATATCCAGATTTACGCCAAGAAAGCTGTGAATACGTAAATTCACAAGAGTTTTTTGGCCATGCAATTGGAGGTTCACTGGGTGCTGATAAAAACCAAATGTATGACGTGGTGGCCATAACTGCTGAAATTTTAGATCGCAATAGGCCAATTCATTTGTTGGGTATTGGTGGAGTTTCTGATGTTTTTAATGGAGTGGAACAAGGAATCGATACTTTTGACTGCGTTCATCCAACCAGACTTGCTCGTCATGGTGGCGCTTTAGTAAGGCCAGAGAATAGAGAAAACAAGCAAAAAGAACATCTTAACCTTAATAATAGCCAATATAAGGATGACTTCACCTCCATTGAACCAGATTGCCCATGCTACACTTGCAAACATCATAGTAAGGGATACATACATCATTTAATAAAAGCCAAAGAGTTACTGGGAGCTAGTTTGCTTACCATCCATAACGTAAATTTTATGAATAGAATGATGACCAGCATTAGAGAGGCAATAAGGAGTAATTCTCTGTTACAAGAAAAGAAGCGCTGGATTGATTTATAATTAATAAATTATATAATATAAAAATATCATTCCTATGAATAAGGTATCTTGTGAAACAAACAGCGATTGATTTTGCATCCAAATTACATTCAGCTATTTTCAGTAATAATCTTACGGTAGTAAAAACAATTATTAGACAGCTTCAAGCTTTAAGAATTGATATAGATACATTATTAATTCAAGGAGTTACTCCCCTCTTAAGAAGCATTACTTGTGGTCATGTTACAATGGTTGAGCTTCTTTTAAAAGCCGGATCAGATATTAACTCTGCTAGAAAAAATGGTAAAGATGCACTTGATTTTGCAGGAGAAGGAACTCCAATTTATCAGTTACTTCTATTGCATATTCACCTTACGGCTGAAATCTCTTATATTCCAGGAGAAGATCCATTAATACAGAGCATTGCCAGGGAAGGAAATTTAAAAGTAATAATAGAGTTTCTTGAGTCAATAGAAGACTTTAGATCGCCATATTACCAGCGTATATTAGAACTTCTTTATACTTCTGCTGTCTATGATAGGGATAATATTTTTATCTATCTTGCAAACAATATTATTTATTCAAAAATTAGTGACTTAGACAAACAGCCCTTAGAAGATATTGATCTAAAACTTCATATTATAAATAATAAATTATACTCCTTAAATGAGCAACATAGAATCTTTTTTGAAGGAACAATTCTACTGATCAAAAATAATGGAGATTGCATGTATAATGCAATTTTAGAAGGATATAGAAGATTAGAATTAGATGATTATACTTTGGAGCAATTAAGGGAAGCAGTGCATAATAGCATATATTTGAACCAAGAATTATATATTAAAGAACTAGAAGCCCAGCTAATAGCTAATATTAGAGATGCTGATCTTCATGGCTTTTCTCCTTCTATGCAATTGAGATTATCTGAATATGTCTCTATGTATCAAACTGGAATAGAAGAGCAAAATATTCTAGAAATGATGAGACAAGATAGAATTGTAGAACAATATATCAGCAGCATTCTAATGAATGGTAATTGGGGTGGAAATGTTGAACTTGGCGTGATTAGTAGAGTTCTGGGAGTGGAATTAATTATACATAGAGCAGATGGCTTAATAGTTAGAATTAATAATTCAGGGAATGATTACGCACCGGCAATTCATTTAGAATATAATGGAGGACATTATAATCTTATACTTGATTATAATGCTCATGAAATTATACCTCCTTTAGAGGACGTAATTATTTCTACAGAAGACATTTTTATTACAGAGCTTCTTCCAGATTCTGAAGCAGAAATAACATTATCAAATAAAGTTTATAATAGCAATTATTCTATGGAAATATGCTGTTTATTTCTATTAATTGTTGGAATATCGCATTATTACAATGATGGTTTATAATTTATAAAGGAGGCTAACATGGATCAAAATTTAATGGAACAATTACCTAATAACGCCACGATAGAATTGTCTGATAATCACTTAAGAGGAAGCGTCTATAATAATGCATATAATGCCACAGAGCTTCCAGTCACTAATGATGATGCTAGCTATGCTGAAATACCCAACTCGGTAAAAATACTTATTTTCACTTTCTCCTGCTGTATTATGCTAATTGTTCACAAACTAAAAAATATTTAGTCAGATGAATAATGATAACTTCTGCATCAATAGATAAAACTTGCATCAATCCCCTTAAGATATATAATATTTTTTTTAAATAAAAGATTAAAGATATATGATAGCAATAGCCTCTGATCATGCCGGTTTTGATCTTAAACAATATATTATACAGCATCTTAAAAGCTCTAATCAGGCATTTATTGATTTGGGCTGCAATAGCATTGATGCAGTTGATTATCCTGATTATGCTTATAAATTAGTAGAAGTTTTAGAATCTAAAAAGGCAGAAAAAGGCATTTTAATTTGCGGAACCGGAATTGGCATGAGCATTGCAGCAAATAGATTTACCTATATAAGAGCTGCTTTATGCACTGATCCTATAATGGCAAAATTTTCAAGAGAACATAATGATGCAAATGTGCTGGTATTGGGAGCCAGAATCATAGATAACAAAACAGCTTTAGAATGTTTTAAAGCTTTTATGTCTACAGATTTTAAAGGTCAACAGCATCAAATTAGAATTGATAAATTACAAGGAGATACAAGATGAATAATTTTTTTACTAATGATTTAGAAACTACTGACATTGAAATTAAACGTTCAATAGACAAAGAATTACATCGTCAACAAAATCAAATAGAATTGATCGCTTCTGAAAATATTGTTAGCAAGGCGGTGCTTGAAGCACAGGGAAGTATCCTCACCAATAAATATGCCGAAGGCTATCCAGGCAGACGCTATTACGGCGGGTGTGAATTTGTTGATGAAGTGGAAGCTTTGGCGATTGAAAGAGCTAAGAAACTCTTTAATTGTAAATTTGCTAATGTACAACCGCATTCTGGATCTCAAGCTAATCAAACTGTTATGCTAGCCCTTGTAAAGCCAGGAGAAAAAATCCTTGGAATGTCACTTGCAGCCGGTGGGCATTTAACTCATGGAGCTGCACCTAATATGTCCGGCAAATGGTTTGAGGCTATTCAATATGGCGTAAAACAAGAAGACTCACTAATTGACTTTGATCAAGTTAGAGCTTTGGCCTTGGAACATAAACCAAAAATTATCATTGCAGGCGGCTCTGCTTACCCTAGAGCAATTGATTTTGCTAAATTCAGAAAAATTGCTGATGAAATTGGTGCTTATTTCTGGGTAGATATGGCCCATTTTGCAGGATTAGTTGCTGCCTCAGAACATGAAAATCCATTAGATTTTGCAGATGTTGTTACCACCACCACTCATAAAACTTTGCGTGGCTCACGTGGAGGTATGGTATTAACCAATAACGAAGAGATAGCTAAGAAGATTAACTCAGCTCTATTTCCAGGATTACAAGGCGGCCCCTTATTGCATGCCATAGCTGGAAAAGCCGTAGCATTTAAAGAAGCCCTAACTGAGGAATATAAAACTTACATTAGAGATGTAAAGAAAAATGCTAAAGTTATGGGAGAAGTGATGCTAGAGAGAGGTTTTGGCGTTGTAACCGGAGGAACTGATACTCATTTGCTATTAATTGACTTAAGCCCTAAAAATATTACTGGAAACATAGCTGAAAAAATTCTTGAAGAAGCAGGTTTAACTTGCAATAAAAACTCCATTCCTTTTGATAAAGAAAAACCAACTGTCACCTCAGGAATCAGAATTGGCTCCCCCGCTGGCACTACCCGTGGATTTAAAGAGAATGAGTTTAAACAAATTGGTAATTTAATTGCTGATGTTTTAGATGCCATAGCCCTAAATAACGAAGAAAATTTAAAGCAGGTGATTAAAATGGTGTCTGCCAAGGTTAATAAACTTTGTAAAGATTTTCCTATATATTAAAGAAAGAAGGAAAGCTCCTCTTCTAAAAAATATATTAACTGAATAAGATATATTTTTAATGATAAACGATAAATAATGATTGACTTACGAAATAATGTTGATAAAGTGAGATCAAGTTAACATTATTATATGAGTCAATTATGCATAAAATACAAAAATTAAGCTCTTATCTTTTATTTACTTTTAATATATTACTAATAGGGTTGCCTTTATTCATTATGGCTACATGGTACTTTATTGATAGCTACACGATAAATGAACTCTCCAAGGGACTGCTGCAAAATCCATTTCAAGGTCTAGAAAATTATCATAATTTAAACAACCAAAATTATAGCAATTTAAATAACTTTATTTGGACTCCTCTTTCTAAATCCATCGCTATGAGTGGACATGCTTTAAGTTTATTACCCTTATTTCTAAGCTTATTTATTCTTAAATTAATATTTAGGAATTATAAAAATGGTGAAATATTTAGCGCTGCCAATGCAATCCAATATAAATATTTAGGATGGTTATTTTTCTTGAATGCACTGATGGCTAAACCACTAGGTAATGCTTTAATGGTTATGGCCACCACCTTATCTAATCCTCCCGGCGAACGTTATATAAGTATATTTTTTGGAGCACCTAGCCTAGAAGGAATTTTTGGAGGAAGTATATTGATAGTTATTTCATGGGTAATGTTTGAAGCAAGCAAACTTCAAGATGAATCTAAATTTATAATATAAGTGAGACCTAACCCATGGAAATTATTGTAAATCTAGATGTGATGCTAGCTAGAAGAAAAATAAAACTTCAAGATTTAGCTGAAGCAATAGGGATTACTATTCAAAATTTATCAATTTTAAAAACTGGCAAAGCTAAAGCTATCCGTTTTTCTACGCTGATGAGTATTTGTCAGCACCTAGATTGTCAACCAGGTGATATTTTAGAATTTAAACGTAAATAAAAATATTCACAACGTCTAGATAATTAATAATCATAAATATACAAATTGACAAATTATTAATTTTTCTATATCTTTCCCGCAAAACTTAAAGAGACTTTAAAATGACCGCAACAACAATTATTCCCGTCAAAACATATGGACCCATTTATAAAGCAATATATAAATGTGAATTTTTATTGCCCATAGCAGCAACTTCTGCAATAGGGTTAACCACCTTAGGCCCAATGGGATTATCCTTAGGAACACTCGGCGCGATTGACGTTATAGCAAATCATTATGAAATTTACGATAAACCTTATTTAACTTCTGCCATGCTCGGCTGGGGATCATTGAGTTCATTTAAAACCTCTTATTATCTATCTGATATTATTGGCATTACAACAGGTTTATTATTACCAACTGGAATAATTTATCCACATATGGATAAAATTATAGCCCCAACTTCAGGGGCAATCTCAGGCTATAGCTATATGGGCCCCTATGGAGCTGGAATAGGTTTTGCTGCCGGCATTATTGACGAAGGGCTTTCGTTATATAATATAACTCATAGCTATCCTTTAACTTATACTCTAAGTAATATTGCCACTGCCAATTTATTTGTTCCACAAACCAACAGAATAGTTGATTATATGTTGCCAGAAATTTTAGGCACAATTAAATCGACGGCACTTGGATTAACTCAATTAGTTAGTCAGACAGGAGTTACAGAAAGCATTGTCGTTGCTATATCTGGAATAGTTTTATTTTCTGCAGAAGAGGAAGAAAAAATAAAATCACCAGCTCTGCAATTAAGCGAAGATCTCTATCAGCTATATGGCGAAATTATTCCTAAAGCCCAGCTGGATAAATTAATTGAAAAACAAGCAATAGCTTTAATTACAAGTCAAATAATACTTGCAAAACTAAGCTTAACATTTACACAATATTATCAAAACGCTGACGAAAGCTTCACCAATCTTATTCAAACAGATAAATCTTGGATAAAATTTATTGACTCTTTATCAACCCTTTCTAAATATCTTATTCCTTATGTTGGTAGCAACATAGCCACTAGCTATCTAAATGAATATTTTCAAACTAAATTTCAATATATGATAAGTGATAAATTTAATGATGATTTACTAACTGGAGAAGTTTCCTTGCATTTAAAACAAGAGCGAACTGAAAATGCATTACCTAATTCTAAAGAATTCTTAAATTCTAAAGTTTTGGTAGAAAAAATGGATGGAGATATTTCTTCCATAACTCATAATTCGCTTTTACCAAGCGCCATATCTAAAGCAATTACTGGAAGCTATGCTATTGGGCATTTATATTCCATTAACGCTCTCGACACAATATTATATTCTTCAATGTATAATAAATTAACCAGTGGAATTACACATGCAATATCAGGGCAATATTATGGTTATTCAACTAAGCTGAATGATATATCTACTAAAATTTACAGTAAGTATGAACATGTTAAAATAAATGCTGCTTCAATGACTATATACGAAGCTAATGATTTTAATAAAGCAGGACAAGAAGAATTAGTTGACGCCCTAAGAGAGCTAGTAGCAGAGCAAAGCCTTTGGGGATCAGCAATAAACATTTGGTTCAGCGCCCAAGGTATAACAAATTATATTTTTAACTGTATAGTTGTAGCCAATCAAATCTATCAAGGTGCTTTAGCTAGAGATAAACGTGAAGAAGTTATTTCAATGACTCAAGATTTTTCTGCTATGGTTAGCTGGGACGCAGATAATTCTGGCCCCATGACCACATTTAAACAATCAATGGATAGAATTATTGAACTTAAAGCAAGAATGGATGAGATTGAGAATTTATTAGAGCATCAACCATATTATCATTATGAAAAAGGTGAAAAAACAGGAATTTGTTTAAATGATTTTAAAGTTGGAAAAGGAGATGAATCTAGATTATATATAAAAGATTTATGTATTTTAGATAAACATATAGCTGTTACAAGCGCTTCTGGCGCAGGTAAATCCACCTTCTTTAAAGCTATAAAACAAATTATGCATGATGGCGTTTGGAGCGAAGGAAACATAACCTATCTGACTAAGAATGGTGATGCTCCATATATTGCTATGACCACTCAAGATGCTTATATCCCTCCAGAGGACAGTCTTTTAGAGCTAATTACCTTTAAAAAGGGAGCGGCAGCAGAAACCTATAGAGCAAGAGTAACTGAGCTATTAACAAAAATAAAAATAGATTCGGTAAAAGAAGGTGAGATTAGTTTAATTGATAGCTTAGATATTAAAAAAGACTGGATGGCAGGAACAAGCGGCGGACAAAAACAAAAAATTGATGCTGTGCGATTGATGCTATCAGAAAATAAACCAGATATAATCATTTTTGATGAAATATTTGCAGGTCTAGACCATGATTCAATTCACGATCTTCAAGTGATGTTAGATAATGAATTCCCTGACACTCAAATTTTTGTTGTTGATCATGAGGCAAAATCACATAACACTGAAGGATGGTATGATAACAATCTACATCTTAGTGATGGTGGCGCTCAGTTGCTTGGAGAGCCCTCAGTTTAAGTTATTTTTAAAAATTATTTTCATTTAAAATAATAAAATGCTAGAATCCCCCTAGAATTTATTACTTTAAATGAATTCAATTCTGATAAATCTTAAACTACATAGGTATTCAATGCTTCGCCTTACTGAAATTAAACTTCCGCTTGATCATCCACCAGAAGCAATTGAAGATGCAGCAATCTCTCGTTTAGGAATCCTTGCTTGTGATCTAATTTCTTGTGTAGTGTTTCGTAGAGCCCATGATGCGCGCAATAAATCTGCCATCTCCCTCATCTATTCATTGGATGTGGAGATAAAAAACGAAACGGATGTTTTAAAACGCTTCGTTAAAGATGGACGTGTTCAACCTACCCCTAATATGGATTATCACTTTG
>CAZJZY010000002.1:40191-45210 GCA_964550685.1 uncultured Rickettsiales bacterium | reverse complement strand
AAGAACATTACGCTCGTCCAATAGTTATAGGCGCTGGACCCTGTGGATTATTTGCAGCCCTTATTTTGGCACAAATGGGCTTTAGACCAATTATTCTTGATCGCGGCAAAGTGGTTAGAGAACGCACCAAAGACACCTGGGGACTATGGAGAAAATCCATATTAAATCCAGAATCTAACGTACAATATGGCGAAGGTGGAGCTGGAACTTTTTCTGATGGCAAGCTCTACAGCCAAATTAAAGATCCACGCCATCTTATCCGAAAAGTTCTAACCGAATTCGTTAAAGCAGAAGCTCCTGAAGAAATATTAACCGAGGCAAAACCACATATAGGCACATTTCGTCTGGTAAAAATGGTAGAAAATATTCGTAGTACTATAGAATCTCTTGGTGGAGAATACCGTTTTCAAAGCAAAGTTACAGATTTGGATATCGACCAAAATCGTCAGATTCGTGGAGTAATACTTGAAAACGGTGAACATATCCCATCAAATCACGTGGTGCTGGCTATAGGACATAGCTCACGCGATACTTTTTATATGCTAAAGAAGCGTGAAGTTTATATAGAAGCAAAGCCTTTTTCTATTGGCTTTCGCATTGAACATCCACAATCTTTAATTGATACTGCCCGTTTTGGTATTAATGCTGGCAATCCTATTCTTGGTGCCGCAGATTACAAATTGGTGCATCACGCCTCAAACGGCCGCGATGTGTATAGTTTTTGCATGTGTCCTGGTGGAACTGTAGTTGCAGCTACATCTGAGGAAGGCCGGGTTGTTACTAATGGAATGAGCCAATATTCACGAGCAGAACGCAATGCCAATTCTGGTATCGTGGTGGGAATTACTCCAGAAGATTATCCTGGAGGACCACTTGAAGGCATCTCATTACAGCGTCAATTAGAATCTGCAGCTTTTATAGCAGGTGGCAGCACTTACTGCGCCCCTGCTCAGCTTGTGGGTGATTTTATTGCTGGAAGACCTTCCACATCATTGGGTAGCGTTATACCATCTTATAAACCAGGAGTAACGCCAACTGATCTTTCCACATGTCTTCCAGATTACGCCATTAGTGCAATTCGTGAAGCTATCCCAGTTTTTGGAAAACAAATACGCGGGTTTGATATGGCAGATGCCGTGTTAACCGGAGTGGAAACACGAACCTCTTCGCCCATACGTATCAAGCGCGATGAAACCCTACAAAGCCTAAACACCAAGGGATTATTTCCTGCTGGTGAAGGCGCAGGCTATGCCGGGGGTATTCTTTCAGCAGGAGTTGATGGTATTAAAATTGCCGAAGCTGTTGCATTGAGCATTCTGAACAAATAACCAGCTAATGACTTAAAATCATAGAACCACTTAGCGGCCACACTATCACTCAAATTGTGGGAGCGTTAAAAGAATTGTGGAGATTAGACTCAAAACTATGGAAAGTGGCGCACCCGTAGGGATTCGAACCCCAAACCTCATGATCCGTAGTCATGTACTCTATCCAGTTGAGCTACGGGTGCTAAAGAAAAATTGCCATGGTACCTCTGGCCAGACTCGAACTGGCATGTTCTTGCAAACAATAGATTTTGAGTCTACCGCGTCTACCATTCCGCCACAGAGGCAATCTTTAAGTAAGAAGTTATAGAAAATTATCAGCATGATGTAAAGCGTTTTCTTAAAAAACAACTTTTTTTATTATTTGAATCTCACCAGTGATATTATAATGCAATTCAAATTCTTTGTTTGCTTGATTAAACTCTGTAATCTGTCTTGAGTCAGCTTCACAAATTATCCCCTCACCTTCACAAGATTGATATAAATTTTCGAAAGATCCGATATCCTTCCAAGAAAATTTAATCTCAATTAAATTAAGCAATTGAGAATGTTCAGAAATCATCTTATCTATAGGTAAATTAGCATAAATAACTTCAATATAGTGCTCTTTATCTTCTATATTAAATATATTAGATGGTAAATCATTACAAAATAGATGAAATTCATTATATAAAACAGATGTTTTTGCTAAATATATACCAAGATTTTGATATAGATTAATGCTGCCTGTAGCTAGAGCATTATCTAAGATTATAATTTTTTGTTTATCTGGCTTCTCAATAAAATTATCTATTTTGTAATAACTAGAAGAAATATTTTTCTTAGTAAGGATATAACCAAAATTAGAGCAAGCATTAAAAACTCTTTGGCCAAAAAGATTTATTTTCTGGTTATCAATCTTACATAAAACATTGCTAAAAAAATATAATTCCTCAAATATCAAATGATCCGTAGGGAAAAAATAAGTTAGATTATCCTTCTCTTGCTGTAGCAGCAACAAACAACACAAATATGCAGCAATACCAGTATTATTGCTATATTTTTCAAATATAATATGAAAATCATTTTTAGCTAAATTTAAATCATCTATTTGTTGATGGAGTAAATCCTTATATTCAATATTGCTTATAATAATAATATTTTTAGCTTCAGTTATTACTAAACTACGCTTAAGAGCTAATTGAAAGCTGGATAAATTGATAGATGGCAGCACAATAAATTGCTTAGGACGTTTATTGCTACTTAAAGGCCATAGCCTTGCCCCAGATCCTCCAGCTAATAACACTATATTGGGCTGCATATGTAATTAATTAACTCTATTTATGTTGAGATATCTATATAGCAGGAGTTTTATCAATAATCTAGCTATAATATTGCATTTACTAATATGATTTGCTATTCTTCCTTATGCTTCTATTATCTTTTAAAAAAGCGTCAATATGGAAAATATAAAGTCTAAGAGAACTACTTTATTACTAACTTTAGGTGGTGTTTTTGAGTATTATGATTTTGTAATATATGGCCTAATGAGTGGATATTTAGGGCCATTATTTTTTCCAGATGAGAGTCTTTTCTTAAGTCAATTAAAAGCTTTTTCTTTTTTTGCTCTTGGCTATTTGGTAAGACCAATAGGTGGACTTATTTTCTCTGCTCTTGGAGACGCAACTAATCGTAAGAAAATTTTTATTCTTAGTAATTTTATTTTGGCCATCTCAACAGTTACCATTGCATTATTGCCTAATTATAATCAAATTGGAATAACAGCCACTATTATTTTAGTAGCTTTAAGAATGTTACAGGCTGCAAGCTTTGCAGTTGAATTGCCTGGAGCTATGTCCTTTATTCAACAAAACTCTCAAACCCCCACAAGGAATTTTAGTTTTATAATATCCGGCACTTCAATGGGAGCAATCCTTGCTAGTGTAAGCTTATATCTATTAGAAGAGAATTTTAATCGAGAGGAAATTTTAGATTTTGCTTGGAGAATTCCATTTATTTTTGGTTCAATATTATGTTTAATAAGTCTCTTAATGCGAAGAAAATTACCAGATACTCCTCAAAATAAAGCTATCTTATTTTCCAATATAATGCCTGAATATAAAAACATTATATCTTTTATATTAATAATATCACTACCTGCTTTTTTAGTGATAATGAATATATTCTTCCCCAGTTTTATACCAAAATTTTATAATTACGATATCAAAGATGTATATTTGGCTATTAGTATTTCTTTAATTTGGACAGCTATCTATGCTCCCCTCTTCTCTCATTTAATTGATAGAATCTCTAAAATTAATTTGCTAAGAATAATCATCTCTTGTTCTATATTTTTAGGATTAGTAATCAATTCTCTATGGCTTAAGCAAGGGTTTACTAATTTGCTGATTGGTTTATGTATTTACCAAACTATCATCACTAGCATGATGGTTGTGATGTTCCCTCTGATGGCTGAGCTTTTTCCAGCTCAAATTGGTTTTACCTTAATCACAATTTGCTATAATATTAGCTATTGCATCATGGCATTTAGCCCCATATTGGTAACTAATCTTACAAACTTTTGGGGAAGCCCTCTCAGTTTATGGATTATTTTAACTGCATTATGCGTGTTTATTTTAGTAAATATAGTAAATTTAGGTGAGCAGAATCAGGTATGATTTGGTATTACTTAAACTCTTCGTTTCTATAAACTCCCCAAACTTGTGACTTTTCAAGCCAGCCGCTTAAGTTAGCAATTTTAATCTGACAAAATTGTTTATTGCATTGAACAATTTCTATTCTTTTGGAATGTTCAATATTGGCTATAACTCTAGAAGATTCATCAGGCTTGTCATATAATTTAGCATATAATTTAGGTGATGATTGGTCTTTAGAAGCGCTAACATTTATAACTCCTGTGCGCTTCTTAGTTAACATAGCCGATTTTACCCAGCCTTCATCTCCGTTAAAATCCTTAATTCTATACCAATGTTCAAATTGAGCAATAACCTCTACCGGTTCTCCCTTTTTCTTATAAACCCATTCAATAGGATATCTAGTGTTTGGACCCTTCCGAACATTAACTTCAGATGATTTAATTGAAGCATAATAAGAGATAAAATTCTCAACAAAAGAACCAGACGCAAAGGAATTAGAGCAAAAGGTAAGGAAAGCAAAAAAGCTAATTCTAGCCAGAACAGAATAGACTAACTTATAGCCCATTTACAACCTCAGACTCTTCATCCAACTTAGGCAATTTTATATAATTGCCAGCTCTAAATTGATTTTTCATTCTACTAACTTCAAATTCACTCACACCAATAGCTTTCAATACCGCTCCCCCTAACTGCAACCCTGTTTCATAAGTTTCAGGTACAATAATTTTTGCTCCAGCAGCATAAAATTCTGGAGCTTTTGATAAATCTTTTGACCTTACAACTATTGGCAATTTAGGATAATGCTTAAAAATAATTTTCGAAGCTTTTTTTACGGTGACCTCATTACTTAAGCTTAGAATAACTGAGCTAGACCTGGCCACTCCAACAGAAACAAGCATTTCTAGATTACTGGCATCCCCTAAATAAACAGGATTTCCTTTTTGACGCTCTGAGGCTACGTGTTCTGAGTTGATGTCCACCGCAACATAATTAACTTTTTCCGCTTCTAACAATCTGGCAACCATCTGCCCTACCCTGCCAAATCCTAGAATAATAAC
>CAZJZY010000002.1:0-40181 GCA_964550685.1 uncultured Rickettsiales bacterium | reverse complement strand
GGTGATTTAAGTCATGAATTTCTTTATATATATCTGTTTGTTTATTTTTATTTTTTCTATCTAATGTTTTTGAGATCCAAGAGCCCAAAATAGCTAATAATGGGGTAAAAGCCATGGTTATAGTGACCACCAATAATAAAGTATCGGTACTTATGTTAAAAATGGAGCTTTGATCTGCTAATCTAAAAAGAATAAAAGCAAACTCACTGCCCTGACCAAGCAGTAGTCCAACATGAATAGAATTTCCTACATTAAATTTAAATACCAATGCTAAACCAATTATAATTATAGCCTTTAAGAAAATCAGTCCAAATGAAAGTGATGCAATAAAGCTGATGTTATCTAGAACTAATTGAAGGTTAATTGACATCCCAACAGACATAAAAAACAACCCTAAAAACAACCCCTTAAAAGGAGCTATACTTTCTTCAGCCTGAAGTTGAAACTCTGTTTCAGCAACCAACAATCCAGCAGCAAAAGCGCCAAGAGCTAAAGATAATCCCATGTAACTAGTAAGATAAGCGGTGCCCAAAGCAATTAAAATAGTTGTGGCAATAAAAATCTCATTGCTTTCCGCAGAATTTGAAGAACTAATCATGCTAAAAAGAGGCCTTAATATTATTCGCCCTATAACAAAAATAAATACTAAAACTAATACAGCTTTTAAAAAAGCCTCTCCTAGTGGTTTAACAAGGCCCACTTGATCTCCAGCAAGAATTGGCACCAATACTAAAAGAGGCACCACAGCAAAATCTTGCATTAATAACACAGCTAATGATAACCGACCAACTTGAGTGGATTGCTCACGATTTTCAGCAATTACTTGAAGAACAATTGCCGTGGATGACAAAGCAAGGCCTCCACCTAAAATTATAGCTGAAGCAACGCTTTCACCCATCATAAAAGCTATTGATCCAATAACTATAGTGGTGATGGCCACTTGGAAGGAGCCAAAGCCAAAAACGTATCTACGCATAGATTTTAAACGTTCAAGGGTTAGTTCCAATCCTATTGCAAATAATAAAAATATGACTCCAACTTCACCTAAAGTATCAGTTTCTCCAGATTGCACATAGTTCAATCCATGTTCGCCAATCAATCCGCCAGCTACAAAATATCCTAACACTGGGCTTAATTTCATCTTTTTAAATGTAGCAACTATTATTACTGCAGCTGACAATATCAACAATACAATAGATAAAAAATGTTTCTCTTCCATGCCTCTTTCTTGCCCTTAAATTCAGTCTAATCTTGTTTTATATGTTTATTTTACTTTATATATGGTTATGATATCCTAATATTACAACATATAGTACAAAAATAATATTAATATGCCAAATGAATTACAAAAAAATGCATTAATTACTGGCTCATCAACAAGAGTTGGGAAATATCTTGTTGAGAAATTAGCTCATGACGGGTGGTCAATAGCTATTCATTACAACGAATCTGAATATGAAGCATATGAGCTTGCAAAAAATTTATTGCCTATAACTAATGTGATGACATTTAAAGCTAACCTTATCAATAAGAGCGAAGTGGTGAATCTTATACCAGAAATAAATAAACAGCTTGGACCTGTTAATCTTCTCATTAATAATGCCTCAATTTATGAAAACGACACTTTATTCAGCCTTAATAGTGAAACTTTAGACAAGCATTTTGCTATTCATGTAAATGCAGTGATTTATTTAGCTCAGAGCATGGCCTCTCAGGAAATTAGCGGCGATATTATTAATATTATTGATTCCGATATTTCTCACAATTTAAAGAAGTTTTTTTCTTATCATTTAAGCAAAAAATCATTGAGTATCTTAACGGAAATGTTAGCTTTAAGCTTAGCGCCAAATATAAAAACTAATGGAATAGCACCAGGACCGACGTTATTTAAAGAGGGGCAAAACATCAAAATTTTTAACGAGCTAATCAACGAATCCCCCCTACGCAAAGCCGCTACTCTTCAAGAGTTATATGATACTATATCTTTCCTAGTAAATAACCAATCAGTCACCGGACAAGTTATTTATTTAGATGGCGGAAGGCATTTAATTTAATAACAATTAGCTTTTACCAACTTCTCTTTTTCTGCTCTTAGAACTAGATGATACTTTACCAAAAGAAAAGAATGCTGTTTTAGCACTTTCTAACATTCTCCGCATGGTGAATTTAGGCTTTTTTACTTCTTCTGGTAACCCCTCTAAGAAATCTATTGAATTATTAGAATTCAGTCCTTTTCTAGTATTATCAACGATTTTTTTAAATATCTGTAAATCACTCATGCCCCGGCTTAAAGCCCCTTCATTGCGCTCCACAATTGATAGACTCTCAATAGCTTTCTTTTCGCAGAGATCTATAAAGTCATTTATTTTATCCGCGCCATTTTCCACTCCGGCTGAGGCATGAAATTTAAATGAATCTAGCATTTGTTTTAATTTAGGACGCCCAGTGGTCATTGACTTGCCCCCCTTTGTCGTATCAATTTTATCCCATTCAACAGCTTTCAGTTTTGTTTGATCTTCTTCTTTAAGCTTTTTAATAGCTACTATTGGCTTACTTTTTGCTGCCCTTCCAGCTGCAATCTTATTTTGCATCTCTGTGGTGTTTGGATTAGCTCCAGCAAAATATTCTGACCAAGTTCTTTTATGTAAATAATCTGCATTAACAGCTGTAAAGCCTCTTATAGCAGCTACATCTTGCGGAGTTTTTATTGATTATCTCTAATATTCACCGAAGCGCTATGACTCAATAAATGAGTTATAATCTTATTGGCTGCTTTTTCTTAGGGGTTACTTTCTAACATAATAAGATGCAATGGTGTTTGCTCCCATTTATTCTGGATGTCTGGATTAGCTCCTGCTTCCAATAGAAGTTTTACTAATGCTTCGTCTTTTGAAAGAATCGCTTTGTGTAAAAGAGTATCTCCATCTTTATCTTTTGCGTTTAGATCAATTTTTAGGACCTCCACTAACGTTTTTAATTGCTCTAGATTGTTATTTTTAATCGCTAATTCTAATGCTTCTTTTTGTCCTTGCTTAATAACGTTTTTTAATTCTTGTTCTTTTGACATGATAAATTTCTTCTCTTTGAATTTAATTCAATTATTATTAACCCAAAATGATTAAAAAAATATTAAATAGATTTTTGTCTTATTTCTTAAAAGATAGAACTTCAAATAATAATTTTTTGCAGTAAATAATTCAAATTTAGTTGATTAATTGAATTTTATCTGTATTATGAAGGGCAAATAAACAACTTTAAGGAACATAAAAATGTCAAAGATACATGCATTACAAGCCGAAGAAAGGCAAATAAGTGGCACAGGCCAAGCAAGAGAATTAAGAAGAAACTCAAAAATTCCTGCTATTATTTATGGAGCTGGCAAGCCCCAGGTTATGATTTCTCTTCCGTATAAAGAATTAACTTTAGAATACCGCAAACAAGGGTTCTTATCTCATATGTTCGATATTTCTGTTGGAAAAACTAAATATAGAGTTATTCCTAAAGAGATTCAACTTCACCCAGTAACTGATGAAATTGAACATATAGATTTCATGCATATTGATAAAAACAGTAAGATTAAAGTTACTATTAGTTTACATGTTGAAAACGAAGAAAAATGTCCAGGCATTAAGCATGGAGGGGTGCTTAATGTTGCTCGCCACGATCTAGAAGTATATTGTTTACCAGATAACATTCCTGAAAGCATCAATATTGACGTTTCTGGACTAAATATTGGTGAGACTATTCACTTAAAAGATATAGCCCTGCCAGAAGGAGTTGAAACAAAGCTAGACTTGGATACAACCATTGCTGCTGTATTAGGGGCTCAAAAAGAAGTATCAGAAACCACCGAAGAAGAGACTACTGCTGAAAAATAATATTAAATCTTAAGCCGATTATTAAAATCGGCTTTTTAAATTACGGTTTTATCATGAATTCTCTATTGTTTAAAAATTATCAAGGATGGTGTTGGCTAAGTTAATTTGCCATATTGCTTGCTTTGTCTAATTTTTAAACTATACGAGAAAAATCTAATGTTTCATTTATATTATACATCCACGTTTATTTGGCCACTGGCCTATTCAATATTTTTATAAACTTTAATCAAAATATAAACATAAATATGGAGCATTAATCATGCGTATTAAACTAATATTAATTACATTATTTTTTATAGTAATATTTACATTCTTTAAATATAAAAATACCACAAATGAGACATTACCTCTTGTGGCAATAGCTAACTATGGCCCTCATTCTTCTCTTGAAGATTCAATAAAGGGCATCAAGCAAGAGCTTACCTCGCAAGGCTTTATAGAAAATAAAAACATCACCTATGATATTGTCGATGTTGGCTTTGATTCTAACCTTATAGCTCAAATGATTATTAAATTAAAAAGCAAGAGGCCAGCGCTTATGATAGCCATGACCACTCCTGTGGCTCAAGCTGCTAAACATAATATTAAAGATATCCCTCTTATCTTTAATGTGGTTACTGACCCAGTTGAAGCGGGTCTTTTAAAAGATAAAAATCAAATAGATGGCAATGCCACCTGCACTTCCGATATGCAAAATTTAGATCTTTTATTAGAATTTGCAAAAAAATTATTACCTAATGCATCCAGGATTGGTGTATTATATGCAACATCAGAGGCAAATGATATTGCTTTGTTGAGAATGCTCAAAGCTTCAGCTGAAAAACTTAAGATGCAAGTTATTGCCATTGCAGTAGATCAGCCTAGAGACATACCGCTTAGAATGTTAGACTTTAAGGATAAAGTTGATTTTATTTATGTGGGCACTAGTGGACCCATTCAGCCAAGTTTGCCAGCTATTGTAGCCGAAGCTAATAAAATGAGGATTCCTATTTTTAACGTCAATGAAGAAGCAGTACAAAAAAATCAAGTATTAGCAAGCTTTGGCGTAGATTACGTTCAAGTTGGCAAAAATGCTGGTAATATTACAGCTCATATATTACAAGGAGAAGAAATATTACCTCCTATATATCCTTCAATTAAAGATCATCATGGATATATTAGTAAACAAAAAGCTGATAGCCTTGGTATTAAAATACCTGATGACTTAAGCAATGTAACAATTTTAGAATAGCGATATGTTAAATTTAAAAAATGTGAAAAAATCATTTCCAGGCAATTTTTTACCTGTATTAAAGGGGATAAATTTTGAATTATCCCCTGGTGAATTTTGCATAGTTATTGGCAGTAATGGCTCTGGAAAATCTACACTTATTCGCTTAATTTCAGGCGAATACAAAATCGATAGCGGAAAAATAGAAAGTAATAAAAAAATTATAGCTAGCGTTACTCAGGATATTAATAAAGGAACCATTCCTGAAATGACCTTGCTTGAAAATATAGTGCTAAGCAAATTACTGGCTAAATCTGCTAGCTTTAAATTTTATAATCATCAACGAAAAGAAATTATAGAAATAGTCAAGAAATTGGGAATCGGATTAGAGCATTACATAGATAAGCCATTAAGCTCTCTATCAGGAGGGCAAAGACAAATGATCGCCACTTTGATGGCCATTCATGCTAATCCTGACATTCTATTGCTTGATGAGCATACTAGCGCTCTAGATCCTAAATCTCAGCAGATATTAATGAAATATACTATCAATAATATTTTAGCAAATAATATTACCGCCATTATGATAACTCATAAATTAGATGATGCAATTAGTTATGGCGATAGACTTATTATGCTTCATCAAGGTGAAATAGTGCTTGATCTTAAAGGTAAGCAAAAAAAAGATTTAACCGTGGATAAGCTATTGGAGCTATTTCATAGCTACGAAGATTTAACATTGCGGAGTAATTTTGATGAATGAATTAATTTTAACAGGATTACTGCAAGGCTTAGTATTAGCGCTAGTAGCTTATGGCATCATGATTCCATTTAGGTTATTAAATTTTCCAGATTTGACTTCTGAAGGAACCTATCCTTTAGGAGGGGCAATTTGTGCTAGTTTAATATTTGTAGATATCCATCCGATATTAGCCATTTTAATATCAGCCATAATTTCTGGGGTAGTTGGAATTAGCACAGCCTTGATTCATTTAAGGTTTAGAATAAACACCTTATTATCTGGAATAATTGTTAGCACCATGCTTTATAGTGTGAGCCTAAGAATAATGGGAAAACCAAACATTGCTTTATTCGATCATCCAATTTTATTTAGTTACGATAATATAGCTATAAAAATAATGATTCTTCTTGCAATATTAATTGCTTTAGTTACTCCCTTAGCCTTATTTCTAAAAACTGAGAAAGGTTTACGATTGCGAGCTGTAGGCCTAAATCCTGACTTTTCTAAAAATCAAAGCATTTCAGTGGCTAAATATACTATGCTAGGGCTATTTATCGCTCATTGCTATGTTGGACTTGCCGGTTCTCTTATAGTGCAATTACAGAGCTACATGGACATCGGCATGGGAGTTGGAATTGTAATTCATGCATTGGCAGCGCTGATGATTGGCGAAAGCATTCTGGGCAATCATAATCTTGCTCGACAATTACTTGCGCCACTTATAGGAGCGCTAATCTATCAACAAATTCAGGGCTTAGCCTTGCTTATGGGCCTTGCTCCATCTGATTTAAAATTCCTCACCGGAGTGATTGTGTTGGGAGTAATTGCAATACGAAGAAATGAAGGTAGAATATGAAAGTTATCATTGACTCTAATAACCTTGCTCAAAATATTGCAAAAAAAATGTCAGCTGTTTTTGTTAGAGCAACATTTAAGCATTTTGCTAATCAAGAAATTCAAGTTAACATTGATGGCCAGATAAAAAACCAAGAGGTAATAATTATTCAATCCATCTCAAATCCTTTTAATAATAGTTTAATGGAGTTGTTATTACTTGCCAACGCTGCCAAAGGAGCTAGCAAAATAACCGCTCTGATCCCTTATTTTGCTTATAGCAGGCAGGATCGCCCAGGAGAAGCTTTTAATCTGATTATAAATATTTTAAAAACTGCAGGAATTAACAAAATTATCACTTTAGATTTGCATTCGAATCATCTGGAGGTTGAAAATATTGATCCCTCTCCGCTTTGGAAAAATCTATTTTTAGATAAAAAAGAATATGTTGCCGTATCGCCAGACTTAGGAGGTAAATTAAGAGCAGAAAAATTTAGCAAAACTATAGGATGCCCAACAGCTGTTATCAAAAAAACTAGAAATATCGATGGGGAATGCTTTATGGAGAAAATTATAGGAGAGATTAAGAATAAGCATTGCATCATTATTGATGATATCGTTGATAGCGCCGGCACCATCTGCAAAGCAGCTAAATTATTGATTAAAAATGGAGCATTGTCTGTTAAAGCCTGCGCTACACATCCCGTTTTATCAAAAAATGCAATGGAGTTGATTGAAAAATCTCCTATAGAAGAGTTATATGTGAGTAATAGCATTACAAACAAAACTCTAACTAGTAAAATTAAGGTCATAGACATTGAGAATATTTTGGTGGATTATTTAAGCCTTAAAACAATTCAACAATAGCGTCAAATATATTTATCGCCGCTTCATTCTCTTCACATAGCCTTATTTCATAAGCCTCATTAAAAGCTCCGTTAGCAAAGTTTTTAAACACATGACCTGCTAAAACTGCATTACCCACCCTCCCCATATCATCAGTAAATTTAGTTTCATCTAAACAAACCATGTTGCGCTCACCAAACTGCTCTCCAAAAATATTAACTAAATTCGGAACAGCAGAATTGTAAGATTTAAAAACTGTAGATAAACCTAGATCATCTGCTCTAAAATGCTTATTAATAAGATCCAAGCTCCCCGGATTTTCAAAAGTTATAGCATGAAGATTAGGATAGTAAGAGGATAATTTAAAACTAATTAGATCGGCTAATACTGCTCCTAGAGAAAACCCTGTTATAGTGATATTATATTTAGCAGGTAGTTTATCCAGCGCATGCTGAGCAAATTTTAAAGCATACTTATATTGCTGTGGCATTTCATTATTAAAAATTTGAATGTTTGAAGTGATATCAAAAAGAGTTTCGTGTAATTTATCAAGATCAAGCTTAGTTCCAGCATTACATATGATAATTTGTTTATCTCTCTGATTTACAGCACTTATTCCGTAATATCCATCGCCACTTAAAGAAAGCTCATCACTAGAAAATAAAAGTTTATAGCCAGAGGGCAAAAAACTAACTTGATGATAATGAGTTGCTTTGTTAACCTGCATTATCTGATATAAATTTGGCCCTTTTTCCATTAATATAATCTCTTTAAAATGCAATTACTTGTTTGATAACTTACCCTTAATTGGATGTCAATAAAAATTGATAAAATTTAATCTATAAACAAAGAGGAAAAAATGCTACACTTTAGGAAGTGAGGAAATTATGCTTTATCATATAGAATACGCTTCCTACATAGCAGTGATTGCCTATGCAATAAGCGGAACTATAATAGGAATACAAAATAAATTTGATATATTGGGTGTTTTTTTAATTGCCATTGTTAATACTATTAGCGGAGGAGTGATGAGAGATTTGCTAGCTGACAAGATACCAACATTATTAAGCGATCCAAAATATATATATCTTATTTTACTATCGGTATCTTTAACATTAATATTTAAATTGTATAAGTTTAACTTGTCTATGAACGGAAAAATATACATCATTTGCGATGCTATAGGCCTCTCTTCTTTCAGTATAATGGGAGGATTAGTGGCTATAGAAAAAGATTTAAACCTAATTTGTGTGATATCCTTTGCTATGATTACTGCAATTGGTGGATCAATAGCTCGAGATATCATTCTAAATAAAGTGCCTTTAATATTCAAGACTGATTTCTATGCAGAAATTTCTATCATTTTAGGTTTTATTATTTTTTTACTTCAACATCTTGCATTATTAAATTCTATAAGTATTTTTATATTGCTATGTTTTGGCGTAGTCTTAAGGTTAATAGCTTATTTAAGAAAATGGCATCTATCTATAATTGATATATAATATTTTGAGCTATTTTTGAATAAATCTCAAACTCAGTCTCTTTGAGCAAAGATTTTCCTTCATCGCTGAATTCGCTAATTTTAGGTATTAAAGGAATATTACCTAATAACTTAGAGCCCATTCTTTGAGCAAATGCTTCAGTAACCTGCTCGCCAAAAATATTATGTTTAATATTATTTTTTATATCTAAAAAATAGCTCATATTTTCAATAATCCCAATAATTGGAATATTAGTTTTATTGAAAAAACTAATAGATTTTTTAACCATAGTGAGAGCAATGTTTTGCGGAGTGGAAATTAACACCACCCCATCAATTACAAAATTTTCAGCTAAGCTAAGATAAATATCACCAGTACCTGGCGGCATATCAATAATTAAATAATCAAGATCTGGCCATTTAACTCCTAATAGCAGCTGATAAAGCGCTTTACTAACCATCGGCCCTCTCCATATGGCTGCCTGAGCTTCATCAACTATATAACCAATTGAAATTGAATAGATATTATTTTTCTTGATAGGCAGCATCTTACCATCAGCTGTGTCTGGTTTTTGATTGATACCAAGCAATTTTGGTATAGTGGGGCCATAAATATCAGCATCAACAATTCCTACAGAAAAACCTTGCTTGGCTAAAGCCATCGCTATATTAACTGAGGTGGTAGATTTACCAACCCCGCCTTTTGCTGAAGCCATTAGAATCATTTTTTTAACATTAGGAATATATTGCTTCTGCTTAATTAATTTTTCTTCCCTTTTGCTACTAAAAATAACTCTAATATTTTGTGAATAGCTTTGCTTTAAAATATTTTCTATTTGAGTTTGAATATTTTTTTGATCTATAGATAAATCTCGAGGAAATTCAATAATTATATCAATTTCATTATCTCTTATAAGAACATTAACAAGCAGACCTGAATCTGTTAAATTTTGTTTTGTCTCATTAACAACAACTTGTTCTAGAGATTTTTTTATTGATTGAGTTATAAGATTATTAGACATATTCTTGACAATACTCTATTGTAGATTACATTATAGTTATAATCCATCATAATAGGGAATCTTATGACAGCAAGCAACGAAAATAATAATAACAAATCACCTTGGGATGATAGTGACTTGAAAAAAAGACCTAATAAACCTTCTTCTCCTCAGCAAATAGATATAGAAGATATTTTTCGTAAAGGAAAATCTTCTTTTAATGATGCATATAGCATGTTTAAGAATGACTCAAATTCTGGCGGAAATGAAAAGTTTTTAGGAATTATTGCAGCTCTATTATTTTTTGTTTGGATGGCCTCAGGAATATATGTAGTTGACGAAGGGGAACAAGCTTTAGTTATTCGATTCGGTAAATATGTGCGCACTTCTTATACCGGTTTAAATTACCATTTACCATCACCTGTAGAGCATATTATCAAAGAAAAAGTTGCCACTCTTCGTAAAGAGGAAATAGGTTTCCGCACTAGCACTAGCTATTCAGATAAATATAGCAACGCAAATAATGCCCAAGTAATGCAGGAAAGCTTGATGCTCACTGGTGATCAAAATATTGTTGAAATTAATTTTATCACTCAATGGAAAATTTCTAATCTAAAAGATTATGTATTTAATATTGACAATACCCGCGAAACAGTTAGAAGCGCAGCTGAAAGCGCTATGCGTGAAGTTATAGGCAATACTCCAATTGATCGAGCAATTACTGATGGTAGATCTAGCATTGAACACGAAACTAAAGTTTTGTTACAAAAAATTCTAGATTCTTATCAGTCAGGCGTGGAAATAACCACTCTAAAGCTGCTTAAATCAGATCCTCCAGCAGAGGTTATCGACGCATTTAGAGATGTACAAACTGCTAAAACTGATAAAGAGCGAGAAATTAATAGAGCTTATGCTTTTCATAACGAAGTGATTCCTAAAGCAAGAGGTGAAGCAGCTCAGATTATTCTAGAGAGCGAGGGATATGAAAAAGAAGTTGTGGAAAGAGCAACTGGTGAGTCAGGAAGATTTGATCTTATTTATACCCAATATAAATTATCAAAAGATATCACTAGAAAAAGATTATATTTAGAAACTATGGATGCTTTGCTTCAAGGAATGGATAAAATTATTATCGATCAGAAGAATACAGTGCCATATCTTCCTCTAACTCAATTAGATAAAGGTAAATAATATGAACAAAAATATTTTATATATCGCATTATTTGCTATAATAATTACGTTATCCAATTCATTTTTTATTGTTGGACAGCGCCAACAGGCATTAGTTTTCCAATTTGGAGAAGTGGTTCGAACCGTAAAAGAACCTGGTTTAGCTTTTAAACTGCCATTGCTGCAATCAGTAGATTTTTTTGACTTAAGACTGCTTAATTTTATGGCAGAAGAAAAAGAAGTGGTGGCTTCTGATCAGAAACGTCTAATTCTTAGTGCTTTTGCCAAGTATAAAATTGAGAATCCTCTAGAGTTTTATAAAGCTGTACAAAATGAAGCAGGAGCTAGATCTAAACTAAACGCCATTTTAGAATCTTCAATGCGTCAAATTGTTGGTATGTATCCATTATCAGCATTATTATCTGACCAAAGAATTAAGATAATGGAAGATATTCAGAAAGACTTCTCAAAAGAAGCTGAAAGATTTGGTATTAAAATTGTTGATGTGAGAATCTTAAGAGCTGATCTGCCTAAAGCTAATAGTCAAGCTATCAACGAAAGACTGCAAGCTTATTATGAAAAACAAGCCAGAGAATTCAGAGCTGAAGGAGCTGAGGAAGCACAAAAAATTAAAGCTAGCGCTGAAAAAGATCAGAAAGTGATCATCGCCGAAGCACAAAATTTAGCTCAAATCACCAGAGGTAGAGGAGATGCACAAGCAGCAAAAATATCTGCGGAAACTTACTCCAAAGACCCAGAATTTTTTGAATTTTATAAGTCAATGCAAGTTTATAAAAACGTGCTAAATAAAGACGACACCAGAATTATTCTATCTCCAGACCATAAATTCTTCAAATATTTAGGTGGTGATTAAAGGATAACTCGATGAGTTTATTACTAAAAAGAGCATTTATTTTTATAATCTTCACTTTGATAAATCAATACTCTTTTGCTATTAGTGATGGCTATGCTGACATTGTTGAGCCGCTTCTTCCAGCAGTTGTCAGCATCGCCGTAACCTATCAAGACGCAGATTTTGATTTCTCTCGGTCTGAAGATTCACAATCAGAAGAAATTGCTAAATTTTTTGAACGTTTTGAACAAAACTCTGAAGAAGAGTCTCCTAAAAAACCATCTTCATTAGGATCTGGTTTTATTATTTCATCAGATGGATATATAGTTACCAATTATCACGTTATAGATAAAGCTGAAAAAATTATAATTCTTTTAAGTGATGAACAGAATTTAGAGGCAAAATTAATTGGCTTCGATAATCGTACAGATTTAGCCCTACTAAAGGTGGAAACCACTTCGCCTCTCCCTTTTGTAAAATTTGGTAATTCCGATGAAAACAGAGTGGGAGATCTAGTATTGGCGATAGGCAATCCTTTTGGTCTTGGTAACACGGTTACTTCAGGTATTATCTCAGCACAAGCAAGAAATATTAGGACCGACTCCCTCAATATTATTGATAATTTTATTCAAACTGACGCAGCTATAAACGAAGGGAATTCTGGGGGACCAATTTTTAATACTAAGGGAGAAGTTATTGGAATAAGCTTTTTTATTGTTTCTCCAACTGGCGCTAATATTGGCATAGGATTTGCAGTTCCATCTTCATTAGCTAAACCTATAATAGATCAATTAATCAAAGAAGGGAAAGTTCATCATGGATGGATTGGAGTTGCTACTCAAGATAATATTGATGGCATTGGAGCTTTGATATCAAATATAACAAAAAATGGCCCTGCAGAAGAAGCTGGCATTGAAATTGGTGATATAATTTTAAAATTCGATGGAAAAGAAATTACTCATAATAAAGGCCTTCCAAGAATAGTTGCTGAAACTCCAATTGGTAAAAAAGTTACAATTGAACTAATTAGCCAAGGTAAATCAAAAAACGTTACTCTAATAGTAAAGGAAATGAAAACAAGATCTTCTTAATTAATTATTAATTCTTTTATTTTATAGTAGATTTAAGATAATTATAAAAGGAGATAATTATGAGCAAAGATAGAGATGGATTTGAACCTGGAGATTATCGTCGCGTTTCTAGTCGTTTAGAATTTTTAGCATTAAGCGAAGATGAAAAACGTATAAATAGGTTATTAGATTTTATAAGAACTGATCTCGAGACCCATATATATAATTCCTATAAAGCCAGTTTAGAAAAAGGTGATTTTTTTAGAGTATTTAGGATCATTGATGAAAAGGTTATACCCGCTATTACTGATTCTCAAAGATTTACCACTAACGAAATAACTCAGGCAAAAAATGATCTACTTCAGCCTATAATACTTGCTGCTCAAAAGGGTAATAAAATTGCTAGAGATGCAATAGCTGTAAGGCCTCTTCCTTCAACTAAATATATAAATGCTTTTGCATACAAGGGAAGGACTCAAGATAGGCTTATGGAAAATAGAGAATTATTAGAAATAATAGATCAAAGTATACAAGAAAAAAATGGTAGAAAATTCGAGAACGCGCGAGCTACTTTAGTTAATAGAGTTCTTGAAGGCAAGGAGGCGGGACGAGAACAAATTAGATTAATGAAAGACTTAGAGGAGCTTTCAGATCAGTTATCTAGAATGTTTAGAGCAGAAAGATTTACAGCCCCAGCGCCTACAATATCTAGTGAAGAAATTATGAACGTTGTTTCAGAGGTAAGCGTCACCGATCTTGCTTTAGAAGCTGCAGGAGCACAGCTTATAGATCCAGAAAAATATGAAAAAAATGTAAAAGATGCACTTACTCGCCACCATGATTTGGTAGGAAGGCTTAATTTAGCAATTGCAGATAACAACATAGATGGCATAAAAACCTCTGCAAACGTATTAAATGATGCTCTTAAAAAAGAAGGATTAACATTCAAGCAGCGCGGTCCATTAAAAGAAGATACAAATATAATATTTCAAAACATTAAAAAAAGAATATATAAAAGCTCAGCTCCCACAGCCAGAGATAGAGGATTTATTCCAGAAAAAATCGCTGCTCAGGCTCTTGCTGTAGTGAGCAGCAGTTCTAGTGGCAGTGTTTCTGATGAGAACGAGCACACAGAACTAGACTCTGCTAGAGTTAAAAGGCAGCGGCGCTCTACTGGTAGATATTAACTTACTAAGGCATTGAATAATTAGCATTTCTTGATATAATGACCTTACAAATACTAATTTTAAGGAAGATAGATGCTTGCGAGTTTCGCCTCAAACCCAACTCACTCTAAAGGAAGATTACACCCTGAAAAAGATGGGTTGTCAATCCTTTCAGCATTTGAGTTGGATCGTTACCGAATAATAGAATCAACCGCTTTCCGTCGTCTAGAATATAAAACCCAAGTTTTTGTTAATCATGAAGGAGATCATTACCGTAATAGATTAACTCATAGCCTGGAGGCTGCAGAAATAGCAAAAATAATCAGTAAGGCCCTAAATATATCTAGTGATCTAGCTGAAAGCTTAACTTTAGCCCATGATTTAGGTCATGCACCATTTGGCCACGCTGGAGAAGATGCCTTAAAAGAAGCTATGCAAGAATTTGGCGCTGATTTTAGTCATAACATCCATACTTTAACTTTAGTAACTGAATTAGAGAATAGACACCCTCAATTTGAAGGATTAAATTTAAGCTGGGAAATGATTGATGGTATCGCAAAGCATAACGGCCCCATAGAAATAGACATCCCCCCTATCCTAGCAGCTTACGCAAAAACATACACATTGGAATTGAATAAATTTTCTTCACTTGAAGCCCAGGTTTCATCTCTTGCTGACGATATAGCTTATAATAACCACGATATAGATGATGGCTTTAGAGCCGGCCTTATAACAATAACAGAGCTTAAAGAACTTGAGATTTTTGGCAGTATTATAAAGCAAGTTATAAATGAATATCCAAATTCAGAAGAACATATTTTACTTCACGAAGCTATTCAAAGAATGAAAAATATGATGATCCTTGATTTAATTGATAATACAAAGACTAGAATTAAAAAATTTACCATCAAAACTCCACAAGACATTATAGATTTAGGAGAAGCTTTAGCTTGTTTTTCTGAAGAAATTGAGGCTTACCATCAAAAAATCAAAAAATTTTTAATGGCTAAGGTTTACACTCATCATAATGTTATGAGAATGGCAAATAGGGGGCGGCGCATTATAAAAGAATTATTTTCATTATATATGAATGATTTTTCTTGCCTTCCTTTATATTTACGAAGAAAACTTAATGCTAATAAAAAAGAAGCAGCAATAATTATTGGTAATTTTATTGCTTGTATGAGTGATCGTTATGCAATAGCAGAATATCAATCATTTTTTGAAGCTTCATCAAGTTATATCAATAAGAGATATTAATATGAATATATTTGACCAATTAAAGCAAGAAGTTAATAATATTGCCCAAAACTTATTTTCTTGTCTTCCAAATCAACATCAATTATCTGTTGAGTTACCAAAAAATGCTGATCACGGAGATTTATCAACAAATATAGCAATGCTGCTTGCAAAAAATTTAGGTAAATCTCCTTTAGAAATTGCTAATCTAATAAAAGAACAATTAGAAAAAATAGATTATATAAGCCAAGTTAATGTTGCTAATCCTGGTTTTATTAATATTATTTTAAATTCAAATATTTGGTTTGAAAGCTTAAATGACGTCATAGAGCAAGATATAAATTTTGCTGATAATAATTTAGGTAATAACCAAGCTATCAATATTGAATTTCTTTCAGCTAATCCAACTGGGCCCATGCATATTGGCCATAGCCGCTGCGCCATTTATGGTGATGCATTAGCAAAATTAATGAGTAAATGTGGATATAAAGTTACTAAAGAATATTATATTAATGATGCTGGTGCACAAATTGATGTTTTGGCAAAATCAACATATTTAAGATATCTAGAGGCTTCTGGAGAAGTAATAGGTGAAATCCCAGATGGACTATATCCAGGAGATTACTTAATTCCTGTGGGGCAAGCTTTATTTAGAAAATATGGCCACAATCTTAAAGATATGGAATTAATAAAATCATTTGCTATTGATGCCATGATGGAATTAATTAAAAATGATCTAAAACTTTTAAAAGTTGAATATGATGTGTTTTTTTCAGAAAAAACTCTTCATGAACAAGAAAAAATAGCTGCAATTGTAAAATTTCTTGAAGATAAAAACTTAGTATATCGTGGCATATTAACTCCTCCAAAAGGAAAACTACCGGACGATTGGGAAGAGCGTGAGCAATTATTATTTAAAACCACAGATTTTGGAGATGATATAGATCGTCCCTTGCAAAAATCTAATGGCGATTGGACTTATGCAGCCGCAGATTTAGCTTATATGAAAAACAAAATTGATCGCGGTTTTAAAAAAATCACTATGGTTTTAGGAGCTGATCACTTAGGATACAAAAAAAGAATGCAAGCTGCCGCTCTTTCAATAGGTGGGAAAGAAATTGAGTTTGATATTAAATTCTGCCAATTAGTAAATTTTCTCAAAAATGGCCAGCCTTTTAAAATGTCTAAGCGTAAAGGAACATTCTTAACAGTTGATGACGTGTTAGAAGAAGTTGATAAAGATATCGTACGTTTTGTAATGTTAACTAGAAGAAATGATCAAGTATTAGATTTTGATTTGGAGAAGGTAAAAGAGCAATCAAAAGACAATCCAGTATTCTATGTGCAATATGCGAATGCTAGGGTTAATTCTATTTTTAGAAATGCAGCTGAGCAAAATGAAGAATATCTAAAAAGAATCGAAAATAAGAAATACGATCTAACTAAGCTCAATAGCTTAGAAGATCTTAAATTAATTAAACTCATAGTTAGCTGGAGCAAAATTGTTGAACAAGCCTGCATCCATCAAGAACCACATCGTTTAGTATTTTTCTTAATTGAATTATCCTCTGAATTCCATAGCTTCTGGAGCAAGGGGAATGACAACAGCGATTTAAAATTTATTATTCCAAATGATTTTGAAAAAACTTTAGCTAGACTAATGCTCGCAAAATCTGTTAGTATTATAATAAGATCAGGGCTGGAAGTCTTAAGCATTACAGCAATGGAAAAAATGTAATAGGTAAAATATGAAAGAAAATGATAACAACTCTAATGAAATAATGGATGAAGAACTCTTTGAAGAGCAAACTAAAAGTTATAGCATTGTCACATTATCTGTTATAATACTTGTATCAATTGGCTTGATAATTGCTGCTTGGTATATTTATAAATCATATCAAACAAAAAATTATGATGAAGTGGTTGTTGTTTCAGCTGATCAAGATGAAATAAAAGTTCAGCCTTCTGATCCAGGAGGAATGGTGGTTAATAACATGGATAAAGATGTCTATGATACCATTGACAAAAATCGTAATAAAACTGAAAAAGCAGAGATTTTATTGCCTCCAGCAGAAGAGCCAATTAATAAAAAAGATTTGCTCCTTGCAGATATGTCTCCAGATGTAAAAAAATTAGAAGAACTTCCGGTAGCAAATGAAGCAACTCCAATAGCGCAAGCCCCTGCTCCTGTCGTTAAAATTGAAGAACCTAAAGCCCCTATGGTTATTGCTGAAGACCCCAAATCTATTGCTGTGAGCGATTCCAAAATGGAACATGTTCAACCCATTAAATCAACAGTAGTTATAAAAGCCCCAGTAGTGACTCCTAAAGAAGAACTTGCTGAGAAAACTGAAGAATATATTAAGCCAGTAACCAAAAAAGAACCCAAAAGCAAGCCTCAATTTGCTAAAAAATTGGATAAATTTTATAAAGTGCAGATTGCTTCTTTTAAATCCGTTAGTGAAGCTGAAAGAGAATGGAAAAATATATCTAAGCGCTTCTCTAAAGTACTTAATGGATATCAACATTATATTGTGAGCAAAGATATTGAAGGAAAAGGAATCTTCCAAAGATTGCAAGTTGGTCCATTTGAAAGCGAGAGCGATGCTAAAAAAGCTTGCTCAAGCTTTAAAGATTCTGGAATGAATTGCTTTATAATTAAACCATAATCGATGATTTTGGGCTTTTTCTAATTATAGATGTTGGGCTTGGGGTGCGGTCATTATTCTCAGAAAAAGCTTTCCCCAATTCTCGTATAGTTTTTCTTGCCTGCTGCTGAGCTAATTTTTCTTTTCCAAGTTTGTCTAATTCTTTTAAATGATCATGTAGTTTATTTGTTTCGTATAATTTATTGTGTATTTTTTCTATTTCAAGCTTTCTAATTATTTCATCATCAAGAGACAACTCAACGTCTATAATATTGCTTTGGATTTTGTCAGCTACTCTATAGCATTTACTGTAATAAAGATGCTGATCATTTAATTGTTTAATTGTAGAATTTAATTCTTCTGTTTTTTCTTCTCTTTCTTCTATTGTTAATTCTGAATATTTTTTTAATTCAGAAATTTCAGCAGCGCAAGCATTTAACTCTTCTGAGTTAAAACCGTAAATATCTTGCTCTCTCTCTTTTTCTAACCTTTGTTCCATTTTATCCAGTTTTTTAGGATTCGTTAGTATATCAAGATGCATTTTTTTTATGGCAAGCTTAGCTTCAATTTTTTGACATTTTTTCTGAGATGTGGCTTTAATAAAGTCAATATTAGCAGATTTATTTGCAATAATTTCTAGCCCCCTTCTAGCTCTAGTTATTTCATCTGGATCAGCAATCGGTCCTGCCTTATGAGATATATAATCATAAATCCCCTTACCTAATAAATATGCAGCTTGCAATCCCTGCAGCCCATAAAATACTCTAGAAATACTATCCACTCCACTAGAATAAAGAGAAGTTTTATTTACTGAGCTTTGTGATGTTTGATTTTTAGGTGCTTCAATATATTTTGTATCTAAATTATCTATAATTAATTGAGGTTGATTTAGCGTAGCTGGGGTTGATAAATTATCTAATGGCAATAAATTGCTCTGTTGTAGTTCTAATGTTTCTAAATCAGAATAATCTTTTGAGCTGGGGAATTCATCTTTACTTTCTTTTCTAGATTTTGTTCTTGCAATAGATTCCTGACCAAAAATCTGTAATTGATTCATTTGTTCATCTTTTTCAATAGCGTGCGGATAATAATTTTGTCGGATATAGGATTTAGCTCTTTCAGCATTTGGTTCATTTTTAGCTGCCATATAAATTGCAGCAAGAACAGTTCCAGTTCTCCCTGAGCCAAAACCACAATGAACTAGAACATTTTTTCCTTCGCTCATTTTACTGAGAACATTTTTAGAAATTGCTTTTAATTGATCCTGGGTGGGAGCATGATAATCTTCTATGCCAAGATTAACTCCATCAATTTTAGTAATATATTCTGTATCATGATATTTATGCTCCCAAAGATATTTTAATAATTCTGGGTGTCTATCGTAAGGATACTGGGCCACGCTAAAAACAGTTCTTATACCGCTTGAGTAAATTCCATCTAGCTCATTTAATAAACTATCATCTATTTTAGGATCTAAGCCATTTTTTAAATCTTCCAATATTTCTTGATCATTTTTATTATATTCATTATATCCAGGTTGAGCTGACCCAGCTAATTTTCCTGAGAATTGCTGCCAATTTTTTGCTTCTTCCCCAGATCCAAAAAAATAAAATCTACTTGGAAGGGATTGATCACTATTTTTCATTTTTTTCTTATTTTTTATATTATTAAACAGCCTTATTTAATGATATACTTTTAGAAAATAAATTTAAAGCTTTTATTTGGGGTAAAGTTTCAACTGCTCGTTGATTATAATTCTCTCTTATATAGTCTACTGCTTTATTAGCATTGTACTCATGATGTATTTTAATGTATATTGCTGCAAGTATGGTGCCAGTCCTTCCCATTCCTCCATAGCAATGAATTAACACATTTTTTCCAACAGAAAGTTTATTGATAACATCGTCTGTGATTAGGCTTAATTGTTTTTGGGTTGGCGCCGAAAAATCTTGTATTTGAATGCTAACATTATTAATTTTTGTAACATATTCTGTATCATAAAATCTATTTTCCCAAATTTTCTTTACTAAATCTGGGCTTCTATCATTCATTGTAGGTATAACTAAATTATATATAACATTGACTCCATGCTCATGGAGCGCATCTAAGTTGGTCAATAATTGATGATCAACTCCAACTTCCTCAGCCGTATAACCGTTATTTAACCTCTCTAACAATAAATTATCATATTCTCCAGAAAATCTGTAACCAGGCTGCGCAGAACCTGCTAATTTTCCAGAAAAATTACTCCATTCTTCCCCATCAAGAACATGATAAGAATCCGGTAATATATTAAGCATATTTTGAAATTCATGGATTTATAATAAAAACAAACGTTATGTTAATATTTATTAATTGTCAAGCATTTATTTAATCTAAACATAAACGATTAAACATTTCTATGAAAGCATCTCCTCTTTCCTCAAAATTTTTCCATTGATCATAAGAAGCACATGCTGGAGAAAGTAATACTACATCACCTTCTTCTGCTATTTTTATAGCAATAGAAAAAGCATTTTGCAGATTATCACATTTTTGCCATTTAACTTCCAGACCGCAAGTTTTAGCAAATTCATCAGACGACTCACCGATTAATAGAATCTGCTTAATTTTAGGAAAATATTCTTTTAATGACTCTATTCCTCCCTGCTTTTGCACCCCTCCAGCTATCCAAATTATGTTATCAAAACTGCTTAAAGCTTTTGAGGTTGAGTCTGCATTAGTGGCTTTACTATCATTTATAAAGGTAACCCCATTATGTTGCCCTAAATATTGCATTCTGTGTTTTAATCCCACAAAGCTTGGAATAGCGGCAATAATTTGCTCAAGTTTCAATCCATATTTAAGACAACAGGCTATGCTTGCAGCCAAATTTTGTTCATTATGTTTACCAAGAAGAGAATTATTAGAGGGCAATTTATAATTAGATATATCCTCTTCTGAAAAACTAACAGCATTTTTTATTTTATCTAAAGAGCTATGTATAATTGCGCAATCCTGGGCAGCCTGATGATTAAATATTTTATACTTAGATTTACAATAATTTTCCATATTACCATGACGATCTAAATGGTCAGGAGTTATGTTAAGAAGCAAAGCGATATTAAATTTAGTTTTGTCTAGCAAATCCAATTGAAAAGAAGAGGCCTCAATAACAAAAATTATATCTTTTCCTTTAGTTTCTATATCTAAAACCGGAGCCCCTATATTACCACAAGCAATGGCGTTACATCCATTATATTTTAAAATATGGGTTATGAGAGCAGTAGTGGTGGATTTACCATTAGTCCCCGTAATACCAATAAAATAAGCGCCAGGATTATCAAGATAAAGCAATTCTATATCACAGATTATTTTAGCATTAATTTTATGAGCGATATCTACTACTGCATGAGTACTTGGAAATTCTAAAGGAATGCCTGGACTTAAAATTAGATAATCAATTTCTTGCCATTTTTTACTAGACAAATCATGCAAATAATCAGCTAACTCAGGCATGTTATTCGAAATATTTGATAAAGCCTTAATATTATCGTCAAATGCAATAAAATCTGCAGCATTTTTGGCTAAATATTTTATAGTGGAGACACCGGAAAGCCCTAAACCAAATACTCCAAATTTTTTACTGCTATACATAAAAATATTCTCATTTATTTAAAGTTAAAATAACATATTTCTTAAAAAATCTCTAGAAGATTCTTTTTAAGTAAGCTAACATTTATTGTATATATATCTTTAAAAAACAATATTTCTAATGAAAATTATAGTGGGAATAGATGAAGCAGGTAGAGGACCATTGGCGGGGCCAGTGGTGGCAGCTGCGGTTACTTTGCCCTTTCTAATAGAAGGATTAGATGATTCTAAAAAGCTATCAGCTAAAAAAAGAGAAAAATTATTCCAACAAATAATGGATGTAGCTCAAGTAGGAGTTGGAATTTCTTCTGTAGAGGAAATTGATAAAATTAATATTTTACAAGCCACTATGCTGGCCATGCAACGCGCATATGATAACTTAAAGCTAATTGCTGATTTAGTGCTAATTGATGGCAATAAAGCCCCTCAACTTAATTGTATAACAGTGGAGACCATTATCGGCGGAGACGCAATCATGCCAATAATTTCAGCGGCTTCTATTATTGCAAAAGTCACTCGTGATCAGATAATGAAAAAATTAAATCAAGAATTCCCTAAATATTTGTGGAATAAAAATTCAGGCTATGGTACAAAGGCGCATTTAGCGGCAATAAATGAATTTGGTATTACTAAACATCATCGCTTAAGCTTCGAACCAGTTAAATCAAAAATAAGGACTTATTATGAGTAAAGAATTAGATCAATTTATCAGAGACTTAAATGAGTTATTTGAAACAGTAAAAGCTGATCTTTTTTGGAACAAAGTGCCATCTATAGCGAATAGAATAGCAGCTGAATTTCATAGCCATCGAATGAATATAATTGAACGAGCCCTTGACATTGAGGCATTAGGATTCACAGATGCTCAACTGGAGGGGCGTTTTAATGGATTGTTGTCTGAAGCTCAACAAATCATCGAAGAAACAATAAATTCAGAAGATCCACTTGATTTAACAATGTCCGATCAAGGAAATTTAGCACCAGATATGCTAGAAAGAACAATAACCTCACTTAATTTAAATTTAGATCAAAGAATACGAGAAGTTATTAGCGAAAAAACGGGACATAGCAACGACGACTATATTATGGCCGTGTTAATAGATTACCTTGACCCTAATTATTTATTCAGAAATAACCTAGATTTAACTCATATACATCCAGAAGAAATTACAGCTATTATCAGTAGCTTTTTAACAGAATTAGATAGTGCAAGAGAAGAAGTTAACAGCTTAAATCATTTAAGAGATCTTTTAACTCAACAAACAGACAATATTTACTCAATAATTATGGATGATATATTACAAGCTATTCGTGAAGTTACAGATACAATAGACTACTCAAATTCTGAGGATATATATATCCTTATTTCTAAAGCTTTTAGTCAAGAAGAGCTTAACGAACACGAACAAGCTATATTCGATAGCATTGATTCTGAATATATATGGCATATTAATGAACTTCTAGAGAGATTAAATGATGAGTTGTCAAGCATAGTTGAAGACTCAGAACGAACTGAATATACGGGAACTTTTCAGCAAGCATTAGGAGATTATGAAAACCAAACAATAAATCCTAGAGAAATATTAAATGAAATATATGATAGAATCATACGTGAATATAGCTATAGCGATTCTAGATTAACTACAGAAGATGTTAGTAGTCAAATTTATTTAGCTTTAGAGCAAATTCTGCTAGATATAAATACAGAATATGCTGTAATTCCTGAAATCATTACTCACATTAACACGATAATAAGTGAAGATGAGGAAGTGGCCGCAGCAATTGCAAAACTTCAAGAACCCTTAGAAACCCTATCACTTGAATATGATGTATTTGAAGGAATACATTTTGAAGATAATCCAGTTGAAAGCTTAGGGCTGACCTGGAATTTTGCTGAATTTTTCCCAAGCAATTCATTAGCTAGTCACATGCTATGACCATAGAAATTAAAGAAATCTTAGATCAAATTATAGATGAAATAATTTCTAATATAAAATCACCTCCCTATGATAACGAACTTGATCAAGCATTTATCTCAGATAATAGTGATGAAGATCGAGTCTTACAATCTTCTTCTTTAGATTCTTCTGATATAGAAGAATTTTTTAACATTACTACTACCCTATCACTCACACCATCAGGTTATGAAAATTTGATCGATGGTCACCATGAATATTTTGGTGACAACGGATATAACGGACATCGAATTATTACAACTCTTGAATCTTAGGAAAATATAATGTGCACATATGATGAAGCTATGCAAATAGTTGACAGAGCTTTTGATGATAAAATAATAAAAGTTATTGAAAGAATTGATAGAAGCGCGATAAGCCGCGCTATTGATGACGCTGAGTTAAGATCCATACTTGCTTTTTTATTGGATATTAATTATTACCGCAGAACATATGGAGATAGCCCTCTAGATTCGGATATGGTAAATTTTATCACCACTAGGTTTGCGCACTCGCTACCGAGACAAGAACTTAATCAAATAAATGAGCAAAGAAGCGCAATACAGATTCAATTATATGATGCAGAATTTACTGCAACTAGAGCTATGGATAATCTATTCACTGGATTAATTTCTCAAATAGGTATACCCCTCGACTCCAATATTGAAAGCTTAAAAGCTACGTTTCAGCAAGAACATATAAATTTTGATATAGTCATAGACCTCTTAGTTGATTTTGGTGCAAGGTTACCGGCTCCAGCATTAGTACATAATTTAGGTTTATTTTTCAGAGATATCCAAAGAATTCATGATGCTCTTCATATAGAATTACAAAATATTTTAGATCAACATATAGCCATTGCAGATGAAAGGGAAAGTGATTTTTCTGAATCAGAAGAAATGTCATTTGATAGTGATAATGAATCATTAGTAAACACAACATGTACCGAGGATTCTACTCTATCAATTGGATTAAATGGAGCCTTTTTTTATAATGATGATACTAGTTTTTAATTTAACAATATTTCATTAACCTCACCTGAAATAAGTGGCTTATTACAGCAATAGATAGTCAATATAACAGAAAATATACCGCCAATTGCTAAAGTTACTGGTAGCACCACCCTCATTGAATTATCATCTTGTAATCCATCATGCTCATGATGCTCTCTAAAACTTGGAGATAAACTAGGTTCTTCGCTCATTTTTGCCCTGCTAATAATCTAATAAAATTATGCTTGCACTGTCTACCTATTATAAGATATAACTATTTATAAATATCTACAATAGACTTAAGAGAAAATATGAAATTAGCAATATTAAAAGAAAGAGTTTTAGGGGAGCGCCGAGTTGCAATTTCTCCAGAGATTGTTAAAAAGCTTGTAGCATCTGGCGTTAATATTAACATTGAACAAGGGGCTGGAGAAAATTCATTTATTAGCGATGATGAATATACCCAAGCTGGAGCTAAAGTTTCTAAAATATTGTTAGAAATTGTTGCTGATGCTGATGTAATTTTAAAAGTGCAACCTTCTCCTGCAACTCAAGATAAAGACTGTTTAACAGAACTAAGCTTTATTAAACCAGGAGCATTGCTAGTGGGGATGCTTTCGCCGCATAATAATAAAGAATTGCTCAATGAATATGCTGAGAAGAAAGTAACTTCGGTTTCCATGGAATTAGTTCCTAGAATTACCAAGGCTCAAGGCATGGACGTATTATCTTCACAAAGCAACTTAGCTGGATATATGGCTGTTATAAAAGCTTCTAATGAATATGGAAGAGCCTTTCCAATGATGATGACCGCTGCGGGTACTGTTTCCCCAGCTAAAGTTCTGGTTATGGGAGCCGGCGTTGCAGGACTTCAAGCAATTGCTACAGCAAAAAGGCTTGGCGCAATAGTTTCAGCTTTTGATGTTAGAGCTGCTGCAAAAGAACAGGTGCAAAGTTTAGGCGCTACATTTATTGAAGTTCCCACAGAAGAAGATGGCTCAACAAGTGGTGGTTATGCTAAAGAAATGAGTGATGAATATAAAGCCAAACAAAAGCAACTAATTCATGATACGATCAAGAAAAGTGACGTTGTTATCACAACAGCATTAATTCCAGGCAGAGCTGCTCCACAGTTAATCACCTTAAACATGGTGAAAGACATGCGCCCTGGCTCAGTGATTATAGATTTAGCAGCGGCAAGCGGTGGAAATTGTGAAGGCTGCGTAGCTGATAAAACAGTAAATCATCATGGGGTTAAAATAATTGGCTATAGCAATATGGCTTCTGAAATTGCCGCTGATGCGAGCAGATTATATTCTAGAAATTTATATGATTTCTTGGGCTATATAACTAATAAAGAGTTCAAAACAGCAAACATTAACTTTGATGATGAAATTGTTAAAGCTTGCGTGTTAACACATGATGGAAAAATTGTTCATCCAAGTTTTAAGGAGGCTTAAATGTCTAATAATATTTCTATAGCAATAAAAAATGCAAATGATATTGCTCAACAATCAAAAACTTTATCTGAAACCAGTAATATTTTAGTAGAAAAACTAAATACCATTGCTGCAGAACCAGTATCTCAAATTACTCAAGGTGTTGATCCATTAATTTTTGCAATCACTATTTTTGTACTAGCCTGCTTTGTAGGATATTATGTGGTATGGAAAGTGACCCCTGCCCTACATACTCCTTTAATGGCAGTAACTAATGCCATTTCTGGAATCATTATTGTTGGAGCAATTATAGCTTTGGGGCCGAAAGGTTTCGGCATAGCTCAAATTGCTGGATTTTTAGCGGTGACTTTAGCCGCAGTAAATATTTTTGGTGGCTTTGTGGTCACCCAAAGAATGTTAGCAATGTTTAGGAAGAAATAACTATGACAGCAGAAATCTCATCATTACTTTATTTAGTATCTTCAGTTTGCTTTATTCTTGCTTTAAAAGGTTTATCCTCACCTCAAAGCGCCAGAACAGGTAATTTTATCGGAATTCTAGGAATGGCTTTAGCCATCTATACTTCAATAAACAGCCCTTCAATTGAAAGCAGTAGCATCATTTGGATTGGCATTGCCATTGGCGCTGTTGTTGGAATATTCATTGCTAAAAAAATTCAAATGACTGCTATGCCGCAATTAGTCGCTGCATTCCACTCTTTGGTGGGTTTGGCTGCAGTATTTATTGCCATTGCTGTTTACCTCTCTCCAGAATCTTATAATCTTGGCGTTAGTGGAAAATTACATCTTTCTAATCTTATAGAACTGGGATTAGGTTCAGCTATAGGCGCTATCACTTTTACTGGTTCAATTGTAGCTTTCTTAAAGTTACAAGGCATTATGAAGGGCAACCCTACTCGCTTTATGGGACAGCATTTTGTAAATCTTGGTCTTGGCTTGGCAATATGCTTCTTCTTATATAGTTTCTGTGCTAATCAATCAATTATTCCTTTTATATTATTGATTATCTGCTCATTAATTTTAGGATGGCTATTAATTATACCTATTGGTGGAGCTGATATGCCTGTGGTTGTGTCAATGTTGAATTCTTATTCGGGCTGGGCAGCTGCTGGTATCGGTTTTACCCTATCAAATAGTTTACTTATTATTACTGGAGCTTTAGTCGGCGCAAGTGGTGCTATTTTGAGCTATATTATGTGTAAGGCAATGAATCGTTCATTATTTAATGTTATATTCGGAGGATTTGCAACTAGCGCTGCTGCCACTGCTTCAGGGGCTGACCAAGAAGAAAATCGCCCGGTTAAGTCAGTAGCGGCTGAAGATGCTGCATTTATCTTAAAAAATTCAAGTGATGTGATCATAATTCCAGGTTATGGAATGGCGGTGGCACAAGCCCAACACGCCGTTAAAGAAATGTCTGAGCAATTAAAGAAACATGGTGTTAAAGTGCGTTTTGCTATTCACCCAGTGGCAGGAAGAATGCCTGGGCATATGTACGTGCTTTTAGCTGAAGCTGGAGTTAATTATGAAGACGTGTTTGAATTGGAAGATATTAATAGAGACTTCTCAAGCGCTGATGTGGCCTTTGTAATTGGAGCAAATGATATTACCAACCCAGCTGCAAAAACAGATCCAGCCAGCCCAATTTATGGTATGCCAATTTTAGACGTGGCCGCTGCTAAAACAGTATTTTTTGTTAAACGCGGCATGTCTTCAGGCTATGCTGGAGTTGAAAATGAATTATTCTTTAGAGATAATACAATGATGCTATTCGGCGATGCCAAGAAGGTTACGGAAAGCGTGCTAAAAGCTTTTGAGGAATAATGCTAGATCTATTAGAAATTGTTAAATCCTCTCAAGAAGCAGCTATTGCTTGCTATAATTTCATTGGTAAAGGTGATGAAAAACTCGCTGATAAAGCTGCCGTAGATGCAATGCGAAAAGCTTTAAATCAAATGAATTTTAAAGCTAGAATAGTGATTGGCGAAGGAGAGAGAGATAAAGCTCCAATGCTTTATATTGGAGAAGAAGTTGGTTTACTTAAAGATATCAATACTCAATTTGATATAGCCGTGGACCCACTGGAGGGAACAACCATCTGCGCTAAAGCGATGCCTGGCTCTTTGGCCGTGCTTGCAATTAGTGAATATGGAGGCATGCTTCATTCACCAGATGTTTATATGGATAAAATTGCCTCTTTTATTCCTATAGCAGAGCAAGTGATTGATCTTGATGAATCTATATTAAATAACCTTAAAAATATTGCTAAATATAAAAAATCTGACATCAGCGATTTGACGGTTATCATTTTAGATCGCCCTCGTCATGAGCAAATAATTGAAAAAACCCGTGAAACTGGAGCTAGAGTTAAATTAATTAGTGATGGTGATGTGGCGGCTGTCATGGCTGTTGCAATGAAGCAAGCTGATTTATACTTAGGTATTGGAGGGGCTCCTGAAGGAGTTTTAGCCGCTGCTGCTCTTAAAACTTTAGGCGGTCAAATGATGGGAAGACTAATATTTAAAGATGAATTTGAAAAATCAAAGGCTATAAAACTAGGCATAACTGATTTAGATAAAAAATATTTATTAAATGATTTAGTGAATAAAGAAGCTATTTTCTGCGCCACCGGGGTAACCCATGGATCATTGTTAAATGGAGTAGAGAAACTTAACAATGGATGGAAAACTGATTCTATTATTTTATCCTCAGCAACTAAGCAAATTCTTAGACTTGAACAAATGCAACGCTTTATGTAATTTGTCAATTGAACTGACAAATTACATAAATAAAGAAATTTAAGCTTTGATATCACCAATAGATTGGATATTTTTTAAGATAAAACTACTATCAATACGCTTATTCATACCGTTAAGAACTTTGCCTGCTCCAACTTCAGTAATATTTTCCACACCAAGATCTTTAAGAAGCATCATGCTTTCTCTCCATCTAACCATTCCTGAAATTTGCTCCACCAAACAATCAATAACGTGATTTGTTTGAGTTATTTCAGCAGCTAAAACATTTGCTATGAGAGGAATTTTTGGTGGATAAATTTTTGTTGCTTCTAATGCTTCGTTCATCACCTCTTTCACTGGATCCATCAAATCGCAATGGAAAGGAGCGCTCACCGGCAATTTTATTGCTTTATTGCCTGCTGCAAGTATTTTTACGCAAGCAGCTTCAACTGCTTCTAAATGTCCACTAATCACCACTTGCCCAGGGCAATTATCATTAGCAATTTGACATAGCAATCCATTAACGCTCACTTCTTCTAAAATTGTAGAAATTGTTTCTAGATCCATTCCAAGCACCGCAGCCATAGCCCCTACTCCTGGAGCTACTGCATTTTGCATGGTTTGTCCACGAAGTCTTACTAATTTTGCAGTATCGCTTAAAGATATGCTTTCTGCGGCGCAAAGAGCTGTATATTCACCTAAAGAATGACCAGCAACATATTGACAAAACCCGGCAATCCCTTTCCCCATTTCATGTTGTAAACTACGCAAAATAGCAATTGAAGTAACCATAATTGCTGGCTGAGCATTAGCAGTTAAAGTTAATTCCTCCATGGGACCATTAAAAATTAAACTAGATAGTTTTTGGTTCAAAGCATCATCCACTTCTTCAAATACTTGACGTGCCACAGGAAAATTATCATAAAATTCCTTCCCCATACCTACGGTCTGTGAACCTTGCCCTGGAAATACAAAAGCTGTTTTCATTTATTCCTCTTATTTATAATGTTTTATAAGCTATAAATTTAAGTATTTTTATAGTAAATAGCAAGTTTTCTTATTAAGATAGACTAAAAATAGGAATGAAAAAATGAATTTGTACAATGGTTGGCTGATAATTGATAAATCTTTAGGAGCTAGTTCCAATGACGTAGTGCAGAAAATAAAGCGCTTAGCAGGAAAAGCAAATAAGGTTGGACATGCAGGAACCTTAGATCCATTAGCGCAAGGAGTATTGCCTATTGCTATAGGTGAAGCAACTAAAACTGTTCAATATCTTATGGACGCCAAAAAAGAATATGAATTTAGTCTTAACTGGGGACAAGAACGCTCTACTGGCGATGCTGAAGGTGAAATAATTAATGATGGCGGACGGATTCCCAGCACTGTAGAAATTGAAACAATTTTACCGAAATTCATTGGCACAATAATGCAAATGCCGCCAATATATTCTGCACTAAAAATTAATGGCCAACCGGCTTATAAATTAGCTCGCGCAGGCAAAGAAGTTAATTTAGCAGCAAGAGAAATTATAATTGAAGAACTGGCATTAACTAAGCATAATCAGGAAGATGGAGTTAGTGATTTCAAAGTAATTTGCGGTAAAGGAACTTATATAAGATCTCTAGCTATCGATATAGCCAGGGCCCTTTCAAGCTACGGCTATGTCTCATGTTTGAAGCGCACAAAAGTTGGCAATTTTTTAATTCAGGATGCCATAACGATAGAAAAATTAGTAAATAGCGAATGTAAATCTTATTTACTTCCTGTAAATTATGGATTAGATAATATTTGTTCTATAGAAATTAATGCAGATCAAACTAGACTCTTAAGAAATGGAATACAAATATTTTTACCAGAACATTCTTCTGCAAATTTTACAGCTCAAATACTACATAGAGAAACTTTACAGGCTATTGCCTTCATAAATAATGGCTGGTGCAAAACAATTAGAGTATTTAACTTATAATAAAATATACCATTTATATAACTTTTAGTTGACAAAATCTTATGTAAAGCTACATCATAATAGTGAGGTAACTCAATTCGTCTAACAATATAATTTAAAAGGAATAGTCATGTCAAGATTACTATTAATAATTACCGCTCTAATGCTTATCGCCTGCTCAGATTCAGTCAATAAAAATTTTAAGAAAAGCAACGATCAGCAAATTTCAACAATGATCACAGAAGGAAAAACTACAAAACAAGAAGTTAAAGCTACTTTTGGTGAACCAACAAGCGTAGACTTTAATAAGGATAATAGAGAAGAATGGATTTATGCTTATAGCGAAGCAAGTAATAATCCTCTAAACTATTTTCCTGTTACCAGCATTCTTAACGGACAAAGCGGGATGACTAGAAAAATGGTTATATTATTTGATGGCGATGTAGTGCATACATACTCATTAAGCAGTAGTGAGGGAAAAATCAAGAATGGCGTTCTAGACGATAAATAATTTATAGGGAATAAAAAACTACTCCTTATAAAAAACAGGCAATAACAAAATTTAAAAAGGATAAAAACCATGTCAAAAATATTATTAATAATTACCGCTCTACTTCTTGTATCTTGCGCAGATTCAGTAAATAAAAATTTTAAAGATAATGATGATAAAACACTCGCTTCAATGATCACAGTAGGAGCATCTACAAAGCAAGATATTCGTAATACATTTGGAAAACCAGATAATATAGACTCTTCTAACGCTGGCAACGATAAATGGACTTATGAATATAGCGAAACTAGCAAAAGCCCTCTAAATTATATTCCTGTTACTCGTATACTTAATGGCCAAAGTGGAACTACCAGAAAAATGGTAATTCTATTTGATGGTGATATAGTTCAAAAATATGCAATAAGCAGCAATGAAGAAAAAGTTAGTAAAGGAATTTTAACTGATTAATTTTATAATCCAGCACCAGTAATCACTGTAGTAAATAGAGTGATTACTGGTTATTGATTTACTACAACCGCACAGCTTTTACCAGAACCTTCCGTAAGATCAGATAAAATAGGTAATTTTTTTTCTTTTGTCATTAATAGATGATATACTGATTTTCCTTCTAATACTCTCTGTACATAGTTACGAGTTTCATAAAAACTGATTCTCTCCATCCAATCAACAATATCTTCTATGTCATTCATAAGCCTTGGATCACCATTCTTATCGAGCCATTTTTTAACTGGCTTATCTCCAGCATTATAAGCAGCTATACTCAAGATATAAGATGGTTCATAACAAGTGACCAGTTTATCTAAATGGGTGGTACCTAAATGAGTGTTATAATGAGGATCTGATAATTTATCTTTTCTGTAGCTAACTTGTATATTCTGAGCTGTTTCTTTAGCCACATGCGGCATTAATTGCATTAATCCAGTAGCTCCAGCGCAACTAACTGCCCTATGATTAAAAACACTTTCTTGCCTTATTAAAGCCATCACCAAAGCTGGATCTAACTCATGTTCTTTATATACAGACTCTATTATTGGATAATTGCTATGAATAATATATATATCTTTGTAACTAGCATGCTTAGCAGCTTCCACTGATAAATGATTATGATTAAGATCAAATCCTAACCTTGTAATTAAAGCAATTTCTGCAAGACTTTCACTGTTATCTATAGCTTGAAATAAAAATTGCTGAACTAAATGGGCGTATTTCTTACTTTGATGCAAAACAAAAGCTGACTTTACTAAAATATTTTTTTGAAAATTCTTATTATCAGCAGAAGTTATAATTGGATCACTGGGAATATCAACTTCACAATTATTAGCTTTACAAACAGCTAATTGACCATAAAAATTGGTATAATATTTTGCTGCCACCTTATACCAATTTTTACTATTTTTATCATCTTTTAGTGCTTCATAACTACGTGCAAGCCAGTAGCTAGCTCTAGAGACACTCATAGGGCGCTTAACTTTATTATGCATATTAGTAAAATGAGTTACAGAAAGTTTAGGCTCCTTTAAGAATCTTAAAGAAATCCAGCCAGCAAGCCATTCCGCTTCGCTATATTCTGTTTTATCTAAATTTCCGTGTGAACTGGCAAAGAGATAGGCGGTTTTATACTCTCCATCTTGAATAAGATCTCTAATTAATTTAGATTTCATTTTCCAGAAGTAATGCTGATACGGACTAGAAATTTTTGCCGCAGCTTTTAGAATTTTGATTAAGTTTAAGTCGTCATCTTTTTTATTATAAACAGAAGCCATATCATATAATATGCCAATATCTTTAGTCTCTAAAGCAAGAGCTTTTAGATCTCCTTGCTGGATATTGATTCTGGTTTGATAAGTTGAGAGTAGCTTCTGAGGAATTTTAGATAATAATCTTTTTGCTTGGTCTATTTTATTATTAAAAAGCAAATAATCTAAACGAGCAATGTAATCAGCTTCTGTAATTATATTTTTATAATTTTTTAGAAAGGCAGCCTGTTCATCTTTAGTAAAATTTGCTTCGATCCATATCTCTTTGGCATATTTAGCTTTAAGAGCCTCACCTTTCACTAAACTTAAATATTTCTTTTTACCAGAAATTGTCTCAGGAGGATTAACGACAAACCATTCTAAAATTTCATTATTTTTACAGTCTTTAAAATTATTTTCTTCTATTTTTCTTTTTAATGCTGAAGCTCTGGGCCAATTAGGATGTTGATTGATAAAGTCTCTAAGTTGATAGAAGCTTAATTTATCTTCGTTATGTAACTCCAGCCAAGTAACTAAAGTTTTAAGTTCAGGATTAGTTTTTTTTGCTTGAGACCATTTTTTATTTTCAATCTCTTCAATAAAAGCAGTATAGTCAATGCCTATTGCTGAATTAGATAACAAACAGAATAACAATAAAAATCTAGCTAAAACCAACGCAAAATCACTCCTCCCCAAGTTATTCCACCACCCAATGCAGTTAGCATAACTAGGTCATTGGATTTTAGCATACCAGATTTAACATGATGATCAAGAGCTAAAGGAATTGTAGCGGCTGAAGTATTGGCGTGCATATCTAAAGTCATCACCATTTTTTCTCTAGGGAAAGAAAGCCTGGTGGCAATGGCATCTAATATTCTAGCGTTTGCTTGATGAGGAACTATCCAATCTACATCCTCTTTTTTGTAATTAGATTTTTCAAGAAGATCTAGCAAAGTTTGGCTCATTTTTTCTACCGCATGCTTGAATACTTCTTTCCCGAGCATTTTCATAACGCCTGAAGTTTGAGTACTAGCAACTCCTCCATCTGTATATAAAATTGACTCACAAGCCCCATCCGCATGAATTTGGCAAGAGATTATACCTTCATGCTGATTACTTGCCTTAATAACAACAGCCCCTGCTCCATCACCAAATAAAACACAAGTATTGCGATCGTTCCAATCTACTATTTTAGACATAGATTCAGCCCCAATAACTAAAATAGTCTTAGCACTCCCAGATCTAATAAAATTATCAGCTATACTAAGCCCATAAACAAAGCCAGAACAAACAGCTTGAATATCAAAGGCAGCAGAGTTTTTAATTCCTAATTTAGCTTGAACTTTAGTAGCAACTGATGGAAAAGTGCTATCAGGTGTTGTGGTACAGACAATGATCACATCCACTTCATCTGGAGAAATTTTTGCAGACCTAATAGCGTCCCTAGCAGCAGCAGCAGCTAAATCTGAAGTGAATTCACCTTCAGCCACAATGTGTCTTTGTTTTATACCAGTTCTAGAAATGATCCACTCATTACTAGTATCAACCATAGTAGCTAATTCATCATTTGAAAGAATCTGCGAAGGAAGATAGCTCCCTGTACCAATAATTATGCTAGAATATTTATTCATAAAATTTGCTTCTTAGGTGTTTATTGGATAGGAGCTGGATTATCGCTCAATGTACGCAAATATGCAATCACATCAACCACATCTTCAGGCTTTTTAAATCCTATAAAATTCATCTTAGTTCCTGGAATAAAAGAACTTGGCTTATTAATCATATGATATAAATCTTGATAGGTCCAAGTTCCGCCTTTAGCTAACAGGGCTTTAGAATATTGAAAATCACTACGATGGCCTTTTTTATTATTTACAACATTCCACATATTAGGCCCCACTCTATTAGGTCCTCCTTTAGTAAAATCATGGCACATTGTACATTTCTTTACTAAATTAGCTCCATTACTAACACTAGCATTAGCAAGCAAGGCAATAACATCCACTTGCACTTCCAGTTCTTGATCGGCAGCAGCAACAGGAGCAGCTTGAGTTACTTCCACCTCATATCCCTGTTTTACGTTAATTTTTGGTTGATATAAAATATCAGCTACATTACCCGCAACCATGCCAATTAGACCTGCAACTAATACAGAGGCAATAATTTTATTTAATTCAAGTCCTGACATGAACAGCCTTCGTTTATTTAAAGGATAATAATAAGTTACGGTCTATTATGATAAATTACTTCAACATAATCAAGCAAAATTGAGAAATATTTTTTAGTAGCGATATGTACCAGATTATATTATATATAGTATAGCAACATGGTAATTATTTTATGACTAATAATAGATCTTCATCAGTATTACTTCTTGAAAACTTTCATATAGATGCACTAGTGCCTCCACAAGCCTTGGCATTTGATTTAGATCTCACCATTCATAATGTAATATGTCATTATAATTATTCGGTTAATCAAACTATTCTTCATTTTGGCTACAAAGAATTAACTGACTTAGAGTTAAAGCAATTGGGAGGCAGTAATTTTACCAGCACTAGAGATCTATTTGCCGAAGTTCTTCCTGAAAGCTTAATAGACCAAGCTGTTGAATATTATTTTGATCATTTTTTAACTCATGAAATTCCGCCACAAGCTGTCATTCCAGGCGCCAAAGAATTATTATATTTACTTAAAAAAAGATTCAAACTTCCTATAATAGCTATTACCAATTCAGATGAAGTTATGGCAAAAAAAATTCTTAAAGACTTAAATCTTACAAAATTATTCGATCATGTTATTGGAATAAAAGAAGGTATTGCCTTTAAGCCAGATCCGCAAATGCTTCTAATGTCTTTAGATTATATTAATATTGCTTCAGGGAAGCATGTATGGTTTGTAGGAGATCTTCCAAGTGACATTAAATGCGCAAAACAAGCAAATTGTACAGCAATTAGGTTTTACCATAAAATAGATCCACAAGATCTTGAAGCAGACTTATCTATTAATAGTCACTATCATTTATTTAATATTATTAATAGTAAACTAGGGTGATAAAATACTTACTCAATATATTATTTCCTAATAAATGCATTATCTGTGATAGCCATGCAAGCCAAAGTAATATATGCCCAGAATGCTGGGGAAATTGTAGCTTCATTACTAAACCTTATTGTTCTCTCTGCTCTCATCCATTCGCCTATGACGATGATAATGAAGCTATTTGTGGATCTTGCATCCTTAATGAACCAAAATACGACAAAGCCATTTCAGTATTTAAATACGATAACTTTAGCAAAAAAATAATCCATAAGTTCAAATATCAAGACCAACTTCATATTTTAGATTATTTTGTTGGCCTTATGATGAATATGGGTAAAGAAATAATCGATCAAACTGATCTTATTATTCCAGTTGCCATGCATAAACATAAATTACTTAAAAGAGGCTATAATCAAGCAGCTTTATTAGCCATGAAAATAGCCGCAAAGAAAAAAATTCAATATCTACCTCAAGGATTAGTTAAATTAGAAAATACAACTCCACAAGCTGAATTAAAGAAAGACGATCGGTTAAAAAATGCTAAAAACACCTTCAGTTTAAATTCTAAATTTAAAGAAACCTTAAAAGGAAGAAATATTCTTCTTATTGACGATGTTATAACCACCGGAGCTACTATTGCTGAATGCTGCAAGGTTCTGCGCAGCGCTAAACCTGGGAAAATTTTTGTACTAACATTGGCTAAGAGAGTTTAATTTGTAGCTCTTGGATTTACAATCGATAATAAATATGTTACTTCTTAAAGAAGAATTATATAATGGACAAAATGATAAATAAAATCTTCTCACCAAGCTATATCATGAAATATACAGATCGTTATTTGCAATATATTGTAATGACGATGCTTATGTTATTAGCTGCCGGATTATATTACGGATTTTATGCTTCCCCGGCGGATTATCAACAAGGAGAATATGTACGCATAATGTACGTGCATGTCCCATCTGCTTGGCTAAGCTTAGGGATTTATAGCCTAATGGCCATTGCCAGCTTTATTTATTTAGTTTGGCATAATCCAGTATTTGATTTAATTGCCAAAGCTTCAGCACCTATTGGCGCAATGTTCTGCTTTATCACTTTATATACAGGCTCTTTCTGGGGGAAACCTATTTGGGGAACTTGGTGGGTGTGGGACGCCAGACTAACTTCAATGCTAATTTTACTTTTTTTCTATATTGGATATATCATTTTAGCTAATTTAGCTGAAGATCAAAAGAACAACAAGGCCCCTGCTGCTCTTGCTATTTTAGGATTTATTAATGTTCCTATCGTTAAATTTTCTGTAAATTTATGGAATAGCCTTCATCAACCAGCTAGTGTATTTAAACTCACAGGACCCAGCATCCATGGCTCTATGTTACTGCCTTTAATGCTAATGTTCGCTGCTTTTTGTTTTTATTTTAAAGCAAATTTATTAATCTCATTAAAAAGAAAATTCCTCGAATATAAAATGATCCGCAAAGAGTTATAGCTTGAACATTGTTAAGTGGCTTAAATTTTCAGCGCAACAGCTCCTAAAAGCGGTGGACATAAAATAAATTCATGGAGAGTTTTAAAAATTATCTTTAAACCAGGCAATGAATTTTTTTACTACTGAGATTTTAGTTAATCCAGAAGAAGATTTAGAAGAGCGTTTATTCGCTAAATATTGTAATACTCCTATCGCAGCAGCGTAAGTGGCGTTAACTGAATCAGGGTTTAGACCGGGAATATTGATAGGTCTGCCTAGTCTTGCCTTGCTTTTAAAAATTTTAGCAGCTTCATCACTTATTCCTGTTAATAAACTACCACCTCCAGTAAGAACTATACTGCGCCTAGCATCTCCACAAATTTCCTTTTGCTTATCAAGGGTGTTTTTAAGAAGAGTTAAAATTTCTTCTATTCTAGCATTTATTACATCGTTTAATTCAGCATTTGAAATACTTCTATCTTCATGATCAAAATGGTCAATATCATTATCAATTTTATAGTGAATCATTTCTTGTGTATCTGCATAGCTAACGCTGGCGGCACCATTAATAGTTTTTATTCTCTCAGCCGTTGATAAATCAAGCATAAAGCTTTTTGCTATATCATCAGTTATTGCCTTACCACCTATTGGAATAAATCCACAATAAATCATAGCATTTTGTAAAAAAACAGCATAAGAAGTTATTCCAGCGCCAAAATCAATAATGGTAGAACCTAATTCTTTATCATTATCGCTAAGAGTAGCAAGACCAGCAGCATATGGCGCGAAAACACAATCCTCCACATCTAATTGACAGCTTGCAAGGCAATTGATTATATTTTCCAACATAACTGAAGGAACAGTAACAAAATTAATTTTAGCAGAAAGTTTATTACCAAGCAAACCACTTGGCTCTAGAATTCCTCTATTTCCATCAATTGTATATTCTAAAACAAAGTAATGAATTACCTCATATCCTTGTTTCTCCAGTTCCTTAACTCCTTGAGCAGTAAGATTAGTAACGTCACGGTCATATACTTTATTCTTTCTTAGATCTATTGAAGGGGTAATATAATGCGAGCGAATTTTATTTCCATTCAACGCAAGAATAACATTCTCAACTGTTATACCAGCCATTTTTTCAGCTTGGTCAACAGCGGCAATAATTGATAACTTTGCTGACTTACCATCAGTTATATTACCATTTTTAAATCCATTAGCACTATGACACCCACTACCGATAATATTAACTTCACCAGATTTAATATTAGCAATTAAGCATACTATTTTACTAGAGCCAACATCTAAGATTGTAACTATGTCACTAGCTGAAGAAGAGGATATAATCTCTTTAAATTTCATTTTTTCTCAATATATATTTTATTGGCAACTCTTAAATCCAGAGACTTAACCTCTGGTAAAAATAATTCATTATTTTTATACAATTTTATTACCTTCTTCCAGGCGGCTTCCATATTTTCCTCTGGCAATTTAATTTCCAAATCATTGTCAAATCTTACGTTCCAACGACGCTCACTAACTCTAATAATTGAACTAATTCTTTTAAACAAATTTGCATCTATTTTTAGAATTCTAATTAAATAACTAGCATATATTTCTGCACCATCACCTATAATTATAGGTAAAGATAAATGTGAAGCCAACTCTTTTTCATTAATTATAAATCCTTCCTCATCTATAATATATAATTTACGATCTTTTTGCCCTAAAGCCAAAGGAATTCTTTCTTCTATATATATATGCACAGCATCTGGAAGCTCTCGCTCAACAACAGCATGCTTAACCCAAGGCAAAGTTTCTAAATTAGTTTTTAAATCCTCAAGAGAAATTGACAAAATAGGCATATTTTTTTTAAGGCGTAATTTTTTCCCAATCTGATCATTATTTGTATATTTTTGCCCATCAACACTTACATGCTCTAAGGTGAATCCCATTTTTGCTGTAAACTTATACCAATCTTTAGCAATATAGCCCAAACTCATGTATATGAGAATACAAATAGCTATAATAGCGCTCAGTAATAACAACCTAGAGAATATTAGAACTTTTTTAGCAAAAGAACGAGTTTTTTTTGCTCTACCAGTTTTCTGTGGTTTATATTTTTTTTTTGTTCTTATCACTAACACTACCAATATTTTTTTAATAGCTTCACTGTTTAAGTATAGGATAAAGAATTTATATAAAAAATCAATTAGCCATTTTATAGAAATAAATTTGATTTAGAAATATATGAATAACAAGCATAACTAAATTTAAGCTAAAAAATCTTATATTGATTAGTCCAGATTGCTAAGGATTTTAAAAAAGGCTGCTCCCATCAAAAGCAGCCTAAAAGAGGTTAAGACTTAGTTAGCGCCGAATCTTCTGTTTTGTCCAAATGGTTTACGTGGAGCATTGCTATTAGGTCTAGAAGGGCTATTGCCACCTCTATTGTCACTAGCTCCATTTTCAAATCTTCTTCCCTCTGGTCTACTACCAAAACTTGGTCTTGAGTTTGAACCATCAGATCTTCTGCCTTCAAAACTTCTACGCTATGGTATG
>CAZJZY010000001.1:170760-213528 GCA_964550685.1 uncultured Rickettsiales bacterium | reverse complement strand
GCTCAACTAATTGTAATGATTTAGTTAAAAGTGGATTTGGAAATGATCGTATTATTACTTTTGGTGGAGACGATACTGTTTATGATTCTGGAGGGTATGATGTATATAATTTCTATATTCATAATATGTATGGAGTTACCACAATTTATGACTCAGATGGTTTTGGATCAATATACTTGATGAACCTAGGTTGTGAAATTTCTGGTAAAATATATAAGATGAATTCTAATCAATATATCTTTGATCCATCAACTAATAAAAGATGTAATGTAAATAAATTTTCAGGATCATATTTTTCTTGGGTTTATGATATGCTTCAAAAATATTATTTTAAAGTTTGGGTTCACAACCATGCTTCCGATATAGCATTACTATCATTAATTAATAATGAAACTGATTTAAGGATAGACTATAATGGAGGAAAAAGTGACAAATACGAGTATCAAGCATCATACTCAATGGGTGGAACTATTATTATAAAAAATTTTGTTCAAGGTTATTTTGGTATAACTTTGAGTAATACTCTTACATCACTTGAAGATCAGCAAGAATATTATGAAATTGGAAATAATACTGATAATAGATTATATTGTTTAACAAATACAACTTCTTACTTATACGGTTTTGAAGGAAATGATACTTATACTTTTTATGTTGGAAGCAAGTATAATTGTACGTTAAATGGTTACGTTGAAGGTTCAAAGAAATTTATTGCAGATTTAATAGATGACTATTCTTACGATAATAGTTCAATTATAATAAATGATTTTCAACAGTATGATCTACTTGATTTATCAGCACTAAATATTTGTATCGACGATATAGATTATCAAATTATAAACGAAACTTCTATTATTACACTACCTAGCGGGCAGGAAATAATATTACCATATGCAGCTTATACATTAAATGTTTCATTTGACGGAATTACAGCATCGAATCCCGCAGATTATTTCACAAATGTGACATTACCTTATCAAGAACCAGATTTATTTATGCTAGATGAGACCCATTTTAATGTTTCAAATATTACAACATCTTCTGCATCAGATGATACAATTTCCACTTCTACCTCTACGTCTGATTCAACAGATTACTCTCATACAGATATGGTGTTAACAGGTGTGTTTAGTGGTATTGGAAGTGCTATTTTAACTTTAGGGTTAGTAGGGTGTTTATATACATCTAAAACAATAAATAGCGGTGAAATGAGCCTGCCTCTAGTATCTCATTAATAATAGATAGTAAATAGTTATTACTAAATGAATTGTTGTTAGATAAATAAAAAGTTTGTAATTTGACACACCCACCCACTGCTTTTTAGCACTGCAAACTGTTCTCCAGCTCTGTACCCAGCAGAAGGCCTTGAGTTTAGAAACGGAGAATAGTTATTTTTCTGACACACTCTCTCCGCCATCCGCCGACGCATGCGTAGCATGAAGGGCGAAGGCGGACTAGTTAGTATATGAGAATTAGATGTTTACACTTTGTCTATTCTATTCAAAGCGAAATTGATCTTGAGCGCTATTATGTTGATATAACTACAGATGTAGAACGAAGATTGCTTTAGCATAATTCAAGGAAATCAATTACGTCAAATGATTTTAGAAAACATGAATGTAAAACTTAGTAGTGCAACAGCACATAGAATCATGCAGAGATTAGACTTTTCTTATATCACTCCTCGTCCTAGGCATCATAAACAAGACTCAGAGATGAGTTTTAAAAAAAAATCTAGTTATTGAAGAAAATGAAGCTGTTATTATAATGAATGGTGCTGGTTGGCATAAATCAAAACATTTAGTGATTCTAAAAAACATCACAATAAAAATCCTTCCTCCGTATTGTCCTGAACTAAATCCTGTTGAGAGGCTTTGGTTGTACATAAAGCAAAACACAATAAGAAATAAAATTTATCATCTCTTGAAGATGTCGTATGCGACTTTATAAAAAGCTTAAAAGCGGATGAGATAAAGCAGATTTACAATTATCGATATTAGTGTAATTAATTATGAGAGATGGTATTAGCTCATTACAAATAAACGATTTGGTCAATTTTGTCTCCAAATCTCCGTTTTACGTTTACCTTTTTAATAAAACCATATCCCATTTTTGATAACTGCCTTAGTTTATCAACTCTATTTTTAAGATTGCCGGCGTTATCATGCAGAAAAATAACCATTTCTCGATTCAGGCTAGGTTCTTTAAACCAAACTTGCATCTTATTTAGTAAGAAGAGTTATCTCTTCTGTATTCTCAAGTTTATAATAAGATAGTTCATTTTTCTGATGGCTTGGATGATACATTAGATTAGGTTGATTTATATAAAGAATAGTAACAATAAGTAAATAAAATAATGGAATGAGTATTAGAATTTTTCTTATATCAAAGCTCTTCTTTGAACTTCTCTAAAAACTGCTTCACTATTTTTTTTACTATCTTAGCAGCCTTTGCTTCCACAGATACATTATCTTTAGCCCATTCTTTGATCCAACCTTCTGCCAGCATCCATAAATTCTGATTAGGACAAAGTATTTTACCAATTCCTTCAACCATAATCATTGTTTTTTGTAATAACAATAATTGAGGCTGTGTTTCCATTTGAAAATCTTCGGTCACTTTAAATAACTGACCTAATAACTTAGCTATCGATATTTGCTCTGGAGATAAGTTCATAATAGGTTCACCAATTGCTCTACAGCTTTGCGCAAAAACTTCCATACTATATTCATTGCTCACATAGCCAGCTTGCTGATGAATTTTAGCAATTAGATTATAATCTTTATTTAAAAATCCATGCAAAATCTGCGCCACATAAAGCCTATTCTGATAATCTAATCTTCCCATAATACCAAAATCTAATAGGATAATTTGTCCCATTTTATTAATCATAATATTACCCTGATGTAGATCAGCATGAAAGAATCCACTAACAAAAGCCTGAGAAAAGAACATAACTGCAAAATTAGTAGCAAGCTTAGTGAGATCAATTTTCATTTCAACTAGCTTGTCTCTTTCATAAATTGAAACCGCGTCAACCCATTCCATAGTGAATACTTTATGACTACTGCGCAGCCAATCAACCTTAGGAATACAAAGATATTCTAGTTTATTTTTCTCAAATAATTCGCTGGCTGCTGCCGCCTCAAAACTCAAATCTAGCTCAAATTTAAAACTAGTTTCAATAGTTTTTACTACTTCCATTAGCTTTAGTCTTTTATACCTAGGAAATATTTTATCCAAAATAGACGCAACAAAATAAAAAAACTGAACTTCCTGAAGAAGAATTTTCTCAATATTAGGCCGCCTCACTTTAACCGCTACAATTTCTCCTTCAAGAGTGATAGCCTTATGTACTTGAGCAATTGAAGCAGCAGCTACCGGATTTTCATCAAACTGACTATATAATTCTTCAATTTCCTTACCGAACTCAGATAAAATAATTCTGCGCACTTGTTTAAATGGAAAAGACGGTAAATGATCTCTCAAATACTCGAAAGATAGAGCCATCTTCTGACCTATAATATCTGGCCTAGTGGACAAAAACTGACCTAATTTTATAAAAGCTGGCCCTAATTCTTCTAAAGATAAGGCAATATTCTTACGATTCTTTAAGAATACATAGCCAATATAAATTATTCTTCCTAAATGTCTTAAGCTTCTAAACATAATTCACACTCTATACCCAGTATACAAAGCTACTACACCATTGGTTAGATTTTTAAACTTACTCAAGCTAAAACCAGACTCTCCCATCATTCTAACAAATTCTTCTTGGGGTGGAAATGTACGAATACTTTCAACTAAATATTTATATGAATCACCATCTTCAACTACCAGCTTACCGATTTTGGGAATAACATTAAGTGAATAAAAATCATATATTTTTGCCATAGCTTTGTTATTTACTTTTGCAAATTCTAGACAAATAAACTTTCCACCAGGACGTAATACTCTATATGCCTCTTTCAAGGCTTTTCTGATATCAGTAACATTGCGAATACCAAAAGCAATAGTATAATAATCAAAACTATAATCTTCAAATGGCAATATTTCAGCGTTACAGCAAGAGAATTTTACTCCTTGGAAAATATTCTCATCAATTAACTTATCTCTACCCATAGTAAGCATATCTATGTTTATATCACATAAAGTTATGTTATGTTTTGTGCTTTTATTATAATATAATTTGGCTATATCACCGGTACCAGAAGCCATATCTAATAATACTTTATTAGGATTCAACTCTTCAATCATTCTTGCTTTCCATAGACGATGAATACCAAAGCTCATTATATCATTCATCAAGTCATATTTATGAGCAACAGATGAAAAAACCTGTTCAACTAAAGTCTGTTTCTCATTTAAATCAACTTGCTTAAAACCAAAGCTTACTTTATTTTTCATAAATTTTAATCATCAAATTTTTTAAAACTAATCCTGCAGTTATCTGGCTTTTCTTAGCCATTAGCTCAAGTTCAGTAAGGTTTTTTAAAAATACAAGCAATTGCTTATCACTCCATAATTTTAGACTTCTAGTAAAATTATTGACCTGTTTAAAAAAAACGGGGGGAAATAGACTGGCCATTGCTTGTTGCTCTGTTTTACCTTGGTTCATCAAATGTTTAACTTGATATAAACGATAAAAATGACGAATCACCATTCTTATTATTGAGATAAGATTATGCCCTTCATTCTGAAGTTTTTCTAGTAAAGGCTCAAGCTCTTTTGTCTCTTTTAAAGACATATGATAGCATAATTTATCAAAATTTATCTCACCTTGAGATTCTAAATAACCTTGTAAATCTTCTTCACCAATATGTTTTTTTTCTCCTAAAAATAAGCATATTTTTTCAATTTCATTTATAACCAACATTCTATCACCCAGAGATATACAATTCATTATTAATTGAATTGCTGCATGATCAATATTGATTTGTTTCTGCTTGAATATCTGCTGAATTAATTTGCTCGTTGATATTGCATCATCTTGATAGCAAGGAATAGCTGCAACATTTTCAGTAGTTTCGAAGAATTTTCTTAAAAGAGAATCAGTAGCTAAATCTCCAGCATAAAAGACTAATAATCCTTTATACGTAATGTTTCTCAACATATTAGCACAGCTTTCTATAAAACCAGTACCGTTGCATTCTATAAAAACAATTTTCTCTTGAGCAGGATCTTCACCAAATAAACTTAAGGAATTCAAGTTATCTAATAAAACTATTGGATTATTTTTCACCTGATCATAATTAAATTTTCCAGCAATATCTCTAGATTTTTCTAATAAGGAAGCTCTAATCTTTACCAGACCGTTATCTGGACCATATAATAAAATAGCCTTAATTGACTTTGGCACATTAAGAATAAAATGTTCTATATCTTTTGGAGGTATTTTCAACTATTTAACTCCTTGTAGATAATACTAATATTAAGCGACCTTTTAGCTCCTCACATAATTCTTTTAGAATATTATCATTGGTATAGCGTTCAGCTATGTAGTTCTGAAATTCTGAATCTGCTATATCATAACTGCTATATAAATATATACTTCCTTGATCTATATTCTCTTGAGTATCAATCTCTGTTAACTGGTAATTAAACGTTACTTTTACTTTATAACGAGTGGAAGAGCTATCCTTCATTACACCTGTCGCAGATATTTCATTATTTACTTGTATTTTCAACTGGTAAATGGGAGAAATACCCAAATTATCTCCCATAGATTCTGAAATAATTCTATATAGCCTAGGTTGATCTTGTCCTTCCACTTGAGATAATTGTATTCTTTCAAAAACTTGAAATCCATCTTCATTCTTAGCCATCATTGGCTTAAATCCACAAGAAGAGATTATAAACAAAATGAATATATAACGAATTACTCTCACATTTATACCACTATATTGAAGATTTTATCCGGTACAAGAATCACTTTTTTAATTTCTAATCCTGTAATAAATTTAGCAACATTTGGCAATGATAAAGCCATTTCCTGGATTGCTTCTTTTGTTGTACCTGGAGCTACATCTAAAGTAGCACGTAATTTCCCACTCACTTGAATAGCAATAGTGATCGAACTATTTACCAATAATTCTGCTTCAGCTTCAGGCCAAGAAATTAAGTCTAAAGATTGCACTCCACCTATTTTTTTCCACAATTCTTCCGCTATGTGGGGAGTTATTGGGAACAGTAGCTTTAATAAAATAGTTATTCCTTCTAATAAAACTTGCTGATTTTCTTTAGTTTTAGGAATGGCAAAAATGATATTAGATAATTCTCTAATTCCAGCTACCGCCACATTCAAAGAAATAGATTGATAACTTTCACTGATATGATTAAGCATTTTATGAATTTTGCCTCTAATTTCTTTCTTCTCTTGAGTAGGCTCACATGGCTCAGCGTCTAGTTCTATAAACTCATTAACAAAACGCCATAAGCGATTCAGATATTTATAAGCCCCTTCAACTCCGCTATCAGTCCATTCTAGATCTTTTTCTGGCGGGCTATCGGAAATCATAAATAATCTAACGGTATCAGCTCCATATTTTTCTATAATCTCAGTGGGACTAACTGTGTTTTTCTTAGACTTACTCATTTTCTCACTACGACCAATTACCACGTCATCATGTAATTGCGCCTCCTCAGGATATAACCACTTCCCTTCTTTATCTTTATAAGTTGCATGAAGCACCATGCCTTGTGTAAGTAATGAGGTAAAAGGCTCTTCAACCTCAAGCATTCCACATTTTTTCATCGCCTTCATAAAAAATCTTGCATATAATAAATGCATAGCCGCATGTTCAATCCCACCGATATATTGATCAACTGGCATCCAGTATTTCACTTCTTCCTTTGTGGCAAAACGACTGGCTAACTGCGGCGAGCAATAACGCAAGAAATACCATGATGATTCAAAAAAAGTATCAAAAGTATCAGTTTCTCTCAACGCTTCTTTTCTACAAATAGGACAATTCACATATTTCCAAGAAGGATGTCTATCTAAAGGATTCCCAGACGCTAAAAACTCTACATCTTCTGGTAATGTTACTGGAAGAGCAGATTTAGGAACAGGCACAGCTCCACAATCTTCACAATGAATCATAGGAATTGGACATCCCCAATATCTTTGTCTAGAAACCCCCCAATCTCGCATACGGTAACTAGTTATAGCTTTACCAACATTTAATTCGATAAGCTTAGCTATTGATTCTTTCTTAGCCTGACCTATTGTAAGACCATCCAAAAAGTTTGAATTAAAAATAATACCATCACCTACATAAGGCTTAGAATTATAATCCCAATCTTCTTCTCCTTTTACTACCGGAAGAATAGGTAACTTATATTTTATAGCAAATTCATGATCACGCGGATCATGCGCCGGACAACCAAAAACTGCACCAGTCCCATATTCCATCAATACATAATTAGCCACATAGATGGGTAATAATTCTTTTGTAAAAGGATGAACGGCGTTTAAGCCTAAAGGTAAGCCTTTCTTCTCAGCTTTTTCAATGGCATCTTCTGCCGTTCCCATTTTATCACATTCACTAATAAAATCTTTTAACGCTGAACTCATTACCATTTTATCAAGCAAGGAATGATGAGGAGATATCACTATAAAACTAGCACCAAATAATGTATCAGCTCTAGTGGTAAATACTTCAAGCTCTTCCACTCGTCCATCAATCTTGAAATTGATTGAGGCACCTTGAGACTTACCAATCCATTTTTCTTGAATAGATTTTACTGCATCTGGCCAATTTCCTAATTTGCTATTGCTTGGTAATAATTCTTCAATATAATCACTAATACGAAGGAACCATTGACGTAATTTCTTTTTTTGAACCGTTGCACCAGAACGCCATCCCTTCCCATCAACAACTTGCTCATTAGCCAATACAGTATTGTCTACCGGATCCCAATTAACAAAGGATTCTTTCTGATAAGCAATATTATTTTGGAAGAAATCGATAAAAATTTCTTGTTCATGTTTGTAGTAATCCGCGAAACAACTGCTAATTTCTCGATTCCAATCATAAGAAAAACCAATAGCCTTTAACCCATCGCGCATCTGAGATATATTATCAATTGTCCAATTATATGGATGACATTTATTTTCGATAGCAGCATTCTCAGCAGGAAGCCCAAAAGAATCCCACCCCATTGGATGGAGCACGTTAAATCCTTTTGCTCTCTTGAATCGAGCTACAGCATCTCCTATCGTATAATTACGCACATGCCCCATATGCAATTTACCGGATGGGTATGGAAGCATCTCCAGCACATAATATTTAGGTTTATTTATGTCAAGTTTAGCATTATAAAATTGTTTATCTTGCCAATATTTTTGCCATTTTTTTTCTATATCACCATGACTATAATTAGACATATATACCTAACTACTTAGCTGCTTTGGCTTTTAAAGCAATAGCTCTTTTTAAGATATTATCTTCAACATTACGAACCAGCTCTCTACTAACATCAGCTGAACGCCATTGACCAGATATGCTTTGTACCTGCCTAAAGGCATTAACTTTAATCGAACTAATCTGCAATTCTGAATTTAAAATTAAAATATTAAACTTAAATTTTTCATTCGGCGTTTGAGGAGATCCATACCAATCCGTTAGAATTACCCCACTATTAGCATCAACAGACACAAGCGGCATAAATGAAATACTTTCAAGCGCAGCTCTCCATAAGTAGCTATTTGAAACTCCAGATCCACCAAAAGAAGAATCAGAAGAATTTTTCTTACCACCATAAATTACTATAGGATCATCACTTTTAGTAATTAAGCTCTTCATATCATTTTCACGACGCTCTTCTGCAGTTTGAGGTTTATATTCGGCATCTCCCCTTTCTATAGTGGGGTTACAAGCTGTAAGTAACCCTAATAATGCAATTATACCTAGTATTCTAAACATTTTATTCTCCAATTTATTAATTATTCCATTCTATATATTCTATTTCTACCACTTCATAAGTACGAGTTCCTTTGGGAGTAACTACATCTACCGAATCTCCTTGACTCTTTCCGATCAATGCTCTGGCAATGGGCGAAGAAAGAGATAGCCTATTTTTAGTCAGATCTGCCTCATAGTCCCCCACTATAGTATAAGCGAAAGCTTCTTCAGTATCTTCATCAATTAATTTAACGCTAGCTCCAAATTTTACTGTAGAACCTGACATTTTAGATATATCTATAATTTCAGCTCTCGCACTTTTATCTTCTAAATCTACAATTCTGCCCTCAATAAAGCTCTGCTTTTCTCTAGCAGCATGATATTCTGCATTCTCAGATAAATCTCCTAATTCTCTAGCTTCAGCGATTGCTTGAATTACTGCAGGTCTTTCAACAAATTTAAGAACTTTTATTTCTTCAATTAATTTCTGATGACCTTTTAATGTAATTGGAAATCTTTCCATATATAATTCCTTAAATTAACGATTAAGTAGAAAATGTCTATCTTTCTGGATTTATACTATATAAACGCATAAATGTAAAATGTACAAGTGAAAGAAAGCACACTATATAATAAAATTTAATACTAAATTGAATCCAATCTTCTTTTAAATATTTATGAGCAGTCTTTATATATGAAATGAAAAGCCACTCACTTTAAAAAGATCTATCTTCCTCTACCACTTGAAGCAGATAATTCTCGCTCTTTCTTTTGAAAATCTCTAGTTACACTACCTTTACCATGTGTTTTCTCATATCTTATTGTTAAGGCATTGACCTCAATTTTTATTGCATCAGCAGGACTTGGCTCTGCAAATGTAGGGACGCTCATTTTTTTTCCACCATTGATTGCATCTCTAAGAAATTTTAACATGCGTTTTTGCTTATCTTCCGGCATAATCTGAGATATATCTCCAGATGCAACAACTTCAACAGCTCTAAGATCTGCATTGAGCTTCTGCTCACTTCGTAAAAGGTGACCATAATCCCTATGATTACCTATCATTGTATTACCACCAAATTTTTCTGCAGGGTTTCTATCTTTAGGCATAACTAAACTCCTTATAATTGAATTAATATATAATTTCTTAGTTATTAGCTTATAAGTCATTGACCTCTTTAGCAAATAAAAATTACTATGGCCCTATAAAGAAAAATATTATATATTCTTATGAGCTAAATTAGTCAAAAAGAGATATTTATGAAATGAATGAATTCAGTAAACCAGATACAATTATTAGAATTGAAAACATCTCTAAACAATTTAAAGCAAATGACTATAAAACCGTTGATAATATAAGCTTAGATATATTAAGGGGAGAATCTTTCTCTTTATTAGGACCATCAGGTTGCGGTAAAACTACCTTGATGAGAATTATTGCCGGCTTTGAAAAGCCTGACACTGGTAGAGTATTTATTGACGGTATTGATATGACCAATACTCCTCCTTATAAGAGGCCAGTTAATATGATGTTCCAGTCATACGCATTATTTCCACATATGGATATTTGGCACAACGTTGCTTTTGGCTTAGAGCAAGAAAAGCTTCCACGCAAAGAAATTAAAATGAGAGTTGATGAAGCATTAGAAATGGTTGGCATGCATCATTTTTCTCATCGCAAACCATGGCAAATTTCTGGAGGCCAACAACAAAGAGTAGCCTTGGCTAGAAGCATTATAAAAAGACCAAAAGTATTATTGCTTGATGAGCCATTAGGGGCTTTAGACCGTCAAACCAGCGAAAAAACTCAGGTAGAATTAACTAATATCCAAAAAATTCTAGGTATTTCATTTCTAGTAGTAACACATGATCAAGAAGAAGCAATGTCAATGTCTGATCGTATGGCCGTTATGAAAGATGGAAAATTACAACAAATTGGAGCTCCCAGAGAAATATATGAATACCCTAACTCCAGATTCGTAGCCAATTTTGTTGGATCTATTAATGTATTTCATGGCTATGTAAGTGATAACAGTAAGAAAAATCGATTAGTTATTCATAGCGATCAAATATCTTCTCCTATTTTTGTTAACTCTTATGAACAATTGAATATTGGCACTGAAGTATGGGTTGCTGTGCGCCCAGAAGAAATGGGAATTTATAGCGAACCAGATGACGATTCACATAACCACGCAGAGGGTGAAATTGTTGATATTGCCTTTTTCGGTAGTCAAATTATTTACCATGTTGCACTACCAAGCGAAACAATAGTGCATGTTAGTGTTCCAACTTCAGCCAGAGCAAAAAATCCTTTACTTGATTATGGAAACAAAGCTTATATTTCCTGGGATAAAACCGATGGAGTATTATTAAAATCATGAATGTGGGTATTTTTAATCGCTATCGTATATTAATTATTACTCCACCATTTCTATGGATTGGATTATTTATTATTGTTGCCCTAGTATTATTATTAGTAATTAGCTTCAGTGAACCAGAATTTGGAATCATACCTTATAAATCATTCCTACAGATAAAAGATAATAAACTTGAAATCAGCCCATATTTTGAAGGCTATAAAATATTATTTCAAGATTCATTTTACTTAAAGGCTTTACTTAATTCTATTAAACTTGCACTTATTTCAACAATATTCACATTCATATTAGCCTATCCAATGGCATATACAATGTATAGAGCCAGCCCTAAGCAACGCTTATTATTATTAATTTTTACTATTGCACCATTTTGGACCGCTTTATTAATTAGAGTATATGGATGGATTATAATCCTAAAACCGCATGGTTTATTAAATGAATTTCTGCTTTGGGCAGGAATAATATCTCAACCTTTAAGTTTACTAAACAGCCAAACTGCTATAGCTATTGGCATTGTTTATACCTATTTACCATTTATGATTTTACCAATTTATTCTTCATTACTAAAAATAAAAGAAAATATATTAGAAGCAGCATCTGATCTGGGAGCGAAACCTTTTTCAGTTTTCTGGAAAATAACCTTTCCACTATCAATACCTGGAGTCATTGTAGGGATAATTCTAGTATTCATCCCTGCAGTGGGTGAATTCGTAATACCAGATTTACTAGGTGGAGCAAAAATTATGACTGTTGGCAAATTATTATGGACTGAATTTTTTATGAATCGAGATTGGCCAATGGCAGCAGCTATTACTATTTTAATGGTATTAATTGTACTAGCGCCAATCAAGATACTCCATCATTTTTATGGAGATAAGTGATGAGATTAAATTTTACCAGCTTAACAACAATTTTTGGATTCTTATTCTTATATATTCCTATTTTGATTTTAATAATATTTTCGTTTAATAGCTCAAGCATTATAACTATATGGCAAGAATTTTCTTTCGTTTGGTATAAAAAATTATGGCAAGACGAAGAAATTATTACAGCTTTTTTCACCAGCTTCAAAATTGCTTCACTCGCAGCCACGGGGGCAGTTATTATTGGAACATTGGCTGGACTTACACTACAAAGAGTTAGTGCATTTAGAGGCAAATCTATTTTTTCAATATTACTTCCAATTCCATTAGTAGTTCCAGAAGTAGTGGCCGGATTTGCTATTTCTTTAGTTTTTTTATCTTTAAATAAGGTTGTTGGAATCCCTCATAGATTTGGTCTAGAAACTGTGGTAATGGCCCATATGGTTATAGGAGTAACTTATGTTGCTTTAATGGTACAAGCAAAACTTGCTGAATTGGATCCGTCTTTTGAAGAAGCGGCTCTTGATCTGGGAGCTACTCCTATAAAAGTTTTTTTCCTTATTACAATGCCTTTAATTACGCCAGCGTTAATTTCTGGTTGGCTATTGTGCTTCACAATATCTCTAGATGATCTAATTATAGCTAGTTTCACAGCTGGAACTGGCGTTACTACCCTTCCAATGCTTATTTATTCAAGAATTCGCTTTGGAATCAGCCCAGTGATCAACGCGTTAGCCACTATTATTATCCTTATGGTACTGTTGTTTACCATAATTGCATTGTCCATAAATTTTGCTAAAAAATCTAGTTCTCGTATTAAAAAATAATTATATGCCAGATCCGGTATTATTTTTCTTTAATAGAATTTGCGCTAAGCTTATAGATATTAAATAAGCTATGCCTAGAGTCACGATGGTATCGCTCAAATAATGTGTGCCTTTAGCAATTTGATATAATCCCATAATAGATCCCAGGATTAAACCAAAAAGCAAAAATCCTATTTTCAAATCACGTCTTGGCATCACAAAATAAAGAGAGATTAAGGCAAATCCACCAGATGCATGGCCAGCTGGAAAGCATTTCCCAGTGTGATTAAAAAATATTGCTTCATTAAACATATCAAATGGAGAAATATATAATTTATCACCACCAAATTCTTCAACAAAATTAGGGCAATAAATTGGGCTATAATGCTTGAATATAGCCACTGTTAGAGGAGTAAGGATTAAAATTAAAATTAGAAATAATAGCTTTTTCTGTAATTCTACATTCTCTGAACAAAGCCTAAGCTTGGTTAGCCATAAAATTAGAATTACTCCATAGCTAGCTATAAGATATTTAGGAAGCTTATAGAAAATAAATTTTAAAACCATATTGTCTCTAGCTACCAACCAAAGCTTAGTCTCAGAGCTAAAAAATAATGATTGAAATTTAAGATCTAAGTTGCTGTAATGAATTATAGCTAAAGTTATTAACAGAGCTATAATACATAAAATAGAACGATAAAGATAAGTCATATACAATGTCACAAAATATTTTAATTTTTGATAGAGAACTACTTTTTAAAAAAAGATCTAATACAGCCAATAGTTTAAACAAAGCCGACTTTCTTATCAAGCGTTCACTTGAAGATATTTTAGAAAAATTAGATGAAATTACCAGAGATTTTCCATTAATTCTTAACTTAGGATGTAGAAATTCTTATTGTTCTGATCAATTAATGCAGCGACATGGAACAAAAAAAGTTATTGAAACAGATTTTGGATATAATTTTAATAGTAATCACACAAAAATAATAGCTGATGAGGAAAACATACCATTCGCTGAAGGTCAATTTGATCTCATTGTAAGCATATTAAATCTTCATACAGTAAATGACTTACCTGGATGTCTTATTCAGCTTAAAAACGCTTTAAAACCTAATGGCGTGTTAATTGCCTCAATGTTTGGTGAAAGAAATTTACCAGAACTGCGTGAAACTTTACTTAAAACAGAACTTGAACATTTAGGAGGCGTTAGCCCAAGAATAATGCCTTCCGTAGAAATAAAACAACTAGGTGCTTTACTTCAAAGAACAGGCTATGCTATACCTGTTATAGATAAAGAACGCATAGAAGTGCATTATCATACTCCTCTTGAGCTTCTCCACGATCTAAGAAACATGGGAGAAAGCAATATCATGATCGATAGAAATAAAAAATATATTGGGAAAAAATTCTGGAGAAAATTTAAAGATAATTATTCTAAAGATTTTAGTAATGAAAACCAAAGAATAGTTGCTAGCTTTGAAATTTTAACTATAACTGCTGTTAAAGGATAAATTAGAAAATATCTTTATTGCGACATCGCCACTCTACCCTTTGCCTGATTGCCAACCCCATAAGGTGCGCCGGCCACAGCAGAGCTTTGACGTTTTTTGTACACGTCTCTAATAGATGGCTTTTCATCAAATCTTTGCGCGCTACTAACTCTTTCTAACTTGAATGGAGCCTCACTTCCAGACCTTTCTCTAACTTCTGGATCTTCTTGTGTTGGAATGGGCACACTAGACGCTCTTCTTCCAACAACCTTCTTTTCTGCCTCAGGTCGCTGTAGTACAATTTCCTTTGCTATTTCTTTTAACTCAGTCATTACTGCTAATTTCTGTTTGGGATCAACAATTGCTTCTACTGTTGGAGGTACCATTTGATATTCTTTTATATAATTTGCTTCAGAAAAACGTAACATTCTTTTTGTTGCAGATAACGCTTGCTCTTTACTTGGCGATGCTTCTTGCAGCTTTATTAAAGAGAAAAGGCTAGCTAATTCATATAACTGCTCTGCGTCATGCTTAGAAGACTCAGCTTTTAGTACTCTGTCTATAGGAGTCAGTGCTTCAAATTCTGGGCCCTCAAGGATAGCTTGCTGATTTTTTGTATTAGCGATAATCTCAGCCTGAGCAGAAATTTTATTGGGATCTATTTCTAACCTTCCATCTTGATTTCTTAGCCAACCATATCTTGGGTTAATACCCATATTATAACCTTGAGCTTCAGCTTCATTATATTTTTGAACAATTTCAGCTTCATTATGTGCCACAGAAATTTTCCCATCTGGATAATAAAAAGCATAATTACCTTTAGCAAAATCTTCTGGATAAGGATTTCCACTAAGCTTAGCATCCATTATCGTTTTAATTTGGTCATTATGTAAAAATTCTGAAATATCTTTTGGAGCACTAACAGCTAATTCAGCAATAAGGGCTAAATTATCTTCTGATAAACTTCCCTTCGTTCCTGCCCCACCTGCATCCTGCCCATGACGAACCGCTCCAGTTTTTTTAGTTTCATCAATTAAGGCTAGAGTAACAGCCAAACCATGATCATCAGCAAATCCTTTAGTAGCAGTTATCTCTTTATCATCTATCTTATCACCTCTGATACCTTTGGTACCAATGGCTAGCTGATCGTGATCACCAGTAATTTTTTGCGTGGTGAGCTTATATTGACCATCACTTCCTCTTTCAATCCCAGAAATATATGACAAAGCTTCAATCTTTTTAAAACTTGTATTATTTGGAATTTCTATTGCAGAGCCATCAACTTCATTACAATATTCACCACGTTCATTTTTATAAGCAAAACTTGGTTTGCCTTCAGCATCTCGAATGGCAAGCCCCTTATCATCAACTAAACCATATATTTCTCTGCCTTCTTTATCAGTAACTACAGTTCTAGCCACTGGATAATGCTCTAAAATTTCATTTAATTCTGCTGGCTTCTCTGTTATTGCACCACTATTAAGATCAATAACTATTTGATCTAATTGATCAACATATTTTTGTCCTTTTTTAAACCTTTCATCAACAATTTTATTAAATCTTTCGGCTTGACCGCTATCCCCAGCTTTACCAAAAGATTGTTCTATAGGAATATACCCAGAAAGAGCAATACCATGTTTAGAAGATTTAGGCTTTTCAGTTAAGGTTTTGCCAGTGGCCCCTTCTTTCATCCTTGCAGTTGCTTGAGCTCCAGCATCCCTGTAGGCAATTACGATGTCGTTGACCTGGGTTACATTAGCATTTTGCAGAACAACTTCAATAGGCTGATTTAGTGATTCTTCAATGGCTAGTGTATAAGCTTTAGTAGCTTCTTCAACAGATTGCAAAGAGGCACCTTCTCCATATGCTTCAACTCCCTCTATAAATTTAGCTCTTTCGTTTTCTAATCCTTCAATTCTAAGATCAAACAAAGCGATTGCTGAAGGCCTCTCTGCCTCTAGGGTGGCTTTTTTAGTAAAGCTAGCTTCATGCACCCTTAAAGCTTGAGGTTCTACAGAACTTTCTATATTATATGGCATATTATTCTAATGTTAATCTGTTCATAGATTATAGATTCTAAAAATAATTAGTTAATTATTCATTAACTAATAAAAACTTTATTGACTTCTATCCAGATTTACGACACAAAAAAAGGCCCATACGGACCTTTTTTAGTTAAAAATAATTTAAGTAAATTAAGCAGCTTTTGAAACTTTCACCTTCTTTACAGATTTTTCCTTTTTAGAGGATTTTTCTTTAACTACTATATCAGATACGCTGAGCTGTCCATAATCCTTTCCTTTTGAAGTGATATCTCTATCAACAAACTCAATAACTGCTAAAGGCGCCATATCGCCATATCTAAATCCAGCCTTCATAATTCTTAAATAACCGCCAGCTCTAGTTGAATATCTAGCCGCCATTACATCAATTAATTTAGCTACAACTAGATCTGACCTTACCAAAGAAAAAAGTTTTCTTCTGGCACTTAAATCACCTTGCTTACCTAATGTAACTAATTTCTCTACTACTGGACGCAAATATTTTGCCTTAGGCAAAGTTGTTGTTATTTGCTCATGAAGAACCAACGCAACAGCCATATTAGCTAACATAGCTTTACGATGGCTACTTGTTCTATTTAATTTTTTACTTTTAATACCGTGTCTCATAACTTCAATACCTTAATAAGGATTTTCATATTTTTTTGCTAACTCTTCAATTTTTTCTGGTGGCCATTCAGGAATGATCATACCGAAGGTTAAGCTCATTGTTGATAATACTTCTTTAATTTCATTGAGAGACTTACGACCAAAATTAGGAGTCTTAAGCATCTCGCCTTCTGTTTTAATAACTAAATCACCAATATATACAATATTATCATTTTTTAGACAATTTTGTGACCTAACTGATAATTCTAGCTCATCTACTTTACGTAATAAATTTGGATCAAATTTTAATTCTTCTATATCCGAATTTTTTTCTTCCGCAACTTCTTCAAATGCAATAAATAATTTTAATTGATCTTGCAAAATTCTTGCTGCTAACCCAACTGCTAATTCTGGCATAATTACACCGTTTGTTTCAACAGTTAAAATTAACTTATCATAATCCGTTACTTGACCAACACGAGTATTCTCAACTTTATAAAAAGCTTTTTTAATTGGACTAAATAAAGCATCTATTGGAATTAACCCTATAGGATCATCTTGTTTTCTCATTTGATTAGCAGGAATATATCCATTACCTGTTTGACAAGTGATTTCAACATCAAAGCTAACACCATCTGCAAGAGTACAAATAACATGATCAGGATTAAGTATAGTAACATCAGCACCTGTCTCAATCATGCCAGCAGTAACAATACATGGACCAACAACATTTAATGAGAGTTTTTTACGCTCAGAAGTTTCCATCTGAACTATTACTGTCTTAAAATTCAAGATTATATCAGTTACGTCTTCTTTAACCCCGGAGATAGAAGAAAACTCATGCACTACCCCTTCGATTTTGATGGATGTAATTGCAGCACCTTGAAGAGATGAAAGTAATACTCTTCTTAAAGCATTGCCCAGAGTCAAACCAAAACCAGGCTCCAAAGGCTCGATCAAAATTTGAGCAGAATTTGGATTACTCGTATCCACTACTAATTTTGAAGGCTTAATTAATTCATTCCAGTTTTTAGATAATTGCACCATATTAGGTTTCCTCAAAAATCACTAAATTATATTGTAATAACTATACTCTTCTGCGCTTAGGCGGTCTACAACCATTATGAGCTACAGGAGTTATATCCTTAATTGAAGCTATAGAAAAATGAATGCCAAGAGCTTTTAAAGCTGCTTCTCTTCCATTTCCAGGACCAGTAACCTTCACTGAGATTGTTTTAAGTCCATGTTCTTTAGCTATCCCAGCTGCGTGATCAGCTATAAGCTGAGCGGCATGAGGAGTAGATTTCTTAGCGCCAGTTAATCCATGCATACCTGCTGAAGACCATGAAATGGTATTACCACGTAAATCTGAGATTGTAATAATAGTATTGTTAAACGTTGCCTGTATATGCGCAACCCCAACAACAATATTTTTTCTGGCTTTTTTCTTTATGCTTTTAGCATCATTTTTAGATTTAGACATAATCTACCTTATTTCTTTTTATTCGCTATTGTTTTAGCCTTACCTTTTCTTGTTCTTGCATTGGTTCTAGTTCTTTGACCCCTTACAGGCAAGCCTCTACGATGACGCAAACCCTCATAGGACCCTAAATCCATTTTAGTTTTTATGTTATTCATAACAACACGCTTACGTTCACTTTCAAGAACATATTCTTTATCAAGAATTTCACGCAACCTAACAATTTGATTGTTATCCAATACTGTAGGTCTAATATCTTCTTGTACACCGAGTTTTTCGCAAATATCAGAGGCTGTTGAACGACCAACACCATATATATATGTTAATGCTATAACTAATCTTTTATTATCAGGTATATTGACGCCTGCTACACGAACCACAAGTTTATCTCCTAATGATGATTAATAATTTTTTAAAGTAAAGACTTGTATAATAATTTCTTTTTTATTTTAGTCAAGACTTCTGTTAGTATTTATAAAATATTCATATAAAATAGTTTAGTACAATGACTAATATCTAGTTTATTTTAAATAACTCACTATCAATTTTGATAATAAATCGACTGATTGCTCAGCATTAATTTTTATCAATTTTTTCTTATAATGCTCTAATAAAGGAACTGTAGATTCTTTATAAACCTTTAATCTATCTTTTACTACCCTTTCTGAGTCATCAGTTCTTTTATTAAAATGAATTGAATTACATTTATCACATTTTCCCTCTACTATAGTATTAGAGAAAAATTTATTATAAATTGCACCACATTCACTACAAGTATATCTGCCTATGATCCTCTTTACCAAATTTTCTTCAGGCAAATCAAAATAAAATACAACATCTACATCAAGATCATATCCTTTTAGAATTAATTCTAAGGATTTAGCTTGCTGTATACTGCGGGGATATCCATCAAGTATTACTCCCTGAGATTTCTGATTTTCTTCATAAAATCGCTCAATCAAGCGATTAACTATTTCATCAGAAACTAAAATTCCTTGAGTTAAAATAGATAAAATCTCTTTACCTAAGTTATCTTCCTTTTTAGCTATTTCTCTTAATAAGTCTCCTGTAGAAACTTTTATATAACCATAATTTTTTACAAGTAATGCTGCCTGAGTTCCTTTTCCACAACCTGGAGGTCCTAGAAAAATCACATTCTTCATCACTATTTTTTTCCTTTATTAAACTTTTTAAGCAAGCCTTGATATTGCTTCGCAAATAAATGTGTTTGTACTTGATTCACCGTGTCCATAACTACATTAACTACTATCAATATACTAGTGCCACCTAGGTAAAAAGGTACCGAATATTTTGAAATTAATAACTCAGGTAAAACACAAATTACTGATAAATAAGCTGCACCTAAAACCGTTATTCTAGTTAATATATAATCAAAATATTCAGATGTATTATTACCAGGACGCCTACCAGGTATAAATCCACCATATTTTTTAAGATTCTCTGCAGTTTCCTCTGGATTAAATATAATCGCCGTATAAAAAAATGAGAAAAATACTATCAACAACACATATAACGCTAAATACAACGGCTTACCATGCCCTAAATATAAAATCATAGTTTCTAATATACCAGCTTCCGTAGAAGGATTAGCTTGACTAAAATTTGCTATTGTTAACGGAAACAATAATAAGGAACTTGCAAATATCGGCGGTATCACACCAGAAGTATTGATTTTTATTGGAATATGGCTGCTATCACCTTCATATATTTTATTACCTACCTGACGACGAGGATATTGAACTGGTATCCTACGTTGAGACATTTCAACAAAAACAATCAAACCAATCAAAGCAATACTAGTAAACAATATTACGAATATTACAAATATTGATAACGCTCCTGTACGTCCTAAATCAAATATAGCAGCCAATGCACTAGGAAGACCAGCAACTATGCCAGAAAATATAATTAAAGAAGTTCCATTTCCTATACCACGAGCTGTAATTTGCTCACCTAACCACATTAAAAAGCAAGTTCCACCCGCTAAAGTAGTTACTGCAATAATTCTAAAAAACACTCCTGGATCAGTTACGGCCGCTCCAGCTGAAGTAGTCATAGATTCCAACCCCACAGCTATACCAAAAGCCTGAAATAAAGATAAAAGCACTGTAGCGTAGCGAGTATACTGATTTACTCTTTTTCTACCAGCTTCACCTTCTTTCTTTAACATTTCCAAAGGCTTATAGATTACTGACACAATCTGAATAATGATCGACGCAGTAATATAAGGAGTAATAGACAAAGCAAAAATAGACATTCTACCTAAAGAGCCACCAGATAGCATATTAAACATACCCAATACACCCCCAGCATTCTGCTGAGCTAACTCCTGTAATACTACAGAATTAATACCAGGGACAGGTATAAAAGATCCTAATCGAAACACCACCAAAGCGATTAAAGTATAAATTATTCTATTTTTTAACTCATTCGTCTTATCAAACATTCCTAAACCAGGTAACTTTATTGCTTAAATTAAACTTCTTGCTCTAATGATGGAAATACAATCTTACCACCACTTTTATTTACAATTTCAATTGCCTTAGCTGAAGCGCAATCAACTTCAATAGTTGTAGAGTAATTAAACTCACCTTTTGCTAATAGCTTTAAAGGCATGTTATATTTCTTCACTATCCCAAGATCAACTAACATATCTTTAGTAATCAATTCTTTGCCAAGTCTGCCTGATTTAATGAACTGATCTAAATCACCAAGATTTATTATGTTAAACTCAATTCTATTGATAGAAGTGAAACCTCTCTTTGGAAGCCTTCTATAAATAGGCATCTGCCCACCTTCAAAACCTTTTATAGCAATCCCAGATCTTGCTCTTTGACCTTTATGACCTTTACCAGCAGTTTTTCCTAAACCTGAACCAGTACCACGACCAACTCGCTTAGCATCTTTTTTAGCTCCTGATTGAGCAAATAACGTATTTAATCTCATAATTTTCACTAGCCTTTATGAATGTTCTACTTTAAGCAGATGTTTAACCTTAGTTACCATACCCATAACATCTGGCGTCTCAACCAGCGTACGAGAACGCCCTATTTTATTAAGACCTAAGCCAATTAATGTTTTAAGTTGTAACTCTCCCCTACCAATTGGACTACCAATCTGGGTTACAGTAACAAATTTACTTTTATGCTCAGCTTCTTGCTTTACCATGCTCTTACCTTTAGAACTTATTGAAATTAATATTACTAAGCTTCTTCTTTTTTAGTTTTACGACTACCATAAATTTCGCCAACTTTTTTATTACGTCTTTCAGCGACCTGTTTCGGTGAAGCTAATCCATTTAAAGCATCAAAAGTAGCGCCTATCATGTTATGAACGTTAGAAGAACCTAGAGATTTAGCTACTACATCATGCAATCCTAACATTTCAAAGACAGCACGCATAGATCCACCAGCAATAACACCAGTACCAGCTGGAGCAGATCTTAAAAGCACTTTACCAGCACCAGATTGCCCTATAATATCATGATGGATAGTGCGGTTTTCTTTTAAATGCACTTTGATCATATTTTTCTTTGCAGCTTGAGAAGCCTTAGTTCTTGCTTCCATAACTTCCTTAGCTTTACCTAGACCGTAACCGACTCTTCCTTTTCCATCACCCGCTACAATAACTACTGAGAAGCCAAATCTTCTACCACCTTTAACAACTTTTGCAACTCTTTTTACTGAAACTAATACTTCTTTGTATTCAGATTCATTACTTAAGTTTTCATTATTACGTGCAACCATGTTATACTTTACCTTATATTAAAATGATAATGTTTGTCTTGCAGCGTCAGCTAAAGCTTTAACTTTACCATGGTAAAGTTTATCACCGCGATCAAAAACTACACTAGTAACTCCAATTTTTTGAGCTTTTAATGCAATTAGTTGACCAACTTTAGTAGCAGATTCAACATTAGATTTTTTTGCTAAGTCTTTTAACTCAGAACTCCTAGTAGATGCAGCCGTCAGAGTAATACCCTGCACATCATCTATAATTTGTGCATATATATGACCATTAGAGCAAAAAACACTCAATCTTGGTCTTTCATTGCGTCTTTTTCTTAATTTGTAACGTACACGACCAGCTAACCTAACTTTACGCATATTTTTATCTAAACTACTACTCATAGTATCTACCTATTTTTTCTTCCCAACTTTACGTATAATAACTTCGTCACTATACTTAACACCCTTACCTTTATAAGGCTCAGGCTTTCTTAAACCTCTAATTAGAGCTGCCACTTCACCTACTAACTGCTTATCAAAACCAAAAATATCAATTTGCGTTGGTTTAGGACACTTAATTTCTATTCCTTTCGGAATTATATATTTTATATCATGGCTATAGCCCAAAAACATAGTAAGAATGTTCCCATTCACTGCAGCTTTATAACCAACACCATTTATTTCTAAAGTTTTAGTAAATCCTTTTGAAACACCAACAATCATATTATTGATTAATGTGCGAGACAATCCCCACATCGATCTATCTTTTTTATCCGTTCCTTTAGGAGCAACAGTAATTTTACCTTCTGCTTTATTATATTCAATCAATACCTTACGATCGAACACATAACTTAAACGACCAAGCTTACCATTTACTACCACTGCCTCATCAGACAATTCTACTGCAACATCAGCTGGAACTAAAACTGGTTGTTTTCCAATACGCGACATACTAATTTCCTCTTAGAATACTGTACATAATACTTCACCACCAACATTATGATGAATAGCATTTTTATCCGAAATAACTCCTTTAGGAGTTGAAATAACGGCTATTCCAAGACCGTTACAAAATTTCTTCTCTTTTAAATCTTTAATTGAGTAATAAATTCTTTTACCAGGCTTAGATATCTTAGTGATAGTTTTAATAACACCTGAATTTTGAAAATATTTCAATTTAACATTTAACATAGATACATTATTGCGTATTTCTTTTCTTGTGAAAGATGCTACAAAGCCTTCTTCTTTTAGAACTTCTAATACCGCTTCATGTAAATTAGAATAAGGAACTTCTACATTAGCCAAACGAGCTGATTGTCCATTTCTTATTCTAGTTAGCATATCCGCTAAAGGATCACTATGGGTCATAATTTATAAACTCCTACTACCAACTTGCTTTAATAACACCTGGCAATTTACCAGATGAAGCAAGCTCTCGCAACATATTTCTACAAAGTCCAAAAAAGCGATAATTACCTCTTGGTCTACCAGTTAATTCACATCTTCTTCTAACTCTTACCAATGAACTATTTCTTGGTAGTTTAGCTAGTTTCTGAACAGCTACGAATCTTTCTTCAATTGGCAAATCTTTACTATAAATAACATCCTTTAAGGCGGATCTTTTCTTAATAGCGCTAAATGCCTTAGCTGTTCTCTTTTTATTTTTATCAATTGAACTTACTTTTGCCATATTATAAAGTACCTAAAGTCAAAGTTAATTAAATGGAAAATGCATAGCAGAAAGCAAACTTTTTGCTTCTAGATCTGTTTTTGCTGTTGTAACAACTGTTATGTCCATTCCACGAATTGTATCAATTTTATCATAGTTAATTTCAGCAAATACTATCTGCTCTTTAATACCAAATGAAAAATTTCCTCTACCATCACAATTTTTAATAGTAAAAGGTCTTAAATCCCTACATCTAGGCAAAGCTATTAAAATTAAACGCTCTAAAAATTCATACATTCTTTTTCCACGAATAGTAACCTTACAACCTATTGGCATATCAACCCTGGTTTTAAAGGCAGCATTCGCTTTCTTAGCATTACAAATAATTGGCTTTTGACCTGATATTAATGTTAAATCATTAACAGCATTATTTATAATTTTACTATCCTTTACAGCTTCGCCAACTCCCATATTAATACAAATTTTAGAAATTTTTGGAACTTCCATTTTGTTTTTGTAATTAAACTCAGCTTGTAATTTTTTTATAACTGTTTCTTTGTACAGTACATCAAAACGATCCATTAGTTATTCCTCTTAAAGTTTTGATAAAACTTTTATAATTTTTCAGGGTTATCTCCTGAAGTTAAATTACTCCACCCATTAGAGATGGCATTACTTTTTATTTGCTATCACTTCGCCAGATTTTTTAGCTACTCTAACTTTCTTCCCATCTTCCAAAGTTTTGAAAGTTAATTTAGTAGCAACCTTTTTTATAGGATCTAAATAAGCAACATTAGAAAGCTGTATCTTTGCTTCCTTTTTTACAATTCCACCAGCATCTGTTCTGGTTGCTTTTTGGTGTTTAGTTATAATATTCACACCAGCAACTAAAGCACGATTCTCAGAAGGAAACATTCTTAATATCTCACCTGTTTTCCCTCTATCTTTTCCTGTAATAACAATAACAGGGTCACCTTTTCTTAGTTTTTGTTTTGCCATAGATTCTACCATTACTATAATACCTCTGGAGCTAAAGAAATAATTTTACTAAAATTCTTAGCTCGTAATTCTCTGCTTACCGGGCCAAAAACACGCGTACCTATAGTTTCACCTTGTTTATTGATCAACACTACTGCATTTGCATCAAATTTAACATAACTACCATCACTACGACGTACTTCTTTAGCAATTCTAACAATTACAGCTCTGTATTTTTCACCCTTCTTAACCTTACCTTTAGGAACAGCAGACTTTACTGATACAACTATAATATCACCAACCGTAGCAACTGTTCTATGCGTTCCACCTAGCACTTTAATACATTGCACTTGCTTTGCGCCTGAATTGTCGGCCACTTCTAGCCTTGTTTGCATCTGGATCATAACTTTTCCTTCTTTATATTACATATTATGAGTAAATTACATGCCATTTTTTTGTCTTAGAAATCGGCTTAGATTCTATAATCTTAATCTGATCACCTTCTACAAAACGATTTTCTGGATCATGTGCTGCATATTTTTTAAATACACTAACTGTTTTACCATATTTTGGATGAGAGTATCTTCTCTCAACTTTCACAGACACTGTTTGCTCTGTTTTATTGCTTACAACTACACCTTGCAAAATTTTCTTAGGCATTACTTCCTCCATTCGAAGAAGATATATTATTTATCATTGTTTTAATTCTAGCAATTGTTCTTTTAACAATCGTTACTCTAGAAGTATTGTTTAAAGTTCCATTAGTTCTTTGAAAACGTAAATTAAACAACTCTTTCTTGCAATTAAGAAGATAAGCATCAAGCTCATCTAAATTTTTGCCCTTTAATTCAGAATTTTTCATTTACTTAACTCCATACACGCTTAACAAATTTTGTCTTAATAGGTAACTTAGCACTACCTTTTTCAAATGCCGCCTTAGCAACATCTTCAGGAATGCCATCTAATTCAAAAAGAATCTTACCTGGTTTGACTCTGCAAGCCCAATATTCAGGAGCACCTTTACCTTTACCCATACGGACTTCGGCTGGCTTAGACGAAACAGGCACATCTGGAAATATTTTTATCCATAATTTACCTTGACGCTTAATGAATCTGGTTATCACCCTTCTAGCAGCTTCAATCTGTCTTGCTGTTATTCTTTCTGGCTCTAATGCCTTCAAACCATAATTACCAAAAGCTAAACTAACACCAGCTTTTGCGAATCCATGGATCCGACCTTTATGCGCTTTACGAAACTTTGTTTTTTTGGGACTTAACATGAGTTAAAACCTTTTTAAATTAAATACGTTTACTATCTACTGATTCTTTTTTAATCGAATCACCTTTATATACCCACACCTTAACACCAATTACACCATAAGTGGTATTAGCTCTAGCTATTCCATATTCTATGTTAGCTCTTAAAGTATGGAGTGGGACCCTACCTTCACGGTACCATTCTGTTCTAGCAATTTCTGCTCCACCAAGACGCCCAGCACAATTTACTCGAATACCTAACGCCCCAAATCTTAATGCAGATTGCATTGCTTTCTTCATTGCTCTTCTAAAAGAAACGCGCTTTTCTAATTGTTGAGCTATTGACTCTGCAATTAAAATAGCATTAGCTTCAGGCTTTCTAAGCTCAACTATATTTAGATGTATTTCACAACTAGAAAGTTTTGCAAGATGTGTTTTTATTTTTTCGATATCAGCGCCTTTTCGACCAATTACAACTCCTGGCTTAGCAGTATGAATTGTAATAACAAGCTTTTTAACCAAACGCTCAATTTCTACCCTGGCAATAGAAGCCTGCTCTAGAGCTTTCTTAATATAAGCTCTAATCTTCAAATCTTCGTGAAGCTGACCAGCATAACCTTTATCTGCATACCAAATAGACTCGCTTTGCTGATTAATACCAATTCGCAATCCAATAGCATTTACTTTTTGACCCATGAATTAATTCTCCTTGAATTCAACTAATTTAATTGATAGGTTACTGAAAGGCTTCTTAATTCTAAAACCTCTCCCTCTCGCTCTTGGGCTAAAACGCTTCATTACAATTGCCTTACCAACTAAAACTTCCGCAACAAATAAATTATCAATATCTAAATTATGATTATTTTCTGCATTTGCTACAGCAGATTGTAAACATTTTAAAACATCTTTTGCTATTCTTTTCTTAGAAAAAGATAATTGTATTAGCGCATTACTTACATGTAAATTTCTAATTAAACCAGCTACTAAACCTAATTTACGAGGACTTACTCTCAGGTTGTTTGCCATTGCACTAGAGGTATTAAACATATTTATATTTTTTTCTGCTTTCATAATCACCACTATTTTTTAGATTTTTTATCGCCACTATGGCCATTAAAAATTCTTGTTGGAGAAAATTCACCAAATTTATGACCAACCATTTCTTCACGAACAGTAACAGGTATATGTTTCTTTCCATTATAAACCATAAATGTTATACCAACAAACATTGGAATAATTGTTGATCTTCTTGACCAAATTTTTACCACTTCACGTTTACCGCTGGTAAGAATTTTAGTTACTTTTTTTATAAGAAAACCATCAACAAATGGTCCCTTCCAAATTGATCTAGCCATAGTTTACCTATTTTCTACCTTTCTCTGAACGTCTTGATCTAATAATAAATTTAGACGTTAACTTATTCTTACGAGTTTTCTTACCTTTTGTTGATTTACCCCATGGAGTACATGGATGTCTACCACCAGAAGTTTTTCCTTCACCGCCACCATGCGGGTGATCAACTGGATTCATTGCTACACCACGAACAACAGGACGTCTACCAAGCCATCTATTTCTACCAGCTTTCCCTATCATTATATTTTGCTGGTCAGGATTAGAAACTACACCAATACTTGCGATGCAATCTATTAAAACAACACGTAATTCACCAGATCTCAATCTTAATTGCGCATAACCAACATCTTTACCAACCAACTGAGCGTAACAACCAGCAGATCTTGCAAGCTGAGCTCCTTTTCCTGGCTTCATTTCAATATTATGAACAATTGTTCCAATAGGAATGTTTTTTAATGGCAAAGCATTACCAATTTTAATATCCACATTAGAACCAGATGCCACTTTATCACCCACCGCTAACTTCTGAGGCGCTATGATATACGATAATTCTCCATCTGTATACCTTATTAAAGCAATAAATGCAGTACGATTTGGATCATACTCAATTCTTTCTACTACGGCCTCTACGTCAAACTTATTACGTCTAAAGTCAATAATACGATATTTCTGTTTATGACCACCACCTTTATGCCAAGAAGTAATTCTACCTTGGTTATTTCTTCCACCAGTAGAACTTTTCCCTATAGTTAAAGTTTTTACCGGTTTACCTTTCCATAACTCAGAACGATCAACAATGATAGTTCCTCTAAGAGATGGCGTGACTGGATTAAATGTTTTTAAAGACATCTTATACCCCTGATGTAAAATCTATTGTTTGCCCTTGCTCCAAAGTAACAATGGCTTTCTTTTGTCCTTTTCTAAATCCTTCACGACCTTTAAACATCTTTCTTTTTCCTTGAAGGTTTGAAATATTCACTTGTAACACTTTAACACTAAATATCGCCTCTACTGCTTTCTTAATTTTAAGTTTATCAGCACAAGAAGATACTTCAAAAGAAAACTTATTCAGTTCTGTAGCGGCAGTAGCCTTCTCAGTTATAATAGGTCTTCTAATAATATCGTAATAATTTACATTCATCGTAGTCATTACTGTAACCTTTCCTCTAAAGCGCTTAATGCTTCTGTAGTTAATATAACTAAATCATGCTTTAAAATATCATAAACATTCGCACCGATAGTTGGCAAAACATCTATGTTCATTAAATTATCAGCCGCTCTCATAAAATTTTGATCTATTACTTTTCCATCAATTAATAAAATTGATTTATAAGTAAAGTTTTTTAGTTTAAGGTTAAGCAAAGCTGTTTTAGGCTCACTTAATACAGCACGATCTAAAACTATCAATTTTTGCTCAGCCAACTTACTAGATAATGCTATTTTTAAACCAAGCTTTCTAACTTTTTTAGGCAAATCGGTTGCATGCGAACGAACAACTGGACCAAAAATAATAGCACCACCTCTACATTGCGGAGCTCTTAAAGTGCCCAAACGAGCATTACCCGTACCTTTTTGCTTATATGGTTTTTTACCAGTTCCAGAAACTTCGCTCAAACCTTTTGTTTTATGCGTACCGCTTTGTTTCCTTGATCTCTGCCAATTAACTACGCTATGCAAAATATCAGACCTAATCGCCTGGCCGTAAATTTCCTCCATAAGAGAAACTTCCCCCACCACTTGATTATCTAAATTTCTAACTGCAACTTTCATTGACCCGCTCTCCATTATTCTCAATTTTCATTTAACCTTGAATTAAGGTAGGACGCGGCGCAGCTTTAGGTAAAGCTTTTTTTACCGCATCTTTAATTAATATATAATTATCCTTATGTCCAGGTACGGCGCCTTTAACACCGATTAAATTCTTTTCTTGATCAACAAACATAATTTTTAAATTTTGAATGGTAATTCTTTTAGCGCCCATATGACCAGGCATTTTTTTACCCTTCTCAACTCTACCAGGATCTTGTCTTTGACCAGTAGAACCACCAGAACGGTGAGTTAAGGATACACCATGACTTGCTCTTAAACCATGAAATCCCCATCTCTTCATCCAACCAGCAAATCCTTTACCAACGCTTATACCAGTTGCATCAATAAATTGACCAGGAACAAAATGCCCAACTGTTAAATTAGTACCAGCAGCAACAACGTCTTGCTCACTAACTCTAAATTCAACAAGTTTATGCTTAGGAGCGACTTCATTTTTAGCAAAATGCCCCTTCAAAGGATTAGTAACGTTTTTAAGCTTTACTTCCCCAGCACCAACTTGTAAAGCTGAATAACCAGCATTTTCCTTAGTTTTAACTTGCACTACCTGACAATTTTCAACTTGTAATAAAGTAATCGGTACAACAGCACCTTCTTCATTATAAATTGCAGTCATACCTATTTTTTTTGCTATTAAACCCGTTCTCATTACTGATCTCCAACTAGCTTAATTTCCACACCAACTCCAGCTGCAAGATCCACTTTCATAAGAGCTTCAACAGTTTGCGGCGTAGGATAACTTATTATAACTAAACGCATATATGTTCTTATCTCAAATTGCTCTCTAGATTTTTTATCAATATGTGGCGAACGATTGACAGTGAATCTTTTAATTCTTCTTGGCAATGGTATCGGACCACTTACCTCAGCTCCAGTTCTATTAACCGTGCCAACTATTTCTTTAGTAGCTTTATCGAGCAATTCATGATCAAATGCTTTTAGTCTAATAATAATTTTTTGATTGTTCATCGTTTTTAACAACCCCAATGTTTACTTTAAAATTTTGGCAACAACGCCAGCACCGACTGTGCGACCGCCTTCACGAATAGCAAATCTCAAGCCTTCGTTCATTGCAATAGGAGAAATTAACTCAACCTTAAGGTTTACGTTATCTCCTGGCATAACCATTTCTTTGCCTTCAGGCAATATAATCGTTCCAGTAACGTCTGTAGTTCTAAAATAAAACTGTGGACGATAATTTGCAAAAAATGGCGTATGTCTTCCACCTTCTTCTTTGTTCAAAATATACGCTTCCGATTCAAAGCTAGTATGCGGAGTCATACTCCCTGGCTTAACCAATACTTGACCGCGTTCTATATCTTCTCTCTTAGTACCACGCAATAATATACCCACGTTATCACCAGCGCGACCTTCGTCTAGCAACTTACGGAACATTTCTACACCAGTACAAGTGGTCTTTTGAGTTGGACGTAAACCAACAATCTCTATTTCTTCACCAACTTTCACTATACCTGTCTCAACTCTTCCTGTAGCTACAGTACCACGACCAGATATTGAAAACACGTCTTCAACAGGCATCAAGAATGGACGATCAACTGGACGCTCAGGCTGAGGAATATAACTATCTACCGCCGCCATCAATTCCATGATCTTATCTTTACCAATTTCGTCTTTAGTACCTTCTAAGGCAGCTAACGCTGAACCTTTGATAACTGGAATTTCATCACCTGGGAAACCGTAAGACGTTAACAACTCTCTTACTTCCATTTCAACTAATTCTAATAATTCTGGATCATCAACCATATCTACTTTGTTCATAAACACAACTAAACATGGAACACCAACCTGACGAGCAAGAAGAATGTGCTCTCTGGTTTGTGGCATAGGGCCATCAGCAGCAGATACTACTAATATCGCACCGTCCATTTGCGCAGCTCCGGTGATCATGTTCTTTACATAATCAGCGTGACCAGGACAATCAACGTGAGCATAGTGACGATTCTCTGTCTCATATTCCACATGCGCTGTTGCTATGGTAATACCACGAGCTTTCTCTTCAGGAGCTTTATCAATCTCATCATATGCTATTTTCTTACCACCACCAAGTACTGATAATACGCTAGTAATCGCCGCTGTCAATGTGGTCTTCCCGTGATCAACGTGACCTATCGTCCCTATATTACAATGCGGCTTATTTCTTAAAAACTTCTCCTTAGCCATAATTTTACCTCTTCTTGCCTTATATTAAATTAACTATTTTTTTTCATAATTTCATCTGCAGCATGCTGCGGAACTTGTTCATAATGCGAAAAATGCATTGAATATTGAGCCCTACCCTGAGACATGGAACGTAAATTATTTACATACCCAAACATAGTTGCCAACGGCACCATTGCAGCAATAACTTGAGCATTAGCTCTTCTTTCCATACCATTAATATTACCACGACGACTATTTAAATCACCGATAATATCTCCCATATACTCTTCAGGAGTAACAACTTCCACTTTCATAATAGGCTCTAATAATTTAGGACCACATTTAGGAATCCCCTCCCTAAATAAAGATTTAGCAGCTATTTCGAAAGCCATCACACTTGATTCAACATCATGGTATGCACCATCAATTAAAGTAGCTTTAAAATCAATTACTGGAAATCCAGCAAGAACACCGGTTTCTTTAGCTTGCTCTAAACCTTTTTCAACACCAGGAATATATTCCTTAGGAACGTTACCACCAACAATTTTACTTTCAAATACAAAGCCTTGACCTGGCTCAGACGGCTCGAAAATCATCTTAATCTTAGCGAATTGTCCTGCACCACCAGTTTGCTTTTTATGAGTATAATCAACTTCCATTTTTTTAGTAATCGTTTCACGATAAGCAACTTGAGGAGCGCCAATATTAGCTTCAACCTTAAATTCTCTCCTCATCCTATCAATAATAATCTCTAAGTGAAGCTCACCTTGCCCTTTTAATATAGTTTGCCCTGTCTCAATATCAGAAGACACATATAACGATGGGTCTTCAGCTGATAATCTAGACAACGCCATACCCATTTTTTCTTGATCTGCTTGAGTTTTAGGCTCAACAGCAACTTCAATAACAGGCTTTGGAAACTCCATTCTTTCTAAAATTACTAAATGATCTGGATCACACAATGTATCACCAGTAGTAGTATTTTTTAGACCAGCCAAGGCAACAATATCACCAGTTCTAGCCTCTTTAACATCTTCTCTATTATTAGCATGCATCAAAAGCATTCTACCAACACGCTCTTTTTGATCTTTCACTGTGTTCATAACAGCAGTAGAAGCATTTAAAATTCCAGAATACACTCTAACGAATGTCAAAGAACCCACGAAAGGATCATTCATAACTTTAAAAGCCAAACCTGAAAAAGGCTCTTTATCAGAAGCTTTACGCTCAATTAAGATATCAGGATTATCTACATCAACTCCATTCATCGCAGGAACATCTAAAGGACTAGGCAAATAATCAACCACAGCATCCAACAGAGGCTGAACTCCTTTATTTTTAAAAGCACTTCCACAAAGAACAGGAACAAACTTACCCTCAACAGTACCTTTACGTATACATTTTTGTAGATCTTCTACAGAAATTTCCTCACCTAATAAATAAGCCTCCGTTAATTTATCATCAACTTCAACAGCAGTATCTACTAACTTACGATAATATTCTTCTGCTTTCTCTTTTAAGTCAGCAGGAATTTCACCATAAGTGAATTCAGCACCAAGCGCTTCATTTTTCCAGATTATACTACGCATCTTAACAATATCAACAACACCTACAAAAGTATCTTCACAACCAATAGGCAATTGCAGCACAACTGGAGTAGCCCCCAAACGATCAACAATCATATCCACGCAACGGTAAAAATTAGCACCGGTACGATCCATTTTGTTAACAAAACAAATTCTTGGCACACTATATTTATCAGCTTGACGCCACACAGTCTCAGATTGCGGCTCAACACCAGCAACACCATCAAACACAGCCACCGCACCATCTAACACTCTTAAAGAACGCTCCACTTCGATTGTAAAATCTACGTGACCAGGAGTATCAATAATGTTAATTCTATGATCTTTCCAGAAGCAAGTTGTAGCAGCCGATGTAATTGTGATACCCCTTTCTTGCTCTTGCTCCATCCAATCCATAGTGGCACCACCATCGTGAACCTCACCTATTTTATGAGACTTACCAGTGTAATAAAGAATTCTCTCCGTAGTGGTAGTTTTGCCAGCATCAATATGCGCGCATATCCCAATATTTCTTACATCTTCTAATGCTGTTAATCTTTTAGACATTTCTTCCTACTGTTATCTATTATAATGAGCAAAGGCTCTATTTGATTCTGCCATTTTCTGAACATCTTCTTTCTTCTTGCGCGCCGCACCTCTTTTGTTAAAGGCATCCACTAACTCTGCAGACAACTTCTCTACCATAGTACGACCATGACGAGAGCGAGCATAGTTAATAATCCACTTCATTGCCAAAGCAAAAGAACGAGAAGAACGAACTTCCACTGGAACTTGATAAGTTGCACCACCAACGCGACGAGACTTAACTTCTATCTGAGGACGCACATTATTTAAAGCCTCTTCAAAAGCAGAAACTGCGTCTGTTTTTGAAGCTTTTGCTAACTCAGCTAAAGCCGCATATACTATAGTTTCCGCTATAGATTTCTTACCTTGGTACATAAGTCTATTAATAAACTTTGTAATCAAAATACTTCCATGCTGGGCATCTGGTATAATTTCACGTTTTTTTGCTGCTCTACGACGCATATTTTTTCTCTTTATTCAGTTATTATTTAGGTTTTTTAGCACCGTATTTTGAACGGGCTTGCTTACGATCTTTAACACCTTGAGCGTCTCTTGTACCACGAATAATATGATAACGCACACCGGGTAAGTCCTTCACCCTTCCGCCACGAATCATAACAACAGAGTGCTCTTGCAAGTTATGCCCTTCACCAGGAATATAACCTATAACCTCAAAGCCATTTGTAAGCCTAATCCTAGCTACTTTACGCAAAGCTGAGTTAGGCTTTTTTGGCGTAGTTGTATAAACTCTTATACAAACACCCCTTTTCTGCGGACAACTTTCCAAAGCAGGAACTTTGTTACGTTTTATTTTATCAGTCCTTGACTTACGGACAAGCTGATTAATCGTTGGCATTAAACATCTCCAAATTTTTTCTAAAAGTCACAGTGATTGACTAAATTAACAAATTTATATCAAGCTGCGAATTATATCAACCTAATGCACTTAGTCAAGCAAATTATCTTTTTACATAAGTAAAATTCTAAAGCACTCAAAAACAGCAATATATACTAAAAACAATTCATATCTAACTAGAAAAAGCTAGATTTACAAGCCCTAAAGTTAGTCTTTCAATCGTAACCAACTAAACGAAACGATTGATAGATTTAGCATTTGAAAGCAAATTCATAAATCTAAAACTAACAGACTTAAGCCACAGAGAAGATTCTTATCTCCATAAACTTTAACTACTTATTTCAACAGATTTTAAATCATTTATAACTTGTACTTCATTTATTTTAAAAATCAACTCTTTTTTTTATTCTCAGCTGTTTTTTTTATATAATTATGATATTTTTAATTCAATATTTTAAATATTTATTTCCAGACTCTTATTATTTATACTTTATACGCAAGCCTTAGGATAACACATAATGAATAAAGTTTTATACAGCCTTCAAGAATTGAATATATCAGTATTTCATTTTTTTAATAAAATATTCGGCCAACCTATTTTCAATAAAGTGGTAATTCTTGCTGATAAATTTGGAGGGCCTCATGTGTTTCATTACCACTTCCTTTTTATTATAATAATTGCTTCCATAATGCTCTACCATAAGAAAGATAAAAAAAACGACCTAAAAGAATTAACTATTCTAGGATTTTCTGCCCTATGCACCTTATTTCTATCTATAATACTGAATTTAGTAATAATAACTGACTTACTTAAAGACCTAACTTCTTTAAATCGCCCATACTGCGACCTCAAAGACATATACATCTTACCAGAAATTATTAATAACACCTCTTGTAAACGAGGATTTCCTAGCGGACATATGGCCTTTTCGGTTATCACAATAACAAGCTTCTGGCCACTACTAAATAAAGCGTTTAAAGTAATATCAATAATAACCCTTATCATTATCGGAATAACCAGAATATCCTCGGGAGCCCACTATCCTGTTGATTTACTTGGAGCCATTATCATATGCTTACCACTCACTTTATATATAGCCAAGAAAACCAATTACTATATAAAAATATATGAAACCCGCTGGAAAGCTTTTGATTATCTATATGATAAAATATTTTATAAAAAAAGATAAAATTTCTTTTAATCCACAAGCTTCTATGCAATAAATAAGAACACATAGAACTTTAAAGGGCGATTAGCTCAGTTGGTAGAGCAGCTGACTCTTAATCAGCGGGTCGTGGGTTCGAACCCCTCATCGCCCACCAGAGAATCCAGGGAGAAAAATTTTTAAAATTCTACCTTGTGATTACTCACATTAATTGAAGATATATTATTTTGCTGTTATCATAAATATATGATAGTTTTACAAAAAAACTCCTCAACAGAACTTTTACAGCACTTGCTTGAAGAATTTAGGCAATTAGGCCTATATCCCATTCTTGGCGCAGAGATAGAATTTTATTTATTTCCTGATAAGTCACCTATAGAAAAATTAGAATTAGATCTTTCTATCGAACAAGAAAAAGGACTTAATCAATTCGAAATAAAAATCAATCATAGCGCTGATATTTTCTATCAAATTCAACAATTATTGTATTTAAAAGAAATAATAACAAATCAGGCCTTAAGGCAAGGAATGATTGCAAGCTTTAATGCAAAACCTGTTCTAGACCAACCAGGAAGCGCTCTACACATCCATTTACACTTAGAAAATGAACAAGGTGAAAATTTATATATCAAAAAAAACAACCAAGAAACAGATTTTATGCTTCATTCAATAGGAGGCTTATGCGCAACTATGGAAGAAAATATGCTGATCTTTGCCCCCTATGAAGAGGCATATTTAAGATATAAAGGGAGCTCTTTAGAATCTCCTAGCAAGATCTGCTGGGGAGGAAATAATCGTAGCGCAGCCATTCGCATTCCTCTAGATGAAAAATTTAACCGTAGACTAGAACACAGAGTCTCATGCGCTGATAGCTCACCTATAGAAGTAATTTGCGCTATTTTATACGGAATATATAAAGGCATAACAGAGAAAATTACTCCGCCAGAAAAATTATATGGCAATGCCTTTCTTGAACAATATAATTATACTTTACTACCCTTAGATTTTGATACAGCTAAAAAGCTCTCAAAACCTTTAAGAATATAGTTTTTTGTTGACAAGTTAATAAAACCTCTTTAAATCTTTAGAATTGTTAATAAAATTAATGGATGACTTGTGTCAGTGGAAAATAGGATTTGGACTTCTTTACATCAAGCGGCAATGCTAGATAACATAGAAAGCGTACTCCAGTCCCATAAGCAATATATTTACCAAATTGACGAATATGGCAGAACGCCCTTACATGTGGCAGCAGAATATAATAAACCTAAAGCTATTACAACTTTAGTTAACAATGGCGCTGAAATAGAAAAAAAAATGCCCGAAGGCTTTACTCCATTGCACATAGCAACATTAGTTCAATCATTAGAATCGCTAGCAGTTCTAATAAAACTTAATGCTAATATTAATGCTTATGATAACGCACAAGATACTTCTCTACATATGGCTGCAAAGCTTGGCAATCTAAATATTATAAGATTATTGATGGATAATGAAGCCACCTTTAATCTATCAAACATTAATAAAATGACTCCCTTATCTGTAGCTATTTATCATAGTAAAAAAGAAGTCGTAGGCCTATTTGTTAATACCTATAAAATTAGCATCAATCAAGCAAGCAAAGAAGGAATAAGCCCTCTACATGTTGCCATAGTATTTAAAGATGCTGAATTCATTGAAGAACTGATAGAAAATTACAATGTGAATCTTAATCAAATTGACAATAAAGGCAGGTCTCCATTAAAACTGGCAGCGCAATATGATAGATTTAGCATTATAAGGCTATTGCTAAAACATGACGCCACTACCGATGGGATAGACGATCCAAAAACTTTAAAAATGATACAAGATATTAAAAACGATATGGCTGAGATACAAGAAAACATAGTAATATACTACGACTTTAGCGGAGAAAACAACACTCATTTTCTTGATGCATATTAAAAAATTTATTCACCAAGTTTCTTGAAGAAATTAAGCGCAGAATCTTTCCATTTTCCTAATGTTAGAACCTGCTGGATTTTCTTAGCAATAAATTTCTTGGTTTCAATATAATCGGGAGATTCATCAGATAACCAATACATTACACTACTAGTATAAACATAGCTAAGCAATGCGCGTTTAGTATAGTAATTATGATCTGTTGACTTATCCCCAGCAAGAGACCATATTTGATCGCAGCTTTGCCAAAGAAATTTCTGCGTTCCACAAATATTTTGTGGCATTAAATTATAATTAGCTAAAGGCTGCATCGCTTTACGAAAAGAATTATAAACTCGCAGCTTCAGCTCAATTAAATACGCAATTTTTTCGCTAATTTTACTAGGAACATTACCCTTTAAAAAACTTTCTACCATTTTTTCATTCATCAATTGATGAAAATAGCTTGTTAAATCTTTAATTCCATTAGGAAATAAAAGCGCAGTATAGCCAGGAGCGAATCCACAAGCTTCAGCAGACTGCTCTAGATTGCTAGCGCTCCAACTATCAAATGGAGCATTTTCAAGAAATTTTGTTAGAATTAACATTTTTTCCTGATCTATCAAATCATTTTGTTTACTTTTGCTCATTATTAGCTATACTCTCCTAGTTATAAACTAAATATACTATTTATTGATTCAAGTATCAATAGCAGTATATTGTCCAGCAATCCTAAATTGACATATGAAAGGGGGGAGTTAAGCTGACACAGATTATAGTTCATAATAACAATGTTGACGATGCATTAAAAAAATTGAAAAGAGAACTGCAAAAAGAAGGAGTTTTCAAAGCAATTAAAGCTAAGCGTCACTACGAAAAGCCTTCTGTACGAAAATTGAGAGAAAAAAATGAATCTCAAAGAAGAAGGAGGAAATTGGAGCGCAAGCGTAATTCTGATTCCTAAAGAATTAAGACCGGGATATAAAAATGTATCTCGGTTTTTTTATGTCAATTATTGAGACAATTATGATAGAACTACCTTCACTAAAATCAGTCATCCACAAATTTGACTTAACCCCCAAAAAAAACTTAGGACAAAATTTCCTTCTTGATCAAAATATCACTGATAAAATCGTCAGATATGCCAATATTAAACCAGATCAAAATATACTTGAAATTGGTCCTGGCCCTGGAGGGCTAACTCGCTCTATATTGGCAGCCAAGCCTACTAAATTAGTAGTTATTGAACAAGATTTCAGATGTATAGCAGCATTAGAAGAATTGAAACAAATTTATCCACAACTAGTTATAGTTAACGATGATGCAATGACAATAAAAGAAATGGAATTAGTTCCAATAAAAACAAAAATTATAGCTAATCTTCCATATAACATAGGAACAGCTCTGCTTTTTAAATGGCTTGATAATGTAAAATTTTGGCAGAGCTTTACTCTGATGTTTCAAAAAGAAGTGGCCGATCGAATTATGGCAAAGCCTTCAACCAAAGATTATGGACGCTTGAGCGTTATATGCCAAATTTTATGTGATATAGAATGGCATTTTAATTTAAAACCTGAAGCATTTTACCCTCCTCCAAAAGTTACTTCTTCTGTGATTTCTCTATATCCTAAAGAAACTCAAGTTTCACTTAAGATTTCCCAGGCTGTACAATTAATTTGTAAGATCCTTTTTAATCAACGTCGTAAAATGTTACGGGTAACAATGAAACAGATCCATCCAGATTTGAATGGCTTAATAAATAAAACAGATATATCTTTAACTCAACGTCCTGAAGAATTATCAGTCGAACAATTTGTTCAGTTAGCACAAAATTATAACGGTTTAAAAAATGGATAAAAATTTACTTATTGCTATTGACGGACCAGCGGCCTCAGGCAAAGGAACGATCGCTAAATTACTAGGGCAAAAACTGAATCTTCCCGTCTTATATACTGGCAATATTTATAGAGCAATTGCTTATAAATTGTGGAGCTCAGCTCAAGACCCACATAACTTGGAAGCAGCTATTATAGCAGCAAAAGACCTAAAACTATCCGATTTAGACAATCCAAATTTAAACCACGAAGAAGTTGGACAATACGCTTCTATTATTGGAACTTACCCCAAGCTCCGAGAGGTAACATATAAATTTCAGCGTGATTTTATTGAAAGATCTAAAAGCGCCGTGATTGAAGGAAGAGATATAGGAACCATCATCTGCCCAGAAGCTAACTTTAAATTCTATATTACGGCCGATGTCGAGTTAAGAGCAAAACGCAGGGCACTACAACAAATTAATGCTGATTACGAAACCATTCTAAAAGATTTAAAACTACGCGATGAAAGAGACCAAAATCGCAAAACAGCTCCATTAAAACCAGCAAAAGATGCCATTATAATAGATAATACAAATATTAGCGCAGAAGATACTTTAAATAAAATAATCTTTCATATCTGTCTATAATTCCTTGAATGTTCACTATTTCCTTTTATTAATTCCGGCTGCTTACTATCAAGTTTTTGATTTTCTATTGCCCCCCCAAAACCAATAAACTTAGATACAGCAAGCATAACCTTATTCATTTTCTCTACCAATCTCCTGTAAGCTCCTAAATCCGGATTAATATGCTTTGGTTGCAGCTTCTTCTCTGCAATTTTACGATAAGTATTAGTGCTATGAAGTGTTGCCACTCCCACAAGAGTTATTGACTCACCAACATGCCTGTAATCCTCTCCTGAAGGATAACCAGTAGCTGGATCAAGATATTGCACTAATCTTGTAGTATTTTTTGCTAAACCTTTACTTTCATATAACCGTACCGCTTCTTCTGACAATACTTTTGGCGCGCCAAAAGTATTGACCGAAATTCTACTATCATCAATTTCTAGATTGCTACATTTAAAATCTAAGGCAGCAAGTGTGGCAACCGCACCTCCAAGACTATGACCATTAAATTCTACAGGCTTTTTATCATTCGGTGGAGCAAGAGCTTCACTAAGAAGGTTGCTCATACTATCTCTTGAAGCAATATATTCTGCTTTATACCCTTCCTTCACTTTAACTATTTGAGGGCCTAATCCCATATCTACTAGAGAATTATGGGAGTTGTGCTCTATCTGTCTTCTTGCACCTTCTTTGAGCACTGGATCTTCCGAATAATAATCTTTAAATTTAGTACCATGATAACATACCATTATTTTCTTTTCTGTGACTTTAATACATCCAGCGGAATATCTACCCTCTCCATTTTGCAGAATGGGTTTTATCTCTAATATTTTATCACCATCTTCTTCTAGATATTTATTAAGCTTTGCTTGATAGTTTTTTAACTTAGAATCTTCTTTATTGCTTAAATCCTTATTTGATATAGAAACCCCAAATACAGCTTGTTTTAAAATCCTTATTTTTCTGGCCTCTAAATCATCATTTTCTACAGTTTCTTCTTTCATAAAATCTAACCAGAATATCAATAAAAGTACCATTACTCTTGAAGTAATATAACTGTAAAACTAAAAATAGTATTTTACAATAACTTATAATGACTATATAAAATATGGTAGTGAATTTTTTAAGGAGAAGAAAATGTTATTAAATAGAAACAGCAACTGCAATACTGGTTGGAAATGTGGGTGGGCTATTTATTTAGCTTTAATTATCATATTGGCGATTACCATTTTTGGAGCAAAAGATAGAATTAGGTTGGAATTACAAAAATTTCTTTCTATAACACCTTCAGCTCAGAAAATTAATAAAGAAGAAATAGAAACAGTTGTTTATGATTTTATTAAAAAAAATCCTGACGTTATCATCTCTTCTTTAAAAGAAATGCAGAAACGTGAATATGAAGACTCTTTAAAACAAGCTAAACTTACTATTCAAAATAAAAAAGACCAAATACAAGGCAAAGATAGTGGAATAGCTCTAGTTGCCGGAAATAAAGATGGCGACGTAACTATAGTAACATTCCTTGATTACCGTTGCGGATATTGTAAAAAAGGGAATAACGAACTGAAAGAAGCTATCAAGAAGGATCCTAAAATAAAAGTAATTTTCAAAGAATATCCTGTACTTGGTCCTATGTCGCAGAAATTAGCAAAAACAGCTTTAGCTGTATATTTGGTGGATCCTAATAAATATGTTGATTTCCATAATGCATTAATAGAAGCTCGCGATCCGAGCGAAGCCTTTATTCAAAGCACATTGAAATTACTAAATCTTGACCATATAAAAGTTAAAGAAGCGATGAATGATCCTAGAATTGAAAAAGAATTATCATCCGTAGCAGATTTAGCTGGCCAGCTTAACGTTAGAGGAACTCCAGCTTTTATTATAGGTGAGCAATTAATTCCAGGCGCTATTGACTCTAATGCCATGCTAGAATTAGTAAAAACCGCTAGAGAGAAATCAGAAGAAAAGAAATAAGATTATGCTACGTTCTTTTATTTGTTCTATAGTTATTTTATTTACCAGCCTTATTGGCGTTAATGTTAGCGCCAAAATATCTAGTAGTGAAATTTATGATCCAGGAGCATATGATTTTGTTTATGGAAAGCCAGATGCTCCAGTTAAAGTATTAGAATATTTCTCCTTAACTTGTCCACATTGTGAAAATTTTCATACTACAGTTTTCCCAAAATTGAAGAGTAACTATATAGATACCGGGAAGGTGATGTGGATAAAAAGAAGCTACACAATCGACGAAGCATCAAATGCCGGAACTATGTTACTTAATTGTGTTGATAAAAAAAGCTACGAAGCTTTTTTGAATATATTATTAACTAAACAATCAAGCTGGGCTTACCAAAAAGACTTTCTAGATAAACTCAGAAACATTGCGGGTCTTGGTGGAATAAGTACAGAGAAATTTGATAATTGTATGAAAGATAAAAAACTGGCAAGAGCATTAATAAAAATCGCTCAAGATGGTAAAAGAATTCTAAAATTTTCAGGCACCCCATCTTTTTATATAAATCAAAAAAAGACAGAAGCTTATAGTTATAAGTCCTTTACAAAACAGATAGATAAGGCTCTATCAGAACTAGAAAAAAAATAATAATGCAACTATCTTTATATAATATTAATTAAACGTAATAAAAACATGAATCTAC
>CAZJZY010000001.1:162432-170748 GCA_964550685.1 uncultured Rickettsiales bacterium | reverse complement strand
GCGCAGATAAAGTTGTTTATGTAAGAAATATCACTGATGTTGATGATAAAATTATAAATGCAGCTATTGAGCAAAAAATTTCCATAACTGAATTAACAACAAAAATTACCCATATTTTCCAAACAAATATGACAGAACTTAATTGTTTAAATCCTACTGTAGAGCCAAAAGCTACTGCACATATTCAAGAAATGATCGATATGATCCAAAAATTAATTGCGAATGATTATGCTTACATAAGTGATAATCATGTCTATTTTAGAGTTCATAAATTTACTCAATATGGTAATTTATCTGGCCGCCACCTTGAAGATTTAATTGCAGGAGCAAGAGTGGAAGTAGTTGATTCTAAAGAAAATGCAGCTGACTTCGTACTCTGGAAACCAGCCGAAGATACAGAGCATTGCTTTAATAGCCCTTTTGGAATTGGGCGCCCTGGTTGGCATATTGAATGTTCTGCTATGAGCAATAAATATTTAGGCAGTGATTTTGATATTCATGGCGGAGGGGTAGATTTAATTTTCCCACATCATACTAATGAAATCGCTCAAAGCTGTTGTGCATATCCTGGAAGTAAATATGCTAAATTTTGGGTGCATAATGGATTTCTAACAGTTAACGGTGAAAAAATGAGTAAATCTCTAGGTAATTTTATCACCACTGCAGAACTTCTAAATAAAGGTATTGATGGAGAAGTGATTCGATATTTATTGTTAGCTTCGCACTACCGCAAACCAATTGACTGGAATGATAAAGCCTTAAGCGATGCCCAAAAATCTCTAGACAGCTTTTATCGAATATTACAACAATCTAATGATAATAATGCTGAGGTTCCAGAAGAATTCTATACTACTCTACTCGATGATTTAAACACCCCTCAAAGCTTTGCCTTACTTCATGAATATGCACGTGAGTTCAATAAAACAAATGATCCTAAAATAGCTGCTAAATTGAAAGCTTGTGGGAAACTGCTAGGATTCTTTGATAAAAATCCAGATGCATGGTTTAAGGATAGTACAATTAACCATCAGCATATCGAAGAACAAATAGCAAAAAGATCTGCAGCAAGATCTGCAAAAAACTGGCAAGAAGCGGACAGGATCCGCAATGAACTTAAAGATCAAGGTATTATCCTAGAAGATCTGCCAAATGGCAAATGCATTTGGCGCAAAGGCTTTTAATTAATTTTAGTAGCATCTTTTATTGTAATTGATCATCACATAAACCTCCAATTCTTTTTAGCGCAATATAGATTTGTACATATTATAATTTACTTGCTATAATAGCTTGCTTAGGCTATTAATTTATAGGTTAAATTAGAATAATTAGAGGGTCAATTTGGAAGCGTCAAAGAATCTAGAACATCAAGGATTATTACCAGTTAACATTGAAGATGAAATGAAACGCTCGTATTTAGATTATGCTATGAGCGTAATTGTAAGCAGAGCTATTCCTGATGTATGCGATGGCTTAAAACCTGTGCATAGGCGTATTCTTTACGCGATGAATGAATCTGGCTGTTATTACAATAAACCATATCGTAAATCTGCAAGAATAGTCGGTGAAGTAATGGGTAAATACCATCCGCATGGCGACTCCGCGATTTATGACTCTTTAGTTAGAATGGCTCAAGATTTCTCACTTAGAGAAACTTTAATTGATGGACAAGGTAACTTTGGCTCTGTTGATGGAGATTCACCAGCTGCAATGCGTTATACAGAGTCTCGCTTAGCTAAGCTTGCTCATTTTATCCTTGATGATATTGATAAGGATACTGTTAATTTTAAAGAAAACTACGATGGATCAGAAGTAGAGCCAGTTGTATTGCCTGCTAAATTTCCAAACCTCTTGGTTAATGGCGCCGGTGGAATTGCCGTTGGTATGGCCACCAATATTCCTACTCATAATTTGGGAGAAGTATTAGATGCATGCTGCGCTTATGTTGACAACCACAACATTTCAACAGAAGAATTACTTGGAATAGTAAAGGGCCCAGATTTCCCCACAGGTGGAATCATACTAGGACAAACTGGTATTCGCTCCGCTTTACTAACTGGCAGAGGATCTATTATAACTCGTGGTAAAGTCCACTTTGAAGATACAAAAGATAAAAAACAAGCAATAATTATTGATGAATTACCATATCAAGTAAATAAAGCAAAATTAGTTGAACGCATTGCTGAATTAGTAAAAGAAAAGAAAATTGAAGGAATTAGCGACTTACGTGATGAATCTGATAAGCAAGGTGTCAGAGTGGTTATTGAACTCAAAAAAGACGCTTATGGTGACGTAATCCTAAATCAACTGTATAGTTTTACACCTCTACAAACTTCATTTGGCGTTAACATGTTAGCCTTAGACCGAGGCCAACCAAAATTAATGAATCTTTTGGATGTAATTCGCGCTTTTGTTAAATTTCGCGAAGAAGTGGTAACACGCCGCACCATATTTATGCTTAATAAAGCAAAAGATAAAGCTCATATTTTAATAGGTTTATCAATAGCTGTTAAAAATATTGATGAAGTGATATCTTTAATTAGAAGCTCACCAGATCCTGACACAGCTAAACAAAGATTACTTGAACGCAGTTGGCTAGCCAATGAAGTGCAAGAATTAATCGATTTAGTTGGAGATAGCCGCAATGCTGTGAATGACTATAGATGTTTCTTTACCGAAGCCCAAGCTAAAGCAATCCTAGAAATGCGCCTACAACGCTTAACTGGTTTAGAATATGGTAAAATAACTGCCGAGCTTACATCTCTTGCCACTGAAATCACTGACTATATTGACATCTTAAGCTCAAGAGTTAGATTACTAAGCATTATCAAAGAAGAGTTCTTAAGTGTTAAGGAAGAATTTGCAACGCCTAGAAGAACTAGCATTGAGCAAAGCGAATTCGAACAAGATATTGAGGATCTAATTCCCAGAGAAGATATGGTGGTAACTGTTACCACTGGTGGTTATATTAAACGTACTCCTCTTTCAACTTATCGAGCCCAAAGACGAGGCGGCAAAGGAAAGAGTGGCATTACTGTCCGTGATGAAGACGTGATAGTAAAAATCTTCACTGCCAATACTCACGATAACGTATTATTTTTTTCAACTGTTGGGAAGGTTTACAAGCTTAAAGTATACAAACTTCCGTTATCTAACGCCCAATCCAAGGGACGTTCGCTAATGAATATTTTTCCAATGCTAGAGCATGAAAAAATTAATGAAGTGATGATCTTACCAGGAAATGAAGATTCTTGGGATAATTTAAATATTATATTTGCAACCGATAAAGGCGGCATTCGCCGCAATAGTTTGGATGACTTTAAATCCGTTCAATCTAACGGTAAAATCGCCATGAAATTACAAGATGACGATAAAATCATCGGCGTAAGGCTTTGTTACCCTGATGATCACGTATTCCTTGCTGCATCCGGTGGACGCTGCGTTCGGTTCCCAGTAGAAGCTGTGCGCGTATTCAAAAGTCGTGATTCTGATGGTGTGCGCGGCATGAGATTAAGTGATGATGATAGACTGTTATCGATGTCCATTCTTAGTGGAGCGAAATTTTCTATTGAAGAACGCGATAATTATCTAAAACTCCCATTAGAGTTAAGGCTCGAGCTGGCATCTTCTGGAGATATCAATTTACTTAACGACCAGAGTTTAGATCTTGCTAAAGATAAAATATTAGCTATGGCAAAAGAAGAAGAATTTATCTTAACTTTAACAGAAAACGGCTTTGCTAAACGCAGTTCTGCTTATGAATACAAAGCAACTGATCGTGGCGGTAGTGGAGTAGTAAATATAATCACCTCTGAACGCAATGGTAATGTTGTGGCAAGCATGCCTATTAAACCAGATGAGCATTTATTGATGATCACCAATCGTGGAACGGTAATACGCTGCCCTGTTGTTGATGTACGCATTTCTGGGCGTGCCACCCAAGGGGTTACTGTATTTAGAACCGCTTCTGGCGAAAAAGTTGTTTCAGCTGAAAAAATTCCAGCAGAAGACACATCAGAAGAAGATGAAAATGACATTGAAATAACTCAAGAGTCCGCTCCAGTGGAAGGTATAGAATAAATGAGCAGCATCCAAATATCTCCTATCAAAGAAATTGTAAAATTTTACGATGTATTGTTAGTAGATGTTTGGGGTGTATTACATGATGGTGTCGTTCCATATCCAGGAGCTGTTGATTTTTTAAATGAAATGATTAAAAATGGAAAAAAGATTATATTTCTTTCTAACAACCCTAGACCAGGGTACTTAACCAATAAACAATTCTCAGAATTTGGACTGAACATGGAAGGAGCCGTGGTCTATACAGCTGGAGACGCAGTAAGAGAACAATTAATATCATGGAATGATGCAATTTTCTCAACCTTAGGAAAAAAATTCTATCATTTAGGAGAAGAGGGAAATAAAGATATACTGCATGGGATACCAACGGACACCACCCAAGATATTACTCAAGCTAATTTTTTATTGATAACTGAATATATACAAAAAGGTGAAGATCTAAATATTCATGATGCTTTACTAAGCAAAGCTGCAAGTTTGAATTTACCTGCAATTTGTGTAAATCCAGATTTAACAGCCTATCATAATAAACAGATAAGATATTGCGCTGGATTTTTTGCGAAGAAATACGAAGCACTAGGTGGAGTAGTCCATTATTATGGAAAGCCTGATAGCAAAATCTATAATGCAGTATTATCAAAATATTTAACAACCTATGACAAGAAAAAAGTTATTATGATTGGAGATACAATAGAAACCGATATACTTGGAGCAAACAGAGTTGGTATTGATAGCGCTTTAGTATTAACAGGCAATGGAGCAAAAATAGGCGACGATCTATTTATAGGCTCTAAAGATGTCTTCAAAGACGCTTTAGCAGAGCCAACTTGGGTTACTTATGGAATAAAAGGATAGCAATATGAATAGCGCAAGAATTTTGCCTCTTATTGAAGTGGTTAAACCTTATGATGTTTTAATATTTGATATTTGGGGGGTATTATATGATGGGGTTAATTTATACCCAGATACACTTGCATTCTTAAATCAGGTTATAGATGAAGGTAAAAAAGTTATATTTTTATCTAATACCCCAAGACCAGGAAGCATTATGGCCAATAAATTTATAGATTGGGGCTTCGATATGAGAAAAGCCACTATTTATACTTCTGGAGATGCTTTAAGAGAACAACTGGCGTATTGGAATGACGAAGTTTTTAAGAATCTAGGTAAAAAATGCTACCATATCGGCGCCGATAGGAATCAAGATCTATTGAAAGACATAGTAATTGATCTAACCGAAAATATTAAAGAAGCTGATTTTATTCTGATCACAGCATATTCAGATGAAAATGAAGATTTAAGCATTTACGATGCAGATTTAAAAGAAGCTGCAAATTTAAAGCTTGAAGCAATTTGCCCGAATCCAGATCTTATTGTTCAACAAAGCAATGGAATTAGATATTGCGCAGGAACATTTGCTAAAAAATATGAAGCCCTTGACGGATTAGTACATTATTATGGCAAGCCTGAAATACGTATATTTAATGGTTTATTTAATAAGCACCTAAAAAACATAGAAAAATCAAAAATTTTAATGATAGGTGACACCATGAATACAGACATTCTTGGAGCCAATAGAGCCGGCATAGATAGTGCTTTAGTCCTTACAGGTAATGGAGAGGAAATATCTGCCAAAATTTTAAATGGCGTAGATAATATTTTTAAAGATTATCAATCAGAACCAACTTGGATTACTGATGGAGTTAAGCTGCATTCATCAGATATGTAAGAATTATAGGAGATAATTTATGCAAAAAATAGGAATTTACCCAGGAACTTTTGACCCCATAACGGCCGGACATCTAGATATTATTTTAAGAGCTTCTAAAGTACTAGATAAATTATATGTTGGAGTTGCATTAGACAGTACTAAATCTCCATTATTTACTCAGCAAGAAAGAGTAGATATGATCTTAGAAGAGTTAGCTGCTAATAATATAAAAAATGATCTTGTTGAAGTTGAATCATTCCCTGGATTACTCGTGAATTTTGCTAAAAAAAAATCAGCTACTATCATTATTAGGGGATTAAGAGCAGTGTCTGATTTTGAATTTGAATTTCAAATGGCCTGCATGAATTCTATATTAGATAGCGACATGCAGACGATATTTTTACCAGCTTCTGCTGAATTACAATTAGTTTCATCAAAATTTGTTAAAGAAGTAACTAGACTTGGTGGAAATACTGGCAATTTTATCTCAGATAGGGTAAAAACAAAACTTATTAGCAAATATGAATAAAGATCCTGTAGATTTAGCAAAAAAGCTTATCCAGTTTCCTTCAGTTACTCCTACCGATGCTGGTATAATTGATTTTCTCTCTGAATATCTAACTTCTCATCGATTTCAATGTAAAAAATTGATATTTGAAGAGGTAACTAATCTTTACGCAAGATATGGAATTAAAGAGCCTAATTTCTGCTTTGCAGGACATACGGACGTGGTTCCTCCTGGAGAAAATTGGTCAAGCGATCCTTTTAAAGCAGTCATAAAGAATGGCATGCTATACGGTCGTGGTGCTTCAGACATGAAAGCAGCTTTAGCCTCTTCTATAACTGCCTCTATAGAATTTATTGAAAATAATAACTTTGATGGGTCTATTAGCTTCTTAATCACTGGAGACGAAGAAGGGCCTGCCAATAATGGCACTGTCAAAGTTTTAGAGCACTTAAAAGAAAATAATGAAACTTTATCAGCCTGCATTGTTGGAGAACCAACTTGCACTAATATTTTGGGCGATATCATTAAATATGGCCGCCGTGGCTCAATCAGCTTTAAACTAACTGTTATTGGTAAACAAGGGCATGTGGCATATCCGGAATTAGCTGAGAATCCTATCGATATATTAATCAGAATCTTAAGCGATCTAAAGATACAAACCTTAGATCATGGCAATGAAGACTTTGATCCCTCAAATCTTGAAATCACCGATATAACTGTAGGGAATTCTACCGGAAACGTTATCCCTCCCCAAGCTAAAGCTTCATTCAATATTCGTTTCAATAATGTACATAGCTCTAACTCTTTAGAAAAATTGATTAACGATATCTGCAATAAGCATAGTAAGAATTTTATTCTAGAACCCCAATATGGTTCTGAATCTTTTGTTAATCCTAAAAATTCTAAAATAATACAATCTTTAAGTGATGCCGTGACACAAGTAACTAATATTACTCCCACTTTATCGACCACCGGAGGCACTTCAGACGCTAGATTTATTAAAAACTTTTGCCCAGTTGCAGAATTTGGCTTACTAAATAAAACCGCTCATCATGTTGATGAACATGTTGCTTGTCAAGATATCTATAATCTGAAAGAAATATATTTAAAGTGCTTAGAAAAATATTTTCAATAAAGAAAAGAATTATCTCATTATTTATTATTCTACTGCCATTCATCTCTAAAGGAGTAGATATTAGTAATATAAATATTAGATCATCAATAAAGCAAAACTATCCAACAACTATTTATTTGAATATTGAAAATGACAGCAATCAGTTAGATTATCTTCTTAACATTGAGGTAATGGAACAACCTCAATCAAGTGCCACAATTAATAAAACAGTTATCGAACAAAATGTTGCTAGAATTATTAAGATTGACCGTTTAGCAATTCCAGCACACTCAAAAATTAAACTTGCGCCTTTAGGAATATATATCGTGATAAATAAATTACTAGATACTTCTAGCATCAAACTAAAGTTTACTTTTAAACATGCTGGAGAAGTTATAACTATTACTAAAAATAAGAATACTCCTGTAAACTAGAACTTTAGCTATTACCAAGAATTAAAGCCACTGGACCAGCCAATAACCTCAGCTCTATCATTATTATTATGGAGAAAGTCCTCTAACCATATTTCATATCTTGTTCTTGGAATAGGAACCACAGCATCAAGTGATGCAGCAATAAATCCAGGAGAAGATGCATTAATGGATTCGTCATTTGATTCTTCTTCAATTGAAACTACTGTTTCGCCTTCGGATTCCATGCTAGATGAAGCCCTTGATAAGACAGGAGAAATATACCAAAAAGGCCGCTCATCCACTTCATCAGGATTATTGTTTATAATAATAAACTTACCATATTTATTTTTACAACTGCTATATGTTACAGCTCTTTTTGCTTTAGGAAGAGGAGGAGGCGATTCTTCTTGAGGTATTTTTAAATCACTATGAGATAATGAATGCTTCATTTTTACCACCTATCTAGATCAAGTTAGATAATTATATAATATTC
>CAZJZY010000001.1:125702-162422 GCA_964550685.1 uncultured Rickettsiales bacterium | reverse complement strand
CATACACAATATCATTTAGAACTAAGGAATATTATGAAAAAACTTTTCTTATTATTATCATTAATTTTACCATCTATCTGCTTTGCTAATGATTCCGCTCCCCAAATTTTTATCATGCTTGATATTGATAATACTCTGGTTGATAAAATTACCACGAATGATAAAAAATCTAATAACGAATATGCACAAGAATTAGCCAAAAATGGCTTTGTAGTTCAAAATTTTGAATTTTATAGCATCAAGGGAGAGGATCCATTTTTTGATTTTTATAAAAATCAAAAAAATACTAGACTATTGATGGATATTGAATCTGAAGATAAAATAAAAGTCTCAGAAATGTTAGCCATCAGACCTAGCATGATTTCATTCTTAAAAGAAATAGCAACTCTAAAAATACCTGTACATATTCTAATTTGTTCAAGAAGTGGAAATATTAGAGTTAAAAATCTTGTTGATAATCTACAGTTAGAAATTAATAACAAACAATTTAAAGACCTAGTGGACTTTGTTCCTAGAGAAAAATTTCGTGTTGAAATAAAATCAGGTAAGGGATCTAAAACAATAGGTAAAAGCGCTTGGGAGTTGCGAAAAAATTACGCAGGAAAATTTGGCAAAATTAAAAAAACTGATTATGTAATATTAATTGATCAATTGACAGATAATCAATTTATTTATTCTAATCCTAAAATGGATTTAAATGTCTATATCCCTCCATTTTATACAAAAAGAACCAAGATGCTAAACTTAGATGATGATAAGAAAAATATGGAAATCATACTCAAGCAAATTAAGGATTTTGCAAAATAATGAATGCCATAAACGCAAATTCATCTTCAACTTCATCACCAGATGAAATAGCTAAATTTGAGTCAATGGCTGAAGATTGGTGGAACCCACACGGTAAATTCAAGCCTTTACATGATTTAACTCCACTACGTCTTGAATACATTATCAATTTAGCTAAGCAGCATTTCAAAATAGACTCACTAGAAGGTGTAATAGCTTTAGATATCGGCTGTGGAGGAGGATTAGTTACTGAACCATTAAGCCGAATTGGCATTAAGATTACTGGAATTGATGCCAGCGCTATTAATATTAATATTGCAAAAAACCACGCAGCAAAATTAAATCTTGATATTAATTATCAACAAATTTTAGCTGAAGATTTAATAAAAACCGGTAAGAAATTTAAGCTGATATTAGCCTTAGAAATTATAGAACACGTAGAAAATATTGAGTTATTCATTAACTCCTGCGCTAAATTACTGAGCGATGATGGATTAATTATCTTCTCTACAATTAACAGAACTAAAAAATCATTTCTAGAAACTATCATCGCCGCAGAATATATCTTAAAATGGCTGCCCATTGGTACTCATAATTGGTCAAAATTTGTTAAGCCATCTGAAATTAATAGATATGCCATTAAATCAGGTTTAAAAGCACTCAACATCCAAGGTATTTCATATTCTTTGCTATCTAATTCTTGGAACTTAAGTAAATATATTAGCAACAATTATTTCATGAGCTTTAAATTATAAATATATTGCATTTATTTTAATATCTGTTAGTTTTTAAAACACTTAAATATAATTAAACAAACGAGTGTCTAAATGTCATACAAAAGCTTAAATATTTTTAGTAAAAGTATCGTTTTTACCTTACAATATGTCCCCTCAATAATTCAGGACTCTGCTTCTTTAATGAAGCATTTTTATCAAAATAGCCCAACTATATCATCAAGAGCAACCGGCGTTATGCTGAAAGCCGTAGCAGAATCATTATTTCTACAGGGAAATGAATTATCAAAAGATGGGAATCCTGTATCCAGCTCTGTCATTCGAGAAGGGTTAAATATTCTTCCAATAACTTATAATGTTATAACTGGTACTCAACACGTAGCTGGAAAGCCTGAAATATTAGAAGGATTTTATTGGACTGGACAATTCTCACGATTTACATGCAAAGCTATTCCACAATTACTATTAGGAACTGATGTTACAGTTTCTAGAGCCTCCAACCTTGCCTGCGATGCATTTGCTATAATGGCCAATGATTTATCAAAAACTAGCCAAACTGATCAAAACAAAAAAATATACTGGCTCTGGCACAACCAAGATAATTCTGTAGAACATATATGGGCAATAGACTTTGCTCTAGAAAAATCTACATTAGATTTCTTTAGAAAATCTTTTATAACAGCTTTAGTAAAAGCCATTATCCTAGATCAACTAGGCGAAGTAATAAAATTATTTAAAAAATCATCATTCATAATGAATTCATATAAATCTATAGAAAGTTTAGAAAATAATTTAATTAGTAAATGTTATATTCCAATAAAAAATGGGTTAGAAAAGATTGTTTCTATTGCTAATAAGGCACTTCCAGATTTATTTATTGAAGGACCTATGATGCTTTCCGTTTCTAATGATATTGCTAAGCTTTACAAAGAAGCCTCCCCAAAAACTGAGACAATACTTGTAGTTACAGCTTCTGTAGCAGCAATATTTAAAAAAGAGCTCTTCTTATTGGCGACGAAAGCAGTGCCAGAACTAATACCTCTTGGCTTAATTCTCATTGCCTCAGATGAAGATTATAACAAAGTAAAAAATGTTATATCAAGTGATATAACCTATGTATCAGAAACAATAAGCAACATAGGCAATTTCACCATAAACTTTTTCGCTGGGCAAGATAATTTCAACCATGAAGAAACATAAAATTATTAAATAATTGGGTAATAAAATGAGTAATAAAGGTATTCTTAATACTGTCAGTAAAACTATGGTCCTTGCAATGCAATACTTACCTCACATATTGCAAGATACTATATCTCAAATACATTATTTTTATCAAAACTCTTCTCCTGTTTCTAAAAGATGGCTTGGACCAACAATGAAAGCTTTAGGCGAATTAGGTATAGAAATATATCAATCTCATAGTGACATTTTATCTAAAGACTTAAACCCCACAAGCAGTGCTATTAATAGAGAAATGACTTCCATGATTCAAAATGTAATCAATACCAAAAATGGTGCATTACATATGTCAAACAGACCAGAAATTCAAGAGGAGTTTTTTTTCGCTGGCCAAACACTAAGAGTCGCATGTAAATTAATGATCCAATCAGCAAATGAAGCATTAAAAACTTCTAATATGACAACTGACGACTATGTTATAGCTTCTAGAAACTCTAATATCGTTTGTGAACTATTTTCAGTGGGAGGCACTGCTTTATCTAAAAAAATATATCCTTTGACCGTTAATAACCAAGATATAAATAAATTAGATTTCTTTAGGCAACAAATGAATCTAGAATTTTTTAGAGAAATAGGATTAGTAACTCTTGAAAAAACTATGATTCTGGATTCCTTGGGGGAAGTAATTAAAGGCATCAGGGGATCATCATTTATGACGCAAATTAATTATTATGATGACCTAAAGAAATCAGCTCTCACCACCTGTTTTAATGTATCTACAACCTCTCTAGATTTTAATACTCCCATTACTGCACAATGGCACAATACATTCGAAGAAACCGGAAATAGCTTAAAAGGATACATAATAAATACAGCTCTCTTTATTTCGAAAGCTTCAGATAAGGTGTTACTAGATTTATTTGTATATGGCCCCATTTTACTGTCAACTGCAAATGCAGTTACAGGAGGTTATGGCAAAGCAACTAACTTAGTTTTACCGATAATACAAGAATTTTCTCCACTATCTGGTTACCAACAATTTCAAACAGAATTTACTATTGTTTCTGCAACAGCAGCAAGCTATTTTTTCTTTCAAACAGTAAAAGAGCCGTTATTTCAACATGTTACTAATATAGCGCCAGAACTTATGTCTATTGGAACTCTGTTCTTATCATCGAATTATGCATATGACCTCTTTAGAGATAGCTCTGTATTAACAAAATTATCATTTACTAGCGCTGCACTTGTGTATTCACATTATAAAGAAGATTTTATTTCATACCTATCGTTATTTGGAGAAAACTTTTTTAATCAAGATGCATTACAATGAATCATCTTTTTTAATTTTATGTAATATTATATGCATAATTGCTACTACTCCTAGAACATAACAATAGTATACATAGGGTGTTACGCTAAGAGGAGAAACACCAGCAATAATACTAGCTAATAATATTTGAGCCCCATAAGGAATGATTCCCTGGCATACACAAGAAAATATATCTAGCCATGCTGCGCTATAATGGGCTGGGATATGATGTTTTTTAGATATATCTCTTACAATTTCTCCACTAAATATTATTGCAATAGTGTTATTGGCAAGCAATATATCAAATATACAGACAATCTTAGCTATAACTAGCTGAGCCATTCTCTTACTGCCATGTTTTGATATCCAATCGCCTAATTTTTGCGCTAAATCTTTAGACCCGCTACCAACAAGACCCGACAGACCTCCTACCAATAAGGAAAGCAGCATGATTTCCTGCATATTTGCAAAGCCTCTTGTAATATCTTTGCTTAAAGTTATAACGCTATAATCACTGCTTATAAAACCTGTCATACTAGCAAATATAATACTTACCGACAATGCAACAAAAACATTTAAACCAGATATTGCTAGCATAATTAAAAATACATATGGAGCAATTAAAAGTTTTGAATAACTTCCAGCCTCAATAGACTCAGTACCCCCACTATTAAAAAGTAGAATACCAATAGTAATAACTGAAGCAATTAAGGCCACTTTAGTATTTAATATAAGTTTAGATTTCATATTCGCTTTTTGCGACATAACTGAAGCAATTGTGGTATCAGAAACAATAGATAAATTATCACCAAACATTGCCCCACCCACAACTGTTGCCACACCTAAAGCAGCTGGGAAGGCTCCTTGAGCACTTAATCCGGCAGCAATAGGAGCAATTGTTGCTATTGTCCCCATAGAGGTTCCTATAGAGGTAGCTATAAAGGCAGAAGTAAGGAATAGCCCTATAAGTAAGAACTTAGCTGGCACCATTGATAATGCTAGATTCACTGTTGCCTCAACACTACCTATTGACTTAGTAATTTCACTAAATGCACCAGCTAATAAAAATATAATACACATAGTGATAACATCACGATGCCTTACTCCATCAAGAAAGGCATGCATTCTATCTTCTGTTGTACCACGATAAAGCACCCATCCTAACATTATAGACGGTATTATTGCTGCCAACGGAGAAAGTTGATAAAACGCATTTTCCACTCCAATCCAAGTAAAATACATCCCACTACCAACAAAAGTAGCCACAAATAACAAAATAGGTAGAAATCCCCTGGTATATGACATAAATTCTCACTTAATACTAAAAAATAATATCTTTACTATTTTTATAACTCCAAAGCTATTTTTTTTCAAGGATAAACTGGCTTATAGCATTATATTATAAATAATATAGGCTAGAATCACCTAATGCAATATTTAACAATATATAGTATAATTCTTAAAAATTGGAAAACTAACCTATAAGGTATCTATATGCAAATATTACTAGATCAAGTAAGCAAAAATTATAGAGATTGCAGCGCTCTAAAAAATATTTCTTTAATAGTTGAGGAAGGGGAATTAGTTGCCGTAATTGGGCCTTCTGGCTCTGGAAAAAGCAGTCTTCTAAAAATTATTGCAGGACTTGAGGATCCAAGCCAAGGGCAAATTCATATTAATAGTAAAAATGTTACAAAATTACCCCCTAAAGATCGTAATATTGGCTTTGTATTCCAACATTATGCTCTTTTTAAGCATATGACCGTATTTGAAAATATTGCTTTTGGATATAGAGTAAGAGAAAGAAAAAATCGGTTAAGCGATCAAGAAATAGAAATAAAGGTCAATAATTTATTAAAATTAGTTCAGCTTGAAACCCTATATGATCGATATCCTAATGAGCTTTCAGGCGGTCAGAAACAAAGGGTAGCCTTAGCAAGGGCTCTGGCAGTTGAACCTAAAATATTACTCCTTGATGAACCCTTTGCTGCTCTTGACGCTAAATTAAAACTTGAGCTTCGCAGATGGCTACGCAAGCTACAAAAACAAACTAATATCACTATTATTTTAGTAACTCACGATCAAGAAGAAGCTCTAGACATTGCAGACCGCGTAATGATTCTAAATCAAGGACATATTGAACAAATAGGAACTCCACAAAAAATATATCATGAACCAATTAATTCTTTTGTGTATAATTTTTTGGGTCACTATAATGTATTCAATGCAGTAAAAGATAATAGTGGCAAAATTGTGATACTTAGCAAGGAAGCCAGCAATATAATAACAAAAGAAAAATGGTATCATAAACATAAAATTGTTTCTAATATTGCCAGCGTCTTCAGTTCTAATAAATCAGAAGTTATAAATAATCTAGAAATAAAAGAATATTTTGAAGTATTTGTTCGACCTCATGACATAGAAATATCTAATAAACCTAAAGGACCAGAATATATAGAATCTACCATAACCCATATAAATTTGGCTGCTCCATTGGTAAAATTAGAGTTAGAATCTCCTAAATACGAATTAATTCAAGCTGAAATCTCACATGAAATATTTAAGAATTTAGATCTTGAAAAAGGAAATATTGTTTACCTAAAAGCCAAACAATTTACTATGTTTACTGAGTAATTTTAGCAACATTGTGTAATTTTAGACTCAACTTAAGTTAAATATCACTATTAAATAATCTTTAAAGTGAAAATTTTATTTGATTTTATTAGAAAAATATTACTATAAGTAGTTAGAAGGCTGCGTCTTAGTTTATAGACATACCTTTTAAACTTAAAAACGATATACACGCTATAGTGTAGATATTATTAATAATCCTTTGGAGAATACATAATGAAAAATCTTATTAGTTTACTTTCTGTTTTAGCTGTTTTAGCTTGTTCAGCATTAAGTTTAGCAGATGAAGCTAAATCTTCTGATATGGCACCTGCTACAGAAACTGCTGCACCTGCTGCTGAAGAAGCTGCTGCGCCTGCTGCTGAAGAAACAAAGTAATAATTTTAACTATTAAAATTATACTAGTTAAAGCGCGATGCCTATTGGTATCGCGTTTTTTATTTTTAAACCAGCTATCGATTTATTGATTGACAGGATTTCAATTATCGATATATTTATTTCTACTACTTATGGCGGGTGTAGCTCAGTTGGTTAGAGCACTAGATTGTGATTCTAGGGGTCGCCGATTCAAATTCGGTCACTCGCCCCATATTTTCTATCGTAAAATCTAAATATAATTGTTATAGTTTCTCTAAATATTCTTAAAAACGGAAGAGCAAATGCGCATAGGCATCATTGGATTAAATGGCAGAATGAGCCAAGCTGTTATCGAAGAAGTTAACAATCGCCCAGATTGCATCATTTCTGGAGTGTTAGTGCGTAAAGAATTTGAACATCATCTCCCTCTTTATGAAAATATTCAAGAACTTGCCGCAGTTAGCGATGCTATCATAGATTTTAGCTCTCCAGATAATAGCTTAAGTATAATAAAAAAACTCTCTAACACCAAGATAACTGTAGTTTGCGGCACTACTGGCTTCACAACGCAAGAATTTACAGAACTAAATAAGGCAGCACTAACTTTAATTTACTCAGCAAATATGAGCATTGGAGTTAATTTATTACAAAACCTGGTGAAAACTGTAGCGGCTAAATTAAGTGAAGACTTTGATCCAGCAATAATTGATATCCATCATCGATATAAAAAAGATAGCCCGTCTGGCACTGCATTAATGCTTGCTAAAACCATTGAAGATATTATATCAAAGAAAGTACAGATCTCATCTTTACGTATTGGAGAGATTCCAGGAGAACATAGTATTATTTTTAGCAATAGTGATGAAACCATAACCTTATCGCACCAAGCTTTCAATCGCAATATTTTTGCAAAAGGAGCTATAAAAGCTTGTTTCTGGGGATTAAATAAAAAACCAGGCATTTATTCAATGCAAGACGTATTAAATGACTAAAGAATTTAGATCTATAGTACAAGAAGCACCATGCCCTTATTTCAAAAGTTGTGGAGGATGTACTTTACAAAATATTAGCAACCATGGCGAATATAAATTTTCCTTACTTGAGAAATCCCTAGAGGGAATCGATGCTAAAATTCATAAACTATTTCAAATACCTATTAGAAGCAGACGTAGAGCAAGCTTTAAAGTTAACAATAATAAATTAAGCTTTAATCATTTTCATAGCAAAACTATGATTGCAATAGCCGATTGTTTATTGCTAAAAGATGAAATCAACAAGCTCATTGCTCCGATCAATCAATTACTAAAGAACTTAAGAATTAGAATAAATTCTTTAAATATTACTAATAGCGATACTGGTATTGAGATAGTTTTTTACAGCCAAGAGAAAAGTAATTTAGATACTGAGATTTTAATCACTGATTTTGCTAAAAAATATGATTTAGCTAGAGCAGCTTGGCAGACCAAATCCTATCAACCTTATGTTATTATCCAATATAAGCCAGTACAATTAAAATTTGCTGATATCTACGTTGATTTACCAATAGATAACTTCTTGCAAGTTAGCAAAGAATCTAACGATTTTATGACTCAAGTTATCTTAAATAATCTGGATAAAGCAAAACAAATCTTAGAATTATATTGTGGCGCTGGTAGCTTCACTATTCCTATATCCAACAAAGGCAATATTACAGCAATAGAAGGAAGCTCAGCAGCCATAGAAGCGCTGGACAAAGCAGCTAAACGGCATCAATTACCAATAAAGCCTACAAGCCAAGATTTATATCAGAACCCTTTATCCTATAATGCAATTAATGCTTATTCACAAGTGGTTATAAATCCACCCCGCAATGGCGCTAGCCCGCAAATAAAACAAATTTCTACAGCGAAATCAGTAGAAAAAGTTATCCTTATCTCTTGTAGTTTAGAAAATTTTATTCGCGATGCTAAAATTTTGCTGAATAATAACTTTATTTTAACAGAGGTTTACCCCATAGATCAGTTTCTCTATAGCAACCACCTTGAGGTAATTGGAATTTTTATACGCCCAAAGATATAGTGGCCATTGCCTGGACGGCGATTCCTTCTCCTCTCCCAGTAAAACCCATTTTTTCAGTCGTGGTAGCTTTAATATTAACTCTATCCTCAGAAATATCTAAAATCTTAGCCAAATTACTACGGATCTGTTCACGATAAACACCAAGGCGCGGTTTTTCACAAATGACTGTAATATCTATATTATTTATACTACCATTTTTTGCTCTGAGCAATTCATTAGCATGAATTAGAAATAACTTAGAATCTGCATTCTTCCACTTCATATCACTTGGAGGGAAATGCATACCAATATCTCCTTCACCTATGGCTCCTAGTAATGCATCAACCAAAGCATGAATTAAAACATCTCCATCTGAATGAGCTTCTAGTTTTTTTTCAAAAGGAATACTAATGCCTCCAAGTATAATTTTATTATCTACAGCAACTTTAGGTGCAAATTTATGGGCATCAAACCCTGTACCACATCTTATATCCATAGGTAAATCCTCTTGATAAGTTATTTTTATATTTTTTCTATCACCAGGAATGTAAATTACATTACCTTCCATTAGACTAGATTCATCAGTAGCAAAATTATCAGTCTTATTATATGTGTTCAGCAATTGTTCAAAGTAGAACCCCTGTGGAGTTTGTACTAAAAATAAATCATCACGTATTACAGTTTCCGCTTTTACTTTAGTAATTCTTTTTACTGTTTCAGGAACTGCCACAACTGGGACAACTCCATAGGTTGGATTTTCTTTTAGCTTAGATATAATTTCATTAATTAAACTCACAGATACAAATGGACGGTTAGCATCATGAACTAAAACTAAATTTGGGCTATACTGAGCGATAGCCTGTAAACCGTTCTTAACCGATTCTCCTCTCGTATCTCCACCGAATACAACTGGAAGTAAATTCATATCCTGCGTCGCTTGCAAATAAAGCTCCTGATCTTCCGGGCGAATTACTACCAATATTTGATCAATATTACTCTTTAAAAATTGCCTAATAGTTTTATCTAAAATAGATGAAGTATATTGCTTAGGAATTTTTCCACCGAATCGTGAACCAAATCCTCCAGCAACTATCAATGCTATTGTTTTCATACATCACTCCTTGTTCTCAAAATGCTTAATTAACACATCTTCTACTTGATTAATAAACAAAGATGATAAAATATGTCCCATTTTTTCTATAACTACCAACTTAGCTTGGGGAAGATGTTTATGCCCATAATATGCATGAGCAACTTGAATAATAGGATCTGCTTTTCCATGAAGAATCAAAGTTGGAGGTAAAATAATGTTTTGCAAAATCTCTGTACGATCAGCTGGAGAATTTAACACAGCTGCACGGTGATTGCGCACAGCATTTTTAGTTTTCGCTCTTGCATATGATTCTTCAGCTAATTGATACCATTCATCATAAGGAAAATTAGATTCCACTCCATTAAATAATTGCCAGGTATCAGCAAGAGCTTTAACTCTATCCTCTAAAGTTAATCTCGGTATTTGATACATTGCAGCCAATTGTTTTACCACTTCTAAATCTTGCCCTGGTAAATTATGTATTCCACGTATTCCACGCATAGCTAAACTATTTATGGTAGTCATCAATAAAGTTATCGTTAGAATCCTTTCTGGATAATAAATTGCTAATTTCTGAGCAATATATCCACCCATCGACATCCCAATAATATGCGCTCTTTGAATATTAAAATGATCTAAAATAACTATAACATCATCTGCCATATCTTTTAAATTATAAGGAGTTTTATTAAAATCTAATCCTGATGATAAGCCAGTGTCTCGATGATCAAAACGAATAACGAAATAACCGTCTTTAGCTAAATTTTCGCAAAGAGTTTTATTCCATAGAATCCCCTGACCCGCAGCTCCTGTAATGAGCACTATAGCTACATCTGTTGATTTACCAAAAATCTGCACACATAATTCTAGGGCCAAATGAGAAACAAATAGCTCTTTCACTTCTATACGGCCTCAACGGAAATAACTTCTGGAACATAATATTTCAGCATGTTTTCAATTCCATTTTTTAAAGTTACTGTAGAACTGGGACAACCAGAACATGCTCCATGAAGCTCTAACCTAACTATTCCATCTTTAAAGTCATGAAATACTATATCTCCACCATCTTGCATCACTGATGGACGCACCCTGGTTTCAATAATTTCACGAATTTCTTTAACTATTTTATCTTCTTCTAAATCAGAAGATTTTTCTGCTCTAGACTCAATTTGCTTGACCGCTTCCTGTCCAGAAATAAGAAAATCCATGATAGTTACTAAAATTTCAGCTTTAATAACTTCCCATTTATAATTTTCTTGCTTAGTGACTGTAATAAAATCATAGCCTAGAAATACAGATTTTATATACTCTAGAGCAAATAATTTTTGTACCAAAGGAGAATTAATAGCCTGCTTGTCATCTAAGAAATTCATTGGTGCCGAGGATATATTAACCCCTGGCAGGAATTTTAAAGACTCTGGATTAGGCGTTTCTTCTGTCTGTATAAACATAATTTTTCCTTATAATTGTTAACCTTAAGTATCAAGATTTTGATCGTAATGTCAAGAGAGCGTTCATAATCCCAGCTTATTATAAAATATTATTTTTATTAATTATTTGATCTTGATAAACTTTTCCTTTATAATCAATTTTTTGATCACAAGAGTTTAAAATGCAAAAAAATAATTTTCTTATAATAATTCTGGCATTCATAGCTTTTATTATCCAGGCTGAAGCCTTTGCTATTATGGGCCCTAGAAAAATTGCTGTAATAGATCAAACCCTTGACAATAAGGTGCCATCAAAATTTCCTCCAAAACCTTTTAGTAGGAAAACTCTTTCTGATAATAACATCAATGATATTAGAAACTCATCTGTAAATAGTAAATTATTCACAAATAACTTTAAAAAAGTTATAGTAATTAATGGAAAATCTCGCTCAGAAACAGCTCCATCTCCTAACGTACCGGTAATATCTCCAGAAATTAAAAAAGACTCAATTAGATTTCAAAACTCTGTAGAAGCTGAAGAGAAAAGATTAGCAGCGGAAGAAGCTAAGCTTTAAAGACAATTGAGCAAACCTTCTTTATAGCTAGAAAATTTTAGATTTATCATATAGGCATTCTTTATTTTTTGATTACTAACTTTTTTACTTGAAGAGTAGTAATACCGCATTATTTCAGATAAATTTGCCTCTTCAAAATTCACCATAGCTGGTGGAATCATCTTAAGTAATTCACAGCCGAAAGAAATTACTTCATGCTGAGCGCTGGGAAAGTCATCAGCAATATTATATATTTCTCCTGGTATAAAGCTATCCATCATTAAGTGAATAATTTTCGAGATATCTTCAACATGAATTCTAGAAAAATAATGATTCTCTTTAAAAACGCGCATAGCTGTTTTAGCACGAATGGATTCAATAACAGATCTCCCTGGGCCATAGATGGCAGACAATCGCATAATATTAACCGGCAAACCCGATTCAAGCCACTGACCTTCAGCTATAAGCCTATTCCTACCTAAATAATTTGATGGATCTACCGTAGAATTCTCTGTAACCCAATTACCCTGATGATCTCCATAAACAGAGCTAGAAGAAAAATAACCGACCCACTTTAATTTAGAAAGATTCTTGATAGACTCTATAAAGGATAAAAATACTGGATCACCATCATTATTAGGTGGAATAGAAATTAATATATGAGTGACATCATTTAGAACTTTAGGATCAAAAGTAACTTGATTGTTAAATATATACTCATTAGCACCAGATTTTCTTTTGCCAGTATGGGAACCGCTTACTTTCCATTCCCCACTTAATCCACTAATTACTTCTTGAGCAACATATCCTAAACCAAAGCAAAATAGATGCATTTTTAAAAACCTAAACAATCCAAGAACTTTGGGAAATCACCTATTAGAGCAGGACATTGATTAGAAACATCCGTAACATCATTAACTGCTTCTGTAAGAATATCACTGATTTTATCAAAAATACTTTTTCCTTTATTGTCTTTTGCATCAAGAGCCTTATAGACATTATAAGCTACAACCATTGCAGGAATAGCAATCAGATAATAAAGACGATTTAAAAGAACAGAAACGAAAGCCCCTCCCACTTTAACAATTGTAGAAGCTCCATTTTCTAGATTTATCATATTAAACACCTTTATAATTATTATAGTGATATTTAGTATGATATCATTTACTCAAAAGTTAGGAAAGCAATTTATTAATGATCACTAATCCTGTTTGAATAATACATGCCTTAATTTTTCACGCTCTTCTAATACCCTTCCCGTTCCTCTTGCTACGCAAGTTAGAGGATCCTCAGCAACGAATACTGGTAATTTTGTAGCTTCTCTAATTACATAATCAAGGTTATGCAATAATGATCCACCCCCAGTCATAACAATTCCTTTATCAACAATATCAGAAGACAATTCTGGTGGAGTACATTCTAAAGCAGTTTTAATGGCTTCAATAATCTGACTAACTGGTTCTATCAAGCTTTCAGCAATTTGGTATTCAGTTAAGGTAATCTCTTTAGGTACGCCATTTATTAAATCACGCCCTTTTATTTCCATGCTTCTACCCTTCTTATCAGCAGGAGGACAAGCAGAACCAATTTCCTTTTTTATTTTTTCAGCGCTTGATTCACCAATAAGTAAATTATGATGGCGCCTTACATAAGAAATGATCGCTTCATCCATTTTATCACCACCCACTCTAACTGATCTAGAATAGACTATACCACCTAAAGAAAGAACTCCAACCTCAGTGGTCCCACCACCAATATCAACAATCATAGACCCCGTAGGCTCTGTTACAGGCAAACCAGCACCAATAGCAGCAGCCATGGGCTCCTCAATTAAAAACACTTCTCTAGCACCAGCACTCTCAGCAGCTTCTTGAATAGCCCTTCTTTCTACTGGGGTTGAACCAGAAGGCACACAAACAATAATTAGCGGCCCGGTAAAACTTCTGCGCTTGTGAACTGTATGAATAAAATGCTTAATCATTTCTTCTGCGCCTTTAAAATCAGCTATTACACCATCTTTAAGAGGACGAGTTGCTACAATTTCAGCAGGAGTTCTGCCTAGCATCATTTTTGCTTCATGACCAAAAGCATAAGGACGAAAATTACCATTTTCTTTAATTAAAGCCACTACTGAAGGCTCATTGAGCACCACTCCCTTATCTTTAACATATACTAGGGTATTGGCAGTACCCAGATCAATTGCCATATCTGATGAAAGCATTCCTATAAGTTTTAAAAACATAATTTTACCAATTTTTAAGATTAGATTATAGGACTAGCTTACTAAATTTACACAATAGTTCAAGGTATAATTTGAATGATTTAATGCGGCATATTATCTTAGTAAGTAATGATAAAAAGGAATCACCTCTAACTAAAAGCTAAAGGTGATTTTAGCGTAGTATTATAGATCTTCTATATTTAAACCTGAATCTTCACCGTTTAAATATTGATTGGAATTCTCAGAAAACACTTCTTTAACATCAGCAGCATGTTCTTTTGCTTTTTCTAAAACCATATCAATATCTGATTGAGCATTGTTATTAATATAATCTCTTACATCTTTTCCTAATTCTTCTACTTTTTCAAAAGTTCCTTGTGCTTTGTTTTCTAATTTTTTTAATCTTTTTGACATATTACACCTACTGAATTTAGATTAAATAAAATTAATTTGTTAGCCCCTTTATGAAACAAGTAATACATAACTTATACACCCCAGTCAAGCTAATTAATTGCACTTTAAAGCAAAACAAAGTATTATGAGCTTATCTTATAAGATTATATAATATAAATTTATGAAATATAGAATTGGAACACGTGATAGTAAATTAGCAATAACTCAGACTGAACTAGTCTGCAAAGAATTAATTAGAAGCAATCCTCAACTATCTTACAATCAATTCAAGTTGGTAAAAATAAAAACCACCGGCGATCAAATTCTTAACAAAAACCTCTCAGAAATAGGAGGGAAAAATTTATTTATTAAAGAAATTGAAGAAGCGTTATTAGCTAAAGAAATAGATTTTGCAGTTCATTCATTAAAGGACATGACCGCTAATCTTGACAACCGCATGGTGATTGCCGCCTGCCTAAAACGAGAAGACCCTCGCGATGCTTTTGTATCTTACAACTATAAAAACTTAGATGAATTACCAAAGGGGGCTATTATTGGTACCTCATCAATTCGTAGAAAATCTATTACCTTAAATAAACGATCTGATTTAACAATTATTCCCTTCAGAGGAAATGTTTTAACCAGAATAGAAAAACTAAAACAAAGACAAGTTGACGCTACATTTTTAGCTGTAGCAGGCCTTAAAAGACTCGGCATTGAAGAATCTTTATACTCCCCACTAACAACAGAAGAGTTTTTACCAGCTGTTTCACAAGGTATAATTGGAGTTGAATGCAGAAAAAGCGATGATCACATCTATCAATTGCTACGTAGTATTAATCATCTAGAAACCGAAATTTGCACTAAAGCGGAAAGAGGATTCTTAGAATGTCTTGAAGCAGATTGTTCTGTTCCAATAGCCGCTTATGCAACTTTGAATAATAATCAAATACATCTGGATTGCTTAGTAATCAACTCCAAAGGCAAAATTTATAAAGACCATATAATAGGAAAAGCAGAAGAGGCCCATCTTCTTGGCCATAAAATGGGTATAAACCTAAAATCATTCCTAGAATCATGAAAATTCTTATTACTCGCCCATTGGATGAATCAATAAATTTAGCCGATGAGATAGTTAAATTAGGTCATCAGCCAATAATTAGTCCTTTACTTAAAATTGAATTATTTAAAAATATAAACTTTAAACTTTTTAATAAATATGAGGGCATTATCATCAGCAGCAAGAATGCCCTTAAAGCAATTGATCAAGCTAATAAAAATCTAAAACTTTTCATCGTTGGAGAGCAAACTACTCAATTTGCAAAAACCTTAGGCTTCTCAAACAGCATCTGCGCTGGCAGAAATATAATAGAAGTAAAAGAGACTATGCAGCAGTATAATAATTTGCTATACTTATCTGGCGTTGATATTAGTGATAGCTTAAATCTTTTAGAAAAAAAAATTGATAGACTAGAGGTTTATCAAGCTCAGAGAATTGAATCAGCTTCAGATAATTTCCTAGATTTTATTAAGCTAAATGATTTAAGATTGTGTCTTCTATTTTCAACAAGAACAGCGGAAATTTTTATAGATTTTATTAAAGAATATAAATTAGAATCATATTGCAAAAATATAATGGCTTTATCCCTAAGTAACAAGATAAATAACAAATTAAGAACTGTCAAACTAGATTCTTATTATGTATCAGAGGAGCCAACACTTAAGAGTATGATCAGTTCAATAAGCAGGATATGCAGATGACCGACAATGATAACCAAACTAAAATAAAAATGCCCAGTAATAAATTATGGTTAGTATATACATTATTAATACTGGGGATAGGAATCCTTGTGGCTCTTTACATAAATTTCCAACTTACCTATAAATTTAATGGGATCAGTAAAAAAATTTCCGAATTGGATTCTAACCGAATCAAAATAACAAGTCTCTCTAAAGCATACCCTGTTGAGAAAGACTCTCCATCTACAGAAAAAAAATTAGAAGAATCAGCTCAAGAAGAAAAACCTCAACTAGCTTCATGCTTAAACTTAAATAACTTCCTACAAGATTTTTATATAATAAAACTGAATGCAGAGAAAGGAAATGATTTTAGCGCTCAAGCATTGGAACTAAGTAAATATACGATCCTATCTTCTGAACTTAAACAACCTATCGATAACTTGATTAATCTATCCACAAGAAACAAAGACATCAATTATTTTAAAGTATCTTTCAATTATCTTATTAGAGATTTATACAAACAGTCTAGCGACTCTAAATTTTTTAACATAAAACATTACATTTTTATTAGGGCAATTGGAGAAAAAGCACTAAAGAATGGTGGGTTAGACAGACAAATTGCCTTAATTGAACAAGCATTGAATAATAATAATTTACAAGAAGTTGATGAATATCTACAAACTTTACCCCAAGATATACTATCTTTAAATAATTTTAGAATAGACGTTAAAAACCAGTTATCCATTCAAGATAGTTTAAAACAAATAGAAACTATCTTATTCGACAAACAAAATGATATGACAGTGAGTAAATAAAAGATGCGCATAATAGTTTTTACTTTATTTTTATTAGTTTTATTAAGCTCCATCTGGGTATCACTGGGTAGTGAAAGTAATATTATTATTGAATGGCTTAGTTATCATATAGAAATTTCCACTATATTCGCTACGGCAGGATTATTATTTGTTTTGATTGCTTATTTCTTAGTAATTTATTTTCTAATTTTTCTCAAGAATATTCCTAGCTCTTTGAAGAAACACTACCAAGACAAACAAAATCATGAAGATTTACTTCTACTTTTAAGCGGCTTTTCAAACTTATATAGTAATGACCCAACTTTAATTAAGCAAAGTCTAAAAAAGATCAATAACAATTGCAATCATCCACAGATGCAAAACCTAAAGCCCTTAGTTTCTTTGCTTCGTACTGAATGTAATAAAATTCTTTGCAGCGATACCCTAGAAGATTCATATCAAGAATTACTCCAATATGACACTTATAGGATTATTGGCTTAAATGGATTAATTGCTCTAAGAATGACAAAAAAATGCTATCATGACGCTTTAGTTTATGCTGAAAAAGCTTTAGCTATTCAACCAAAATCTTCCTGGTTATCAAATTGTTTGATAGAAATTTATACTGCACTAGATCTTTATGACAAAGCCGAGCAGATGATTTACAAAGCATCCGGCTATAAATTTATCAATAAAAAAGAAACTAATGTCTTATTAATTAATAATTTTATTCACCATGCACATTATCTAATAGCTAATTCCCAAGGAAGCAAAGCGATATCTTTACTAGAGAAAGCTCTAAAAGTTGATCCATCTCATTATGAAGCCGTAGCTATTTTAGTAAGGCTGTATGCTCAAGATCAACATAAAAAACAAGCTTACAAGACAATAGAGAAAGCCTGGAAGGCTTCTCCATCTATGATGATGGCACGTCTAATGCTAAGTATCTCTCAAGACGAAACTTTAAATAAAAGAATTCAATTAATAGAAAATCTAATTGAGGCTAAACCTGAATCTAAAGAAGGATATTTAGTTCTTGCTGAAGTATATATAGAAGAAGATATGTTAACGCAAGGAAGAGCGGTAATGGACCAATTATTAGCACTCCATGCCCCAGATTCTTACACTTGCAAATTAATGGCATTAATCGAAGCTAAGTCTCACAATAATCATTCAGTAATTATTAATTGGTTACACAGATTATGAACCAAATCTTAGGATATAAATTTAATAATCCTCTTTTGCTAAAACAAGCTCTAACCCATCCAAGCCTTTGTTTACGTAATGGAGCTTCCATAAAAAGTTATGAAAGATTAGAATTTTTAGGTGATGCTGCATTAAGTTTGGTTATGGCTGAATTATTAATGAATAAATTCCCAGATGAAGACGAAGGCAAATTAGCAAAAAGAAGAGCAAATTTGGTTGCTGGAGAAATGTTAACTAGAATAGCTCTTAGTATAAATCTAGGGGAACAAATTTTAATGTCCGAATCAGAAGCTAAATCTGGTGGACGTAAAAATGCTAATAATCTTGAGAATGCGTTAGAAGCGATTATTGGTGCTATTTATTTAGACGGATCTCTAGAAGAACTAAAAATTTTTATATCTGATTTATGGCAGGTGTTTTTAGATAATATGATAGAAGTACCAATAGACCCCAAAAGTAAATTACAGGAAATTCTACAAAAATCTGGACACCCCTTACCTATCTATGAATTAATTGAATCTGAAGGACCAAAACATATGCTAAGTTTTAAAGTAAAATTAAAAATACCTGGCCTAAAAGAAGTTATAGGTCAAGGTAAATCTAAACAACAAGCAGAAAAAGAAGCAGCTTCATTATTATTAACACAAATGGGAGAATAATATGAAGAAAGCGGCCTTTGTAGCAATTTGTGGTTCTCCCAATGTTGGCAAATCAACGATCCTTAATCAAGTTATTGGAACTAAATTATCAATTGTTAGCCCTAAAGTACAAACCACAAGGACTACCCTTAAGGCAATATATAACCAAGGAGAAAGTCAGCTGGTGTTTGTTGATACTCCCGGAATATTTACTCCAACCAGAGTGCTTGAAGAAGCAATAGTTAAAACAGCTTGGTCTGGGTTAGATGGTATTGATATAGTATTATTGGTAATCGATGCAGTTAGGGGGATATGCGCTGATACCGAGCAAATTATCACTAAATTTGTAGCTCATAAAGTAAAGCCTATCCTACTTATCAATAAAAAGGATATAGTGACTACTGAAAAGCTAAATAGATTAGTAGAAGAATATAGCAATAGCGAAAATTTTGAAAAAGTTTTAACCATTTCAGCGCTAAAAGGCGAAGGAACAGATGAACTTTTAAACTATTTAATTTCTAAATCTCCAGAATCTGAATGGTATTTTCCTGAAGAGCAACTCACAACGGCACCTCTTAGAGTAATTGCTTCAGAAATCACTCGTGAAAAATTATTCTTAAATCTATCAGACGAACTTCCTTACAATCTAACTGTTGAAACTGAATCTTGGGAAGAACAAAAAGATGGCAGCGTTAAAGTTAGTCAATCAATTTTTGTAGCAAAAGATTCTCATAAGCAAATTGTTTTGGGCAGTAAGGGTCAGATGATTAAAAAAATAGGGACCCTCGCAAGAGAAGAAATTAGTAATTTAGCTGGCTACAAGATTCATTTATTTCTATTCGTAAAGGTGAGAGAGAATTGGTTTTCAGACCCAGAACGCTATAGATATTTAGAAATGCAGCAACCAGAAAGAAAGAAAAAAACTTCTAAGTAATTTAGCCGCTATAGCAATTTTTCTTCTTGTAATTTTCTTGCAAAAACTTGTGAATACTGTATCTTATCCACATATAAATTATAATTCACAATGAAAAATATGAATACATTATCAGCTAAATATAATCACAAAGATATCGAACATAAATGGCAACAAATTTGGCAAGAAAAAGGTATTTATAATTGGGAAGCACATCTTTCCAGAGAAGATACTTTCGTTATTGATACTCCTCCTCCTACGGTTTCTGGCCTTCTCCATATGGGACATATATTTAGTTATACTCAAGCAGATTTTGTAGCGCGTTTCCAGCGTATGTCTGGTAAAACCGTATTTTACCCTATTGGTTTTGATGATAACGGATTACCAACTGAAAGATTAGTTGAAAAGGTAAAAAAAATTCGTGCTAGCTCTATGCCAAGAGATGAATTTATTACTTTATGTCGAGAAGTGGTAGTTGAAGCTGAAGAAGAATTTCGCCGGTTATTTAAATCTGTAGCTTTAAGCGTAGACTGGAGACAGGAATATCAAACCATTAGTGATCGCAGTATAACTCTTTCGCAAATGTCGTTTCTTGACTTAATAGATAAAGAAAGAGCATATCGTAAATTACAACCAACTCTATGGGATCCAGTTGATGCTACAGCCCTTGCCCAAGCTGAAGTTGTTGATATTGAAATGCCCAGCTTCATGAATGAGATTGTTTTTAAAACTGAAAATAACTCAGAATTAGTAATTAGCACCACTAGACCAGAATTATTACCTGCTTGTGTGGCAATTTTCTATAATCCTGAAGACGCAAGATATAAACATTTAGCTGGTAACACTGCTATTACTCCATTATTTAACGTTAGAATTCCAATTATAGCCGATAATAAAGTTGATATTGAAAAGGGTACTGGACTTGTAATGTGTTGTACTTTTGGTGATAACACAGATATTGATTGGTGGCGTGATCATAATCTTCCCCTTAGGGTTATCTTAAACAAATATGGTAAACTAGATTTCACTTACGCTAATTGGTTAAATTCTAAAGATTATACTGAACAATTACAAAACTTAAAAATTAAAGATGCTAGGGAGAAAATTTTAGAATTACTAGGCCAAGCTGTAATTAAGCAAATCCCAATTAGCCATGCTGTTAAATGTGGAGAAAGATCTGGAGCTCCTTTAGAAATTTTAGTTACTTCACAATGGTTTATTAAGCTACTAGATATTAAACAAGAATTACTAGCTCAATCTGCTAAATGCAATTGGCACCCTCATTACATGAAAATTAGACTAGACCACTGGATTGAAGGATTAAAATGGGATTGGTGCATTAGCCGTCAACGTTTCTTTGGTGTTCCTTTTCCCGTATGGTACTCTAAACGCCAAGGCGAAGAAGGTAAGATTTTATTCGCCCATCCAGAGGATCTGCCGGTTAATCCTTTAGTAAATCTTCCTCGTGGCTATACTAAAGATGAAGTTGATCCAGATCTTGATGTGATGGACACTTGGGCGACAAGCTCTATTTCACCTCAATTAAACAGTGGCGCTATCAATGATAAATATTCCATTGATTATAATCGCCATCAAAAATTATTCCCAGCTGATCTACGTCCACAGGCACATGAAATTATTAGAGTATGGGCTTTTTATACTATAGTAAAATCATATCTTCATGAAGAAAATATTCCTTGGAAAAATTTAATGATTAGTGGCTGGTGTTTAGCAGCAGACAAAACTAAAATGTCTAAGTCTAAAGGAAATGTAGTGACCCCCGTAGATTTAATCGAAGAAAAAGGCGCAGATATTGTTCGTTATTGGGCGTCCAATTCTAAATTAGGTACTGACATCTCATATTCAGAGGAAATATTTAAGCTTGCTCATAAATTGATCAACAAACTCTGGAATGCGGCTAAATTTACTGAGTTACAACTAAAAAATTTGAAAGCCGCCCCTAATGATAAGACACTTATATTTAAGCCTATGGATTTATGGTTGCTAAGCAAATTAAAACAGACTGTTGAAAAAGCTACCAGCGAATTTAATAAATTTGAATATTGTAATGCTAGAGTCGCCATAGAAGAGTTTTTTTGGAATATCTATTGCGATAACTATATTGAGATTGTAAAAACCAGAGCATATGATGAGAATTCCTTAGATCAAAAAGGACAAACCAGCGCTTTAGTAACTATGTATCATTGCATGGAAACTCTGCTAAAACTATTTGCACCTTATTTGCCACATGTGACAGAAGAAATCTATTCCTGTCTATATTATAATAATAATCTTGTCACCCAGAGAGGTAGTTGGCCTAACGCAAATGATATTCCTAAAAATGAACAAGCTGAAGAATTAGGCGACACAATACTCAACATCTTAGATACAGTGCGCAAAATAAAAGCTACAAAACAACTATCCATAAGCTCTCCTATTGCAAAGCTTCATATAGTTGCTATAAAATCTAATTTAGATATTTCTGATGCCTTAGATGATCTGATGAATGTTACTAAAGCTGCAAAAATTTTAACTAATGAAACAGAAGATATGATTTATACTGAGGACGAGATATTTATGGTTAAATGTGTATTTGAAAATGAAAAAGTCTGATATTTTAATTGCTATTTTAGTATCTTTCGCCTGGGGAAGCAATTTTATTGCTGTAAAATATACCGTCATTGAAATTCCTGGACTACTATCAATTGCTCTAAGATTCTTGATGGTGGGCCTCTTACTAATGCCATTCGTTCCAAGACCACGAACAAATTTTAGGGATATTTACTCTATCGCATTAGTAATGGGAGTATTCTATCTTGGAACACTTTATTATGGATTATATCTAGGAATCAATACCAGCCTGACTATCATTGTTATGCAATTAAATATCCCTATTTCTATTATAATTGCAAGATTTGCCTTAAAAGAACATTTTACCCTTAGCTCTATCTTAGGGGTGTCTTTAGCCTTCATTGGCGTAGTTATTGTAGTTGGAACCCCACAAATAATCGGAAATCATATAGCTTTCATGATGCTAATAATCTCAGCTATTTTCTGCGCTATATTTAATATACAAAGCAGAAAACTACATGCGATTCCTCCATTATCTCTTCTTTGCTGGAGCAATCTAATAGCCGCTCCTCATTTATTGTTAATGTCATATTTTATTGAAGGAAACCCTCTTGAATTACTGGAAGGAACCACTAATATGCTATGGGGGGCCTTAATTTACAGCGTCTTAGTGGCTAGCTTTATTGGAATCGCCTTATGGATTTATTTACTACAAACTTATCCTATACATAAAGTGATGCCCTTTAACTTATTAGTACCATTTTTTGGCGTAGCACTTTCGATATTAGTACTAGGAGATATTCCATCTTGGCATGTATTTTTAGGAGGAGGACTTATCTTAAGTGGCATAGCTATAAGTCACGCTAGAGTTCTACCATTATTAGTGAACAAACGCCTTTAGAATTATATTACCCTAATAATATAACCTTGTCCTCTAATAGTCTGAAGAAATAGTGGACGACTTGGATTTTTTTCAATCTTAGAACGAAGACGAATAATTTGAACATCTACAGATCTTTCGTTAATACCCAGCTCTTCTGCCAAAGACTCTCTACTAACTATCTGATTAGAATGTTTTAAAAGAAAACCTAACAGATTATGCTCGCTGTGAGTAAGAAATATTTTATTATCGTTTTGCAGCAATATTTGACAAGATAAATCATAAATAAAATCACCAAAATAATAAATCTTAGAATTATCTTGATTTCTCTTCAAAATATTACTGATTCTAAGTAACAGTTCTTTAGGTTCAAACGGCTTAACTAAATAATCATCAGCTCCTACCTCAAGTCCAGCAATACGATCATCTACTTCTCCCATTGCAGTAAGCATTAAGATTGGAATCTTACTATGCCTATAATATAATTTTTTAGCAAATTCTATTCCTGTTTCACCAGGCATCATCACATCTAAAATAATTAAATCACATATTAGATCTCCTAATATAGATAAAGCTTCAGTAGTATTTTTAGCTATAGATACAAAATATCCATGCTCAATTAGGTATTTCTGAAGTAAACTTCTGATCCTAGCATCATCATCGACAACCAATAAATGCTTAACTCTTTTAAAACTTTCCATAATTCAGTTCTTTTTTGAATATTATACAAAGCAGTATTATTCCAGGAATACCAGCTATAGCAGTGATCCAAAAGAATTTCACCCAACCAAAAGACGCCACCAAATAACCAGCTGGGGCTGAAAGGATAGTTCTACCAACGGCAGATAAAGAGGAAAGTAAAGCATATTGAGTAGCCGTATATGCGATATTACAGAGGCTACTTAAATATGATATAATAGCCACGTTGCTTATCGCTCCAGTAAAATTTTCTATAGATATAGTAACAGATAAAGCAATCAGGTCATGGTGAGCATTAGCAACCCATATAAAAACCAAATTAGACAAAATTTGCAGTATTCCTGCTAATAACAAAGTTCTGAATGCCCCCCATCTATAATAAATTACTCCACCGATAAATAGCCCCATCATAGTCATTGCAAAACCCAAACCTTTTGTAATGATAGCTATGTCTCTATTAGAAAACCCCATATCAACATAAAATTTACTTTGAAGAGAAATTAGCAATGCATCTGCAAGTTTACAGAAAACAACAAAAAGAAGAATATATAACCAATAATCCCTTTTATAAAAATCCTGAATAGTCTCAGGCAACATGCGCTTAATTACGTCCCTGTTATAGAAAAAAATTCCGAAAATAGACACCCAAAATAATAACATCCATCCATATGAAACCTGAAAGTAATTCAATATAACGTAGAAAAAGATTATTATTATTAGATAATGCAACCATTTTTTTGTTTTTACAAAACTTAATACTGCATTTAGTGACCATTCTAATTTAAGTGTCTTAGAACGCTCTTTTACAACAGGCTCTTTTAGGAGAATTACCGTTACTACACCGATTAGAATACCTATACTCATTACAAAATATACCGCTCCCCATGGTATATAATCTACTAGCAAAAGAGAACCAGCCCCAGAAACAAGCATAGATACGCGATAACCAGAAGCATAGGCAGTAGCCCCAGGAACTTGCTCTGTTTCTGATAACATTTCTATCCTCAACGCATCAATAACTATGTCCTGAGTGGCAGAAAAAAATGAAACTAACAAAGCAACAAAAGCTGTAATAGTAATATTATCGATAGGAGAAGTTGCTCCTAAGGCAATAATAGATAATATTAAACAAATTTGGATTAAAATTAGCCAACTTCTACGAAGACCAAATTTTTTACTAAAATAAGGAATAGGAACATAGTCAAACACAGAAGACCAAAGATATTTAAACGAATAAGGAATAGACACGAGAGCAAATAACCCAATAGTTTTAACGTCAATTCCAAGACGCGATAACCACATGCTCAAGGTAGCCCCTGTTAGAGCTAAAGGAATGCCAGCAGAAAACCCTAAGAATAAAATGGATAGAATGCGATAGTTATAAATATTACTATCAAAATGCTTCTTAATATGATTTATCATATATATGTATATCTCTATTCTTTTTTAGTTTTATCCAAATTTTTTAGAACTTCAGCTTCTTCTGCCTTATCTTTTTCAGCTATTTCTTGCTCTTGCAATTTATAGTATAAATAATTTTTATCATTAGGATTCTCAATAACAGATTTTTTCTTACGTTCAATTTGCTTATTCAATTTCCTTGCTTCTAGAATGTCTTCTGCAGTGACTATATCATATGCAGATTTAACATATTTTATAAGGTTAGTACTATCAGTTTTACGCCCTAAACTGCCTTTCAAATTACCACTTACAAAAATATTATAGGAGATAGGATCAGGATCATCATAGGGTAAAAATAAAAATTGGGTATTTGACGATAAAGCCATAGTATTTAGATCTAAATATATTGCAGTAATAGAGCTATTAAATCTAGTTTTAAAAGTTATATTATTACTTGCAATAACACCCTTCTCACCTTTAAAATTACCAGTCAACTCCAACATATCTGTTGTTCCTTTATTTAAAGATACATCCAGTGAATCTAACACTTGATCCTTATCTATTTTCTCACGCTCTAGAGCGATATCAACCACCATATCACTATCTATACCATTAAGGATCATGCTAGCACTTGCAAAATTGCTAGATATTCCTAAATTAGACACTAATTCTTTAACATTTCTTCCTTCAGTAACAATAGAACCATTGAATGAAATTGGTCCATTAAAAGCATTAATCTGTGGGGATATTTCGTTAAGTAAATCTTGTACCTTAAAATCTGATCCTGAAAATGAGAATTGATATAGTAATTTTCCAAAAAAACTTATATTGCCTCTAGCTTGAAAAACTCCACCATAAATATCCATTGCAAGATTTTCTATATATAATGCATCATTGGCGGTGCGAGCGGAAAGATTAAAATTTTTCAGCTCTTTTTCTCTAAACTGAAGAGATTTTATATCTATATCAAAATTAGCTGCATATTTATAAATACTAAATGGCTTAAGAGGTTGGTCACTCCATATTTGATTATCTGGCTTTTGATAATTATCAGCAGAAGTTTTTATAAAATTAGAAAGTAACTCACCCAAAACATTATAATCTAATTTATTGCCATCCATTTTTATATCTAATGATGGCATTATTGATGAAACTGTTAACCCTAATATAAAATTACCATCAGCAAAGCTTGATTTTACTGCTCCCTTAATGCTCATATTTGCTGGAGATAGTTCACATAAAACTGTTAGATTATCAATAATTTTATTATCTTTTAATTCCGCGTTATCAAAAGCGAGCTTGATATTATAAGTTGAGGTTAAAGTTCTAAACCAAATAAACTTCGATAAATATCGATCATCATCAGAGTCAGTGAGCAAACTTAATAATCTTGACTGGAATAAAGGAAGCTCAAAGCTTACTAGATTCAAATTACTAAACTTTAAATCCACTTTGTAATCGTTGATAACATCTTGTTTGGTTGCAATACTACCAGATACCTTCCCCTTCTCACCAATAGAGCCAGTAATATCAAATATTGAAATCTCTTGTGGAGCAAAGATAATTTTAGATTTGATACTGTAATTTAAAGATTTTTCTTGAATTTTTACATGCTCTGTTAAATTAAATAACTCTAACGTTTTATTAATATTATTTCCTTCGTTAGAAAATTGTCCAAGTAAAATGATATCTTTTGCTACATTACTAAAAGCTAAATTTGCAATACTGAATCTTGAACTAAGCTCATCATTATGAATATTAAACTCTAAAACTCCCTCATTAATAATATTATTATCAACCGCATAGCGAAAATTAAGATCTTCTAGTGCAACTTTCTGAATAATAACTTTCTTAGCCGTTAATTTTAATGAAATATCTGCTTTTCCCATAAAGACAGGATTTATATAAAAATTATTGCCCCCCATCATTCTGCTAGTATCTACAAAAACCTCACTTGATGAAACTTCTATACCTTTATTGTTTGAAAAAGATAAAAACTGATTTAAGTCAATACTATCAAAATCAAAATCAATCTTTAAATTACTATCATCAACAAAAGAAAGGCTAAAACTTCCATTACCATTGGTATGATCAGAACTTATTTTAATATTTTTTACTTCTAAAAAATTATTCACATAAGAGACATCACCTAAAATATTGATATCTTTATCTAACGATAATTTTTGCATATCTTCTAAAATAGGGATTGTAACTGCAAGGTAATTTACCAATAAAGAAGGATTTCGTACCTTTATTTTTACATTACCTTCTAAATCTTCCCCGCTACTCTCTAGAAACTTTACATTTCCTTGAAAATTAATATCTATATTTTGATTATTAATACTCAAAGTTACTGTTTGTCCGCCCCCCTGCTGAGGCTCTTCTAATTGACCATTTATATTAACATTTTCATTATCCTTGAGAAAACTTCCAGACATTTTGGTGGAACCATATTTCAAAAAATCAACTCTGACATTAACTTGATTATATAGAGGCTTATCCGGATTAGACCGATCATACAAAATAGAATTTTTTATAGTAAATGATTTTAACCCTACTGTACGACCTAACAATACTAAATTACTTATGTGACTAGCTTTGTTATCTCTGTTAATATTAGCATCTTGCAATTCCGCATTATCAAAACTGCGATTACCAAATAAAAAATTATATAAAGGCGTTCTAAGTACAAGAGCCCCAGCTTCAACAATATTTTCAGGTTTTTTTTCGTCTCCAGTGTAAATAGAAATATTAGGAATAACCAGTTTAATTTGAGAGGATATAGATAAAGAAATTTTTCCTTTTATAGAGATTTTTTTACCTGTTTTATCGATGATTTTATCGACAATACTTTGCGAATATTTATTAAGATCAATAAAATTAGGCACAACAAGGGCTGATATTATAAATATCCCCAGTAAAATGGCTAATATCTTGATTGACTTTCCTAAAAAACTTCCTATCATAACGAACAAAAATTGTATTTCACTTAAGTAATTAGAGATTATACACTTATCTTATTCATAAAGAAATATATTTTAACTTTAAATTCCCTTGAAAACCTATGCCCCTTGTAAATCCAGCACATTTAGTTCAAGCAATTAATTTATATCCAGGATCTGGAGAATATGTTTATGAAATTAGTCAAATTGTATCAGATGGCGACATATTAAATATCCATAATGATCAAAGAAAGACCGATGCCTTGCTATCCTTAGAACATCTGAAGCAAACTATACCTAACTTAAAATATATTTCAGTTATGATCAATTGGTTTGCCACCTCTCTAAATGCAGGAGAAGCTAGAGTTATCCCTAAAGTAGAGAGTAATGATAAAGCATCAATTTGGCAGGTAGCCAATTATACTCGTAAAACTGCCGAAGAAGTGCATCACTTTGATAATGGAGAAATGACTTTTGGAGGAACTCCAACTGATCGTAGTATTGTTGAGCTATGTAGCTTTCTAAAAAACAATGGCTATAAAATAATGCTTTCTCCTATTTTGATGGTAGATGATGAATCTCTAACCAAACCATGGAGAGGCCATATTACCACTATGGGAAAGAATTCAGCACGACAAAAAGATATTGAACATTTTTTTAAAAACCAAGAAGGTTATAATAAATTTATTCTTCATTACGCTAATCTTGAATACAACAATATAAAATTGAAAGATATAATCGATAGCTTTATTATAGGAAGTGAGCTAAGAAGCCTTACCTCAATCAAAGTAAATGAATATCTCTACCCTGCAATACAACAATTAAAAGAATTAGCCTCTTTAGTGAAATTATCTGTAGGGAAAAATGTTAAGTTAACTTACAGCGCTAATTGGGGAGACGAATATCACAATTTTAATTTAGATCAACTTTGGTGCGATCCTAACATAGATTGGGTTGGGATTAGCGCTTATTTTCCACTAACTGATAATTTATCACAAGATCAAATTACTTATAACATAATAAAAAATGGCTGGAGCAGCGGAGAAGGTATAGATTACTACAAAAATGAAGAAGGTCCACAACCTTATAACGATCAAGCTTGGGCTTGGAAAAATGTAGAATATTGGTGGAATTCCTTTCATTCGACTGGCCAAACTTGCTGGACCCCTAAAATGAAACCCATTATATTCACAGAATACGGCTTTTCCTCAGTGGACGGCACTACAAATAACCCAAGTTTATACTACGAGCCAGAATTTGGAACGACACCCAACGCAAATAACAATGCTCAGTCTCTTGCTATTACTGCCAGCGAGATCTTTTTTATGGAGTCTAATGCTAAAAATGAGAATCTTCTGCCCTGGAGATTTTTATATGTATGGGATGTAAGACCTTATCCTTATTTTCCTAATAATTGCCATTTTTGGTCTGATTGCAATTCATATAAGTATTCTCATGCAGTGAATGGTAAAATTGGCTCTACATTAATTGATATACCTAATTCTGACCTTAATATGATCGGAAGCACCTACGAACATAATGATTTATAATTCTTTTCTACTAGAAATTATCTCATATGCAACTGTCAAAACTTTTTCTATAGAAAGATTAGCACATTCGCATATAACGCAAAAATTTTCATCTGCTGACATAAACCACTTAGTAGCCTGACGACGCCAGCGACGATATCTTACATTAGAAGATGGAAGAGTTAGGTCATCCAATGCTCGTATAACAACCGCCCTCCATAATGCAACTTCACCTTCTAAATTTTTTTCATCGTAATCACTCAAGTATAATTGTTCAATTTCTATAGACCCTCTATCTGTCTTCATACGAAATATTCCTCTAAATAAGTTGATAAATATATCATATACCGTATAATTATACGATTGTCAACACATAATCGTACAATATTACGCTGTTAATCGTCAAAAAATGTGTTATAATACGATTATGTTTATAGACAAAGATATTATTGATAAGCAAAGAAACGCATTAAAATGCTTTATGCAAGAGCGGAAGCTTACCCCTTTTACTTGGGCAAAAAAAGCAGGCATAACTGAAGCAACTATTCGCCATTACTTAAGCGGACGTAGCCAATCTTTAACCAGCTTAGTTTTAGAGAAACTGGCAAGAAGCGCAGAAGCTACAGTAAATGACTTAGTGGGAGGAGATCATTCTGCTATTAATCAGAACATAGATCCAGAGAAGGCTCTATTAAATAGAGAAATTATGATTAGCTCTTTATTAGATATTGAAGAATTTCTTGCTAAATCTGAACTTAAAATCTCACCTCAAGAAAAAGCTTATATCTCACTAGCTTGGTATGATTTAGCCCAAATGCTAAAACAAAATGGAATAACCAATCTTCCTAAAAAGTCTTTAGAATCATTAATACGAAAAATAAGCTAAAATCTTTATATAAATATTACAAACTCACCTGTAAATCCTCAGATAACACCTTACGTATACTACGCTCGTTTTTATCTATCCACTTTTTAATAACTGGATCATAATTAAAATATCCAGCATTACTAACAGGAGAAGATAACCAAATTTGCTGAGTTGGAGAATGCTGATTAATCACATAATCACCTTTAGTTGTGTAAATATAAAGCACATCACTTATAAGATCAAAATCTTCATCAAATCCTGAAGATTCCAAAGCATCGTAAAGAAAATTAATTTCTTCTTCAGCTAATCTGGTAAACCTAGAGTATTCCATCACCACATCTCTTAAGTAAAACTAAAATTGTATTGTAATTATATTTTACTATATTAGCCAATTTTTATTTTGCAAGAATCATTAATAGGTATATATATACTATACAATAAATTATATTATATAATTGTATCGGGAGTAATATTATGTATATGGGAACTAGCAATGCAATGAAAATAACGGTAACACCATCTTATCAAGATGATCTATCATCAAAGCACGACTTTTTTTGGGAATATATGGTATCTGTTGAAAATACAAGCAATTCTGTTATCCAATTAGTTGGTAGATATTGGCAAATAATCTGCGCAGATGGAAGTATCCAAGAAATTGCTGGTGATACCATCGTTGGAGAACGCCCCGTTCTAAAACCAGGAGAAGCTTTCAGATATACAAGCATAGCCAATTTAAAGACATCCTCTGGAATAATGAAGGGACATTATAAAATGTTATCTAATGGCAAGATATTTAATATTGAAATTCCAACTTTTTCGTTAGATAATCCCTATGAAATAACGAGCATTAATTAAACTGATAAAAGGTAAAACTTATGGATAAAAACAAAGCTCTAGATACTGCATTAAGTCAAATCGAAAAAGCCTATGGCAAGGGCTCAATCTGGATATTAGGACAACGTCCTACTATTGAAATAGAAGCAATTTCAACTGGTTCAATAGGATTAGATTTAGCCCTTGGTATTGGCGGACTACCAAAAGGGAGAGTAATTGAAATATTTGGCCCAGAAAGCTCAGGTAAAACCACATTAACTTTGCAAGTTATTGCTGAATGTCAAAAAAAAGGTGGGACTTGCGCTTTTATTGATGCTGAACATGCTCTCGATCCAATTTATGCTAAAAAATTGGGCGTAGATATTGATAAATTAATTCTATCTCAACCAGACACAGGAGAACAAGCGTTAGAAATAGCAGATACTTTAGTTCGTTCTGGTGCAGTAGATGTGGTAGTTGTAGACAGCGTAGCAGCCTTAGTGCCTAAAGCTGAAATAGAAGGAGAAATGGGTGATTCTCATATGGGACTTCAAGCCAGATTAATGAGTCAAGCCTTGCGTAAATTAACTGGTTCTATTTCTAAAACCAATTGCATGATTATATTTATCAATCAGATTCGGATGAAAATTGGAGTTATGTTTGGTAGCCCCGAAACCACCACTGGCGGAAATGCTTTAAAATTCTATGCCTCTGTAAGATTGGATATTAGAAGAATAGGCTCCATCAAAGATAAGGAAGAAATTGTTGGCAATCAAACTAAAGTTAAAGTTGTTAAAAATAAAGTTTCTCCTCCGTTTAAAAGTGTTGAATTTGACATTATGTATGGTGAAGGAATCTCTAAGAGAGGCGAGCTAATTGACTTAGGCGTTAAAGCTGATATCGTTGAAAAATCAGGCTCTTGGTATTCATATAATAATGAAAGAATTGGTCAAGGACGTGAGAATAGCAAATTATTCTTAGCTCAAAACCCTAATATCGCCGATGAAATTGAGAAAAAACTACGACAATTATCAGCAGACACAACTAGTGGATTTATTGATAAAATAACAGAAATTGGTGAGGAAGAATAGGCGCTCAGAATGCCTAAATTAATTCATAATATATCCGCTCCATATAGCGCTGAGCATTTGTTCAATTTGGTAGCGGATATAGAATCCTACCCAGAATTTCTTCCATGGTGCGAAGCTTCCAGAGTTAATAAACGCGAAGAGAATCTTATTATTGCTGAATTAGCGATTAAATATAAAATATTTCGCGGCTCATATATATCTAAAGTCACCTTAATACCAAACGAAAAAATTACTGTAGAATTAGTTGACGGACCACTCAAAGCTTTACAAAATCACTGGAAGTTCACTCCTAATACAAATACTACAGATATAGAATTTATGTTGGATTTTCAACTAAAATCCAGAATCTTAGAAAACATTGTTAGTAGTGAGTTTGAATATTATACTAATAAACTGATGGAAGCATTTCTTAAGAGAGCTTCTATGATCTAATACCTCTACCACCTGGCTGCAATAGAGGAGACACTCTGACTGGAACCGACCGTCTATCAGAGGAAGATGATAAGTCCCTCTTCCACCCATCCAATGGAGAGGGCCTAGTTTCACAATGTTTTGGAGAAGCTCGATCTAAAGGAAATTTTCCTACAGAGCTTTGCTGAGGCGTGGATTCATACTTCTTATCCCAAGGGGATTGCCTTACTTCCTGAGGCTTTACGACAGACTTATATAAAGGAGAAGGCCTAAGCTTAGAGGTCGCCTCATTAACTACAGCAGGAGCAACTATCCTAGGCTGCTCAAGCTCTTGGTTATAAATACTTCTACTCTCACTATTTGAAAGAGTTTCATACGCCCTATCAACAACTGTTTTAATTTCTGAGAATGACAATTCATCATATGCCTTTTTTATCTGAGCATCAGTGGCATCTCTCGATACACCCAATATTTGATAAAAATCTTTGTTTTGACAGCATTGCTCTATCGCCTTAGGTAGAGCTTTTGCAAAATAACCTGCCAATAAATCAATATTCTTATACTCAGCTGGAAATTGGTCATATGCTTGCTTGATATGAGCAAGATCTGCATTATCTGGCACTCCAAGCCGTTGGTAAAAACTTTTCCCCTTACAAAACTGCAGCGCAGAATCAAAAACAACTAAATCAAAAGCTGGCTTCAAAGTCTTAAATAGCTCTTCATCTCCTCCTTTGTCCGAATGATGTTTTAAAGCTAATCTTTTATATGCTGATTTAATTTCATTCAAAGCGCTAGACCTTGTTACTCCCAACAATGAATATGCGGATACTAATTTCTCTTGGTCTTCAGTTTTCATTCATAACACCTTATTACTAACCTAAGTATAGATTAATTATAGCGACTTATATCTAAAATAAATTCTATATTTTCGCTACTATTTATATTTTATAGTCTTTTGAGACAATACTTGTTTTATAGCAGTAATTTGATATATTTTATCATTAATAATATAGAAATAGAATTGGATTCTTAAAACATGATAATTTATAGCTTATTTTTTTATGTGTTCGCAATGCTTTTAGTAACCTCCTCTTTGGTGGTTATTTTTATAAAAAATCCTGTTCACTCAATATTATGGTTAATCTTCGCCTTTTTCAACGCAGCCGGTCTTTTTATTTTATTAGGGGCTGAGTTTATGGCAATGGTGTTAGTAATAGTTTATGTTGGAGCGGTTGCAGTATTATTTTTATTTGTCGTAATGATGCTCAACATAAATTTTACTAAACTTAAAGAAAGCTTTCATAAATATCTACCCATGTGTAGTTTGATAGCCATAATCTTATTCGTTGATCTATTCTTAGTAATCACTAAATCTACAGATATGACTCAAAATATTTCCTTAAATTTATCATTTAGTAATTTTTCAGGACTTACTAACACACATGCTATTGGGTCTGTTTTATACACTAATTTTATGCCAATTTTCTTAATTGCTGGTTTAATTTTATTAGTTGCAATGATAAGTGCTATTGTTCTAACTTATCGTGGACGAAAAAATGTTAAATCTCAAGACGCCGCCAAACAATTTGCCAGAACCATAAAAGATTCAATGGAAATAGTTAAAATAAAAACAGGTAAAGGAGTAAGATAATGGAACAATTCTTAATAGGAATAAATCACTATCTCATTTTATCGGCAATGGTTTTTACCATAGGTATTTGTGGGATATTTCTAAATAGAAAAAATGTGATTATTATTCTTATATCTATTGAATTAATGTTACTCGCTGTAAATATAAATATGGTTGCATTTTCAGTACATTTAAAAGACCTGAGCGGCCAAATTTTTACAATGTTCACTTTAACAGTAGCAGCCGCAGAAGCAGCGATTGGATTAGCAATTCTGGTAATTTTCTACCGTAAGAAAAATTCTATAGAAATAGATGATCTTAGCGAACTAAAAGGATAAATTATGACGGTCATAGAACATTTAATCTTCAATATAATTTTCATGCCTTTACTCAGTGCATTTGCAAGCTATTTTGGCGGGAAGAAATTGGGTGACCGTTTCGCTCAAGTGATTTCATCTAGCTTAATGGTAAGCAGTGCTATTTTTTCTCTAGTAATATTTCAAGATGTAATTTTTGAAAAAACTATCTACCAAATTCATTTACTAGACTGGATTCAAATTGGTAACTTACAAAATACTTGGAGTATTTACGTAGATCAAGTAACGGCTGTCATGTTAGTGGTAGTTACTAGCGTTTCAGCAATAGTGCATTTATATTCAATAGGCTATATGGCTGAAGATCCATCTATTCCAAGATTTATGTCTTATCTTTCTTTATTTACTTTTTTTATGCTAATGCTTGTTACTTCTGATAATATTTTTCAATTATTTTTTGGCTGGGAAGGAGTAGGATTATGCTCGTATTTATTAATTGGATTTTGGTATCATAAACCTTCAGCTAATGCTGCAGCTATTAAAGCTTTTATAGTGAATAGAGTGGGCGATTTTGCATTTATGCTTGGCATTGCTGCATTATTCTTGAATTTTGATAGTATATATTTTAAAGACATTTTTGTGAATGCTTCTCAAGGAAGTAAAAACATCGATCTAATTTGTTTGTTGCTATTTATTGGAGCAATGGGAAAATCAGCACAAATTGGTTTGCATACTTGGTTACCTGATGCTATGGAAGGACCAACTCCGGTATCCGCCCTCATTCATGCTGCTACCATGGTAACAGCTGGTGTATTTTTAGTAATTCGTTTCTCACCTTTATTTGAATTATCACCTTCAGTACTTACCTTTATTACTTATATCGGCGCAATAACTGCAATTTTTGCAGCTTCTATCGCATTAGCGCAAAACGATATTAAAAAGATTATTGCTTATTCAACTTGTAGCCAATTAGGATATATGTTTTTTGCATGTGGAGTTGGAGCATATCCAGTTGCTTTATTTCATCTTATGACACATGCGTTCTTTAAAGCTTTACTATTTTTAGGAGCAGGTAATGTGATTCATGCGATGCATCACGAACAAGACATAACTAAAATGGGTGGTTTATGGAACAAAATTCCAATAACTTACGCTTTAATGCTAATTGGATCTTTAGCCTTAGCTGGTATTTATCCATTTGCAGGATATTTTTCTAAAGACCTAATTTTAGAAACTGCCTATGCCCACGAAAGCAACGCAGGGATGATGGCATTTACTCTTGGAATCATAGGAGCTTTTTGTACCGCTTTCTATTCTTGGCGCTTATTATTTTTAACTTTTCATGGAAAATGCCAATATACCAACGCTCACGAAGCGCCCCCAATTATGGTCTGGCCATTATTTATTTTAGCTCTTGGAGCTATTTTTTCTGGAATATTAGCAGTGAAAATTGGAATATTAACACCAGAATTTTGGAACAATTCTTTGGTTATTTCATCAATTATTGAGAAAGCTCATAACCTAACAGAATTTATAAAACTCATTCCACTATT
>CAZJZY010000001.1:110275-125692 GCA_964550685.1 uncultured Rickettsiales bacterium | reverse complement strand
TGCTAGCATAGTTGGAATTGCTTTAGCATATTTATTTTATATTATACTTCCAGAAATAGCCCCAATTTTTGCCCATTCTTTTTCAGGATTATACCTAATATTACAAAATAAATATTATATCGATGAAATTTATAAGCTATTAATAATAAAACCTTTTAAATTTTCTTCTGATTTATTATGGAAAATTTTAGATATAATGATCATTGATGGGATAGGACCTGATGGCATGTCCAAAATTTCTAATAGATTATCTTATATAATATCCAGAGCGCAATCTGGATACATATATAACTATATATTAGTTATGGTGGTGGGGATGGTTGGAATAGTCACCTGGTACATATATAGAGCATAAATATGTATTTCATATCTAGGCTATTAATGCCTGCATTATTACTGTTAATATATTCTATATGCACAATGGCTGAAGACGACTCATCTAATAACGAAACTATTATAATTGATGCAGATAAACTAGAATATATTGGCGATGGACAAGACGGCAAGATAATTGCTATCGGTAATGTAATAGCCACTCAAGACAATCAAACTGTTAAAGCAAATTTTGTTGAGTATGATCTAAAAAAAGATATCTTGCTTGCAGAAGATAAAGTGAAAATCCTCCAGAAAGAAGGTTATATAATTGATGCAGATAGAGTAATACTAAGTGACAGACTTAAGTTTGGTTCTATTAATCATTTCACCGTTCTCACGCCAGATAAATCTACCTTAAAAGGAAAATTTGCAAAAAGAGATCAGGAATTTCTAACTGACATAGATAAAGGATTATATACATCTTGCCAGATTTGCGAAGGAAAATCACCAATATGGGATATACAAGCTAAGTCTGCTACATTAGATCAGAAAGAAAATAGTATAACTTATAATCATGCAATTCTAAGATATTATGGAGTACCAGCTTTATATACCCCATATCTTTCTCATTATACTAGCAAAGCAGAGCGTAGATCAGGATTTCTTAAACCATCATATGGAATGAGTACTTATCTAGGGCCTACGGTTAAAATACCATATTACTTAAATCTTGCACCGAATTATGATGCTACTGTAAAATTTGTTAGCACTGAAAAACGTGGCCCAGTTGCCGAAGGAGAATATAGACATTTATTTCCTAATGGTAACATGGATAACGCAGGTAGTATAACATCAGCTGAGCATTACACACAACCCGAAGGGCAAGCGCCCTTAGACCCAGATATTCGTTATTACTTATATTCCCAATCTAATTTTGCTTTAGAGAATAATAATTATGTTGGCTGGAAAGCTAAAGTGACTTCCGATAAATCTTATCTCAGAGATTACGGATATGGTTCAGAGGACTTCTTAACTAGCCGCGTTTATAATAGCGCATATCAAAAAAATGGATTTTATGAAGTGCAAGCATTATCTTTCCAAAATTTACGCCCAGCGACACCAGATGATCCAAATGATATGAATCATACTCCTATGGTTCTCCCTTTATTTGAATCTAAACATAATATTTATCAATTTGCAGATGAATCAAATTTAAGCTTTCAAAGCAATATACTAAAAATTCATCGTTATTCCGGCAATGACACTAATAGATTATCTATAAAAAATAAATGGCAAAAAAATGTACTCACAAATAACGGACAGAACCTAAATTTTTTTGGCTCAGTCCGCAATGATTTTTATCACTATGACGATGCTTTCATTAATCAAACTGACTATAATGGTAGCTTTTCTCGAACCATCCCAGAAGCTGGCATTGGCTGGTCTTATCCTTTAGGAAGAAATATTGGTAATACTAAAGTGGTATTAGAGCCTCTTGTAAGCGCCATAGCTACACCTTACACTAAATACAATAAAGATATAGTAAACGAAGACAGTCCATCAAGCGAATTAAATGATGCCAATCTATTCGCTGAATCTAGATATAGTGGCATAGACTTAGTAGAAAACACCTCCAGAATCAGCTATGGGCTAAAAACCTCAGCTTATTATAAAGATCAACTAAATACTAGTATATTATTTGGTCAAATCTATCGTGAAAAACCTTATGATTACATAACAAATACTAAAGAAGATCGTTTCTCAGATTATGTCAGCAGATTGAAATTTGACTTCGCTAATAGATTGATATTATCTTACCAATTTAAACTTGATAAATATACTTTGATTAATAAAACTAACGAAGCAAGCGTTAGGGTTAATCAAGACAAAGCCTATATTCAGAGCGATATTCTTTACTATCGTGATAATAAAATAGTCAGTGATGTTAAAAATAGGCGTGAAGTTTCTCTAGAAACTGGTATAAATGATTATAATAATATAAGCTTTGCTGTAACTGCTAAGAAAAATTTAACTAGTAGAGAAGATAACCCCAATTTATACATAGATCCAAATGGGTTTATCTCAGCTGGGGCTAGAATTAAATATGTGAATGACTGTATTACATATGCAGCTTCTGTAAATAGAGATTATACACAAAATGTTGACAGAAAAGAGAATACAACTTATTGGTTTGATATATCGCTAAAAAACATCAGCAACTAATTAGGATTATTATGCGTTACATATATTCAATATTTTTTATATTACTAGCAAATATAGCGCTAGCAACACAAGTTTTAGTGCTTGTAGATGGTAAAGCCATCACTACAGTAGATGTGCAGAAAAGAATAGAAGCTCTACAATTAGCTACTCCTACTCTTCTGAATGATATCAATCTAAAAAGACAAACCTTAAACAACTTGATTAGCGAAGAATTATTTCATAATGAAGCTAAAAGACTGAAGGTTTCAATTACCGACGAAGAAATTAAGAATCACTTTAAACGATTGCAAAAAGATTTCAATTTTACAGATAGTCAAGTGACAGCATTAATGAGCAATAAGTCTATATTACAACAGGTGGAAAGCCAGTTATTATGGAGTAAATTAGTTAGTGCTGTATTTTATAATAAGGTTAAAGTTTCAGATGCTGAAGTTAATGAAGAACAAAAAATAAGAGAATCTGAAATAAAAGAAGTAACTTTTAAACAAATTTTATTTAGAGCATTTGACATTGAAAAAATAGAAAAAATTAGGGCAGAAGCCAAGGATTGTAATAGCTTAGATGAGCTTGCGAAAACAAACGGCCTACACAAACCATATCAAAATACTTTACTTTTTGCTGACCTGAATCCTGATCTACAAGCGATAATAAAGAATCTTCCATTAAATAAAATAAGTGAAGTAATTAATCTTGGAGATCCCAAACAGATTCTTATGGTTTGCAATAAGGTTGTAGTAAATAAACCTCAGAATACCTACCAAATTCGAGAAGAGCTTAGCTCGCGTAAAATTAATGCTGAAGCACAAAAATATCTATCTGAATTAAAGAAAAGAATTTATGTAGAATATATTACACCAATAGAGTAACATTATATATATATTTTTTAAGAGCTGCATTATGCATATCATTATACTAGCATTATTATATTGTTCATTATCTCTAAATACTTTAGCAGAAGATAAGACTGTGACTATAGCTGTAACAGATTTTCCACCGTTTGAATTTCTTGAAAATGGTCAAATGATTGGAATGAATCATGACACTATTTCTGATGTGTTAAGCCGTTCTGGATATAAAGCAGTATTTGTACCACTCCCATTTAAAAGAGGCCTAACTCTCACTGAATCCGGAGAAATAGATGCTATAGCTAGCATTAAAAAATCATCAGACCGAATAGATAAGTTTATATTTTCAGATCCTCTAATTTATACTCAGGATTATTTTTTTAAAAAGAAAACTTTTAATTCAAAATTAGATAATATTAAGGACCTTAAACCTTATCGAATAGGTATTGTTGATAAATATTTTTATGGAGATAACATCAACAAAGAAAATCTTCCTAATTTAGCACCGATTACCTCCACTATTCCAGAAGTAGATAATCTTGAAAAACTAAAAGCAGACAGAGTGGATTTAGTATTGTGCCCAATTAATGTATGTAATTATTGGATTAATAAATATCCCAAATTATTCATAGATATTAATTATGCTCAATCTCCTATACTCAATGATAAACAAACACTTCACATAGCCTTTTCCAGAAAAAATGGCCTTAGATCAGAAGAAATTGTAAAGAAATTCAATGAAGAATTAGCTAGATATAAAGCAGAAGGTGGCGTAAAAAAGAATATAATTAAATACGACCCTAATGCTGATCTAGAAACTATGGATTAACCACAAAAAAAACATCTAAGATTTTTAAAGCTTTGCACCAGGAAGACTGGAGAATAAATCATCAATCTCATTTTGCGATGGTCTATCTGCTTCTTTTTGAGGCCCATTTAACAAGGAATTCTCAGACACATGATGATTAGATGAAAACTGACAATCTTGATCTAACTCCACTACTATCCTATTAACTGTCGCTTCTATCATTGTTAAACGTTTTATAATTCTATGAATAATCTGCCCCGTTAGATCCTGGAAATTGCATAATTCAAGAATTTTTGTTGAATTTTTTAGAAGCTCTTCTTTAATATTTAGATCAATAACTTTGGCGCTAATCTTTCCTATTTCATCTGAAACATCTAAAATACCTATAACTGACTTTTCTGTTTGACTAATAACCGCATTAAGCTCCGTAGAAATTTCAGGGATGAAATCATCTTTAAGAATATTTTCACCCATAATAGATATTTCTTTTTTAAGACCTGTTATTTGCTGGGAAACTTTAGCCATCTGCTCAAACATTGAACGACGCTGCTCAACAGAAACATACAAATCTAAGGTATCAAGAAATTCTTTAATTACAGTATCAACATCGCTTTTTTTAATTACCCCAGAATCAACATCTTGTAAATTTTTAAGTTTTATTGATAATGAATCTAGCCAGGTTTCCGCCATATATTAAAAAGCGCCCAGAACGCTAACTAGCTTTGCTTTTAAAGTTTCCGCATTAAATGGCTTAACAATATAATTACTTACACCAGCTTGTTTAGCGGCAATAACATTCTCTGTTTTGCTTTCTGCAGTAACCATGATGAATGGAGTCATCTTAGTTCTTTCATCTGCTCTCACATTTTGTAATAACTCAAGACCAGTCATCGGCTCCATATTCCAATCTGAAATAATCAAATCAAATTTTTTTTCTTTTAATTTGATAATTGCTTCAGCCCCATTAGCAGCCTCTTCTATATTATTAAATCCTATCTGCGACAAAAGCCCTCGAATAATCCTCAGCATAGTTTTATAATCGTCAACAATCAAAATATTGATATTCATATCCACCATAAATAACCTCCATAAATATTATTATAAATAGTAATATTATTGAAAGATTATTAAGATTAGGTTAACAATGAAGATTTTTAAGAAAATAATACAAAAACTCTATTATCAAATATAAAACTCTTACCTATACACGCAGAAGATAAGGAAAAATCACTCAAAGAATACAAAAATTATAGTAATCTATTAAATTATATTTAAAGCTTATCTAATATTTAATTATACAGCATTTATTATGACAAAAACTAAAGAACAGATCATTTATGAGCAAACACAAGATTTAATAGGTTTAATCAGTAGAAATTTACCTACATCTGAATTTGAGATTGAAATAGCAAAGCTTGGAAAATTAAAACATGCTTCTCTACAGAACGCTATAGCACATATTAAAGATATTGAAATTGACGATAAAACTAAAGAAATTATTAGCGATATAGCTATTGCAGCTGATGTTGGAAATATTAAAACTAGGCCATTTCAAAGATTTGCTCCTAAGGTTGTTGGTTTAAGCGAAGGGGAGAAGGTTAAAAAATCTATAAAAACAGGAGAGATCCAAAACGAAAAACATTCTAATGTCTGGATAAAAAAAAGAGGCGCAATTGCTAACTTGGAAGACGAAGAAAGCTCTTCTTTTACTTTAGATGACCTATCAAAAGATTATTTCTTAGACAACTATGCACCTAAGTTTAGCATTAAAAGTGAGGAATGGCTAGAAAATGACTTAGATACTAGTGATACTGAGTCAGAAAAAAGCGACACAGAAGATGTGTCTATTAAATCTGGATTTACATCTAATGAAAGTACATTTGGTATTGCTAAATCTTCTTATTATGATGGAATAGGTGAAGATGTGTGTGAATATATTGCAACTAATATATCACATGTATTTTTAGACTCAGAAAAAAAATCTCCTAAGGTTCGTTTAATTAAAGATAAAAATGGGGATGTTTCGATAGGTTCAAAATTTTTAAAAAGCTTCACTGATTTAGCCTACAGCACTGAAAAAAATCAACAGCATGGTTATGTTACTGGATTTGGTGAATGTTTTGCTGCTAGCTTTTTATTAGGCGATATTGATATGAATATGGAAAATATTGGGATAATAAAAGAGAACTCTAGAAATTTTTTTGCAAGAATAGATTTTGGCAAGGCTTTATCTTATAATGCTCATATGAATGATGAAGGGTTATTAGAATATAATGATCAAATTGCTTCACTAGCAGAATTTCAAGAAGAAATACAAGATACTTATCAAGATTATTTTCATGGTGTAGATTTTGCTGGAGAAGTTTTTGTTACTATAGATAAGTTAGAGACAAAAAGGATAGAAAAAACCCTAAAACTTATTATGCGTAATTTAAAGGAAGCTTATAGAGATGATTTTCTTACTAATCCTGAGATAGAAGGTGTTCTAAAAAGAAGAATGGGATTTAGAGCTGGTGAAGTTCTAAGTGAAGAAAAAATCAAGAATAAAATGATCTCTAACATGACAATATTAGCAGTTGAACTTAATGAAATGGCAGAAAGAGAAATGCAGAAAATTTTTCCTCTTAATCCTGAATTGGCTATTGCTAGTTATCGTGAGTCTTATATTGACGGACAAATAAATTATGGTGTGTTTGCAGCTAAATTAAAGGAGAAGGGTATAAACCTTAACGATATCGAACAATTTAAACCAGAACATGCAAAGTTACCAAAAGCAATAATTACTCAAATGAAAGCGATGCACTCAGTAGAATCAGTTGAGATTGATTCAGGGGTTCTCCCTAGACCTAGAAAAATTAAGTTAAACCCGCAAAGGTTCTTATAACATATAATTCTTACGTTTTATCTCTTCTTTAAAAGATAAAAGGATTGAATTATCTTTTAAAAAAGATCAAAATAACTAAATGCAAGCAACTTAAAGTTCAACAAGAGGATTATTATGGAAGAATACAAAAGAATTACCGTCGCATATGGTGATGGAATTGGCCCAGAAATCATGGATGCAACATTGGCTATTCTAAAAGAAGCTAAAGCTAAAATTACTATAGAAACCATTGAAGTTGGTAAATTAATGTATGAGCGCGGCTTCTCTAGTGGCATCCCTCCAGAAGCTTGGAAGACCATAGAACAAAACAAAATTTTACTTAAAGGCCCAATTACTACACCTCAAGGAGGTGGGTACAAAAGTTTAAACGTCACTATGCGCAAAACATTAGGATTATATTCTAATGTTCGTCCCTGCATGTCATATCATCCTTTTATAGCCACTAATCACCCCGGAATGGATATAGTAATTGTCCGTGAAAATGAAGAAGATCTATATGCCGGCATTGAATATCGTCAAAGCCATAACAGTTACCAATCCTTAAAATTAGTTACCAGAATTGGTTGTGAAAAAATCATTCGCTATGCTTTCGAATACGCAGTAAAAAATAATCGTAAAAAAGTTACTTGTTTTAGCAAAGACAATATAATGAAATTTACGGATGGTTTATTCCATAAAGTATTTGATGAAATTTCTAAAGAATATCCTGATATTATGGCGGATCACTTTATTGTAGATATTGGAACTGCACGACTTGCTAATAAACCTCAGATTTTTGATGTGATTGTAACTAGTAATTTATATGGCGATATCATTTCAGATGTTGTAGCAGAAATTTCTGGATCAGTAGGCTTGGCGGGCTCTGCAAATATCGGAGATGAATATGCATTATTTGAAGCCATTCATGGCTCAGCTCCTGATATCTCTGGCAAGAACATCGCAAATCCTTCTGGTCTTATTAATGCTGCAATAATGATGTTAGTCCATATAGGTCAAGGGGAAGTGGCTGCTAATATTCATAACGCTTGGCTAAAAACTATTGAAGATGGAATGCATACTGGGGATATATACCATCCTGAATATAGCAAGAAAAAACTTAGCACTACAGAATTCACTCAAGAATTAATAGCAAGATTAGGACAAAAACCTAGTATCTTTAAACCAGTAAAATACGACACTATAAAACAAGCTAATCAACAAAAAAATTACTCCATAAACTGCGAAGAAACAAAAACCTTAGTTGGTGTTGATGTGGTAGTAAATTGGAATGGAAGCAACTCTCAAGTTTTAGCAGAGCAAGTTATCAAATTAATTGATGGCAGTGAGGTTGGCTTACAGATGGTTTCAGTAAAAGGCCTTAAAACTTGGCCAGAATCTAATCATCTCCCTATAATTAGTGATGAGTGGAATTTACGCTTCGTGCCTATATCTAAAGACAAAATTATTGACCATGAAGCTGTGATTAATCTATTACACAATTTAAGTAATGGAGATCTTGATTTTGTTAGAGTTAATAATTTATATACATTTAATGATAAGCTCGGGTTTTCATTAGCACAAGGTGAATAGCGAAAAGTCTTATGCAATTACTTAAATTTCTCTTTATAATACTTCTAATTATAATGAATGTGTATGTGTTTACTCATGAAAGATATGAAAATATTTCTGAAGGCGGAAGCCCCAATTTATTTAATTTAATTAGATGGAAATTAACTAGAGAAAAACCGCAATGGCCAGCTTTGCCGGCCATTAATAATATTGCTCCTCACATTATTAAAAATAAAGTTAATGATAAAGTAATGATTACCTACATTAACCACTCAAGTCTTTTGATACAAATGGATGGCATCAATATTTTAACTGATCCAATTTGGTCAAAATACGCAGGTCCATTTGGTAAATATGGAATTGAACGTTCAATTTATCCAGGGGTTACTATTGAGCAATTACCTAAAATAGATTTTATTCTTATCTCTCATTCCCACTATGATCATCTAGACCTTCCCAGCATTAAAGCTTTAACTAAACATTCCACCCCAAGAATTATTATGGGAAAAGGAGTAAGTCACTATATAGATTATTGTACGACACACAAAAATCATTGTTATGAACTTAACTGGTGGGATGATGTAAAAATAATCAACAAAGATATAAGATTCCATTTTGTTCCAGCCCATCATTGGTCTAGCAGGTTTTTATTTGATAAAAATATCTCTTTATGGGGAGGATTTATTATCCAAAATGCAAAAGATAATATTTATTTTGCTGGAGACACTGGCTTTGCTGATGGAAAAATTTTTCAACAAATCAAAGATAAATTTAAAAATATCACCTTAAGTCTATTGCCCATTGGCGCTTATAAACCAAATTGGTTTTTTGAGAATATGCATACTTCTCCTGAGGATACGGTGAAAATCGCTAAAATTCTAGATAGTAAATATTCTATACCAATCCATTACGACACCTTCCAATTATCAGATGAAAAATACCAAGATCCTCTTAATGATCTAAAGGCTGCGCTATCAAAATATCAAGTTAAAAAAGAATCGTTCCATATTATGCAGCCAGGACAAACTTGGCAACTCCCTTTCTAAATACTAAAAGTCACCAATCTGTAATTTTATAGCTAAAGCCAAAAATAGAAAGCAACTTATGGTATTTATAATTATGGGCAAGAGATAACATAGGATCATTCTTTATAATTTCTTTTGCTTGAATATTAGCATCGTCAATTAATTGATGATGAGCTATAAAATCTACCGTCTTAAAATTAGGCAATCCACTTTGCTTAGTTCCAACAATATCACCACCACCTCTAAGTTTAAGATCTTCTTCTGCTAAAATGAATCCATCGTCCGTTTCACGTAAAATTTTTAACCTTTGCCAAGAAATATTACTAATTGGAGGATGATATAATAAGATACAATGAGATGGCTTGTTACCTCTTCCTACTCTCCCCCTTAATTGATGTAGCTGAGATAAACCAAAACTCTCAGCATTTTCAATAATAATTACTGTAGCATCAGGCACATCCACTCCCACCTCAATCACAGTTGTAGCAACTAAAATACGATATTCTCCTTGAATAAATTTATTTAAATTTTCCTGCTTAGTATTATTATCTAATTGCCCATGGACTAATCCAACCACTCCAGGATAGTATTTAGATAATTCATTCATCCTAGTTTCTGCTGCCATTTTTATTAATTTCAAATCTATTGGATTATCCTCAGATTCAGAGATTAATGGACAAATCCAATAAATCTTACCTTGCGATTTAAGAATCTTATCTAAAGATTGTACAATCTCGTTTAATTTAGATTGTGGTAAAATTGAAGTTTTAATAGGAATTCTAGATTTTGGTTTATCGGAAATTTTTGTAATATCCATATCGCCATAAAGCGCTAAACTTAAGCTACGCGGGATTGGGGTAGCCGACATTATCAATAAGTCAGCATTATTTCCTTTATTAACTAATGCAAGCCTTTGCTCCACACCAAATCGATGCTGTTCATCAATAACCACTAAAGCTAAATCATTAAATATCACTTTATCTTGAAATACCGCATGGGTTCCAATTAGGATGCTAACTTCCCCAGAAGCTAACTCATTCATAATCTTTATTCGATCTTTAGACTTAGTTTTTCCAGTTAGAAGAGTATATTTAATCGGTAAATTTAAAAAGAATTTTTCTATTGTTTTAAAATGTTGATTAGCTAATACATCAGTTGGAGCCATTAACACTGCTTGCGCATTAACTTCAGCCACATTTAACATTGCTGCTAAAGCTACTACTGTTTTTCCGCTTCCCACATCGCCCTGTAAAAGTCTAGACATTTTGCTAAGAGATTTTTGATCAGTAATAATTTCAGCTATGGCGTGATGTTGAGCATGAGTTAGCTCAAAGGGTAAATTTGCTAAAAAGCATTTTAATAAATCTCCTTTAGCTATAATTGCTCTACCTGTTTGCTGATTCTTATATTGCCTAAGTAAATTAACCATCAATTGGGTTGCCAATAATTCATCATAGGCAATTCTTTGCCGCTCTAATGCATAAGGAGTTAGATCAGAGGTATTTTTTGGATGATGAATTTTATCCAAAGAATTTTTAAAACTATCCCAATTAAATTTTTTGATTATTGTAGGAGAAATCCATTCTCCGCATTCCTTAATATTATCTAAAGCAAAATTGATATATTTCTGGATTTGTTTATTTATTATGCCATAAGTTAAAGGGTAAATTATTTCATCTTTTGCAATTGGAGCATGCGGTTTGTTTGGATTTAGAACTTCAGGATGAGCTAATTGTTTAAATCCATTGAAAACTTCTACCTTACCAATAGCGATAATTTCGCTATCAATTTTTGCCCAATTAAGTAAATAATGTGGATTGTAATTAAAATAAAGCAAATTAATTCTGCCAGTATCATTTCCGCAATGTATTTTAAAAGGTTTTTTCCTAGAGAAATTGGGACTATTTGATTGAACAATATCCAGAATTTTTAAGCGCAAAATTACCAGATCTCCTTCATTTAGAGAATATAATGGAGGATATAAAATCTTATGGATAACATTGCTAGGAAAATGCCAGAATAAATCATGAATATACTTTATATTAAGCCGCTTAAGCGCTTCTTCAGTTTTAGCGCCAATACCTGGAACAGAGCTTAAGTTATTTAACATATTCTATATCTCTAACTTTTTATTCCTTCCCAACGTTTAAGTTGTTTAATATTTATATCAAATAAATCTAACATTCTATAAACCGTATGGTTTACTATATCATCAATATTTTCTGGATTCTGATAAAACGCTGGAACAGGTGGATATATTATACCTCCATTTTCAGCAATCATAACCATATTGCGTAAATGCGTTAAATGAAGTGGAGTTTCACGCAGCATAAGAACTAGCTTCTTTTTTTCTTTTAAAATTACATCTGCAGATCTGGTGATTAGATTATCACAGTAAGAATGAGCAATAGCTGACATAGTTTTTATAGAACAAGGCGCAATAATCATCCCATCAGTTCTAAATGAACCGCTGGCCATACAAGCACTTATATCTTCAATATTATAAGAAAAATCTGCTAAAGCTTTAACTTCAGATACTTTATATTTCGTTTCACTATTAATAGTGATATTTGCTGATTTACTAATAATAAGATGAGTCTCAACATCTTTGATCTCTTTTAATATTTCTAAAAGTCTAATACCAAAAATTGCTCCTGAAGCACCAGTTATAGCTATTATTAACTTCATATTCTGCGCCTTATCTAAGTTTTACTTAGCATAGCAGTTTGTAAAATATTCTTCAAGGAGACTAAGGCCTATATTTAAGAATTTGTACAAAACTTATCTTGTCATCATCCTACATTTACTTTATATTCAATATGGCTAGTAGTGGGTGTTTTGCTATGAGGACTCGGTCAGGTTCGAAAGGAAGCAGCCGCATTATAGATTTAAACAGGTCGCTGCTAGCTATAAAATATTTTAGCAATTAGCAGTATGAATGAAAATTATTTAGTTTTAGCCCGCAAATATCGTCCATCAAATTTTTCTGACCTTCGCGGACAAGAATTTCTAGTAACTACCATCATTAATTCTATCAAACTTAACAGAGTTGCTCATACTTTTTTGCTTACAGGAATTAGAGGTGGAGGTAAAACTACCTCTGCCAGAATCATTGCTAAAACACTAAATTGTAGCAATCCTATAATTGATGAAAAATCAGTTACTCCCTGCGGAAAATGTGCTAATTGCCAAGCTAGTTTTATAGGCAATCATCCAGATATTATTGAATTAGACGCCGCTAGTAGAACTGGCGTGAATGATATCCGTGAAATAATAGAAAACACTAGTTACTTACCCCTGCTTGGTAAGTATAAAATATATATTATTGATGAAGTGCACATGCTTTCTACTAGTGCTTTTAATGCTTTGTTAAAAACACTGGAAGAGCCTCCAGAACACGTAAAATTTATTTTTGCTACCACCGAACTTTGCAAAATACCAATTACTATTCTTTCAAGATGTCAAAAATTTGAACTCAAAAGATTAACTTCAGCACAATTAGTTGAGCACTTAAAAGATATCTTAGAGAAAGAAAAAATTTCAGCTGACGAAGATGCATTATACCTAATAGCACTCCATGCTGAAGGATCAGTGAGAGATAGTTTATCATTATTGGATTTAATTATTTCCAACGCTAATAATGCTAAAATCACTAAAGAACAGGTAAGAAACCTGCTTGGCCTGACAAATAATACTAAAATTATTGCCTTATTATCTTCAGTTCTTGATGGAGAAGCTAATAAAGCTATTCATTCTATTAAAGAATTTTATTATGAAGGTATAGATTTAGTTGGTATATTCCAACAAATCATGGAATTAATTCACAGCATTAGCAAATTAAAACTAAACATCGATATTCCAAGCTTTGAATATAGCTTAGAAGAATTAAATGATCTAAAAGCTTTGTCTGATAATATGACCATGGCTTCTTTAACAATTATATGGCAAATGCTATTAAAAGGTCTTCAAGAAATACAAAATTCACATAACCAACTTATAGCTTCTGAAATGCTATTAATCCGTTTATGTTATTTAAATAATATTCCTACTCCAGCTGCATTAATAGAGCAGTTAGAGAATAACCCTCCTAACTTCAAACAAACTGAAACCACAATAACAAAATCTAACCCTAAAGTGATAATTAATAGCTTTGAAGAATTAGTACAATTATTTCACCAAAAGAGAGAGATGTTACTTTATCAATATTTAGTTAATGATGTTCATTTAATAGATTTTGAGCCACAAAAGGTAACAATTCGTCATACGAATTCAGTACCGCATAATTTTTCTAATAAAGTCGCATCATTTCTCCAAGAGTGGACTGCAGATAAATGGAATATTATTATATCATCTGATAATGGCAGCCCCACCTTATCCTCGCAGGCCGATATCATAAGAACTCAAGAAATAGATGAATTTTCAAAAAACGATATAGTTCAAGAAGTGTTAAAAAATTTCTCGACAGCTCAAGTAAAAGATATTTTGAAGAACTAGATTATATTCTTGCCATTTCAATAATATTAATATATATGATATTGCTTATTAATTGACTATAGCTTAGAGTCTTCAAATTATGTCCAGCAACATTACAAAAAATTATTTGAATTCATACCTAGGTAACCTAGTTTTAGGAGCTCAAGTTGGCTCTGCTACCTATATAGGCCCCTCATCCACCCCTAAACTTCAAGATAGTCCATTAGAAAATAGATTCTGGGATCTTAGTTATTTTAATGTAATACAAGATCAGCTTTTTAGCAGAATTAATGTTGATTATAAAAATCTTGTTTATCTAGGCACACTACAAACAGCTAAATATCTGCCTAATCTTTTAATACAAAACTATATGAAAGAAAAATTATTTAGCAATAAGCACGACATAACAACAAAAATATCAAATACATTTCTTATTACTTCTGCTGGAATGACGGTTTTTTTCACTATTGGAGCTATAGAAAATAAAATAACTGATTTCTATTATAAAATGAGCTATGTATCGACCATACTTACAGGCTCTTTAGGATATTATGCTTACGCTCAAATGGAAACGAAAACAACCCCAATGGGAGCTATAAACTTATCTCCCAGCGGAGCAGCTCTTGTTACAATAGGTCTTACTGGATCCTTTATTGTACCTTCCATTATGCACAGCCTAGGTATTGATAAAGGAGGCATATTTGAACTAAATAATATTGAATTACTAAAATTATCTATAATAGGCTCCTCTGCAGTATTAAGCGGAGGAAATACCGTAGCTATAGTCTCTAGCGCAGGGCTAAGTAGCATCTTATTAAGCGATAAAATGTTAGAATATGTTAACTTTAATCAAACAGACATTTTAGGTTTTGATTTAGTAAATTTACTTAGCTTATCTATTATAACCGCTTCCTCTCTTGCTAAAGAAAAATACGATGATGCTGCAGTAGCTCTAGCTAAAATAGCTGCCTTTTCATTCGCTAAAGCTAATGCTGTAGTTGGGATAGAGATAGTCTTTGATTATAAAGAAACTATCTGTTCATATCATTTGATAGACTCCGCTTGCAACTTACTGGGAATCGTGAACTCTGAAGTGGAAGCTTGATCGATTATATCATCGAATACTCTCATTTTATAAGAATCATTCCAAAAATGCCATTCTAAACAAGCGCTTTTATAAAATGCATCAAGCATTTTTTCTCTTATTATTTCTGTAGTATTATCAGCTAAAGCATCAAAAATATCTATTGCCTCATCAACTGTACTACAAAATCCTTCGCTAGAATAAGTTTCAAT
>CAZJZY010000001.1:86851-110265 GCA_964550685.1 uncultured Rickettsiales bacterium | reverse complement strand
AGCAGAGATAAACAATCCCACTTCCCTATAGACCCAGAAACAGGGGAGCAGAGCAGCAAGAGCCACTTCTACCGATTCATTTAAACAGCTCCGCAGCATATAACTTGTATAGCTTAAGGTGGCAGGAGTCATTAACCCAGTTTCTGTGAAATTAAACTCTTTTTTAAAAAATTGGTGAACCACCTCTTGTTCCGCAATCAAAGTATATTCTGCATATTTTAAAAAACTACGCATATACTCAAGAGGAATTTTGCTAGCAATAATTGCATGGCATCTAGAAAAATCCTGTAAATAAAGAACATCTTGCTCAACATAATAAGCAAATTTATCTTTAGCTAATACTCCCTGCATAAGCTCTTGATTAAATGGATGCTTGATTATTGCATCATAAATATGAGAAGATTTCTCCCAGGCTTTGGCAGATAGTTTCATGTTAGCTCCTAATTTTTAATAATCATTGAATATTTGCTCTTCATAAGAATCTTGAAAAAACTCATATTCCCAAACATATCCTTTAGCGCCTATATCAATCATTTCGCTCTGAGTGGAATTAGAGGCAGCCAATCCATAATCATCAACTATGTACTGAAGCCTATCCACCCCCTTTACATATTCTGGATCTGATAAAGGTAGATACCATGACTCATAAGGATTATTAGTTACTGCGTTCATTTTAAGATATGCACCCAAATCCTTATAGAGTAATTCACATGCTAAAATAGCAGACAAGGCTGACTCCACCGGCTCAGTAGCGCAATTTTTTACTAAATGACTTGTATATCCTTCGGTAGCGCGGGTAGTAAAATTACTTTGATATTCAGGATTCTCTAAAAAATACTCTTCAACAAATGTGATATAAGTAATGCTGCTTTTAGTGTACGCAACAAAATCTTCCTTATATTCAGAGGAAATTTTTGCAGCAATAATAGCATTACATTTAGCGTAATATTTAAGAAAATTAATATCCTGATTCATATAGTAAATAAATTTATCTGACTCTAATGTGCCAGAGCTAATTTTTTGAATAAACTTACTGTAAATTATTTCATTAGACTGAATAGATGTTTTTTTTAAGATTTCTTCCGATATTGTCATAATTATTTCCATATTTTGTAAAAATGATGAACAGAACCTTTCCCGTTTCCTATAACTTCGTCTTTAGCTGCACCTATCGCCCCATATAAATAATGCTTGGCTAATTTACAAGCCTCTTCTAAACTCATTCCAAGAGCTAAATATGCAGCAATAGCAGCGGAAAAAGTACAGCCAGTTCCATGAACATTTTGTGAATGAATACGAAGGCTTTCAAGCCAGAATGTTTTATCATTATTATCTAAATAAAGATCATTAGACGTTTCTCCCTCTAGATGCCCTCCTTTTAGTAATACCGCCTTTGAACCTAATTCGAGTAATTTCACAGCGATTTCTGGCATATTCTCATATAATGCTGTATCTATTCCTGTGAGCTCCAGTGCTTCAGGCAAATTAGGAGTGATAATAGTGGCAATAGGAATTAGCAATTCTTTTAAAGATTCCACAGCTTCTGGCAGTAATAAGGAATTTCCACTTTTTGCCATCATCACAGGGTCAAGCACTATAGGAATGTCTTTAGCATTTTCTTTTAAGAAATTTGCCACTACTTCAATAATGTCACTATTAAATAACATACCTATTTTTATACTATCTGGAATAATATCATCAAAAATTGCTTCGAGTTGTTCTTTGATAGAACGTAATGGAATTTCGTAGCAAGCCCTCACTCCACAAGTATTTTGCACCGGCAAAGCTGTAAGCACAGTCATGCCGTAACAACCAAGCGCTGAAAATGTTTTAAGGTCCGCTTGAAGTCCAGCGCCACCAGAACCATCAAAGCCAGCAATAGACAATGCTTTATGTTTCATTATAATTCTCCAAAATGACTAAATTCACGTAAGGTTAAATTTATAGGTTCTTTAAAAATCACTTCACCTTCATTGCCTTCGATAATTTTACCAATAACTCTTAATGGCGGAGATAGTACGGCATCTGGTCTCACGGTCATAAGCAATCCATAGTCTTCTCCTCCTTTAAGCATTACTGCTAATGGATCTAGCTCTAGTTCTTTACAGGCATTATAAAATGCAGGGGTATTTTTAAAGGTATCTAAATCAATTTGAGCAGCTACTTTTGACGCTTTACATAATTTTCTGAGGTCTACTAATAAACCATCTGAGATATCCATCATAGAAGTAACTGAGGTATTATTTTTAGCACTTTTTGCCTTTGGCCATAAAAATGCTTTTTTGAATTCATCAAAACCATCTAAGCTTTTTTCAAAAGCTTGTAGACCTATATGAGCCTGCCCTAAATCACCAATTACACAGATAAGGTCACCAAGTTTTGCGCCACTTCTGAGAATAGGATTTTTAGTAGTTCCTATAATTGTAACGCTAATATATAATTTATCTTCTGAAGCAGTGGTATCCCCACCAATTAATTGAATATTTTCTACCTTACAAGAATCACTAAAACTTTTTAAAAAATCTTCAACATATTGAGCATAATTCTTTGGAATCGCTATTCCCAAAAGCACATAAGCTGCTTGAGCTCCCATCGCTGCAATATCGCTTAAATTAACTTGCAAAGCCTTGTAACCTAAACTTATTGGATCAACATATTTGCATCTAAAATGAATATCCTCCACTAATAAGTCTTTGCTAATTACATAATCTCCAAAAATTGCAGCATCATCTCCTATTCCACCAGAAATAGGGAAATGCTGCTTTAATGAATTTATAATTTTTTGCTCACTGAGCATATAATTCCCTCATTTTATTCCAATCTGGTCGATTAATATTATCAAGAAATTTCATCCTAAATGATCCAGGCCCGTTAGCTAAACTTTCAGTAATTTGTCCTGATAAACCAAAATACGCTGTTGCTAATTTTGCTGCTTCAAATGAATCAGAAATTATCGCTCTAAAGGCTGCTATCACTGCAGTTAAACTACAACCAGTTCCAGTTATCAATGGCATAAGATTAGAGCCAAAATTCAAAATTTGTTCTTGCATACCGTCAGTAATAAAATCTTCAACTCCACTTACTACAACTATAATTTTTTGAGCTGCCGCCAATTCTCTGGCAGCCTCCAGAGCGTCGCTAACTTTATGCACAGACTCCACTCCTAATTCTTTAGAAGATAAACCGTAAACTGCTATAATTTCACTAGCATTCCCCCTTAAAATATCTATAAATGGTAATATTTCTTTAGCAGCTTCCATCCTAATTTTACTTGCACCAACTCCCACCGGATCTAAAACAATAGGTTTATTATATTTGTTAGCAACACTGCAAGCAAATCTCACTCGCTCCATAAATTCTAGAGTCAAAGTGCCAATATTAATATGCAGCGCTCCACTTATTTGAATTAGCTCTTCCATCTCTCTTATATCTTCAGACATAATAGGAGCAGCCCCCAGCGCTAATAAACTATTGGCAACAAAATCCATAGTCACATAATTCGTTAAATTTAGAACTAATGGCTTGTGTTTTCTTAAAATTACTAACTGCTCTTTAATTTGATCAATCATATTAATAAACTCCTTGCGGCCCTATACGGATCAGAAGCTTCGTGAATGGCCCCAACAACTGCCACTCCTTTAGCTCCTGTATTAAAAATTTCTGCTATATGCTGTGGCCCAATACCGCCAATAGCTATAACTGGGTGAGTTGATTTTTCTACCACTATTTTTAGTCCATCAATACCCCAAAATGTCTTGCAATCTAATTTAGTTGAACTAGGAAATATCGCGCTTGCGGCAACATAACTCACAGGTAATTTATTAGCATCTTCTAAGTCCTCCATATTTTCAATAGATACTCCAATGATTTTACTTAACCCCAATTTTTCTCTTGCCTTTAAAGCCGACATATCTGAATTACCTACATGCACACCATCAGCATCTATTTCAATGGCAAGGTCTACATAATCATTGATAATAAGAGGAACGTTAAAAGTGCGCAAAATATCTTGTAATGCCAATGCTCTTTTTTTTATTTCTGAATAAGGAATAAATTTTTCACGTAATTGCACCATAGTTACTCCACCAGCGACAGCTTGCTCAATAAAATTTAAATATTCTTGAAAAGGTTTGTTACCAATATTGGTTACTAAGCAAAGCTTAAGTTGCTTCATTTGGTCCCTTCATCTTTTATGGTTTCTAAATGGATTAAAACTAATAATTTACCTTCTATTACTTCTATTGAAATATTCTCTGAATTTGTTCTATTAGAACAAGAATTAAATCCTGGGAATTCTAGATTATCTTTATATAATTCCCATTTTAATCCACGGGTGGTTACTCTAGCCTTAGACATTCCAAATAGAGATATTTTAGTGTTTATTTTTAAATTAAGGTTCAAAATATTAGGACTTTTTAATGGGTAACCAATCAATGGAGGAGCGTAAAATATGGAATCATGTTCTAGCGATACATTAATATTATATAAAATATGATCAAGCAATCCACCGTTCACACCACAAACTACAGTTGGTAGCAAATTATTTTGACCAAGATAATTCATGGCTTTCTGAAAGTCAGATGTATGCTGATCTGGAAAATGGATTATTTCTATACCCCTATAATCACCACTGCCAATACTATCTAGATCGCCTATAACAATAGATGGTTTGATTCCCATTTTTAGTAATTTATCTACAGCACCATCAGTGGCAATAATAATTTTATTTTGAGCAAAGAAATTAGCATCTGGTAAATCACCATTTAAACATAAAATTGATCTAGCATTTACAAAATATTTATGCGGCATCGTAATATCTTTTTTGTAATATAGAAATTACACTAATTATAAAACCAACTATATTACTATATACGACGAATCCAGATGACGTATATACACCATAAATGATCCACGCAGCCGAGCATATTAGATAATTACACAGCATAAGCATAGAAACATCACGAGCTGATTTAGTGTGATAAGTTTTATAGACTTGGGGCGTTAACCCAATAAAAGAGGTAATAGTGGCTACAAGGCCAGCTAAGGTAATAACGTCCATGCTTCCTCCGCTAGTACTAACTAGATCAGGTGTTAAGGGTATTTCTCAGCCTTAATTTAATTAAGGCACCCCCGATGAATTATAGCTCGAAGTATAATTAAAGTTTTTATGATGTCAAGACACTTTCATTTCATAAAGAGTGTAATTTATCGTTGAAGTTTCTATTATTCTAAGATATAAATTATTGGATAAATTTATAATTTTTCTAGTAAATATTAAAGGGCTGTGTTTATTTTATGTTTCGTTTTTTAGGGTGTTTACTATTTTTATTCCCGTCGCTCTGCTTAGGCCTACCAGAAAATTGGCAACTTGGCTTCCAAGAAGCAGCATCTGTAGCTATGGAACGTTTTGTAAACTTTCATGATATGTTGCTTGTTATAATTACAGGAGTAGTAATTTTTGTATTCCTTTTACTCGCCTATACCTGCATAAGATTTTATCACAAGAATAATCCTATTCCTAAGAATTTTATGGACCATCGTTCCTTGTATTATTCTTATTATCATTGCAATTCCTTCATTTAGATTGCTTTATTATGTTGATACTATTGGTAAAATGGATATGACAATCAAAGTAGTAGGCCGTCAATGGTTCTGGCAATATGAATACCCTGATGACAAGATCGCTTTTGACAGCTATATAGTCCCAGATGAGCAGTTACAGCCCGGACAAATTCGCCTATTAGATGTAGATAATCCTCTAGTTCTACCAATTGATACAGACATCAGAATAGTAACCACAGCAGGGGATGTAATTCATAGCTTCGCCATGCCTTCACTTGGCATCAAGATAGATGCTATACCAGGAAGAATTAATGAAACTTGGGTTAGGATCACTAAGCCTGGGCAATATTATGGACAATGTTCTGAATTATGTGGAATAGGACATGGCTTTATGCCAATTTCATTAAAGGCTGTAAGTAAAGAAGAATATAAAACTTGGCTGGAAGAAGCTAAGAAAAAATTTGCTAGTTAATAAGGAAAAAAGATGAGTAATGATCACCCAACAGGTATTAAGCGCTGGTTATTTTCAACCAATCATAAAGATATTGGAACTTTATATCTAATATTTTCTATTATTGCAGGATTAATTGGCGGTGGATTCTCCGAAATTTTGCGCCTTGAGCTTGCAGAACCTGGTAACCAATTTTTAAATGGCGACCACCAATTTTATAATGTATTGCTTACAGCCCACGCTATCATAATGGTTTTCTTTATGATTATGCCAGCCACAGTTGGCGCTTTTGGAAATTGGTTTGTGCCACTAATGATTGGCGCACCAGACATGGCATTCCCTAGATTAAACAACATCAGCTTCTGGCTTCTAGTACCATCTTTTATTCTGGTATTAGCTTCTGCTTTTGTAGGAGGAGGAGCTGGAACCGGTTGGACCGTTTATCCTCCCTTAAGCAATATAACATTTCACCCAGGAGCGTCTGTAGATCTGGCCATATTAGCTCTTCATTTAGCTGGGATTTCATCTATTTTAGGTTCAATCAATATGATTGCAACAATTCTTAATATGCGTACCCCAGGCATGACCTTACATAAAATGCCTCTATTTGTTTGGTCAATTTTAGTAACAGCTTTCTTGCTTATATTAGCTTTGCCAGTGCTTGGAGGCGCAATCACTATGTTACTTACTGATCGTAATTTCGGTACTCATTTCTTTGATCCATCAGGCGGCGGGGATCCAGTATTATTTCAACATTTGTTTTGGTTCTTTGGCCACCCAGAAGTATATATTATTATCTTACCTGGCTTCGGCATGATCAGCCAAATAATTTCAACATTCTCAAAGAAACCTGTATTTGGTTATTTGGGAATGGTTTACGCAATGGTTGGTATTGGATTTGTAGGATTTGTAGTATGGGCCCATCATATGTATACTGTAGGATTAAGCGTAGACGCCTTAGCATATTTCAGTGCCGCAACTATGATTATTGCAGTCCCAACTGCTATAAAAATATTTAGTTGGATTGCCACTATGTGGGGAGGTTCAATTGAATTCAAAACACCTATGTTATTCTCTGTAGGATTTATTTTACTATTCACTATAGGTGGAGTTACTGGAGTTGTATTATCTAATTCATCTATAGATCGTGTGTTTCAAGATACATATTATGTAGTAGCTCATTTTCATTATGTAATGTCACTTGGAGCATTATTTGCTTTATTTGCTGGTTTTTATTATTGGTTTGGAAAAATTTCTGGTCGTCAATATCCAGAATGGATGGGAATAACTCATTTTGTTACTACCTTCATTGGAGTTAACCTAACCTTTTTTCCTCAGCATTTCCTTGGACTAGCTGGCATGCCAAGAAGAATACCAGACTACCCAGATGTATTCCATGGCTGGAACTTAATTTCTACTATAGGCTCTACCATAGCTCTAGTTAGCAGCTTTTTCTTCATATTTATAATATTTTATACTCTAAAATACGGTAAGAAATGTCCTAATAATCCATGGGGTGAAGGTGCCACAACCCTGGAATGGAAACTTACTTCTCCGCCACCATTCCATAGTTACGAAACTCTTCCTGAAATCGAAGAAGATCACACTCATTAATTATTTGATTGTCTAATTTAAATCATAGAGGAAATAAATCCTCTATGATTTTAAGATATTGTTTATTTCTTTTCTACAGCACCTTGTGCACTGCGCTGTTGGTAAAGCCCTGCAAAATCAATCGGCTCTAACATTAGTGGTTGGAATCCCCCATCTCTTGTAACATCTGCTAAAATTCTTCTAGCAAAGGGGAAAAGAATGGTTGGGCAATGAATTAATAGAATCATTTCTTTTTGTTCTTGTGGAACATTAGCTAAAGTAAACAATCCTGAATAAGAAAGTTCCGCTACAAATAAAGATATTTCTCCTGATTTCGCATTAGCAGTTATTTGTAAAGTAACTTCATGGGCATCGCCTTGAATAGCCTTCGCTTCAAGATTTAGAGCTATTTCTATTTGAGGAGCTTCTTTTGGAGCCACTAATGATGCCGGAGCATTTGGATTCTCGAATGATAAATCTTTAACATATTGTGCATTAATTGCCACAGATGGAGCTGTATTTTCTTTTACTTCTTCTTTTTCTGTCATAAGTTATTTTCCTTGTTATTAAAATTGCTGCGTTTATTAAATAGATGATGTAAAATCATAATTTACATTGTATAAATGTCAAGCAATCAAAAATCAACAAAGGATATAATTTATGATTTCAGCAGATATTATAGTATTAGGTTTCGTAGCAGGATTTATCTTATATAGATTATATATTACAATCGGACGCAGAGATGATGATGGCAACATCCAAAAGACTACTCAAAAGAATGATTTCTCAGGAATAATTGATATTTCATCGATGGTCAAAACTGTTGATGAAGAACCTATTAGCTTATCTCCAGTTGAAATTAGCTTAAGTGTTGGATTTGAAGAAGTGATAGAAAAAATTAGAAAAATTGAAGAAAATTTCTCCTTAGAAAAATTTTTAAATGGCGCAAAAAAAGCTTTTGAAATGGTGCTAACCGCTTTTGCAGAGAATGATCGCCAAACTCTAGAAAACCTACTAGATGACAATACCTATAAACAATTTATAAACGAAATAGATAAAAGGATTAAAAATGGAGTCACATTAAATTTAACTTTAGTAGCCCTGCCTAAAGTTGAGATTAAAAATATTCAATTACAGAATAACAAAGTGTCTATTGATGTTTTCTATCATAGCCAACAAATTAATCTTCTAAAAAATAGCGCAGGTGAGATTATTGAGGGAGATGTTTCGCAAATTGATAATGTGGAAGACATGTGGACTTTTGCTAAAGAATTGAATTCTGGAAATTGGCTATTGGTTAAAGTGAATGCATCTTAGAATATTTACTCTGCTACTAATCCTTTTGGCATTGACTAATTGCGCTAGCAAAAATTATATCAAACTTGAAAAATCTAGCTTTAATAAATTAGACCGCTGGGATAATGATAATCATGAAAAAGCTTTAGCAGCCTTCACTAAGTCTTGCTCTAGCAGTAAAAAAATAATTTCAGCTCAAGTTTTCGATAAAGTTCCAAAAGAAATTACTAAACAAGAATGGAATAGAACCTGTAAATTAGCCAAGAGTAAAGATTACTCTAGAACAGAAGCACGTAAATTTTTTGAAAATAATTTTGTTCCATATTTAGTAAAAGGCAAAAAAGGAGAACAAGGGTTATTCACAGGATATTATGAAGTTGAACTTGAAGGCAGCGTAATAAAAACTAATAAATACAAATACCCAGTCTATAAACATTCACATAAAGTAAATACCAAAATTCCTAGAAGCAAAATAGAAAAAGGCGCATTAAACGGCAAAAAACTAGAAGTAGCTTATGTGGCAGATAGGGCTGGATTATTTTTTATGCATATCCAAGGCTCTGGTAAAATAAAAATCTCTCCAGATAGTTATATTAAGTTAGGCTATGCTGGACAAAATGGCCATCCATATTTTGCTATTGGTAATTATCTTACAAAAAATAACTTAATTGATAAAAACACTGCCAGTGCTGAATCAATTATTAATTGGCTAAATCAAAACCCTCATTTAGCAGCTGAAGTTATGAATTTAAATGAATCTTATATTTTCTTTAGAGAGAGGAAAGAGCATCACCCCGTTGGCGCCATGGGAGTAGAAGTTACTCCTATGCGCAGCTTAGCCGTGGATAAAAACTTTATTCCTTTGGGAATTCCATTATGGCTTGAAACCACTTACCCACGCGAAAACAAGAAAGGCCCTTTTAAACCATTTCATAGAACTATGATCGCCCAGGATGTTGGCGGAGCGATTAAAGGAGCGGTAAGAGGAGATGTATTTTTTGGCAGCAGCAAAAGGGCTGAGCGCTATGCTTGGTATATGGCTAATAAGGGAAGATATTTTATATTAGTTCCTAAAGCAATGGCCAGCTACTTGCCGTAAATTTTTGGAGTATATTATGAAAAAAAAGACAGCTGTTATATTACTAAATTTAGGTGGACCAGATAAATTATCCTCAGTAAAAGGATTTTTATTTAATCTATTTTATGATCCAGCAATTATCAGACTGATTAATCCATTTAGATGGATGATAGCCAAGTTTATATCTGCACGCCGAGAAGAAAAAGCCAAAGGAATTTACTCTCAAATGGGTGGAAGCTCTACCATTCTTCCTATAACAAATAACCAAGCTAAAGTTCTTGAAGTAGAATTAAATAAAAGTTTTGCTGGAGAATTTAAAGTTCTTGTTTCAATGCGCTATTGGCATCCATTCGCCAGCGAAGTGATAAAAGAAGTAAAAAACTATGCGCCTGATGAAATATTGCTTCTTCCACTCTATCCACAATTCTCAACAACCACAACTAAATCTTCTTTAGATGAATTTTCTAGATTACTCAAGCATCCTATAATTAAAACTGTTTGCTGCTATTTTAAAGATGCTAATTTTATTAAAGCTCATGTGGATTTGATAAAGCTAAAAATACCAGAAGAAAAATATAGAATATTATTCTCTGCTCATGGCTTACCTGAAAAAATAATAGAACAAGGCGATCCCTACCAATATCAAGTAGAAGAAACTGTAGCTGCAGTAATGAAAGACCTGGCCCCAAAAACAGATTATGTAATTTGTTACCAAAGCAAAGTTGGCCCCTTGAAATGGCTTGGCCCCTCCACAGAAGAGGAGCTGGAGAAAGCTGCTCAAGAGAATATTGCAGTAATAATAGTGCCAATAGCCTTTGTTTCAGATCACTCTGAAACCCTAGTTGAGCTTGATATTGAATATAAACAACTATTTGCAAAGAAATGTAAAAAACCTTATATCCGCATTCCAGCACTTAATGATAATTATTATTTTATAAAATCGCTATTGGAACAAGTTAAATTGATGACAGAAGGTGAACCTCAGATTTCCAAAAATAATTTGGATATCTATGCAAAGGAAAAATGTACAGGAAATTTTAAAGATTGTTTTTGTAAGAATTAAACTCTAAAAACAACTCTAATTCTTCTTTAATTAGCTTGGCTGCATCTTCATCCATTGCTTCATATTTAACCAATATATAATCTTCCGTATTAGATGCTCTAACTAGAGAAAAACCTTTATCATATGTTTTACGAAGACCTTCAGGTTTATACACTTGCGGATCTAAATTTAATAGCTTAGATATTTTATATTCTTTAGCAAATGGAGCTAATGGAAGCTCTATAATTGAATTGTTCTGCAAATATTCTACAAGTCTTAAAGCAGCGTATAACGCGTCATCAAATGGATAAAATTTAGAATCATTAAAAACAAAATGACCACTTATTTCTCCGGCAAAAATAGCATTCTCTTCTATTATTTTTGTCTTCATTAGAGAATGACCACTAGCAGCAATAATCACCTCAAAACCTTCCGCTCTTAAAGAGTCTATTAATATTTTACTGGCCTTAACATCAATAAGAATTTTCTTATTAGGATGTCCTTTCAAAGTTAAAGCCAATAGATATATCAACTGGTCACCTGTTAGAACCTGACCATCATCTTTGATAAACACCAACCTATCACCGTCACCATCAAAAGCAAAACCAAAATCACAAGATTCACTTATAATAACTTGTCTAATTTGCTCTAGATTATTTTTTATACATGGATCAGGAGGTATATGAGCAAAATTGCCATCTAATTCACAATTTAATGTTAAATGCTCTCCTGGAATATTTAAGAATCTTCCAATAGCGCTATTATTACATTCCCAAGCAATCTTAAATGACTTAGCTATTTTTATATTTGCAAGCAATGCAGTCATATACTCAGTATCTAAATTAACCAAATTATGCTCTCCCACCTCATCAACAATAGGATTATTAAGCAAATTCTTCAAGGCATCACCATAAAATGGTTTTTGACCCTCCATAAATTTAAGGCCATTATATTCTAACGGATTATGAGAGCCTGTAATCATCACGGCTCCTTCTGTTTTAAGATAAAAGCTTGCAAAATATAATAAAGGAGAAGAAGAAATGCCATCTAATTCTAAGACGTTACAACCAGAATTTAGCAGGCCTCTAATAAAATAAGTAAGTAAATCCTTGGAGCTTGACCTATTATCTTTAGCTACGACAACAGTTTGATAACTAAATAATCTTCCAAGCTTGTAAGCTACATCAACATTTAACTCTTTACCTATTTTTCCTCTTATGTCATATTCTTTAAAAATATCTTGAATAATTTGCAATGAAAATCCTTTCTTTTGATACTAGTAATAATTTAGCTTCTGTTGCCATAATAGATAATGGTGTATTATTAGCTTATAGCACTACTACAGAAAATTCTCAACAAGCAGAAAAATTATTTTCTCTAATAGAGGAATGTTTGAGTATATCTAGTTTAAAATTATTAGATATTGATTTAATTAGCGTAACTAATGGACCTGGAAGTTTCACTGGAGTTAGAATAGGTCTTGCTGCCGCATTAGGCATAAAAATGGCCGTTAAAATTCCTGTCATTTCTCTATCAAATTTTCAGATAATTGCTTATAAAATATATCAAGAAGCACTGCATAAAAAAATTGAAGTTATTTTAGATGCCAGAAGCGAACAAATTTATTACCAAGCATTTGATTCTAACTTAAATCCACTCACTAATCCTCAATTGCTTCTTAAGAGCAATATAAAAAGTGCTCCCATGGCTAATCCTGATGCTAAAATGTTGGCGCAAAGCTCTGAATTTTATTATAAGAGTAATTTATATTCGAACTTAGAACCATTATATATTCGTGAACCGGATATTTGCCAGAAAAAGATTTAAGGCCCTAGATAGGAGAAGTCTAAGGCCTTAAGAGGAGTGGGGTAATAAAGAAGAAACTTAAACTACTTCTTCATTAAGCCACGTTTCAAGATAAAGTGTATTGGCATTCCATTCTTCATCACTAAGATAATCATCAATATCGTCATCATTACTAGAATAACCATCGATATTTTTTTGAGCCATCAGATAGGCCCCTACTGCTTGAAAGGATTTCACTGGAATTCCAGTAACTTCATCTACTGCTTCATCTGTATTTGATATGGATCCCCAATCATAATCACCATCTGACTCTTCATCATCCATCAAACTAAGATCAATTCGATCTTGTCGAGCCATCAGATCGGCCACTACTGCTTGAAAGGATTCAATCGGAATTCCAGTAGCTTCATCTACTTCTTTATTTGTATTTGATATGACTTCCCAATCTTCATCATCTGAATCTAATAGACCAGCAGCTATCGCAGCAGATATTTCCTCTAAAATGTCAATATTACTTTCTACAATTTTAGAATCCTGTTCTTCATCTGTTTTTGCTTTGGTACTTAAAGCAGCAACCAGAAGAAGTCCTACATCTTGAGTCTTGTCCATAAAACCGTTACCTAATTCAAGCCCATTGTCTTGAGCTTGTTTTGCCATTTCTAATGCTAGATCAGTTAGTTTTGGTATATTATTAAAAGGATTGTATTTATTGACGGCAGCTTTAATAATATTACCAGCCAAACCAACAATAGGTGCGCCACCGGCACCTCCATGAGTGGCAGAGTAATATAATATTCCAGCAGCTGAAGCCAATACACTTAAAGCTATACCTCCATAAAAATATGAAGAATAATAATCCTGTGTATATTGTGTTATTTCTTCTGCTAACAACTCATCAGAAAATATAATTCCTTCAACAACACTATCGATTTGTGATATTAACTCTACTTCCTTTGTAAGATTAGCATCTGATGAGCTCCCTTCAACCACTACATCTACTTCCGTTGTTGTAGTATTATTTGATAAGCTCTCTTCAATTATCACATCTACTTCCGTTGTGGTATTATTATCTGATAAACTCTCTTCAATTATTACATCTACTTCCGTTGTGGTATTATTATCTGATAAGCTCTCTTCAATTATCACATCTACTTCCGTTGTGGTATTATTATCTGATAAACTCTCTTCAATTATTACATCTACTTCCGTTGTGGTATTATTATCTGATAAGCTCTCTTCAATTATTACATCTACTTCGGTTGTTGTAGTATTATTATCTGATGTATTGTCTTCAGAAGCTGAAGAATCCTCTTTATCTACAGAGTTTTTATCAGAATGATGTACTTTGTTAGCTTTAAATGACTTATGTTTACTTCTCAAAGATAAGGCTTCTGCTATTTTATGATATGCCTTAGTAGCTTCTATTTCTAAATATTTAACAGCTTCATTAGTTGATTTATCAGCGTCTTTTAAGAATTTCTGTACAGAGTGAAGTAGTACTTTAGATATTATAATTTTCTTTGAATGATGCTTTTTAGCTTTCATTGTTGTCTTTCCTTTATGTTTCTTTGATGCTCCCATTTCCTTAAAGCGCGATACCATGTAAACTCTCCTTAATTAGTTTTATTTTAAATTCTTTAATGCTTCTTAATATTTTTAAGACATCCAAAAACTAACATATCTTTATTTACTTGTCAACCTCTAATTAAAAAATTAATATTTATGCAATTATTAAAAATTGGAAGCCATTCTTATAAAAATGAAGAAATATAATGATATCCCACAACTATGAAGCTGAAAGGCAATGATATTAGGAATGATGGATTAATTTTGGAAATGCTATTAGTATAAAGAGTCTATAAAAAATAATTAGTCCTCTTCACCTCTAGGATCAAGCTCAGCGGCCACAGGCGTGGTATGAACTGCAACAAAGAAATGATTATGACTAACCCTCTCTCTTTGGAAAGTGCGGTAAATTAAGAAAGCAATTAAACACGAAGCAGTTATAATAAAATATATAGACAGTCCCTTAATACCAAAAACTGACATAAATGTAGGAGCAATAATTGGCCCCAAAATTGAACCAATTCCTTCTACCATAGATAATCCTTGAGTTACCGAAACAATATGAGCGCTACGCAAAGTATCACAAACCATACTTAACGCAACTGGATAAAAGGTAAAACTCATTCCACCAAAAACAAAATAAATTATAGTTAATTGCTCAAATGAAAAATTCTCATGCCCCACTAATGTGATAATAAGTAACAATATTACCAACATAATACTAACTCCTATTAACACCTTACGGCGGTCAAAATTATCGGATAATAATCCAATTGGGTATTGGAGAATCATCCCTCCCAATAAAGTAGAAAATATTAAATAGGCTGTTTGCTCTGAATTACTTGTTACTTTCTCAAAAATCAAAGGCAACAAACTATAAATTACACTTAAGAATAATCCACTAACTAAACAACCCGCAATGCTAGAAGAGGCAATTTTAGTTAAACTACGGACATTCACTAATTCTATATCATGCTTTTTGGCTATTTTATTATTTGATATGGCAACAGGAATTACTGAGAGAGAAAGGAGTATTGTCACTACCACAAATGGTAATAAACTGGAAGCATTATACTTAGCAAGGAATAATTGTCCAAAAGCCTGAGCTGAAGAGATGGCCACCATATACAAAGCTAATGTTACACCTCTATTTTTATTATTACTACATTCTAAAAGCCAGCTCTCAATCGTCACATAAAAGCCAGCTAACGAAATACCGGCAAGTAATCTTAATACAAACCACAAATATACATTGTCACTAATAGCATGCATTAAACATACACAATTGAACATCCCTATAAAAATAGTAAAAATTCTTAAGTGCCCCATGAGCACGATAAGCTTTGCTATTTGCAAAGCTCCCAAAACTAGACCAATATAGTAAGCCGAAGCCACTATTCCGATCGCTTGCTCACTATGACCAACTTCATTCATTCTTATGGAAATAAAAGTTGTTAGATATCCATTACCTAACATGAATAGAACAGTACTAATCAATGGAGCAATGATAGGACTAAAGCTTATACGCATCAGAAGCACAACTCCTTAATTATATCTTGTTTTGTAATTTTAAACTCATGATCATACCATATTTGCTCGGCTCTATTTAGTAACTGCCCCATATTTCTTCCAGGAGCGATATTTAATTCAAGTAAATCTTTACCAGTAACAGGAAGAGCTTTAATGGGGATATCAAATAATTCTTGTAACTCTTTTTTACATTGTATTTTAACATTAAATCTGGCCATATTTAACAATATAAAAGGTTTAAAATGCTGCTTATATACTCGCCAATATTGTTTCAAGTTAGCAAAACTCCAATCAGTTACCTTGATACTAACTAATTTTTTAAAAAATACTTTTTCAACGTTAGAAAAAGGAAGATTAGGCATTTCATCATTTGAGAGCGCCACCCAACAAAACAATTCATCTATTTGATAAGAAAATTCATTTGCTACAGAATACAAGCGTTCTAAATATATTAGAGAATTATCATCGCAATAAATCACCTCTTGTAAAATTTTTTCACGTAACATAATTTTTAGAATTTCTATCGAATGAGGTGAAAAAAATATTTTAGCTATTTCAGATTTTTTTCTATAACCTGAAATATTTTTTAAGTTTTTTGAATATTTTTTACAGGCACTTAATCCTAAACTATCAATAGAAGCAGAAAAATAAGCAGAAAATCTGAAAAACCTTAATATCCTAAGATAATCTTCCTTGATTCTAGCCTCTGGATTGCCAATAAAACGGACTATCTTTTGTTTTAAATCTACAACTCCATCAAAATAATCGTATATATTACCATTAATATCTGCGCTTAAGGCATTTATAGTAAAATCACGTCTTTGAGCGTCTTCCTGCCAATTGTCAGTAAATAATACCTGAGCATGTCGACCATCACAATTGAAGTCTCTACGCAAAGTAGTTATCTCAATTTGTTGCTTATTTATGATTGCGCCAATCGTACCAAATTCTTTACCTATATCAAAGCATTTGATTCTATTTTTTTCTAAGATACTTTGCACTTGCTCTGGCAGAAAATTAGTTGCAAGATCAATATCTTTAGGATTTTTTTCTAATAAAATATCTCGAACACAGCCCCCCACAAAACGTATCTCTCCCCCAGCAGCAATTAATATCTGACATATCTTAATAGCGTTAGGAAAAGAGTTGAGCTCTGACTTTATGTTCATCTATCTTAAGAATTTTTTTATCCCCAAATGAATTAAAATAGGCGCTGAAATATAAATAGAAGAATACGTCCCCACTACTATTCCAAAGAACACAGTTATACTAAAACTATGCAGTTTATCCCCACCAAAAATAATTAAAGCAGCCACTGAAATTAAAGTAGTTAATACAGTTAACATTGTTCTGCCTAAAGTTTCATTAATACTAAGATTAATCATTTCTTGCGCCGATAGTTTCTTATATTTTAAAATATTCTCCCTAATTCGATCATAAATAACCACCGAATCATTAACTGAATAACCTATCACTGTCAAAACAGCTGCAATAGATGTGAGATCAAATTCTAAACCTGCAACACTCATAAAACCTAAGGTAAAAATTGTATCATGTGTTAGAGCAATGATAATCCCTAACCCATATTGCCATTCAAAACGCAAAGCAATATAGCACATTATGCCTGCAAAAGAGAAAAGCATTGCTAAAATTCCATCTTTTATTAAAGCTTCACCAACTTGAGGACCAACAAATTCTATTTTAGAATATTCAATTTTATTATCAAAATAAGTATTCAAAGCATTTTTTATAATAGCTATGTTTTGATCCTGATCAGCGCCAGAATGATTACCAAGCTTAATCATAATATTACTTGAATCAAGATTCTGCAGGTGTATTTCACCAAGATTTAAGTTATGCAACATATCGTATAAAGGCATGAATTCAGCTTTTTCATTTAATTTAGCTTCAATAACCGTTCCACCTTTAAAATCAATACCAAAGTTTAATCCCTTAAAAGACAAAAGAAAAATTGAAGCTAACAATAATAATAAGGACATCCCCATATTAATATAACGTATCCCCATAAAATCAATCTTAGTTTTGTCAGGAATAATTCTTAGAGGAAAATAAATATTCATTCTGTTTTAGCCTTCTTCTGTTCATTTTTACGCAAATATATATTGATTGTTTCAACTATGCCAGCAAAAAACATAGAGAAATATAGATAACCTTTATTAAAATATATATTAAAACCGTTCAACAATAACATAACACCAACAAGCGCAATAAATGCCAGAGCCACCACTTTTATTGAAGGATTAGCATATATAAATCTACCGATTGGATCAGAAGCAACTATCATAATAATCATAGCGATAACAATAGCTATTACTATAACTGTAAGATCATTGGTCATCCCAACAGCAGTAATAATTGAGTCAAAAGACAGAATCACATCAATAAAAATAATTTGAGAAATAATTTTAATATATTTTGTTTCCTTATTATCTAATCTTTTAGCTTCATGTTCAGGATTAAACAACTCGATCAGCTCTATAATACTTTTGACTATCAAGAACAACCCACCAAGAATTAGCAATAAGCTTTTTCCTGATATAGGAAATGCAAAAGCTACAAATAATGGCTGCGTTAACTTCATAATTGAAGTGGCCCCCAGCAACATTAGAACTCTCATGATTAATGCCAGAGATAACCCTATAACTCTAGCCTTAGTGCGCTCCCTTCCCTGTAAATGCTGAACTAATAAAGCAATAAAGATAACATTATCTACACCTAACACTATTTCCAAACTAGTTAGAGTAAATAAATTCAATAATGCTTCTGTTGTAAATAATTCCATTGCTTTTTATAACCCCTTTAAATATCTTTATAAATACAAATATATTGTAAAGTTATAAAAGATGCAAATAATTAAATCAGGCATTGTAGTTGCCATCTTCACTCTAATCTCCAGGGTATTTGGATACATTCGTGATATTTTTATGGCCTCTTATTTAGGTCTCCATGCTGATGCCTTTACTGTAGCCTTTCGTTTACCTAATACATTTAGAACTTTATTTGCTGAAGGTGCCTTCAGCTCTGCTTTTGTTCCTATGTTTTCATCAAAACTTGCCACCGAAGATCAACAACACGCTCTGAAATTTGCTAGCCAAGTTTTCTCGTTGCTTACAGTAATTCTTCTATGGTTCACGGCAATGATGATGATATTTATGCCACAAATTATCTCAATACTAGCTCCAGGATTTTTAGAAAGCCCTAATAAATTATTAGTCACTATAACCTTATCTTACTTTACTATGCCTTATTTATTTTTTATAGCTTTAGCTTCCCTATACGCCGGGGTATTAAATTCATCTGGAAAATTTGCTATTGCTGCCGCTTTGCCAATTATATTAAATGTAGTAATGATTCTAGCAATAAAATACCTAACACCTTTTTCTAAAAGCCCTTCACATGCTTTATCTTATGGCGTTTTAATAGCAGGTATCTTACAATTTTTAACCATGGTTTATGCTGCTCACCATGCAGCATTGCAAATAAATTTTACTAAAATTATTATTACAAATGACATGAAGCTAATGTTTAAAAAAATGATCCCAACAATTATTGGCAGTGGAGCATTGCAGATTAACTTGGCAGTCAGTACTATTCTTTCTTCATATATAGAAGGAGCTGCCTCAATTTTATGGTATGCCGAAAGATTAAATCAATTCCCTCTAGCAATTATTGGTACAGCTCTTGGCACCGTACTACTCCCAACATTATCTAAACAAGTAAGAGAAAATAATCATATCGCTGCAATAACAACTCAGAATAAAGCGCTTGAAGTTGCTTTGTTCTTTGCGCTACCTTGCGCTTGTGCGTTAGCGATTATTAGCGACACTTTAGTTAGTTTTCTGTTTGAAAGAGGTAATTTTACCGCAGAAAATAGCTATAAAGTAGCAAAATTCTTAAGCATTTTAGCTTGGGGGCTGCCCGCCTTCGTAATGACCAAAATTTTTACACCTCGTTATTTTGCTGAGTACGACACTTCCACTCCAGTAAGAATTTCTTTTGCCTGCATAGCTATTAATATAATATTAGCTTTAAGCTTAATTCCTATTGTTTCATATTTAGGTATAGCCATTGCCACTACCGCTTCTGCTTGGATAAATGTAATCTTACTCTATTATTTCCAACAAAAACGTAATATGTTTTTAATTGATAAAAAACTACCTTTCCAAACTATTAAGATAATATTTGCTTGTACTCTGATGGTTTTTACTTTAATTTCATTCGAATATTATATATTAAAACCCTCCACAGATAACTATCTCTGGTTATTATTTGTTGGAGAAATAACTCTTGGCATGACTGTTTACTTTGCCAGCAGCTATTATTTAAAAATATTGGACCTAAATTTTTTATTAAGGATTAATAAAACTAATGGATGATCTTCAAGCATATCTTCTTCTTTTTAATGATTGTTTTTTAACATCTTTAATTATTATTCCTCGCTTACCTTATGTAATAGACGTAATGTTAATGCTGAACAGTTACAATCCATATATGATATTTATCATTAGCTTCATCAGTAGCGTTATAGGACTCGTGATAAACTGGATCATTGGCTTATTTTTTCGAAGAATAGAAAGATTTGAGAAATTTTCATATAGAATAGATAGCCTAAGCAAAGCAGAAATCTTCTTTAATGCAAAAGGAAAGTGGATCTTATTACTTTCAGCAATTCCATTCTGGGGAGCCTTGTTTACAGTTGCTGCTGGAGTTTTACGCTTGAATATAGTCCAGTTTATTATTTTAGTTTCTTTCAGTAAATTTATAGGATTAGCTATACAAGTCTTTTTCTAGAAAAGTCCTAATTAGTTACTTCCACATCTAAAATTATCACTTCTTTAGCTGGAAATTTAACATTTTTAGGTAAAAAATTGATTTCTTTATTGTAAATTAAGCTACTTGGAAAAATAATACTACGCTTAGAATATCTTCTAACATTTGAGAATGCTTTATTGATAACGGCCGGAACACCAGAGCTACCTAAGATAAAACTAACTTTATTAGTACTTTTATATATAACTTTTTCTCCGCTAGTGGAAATGGTGTAATTAAAGAATACTGGATTACTACATAATATAGGACGACTTTTAAAATCTTCATTTTCAAAGATACGTATTTTATCGCGCCAATCTTCCATCAAGGGCGTGATATCCAATAATTCTACATCGATAGTAACAAATTCATTGCCCATGATTGCTCCCTTGGAGAGTTTTTTATCATTATATGCCATTTTTGGAGGCACTATCAACCTTCTTACACCTTCTTTCTTCATTCCAATTACTGCATATTCTAGGCCTCTTATAACCTTCTGATCACCTATTTTAAAAATGACAGGCTGCCCAGATTTATAAGTATTCTCAATTTCCTGCCCGCTAACTAGCCTAGTAATGTAATGTACTTTTACAATATCTCCACATTCAACTGGAAATCCATCTCCCTGAATAACATCTATGGTTGAATTATTATGATAAGGATTAGGCTCTTTATTGTTTTTCTTTTCATCATACACAGGTGGATTAAATAAAATCTTTTCTAACAATTCTTGCCCTTTTTCTGTATGAACTAGGTTATATGCAATATTAGCAAGTTTATTATTAACCTCTGAAACTTTATTTTTTGTCTTTAGACGCCCAGAAGGGACGAGAGAATCTGGCAATTTATTTTGTTCTTTAGGAGAAGTATTTAAATAATTTCCTTCTAACTCTGTCTGATTTTGCAGTATTGGATTAGTTTTACCTTTCAAAGAGGTAGAAGAAGGATCTTTAGACAAAATCTCTATATAAGACTTAGCTTCTTCTACAAATTTATATGTTGGGCTATCTGTTACTGAAGTCTTAATAGATAGCTTGTTTTTATTGTTAATAAATGCATAAGCAGCAAAAAGAACTATCAATATAGTGATGAAATGCCGACGCATAATCTATAATACTCTTTACAAAGAACTAGGATATAATTCCTATCGCTAATTACTTACAATTAAAAAAAGCTAAAAAGGGATCTCATCATCAATTTCTTCTGCATCAAAACTTCCACCAGAAGATAAAGAGCTATGATTAGAAGCATCACCGCCATTGTTGCGGCTATTATCTAGCATCAACAATACAGCCCCAAATCCTTGAAGAGAAATTTCAGTAGTATATCGTTCAACTCCGCTATTATCTACCCATTTTCTTGTCTGCAACGACCCTTCAATATAAAGCTTACTACCCTTTTTAACATAATTTTTTATTATATTAACCAATCCATCGGCAAAAACCACAATTCTGTGCCATTCTGTGCGCTCTTTTCTCTCTCCAGACATTTTATCTTTCCAAGATTCTGAGGTAGCCAGTGTGATAGAAGCGATTTCTTTACCGTCTTGAGTGGTTCTGATTTCTGGATCTTTTCCTACATTGCCAATCAATATAACTTTATTAATACTATTTGCCATTTTGAGTCCTTAATTAAAAACATTTGAAGTGTTACACAATATACATTAATGTATACCAAAATGAGATAAGAACAAATAACTTTTTTAAAAGAGACGAGCAAATTTATGGATAATTGTATAAAAGTAAGGGGCGCTAAAGAGCATAACCTCAAAAATGTTAATATAGATATTCCTAAAAATCAGCTAGTTGTGATTACCGGACTTAGTGGTTCTGGTAAATCTTCACTCGCTTTTGACACTATATATGCCGAAGGTCAAAGACGTTATGTAGAAAGTCTGTCCTCATATGCCAGACAATTCCTTCAATTACAAAACAAACCAGATGTAGAGTCTATATCAGGACTTTCGCCAGCAATTGCTATTGATCAAAAAACCACTTCACGCAATCCAAGATCTACAGTTGGAACTATAACTGAAATATATGATTATATCCGCTTACTTTATGCTAGAATTGGTATCCCCTATTCTCCAGCGACTGGTTTACCAATAAAAAGTCAAACAGCCGTACAAATCTCCGATGCCATATTAGAGTTACCTTTAGGAACTAAAATTTATGTTTTAGCGCCCATTATTAGAGGCCAGAAAGGAGAACACCGCAAAGAACTACTTCAATTTAGAAAACATGGCTACCAAAGAGCAAGAATTGACGGAATCATTTATGAACTAGATGATTTACCAATGATGGATAAAAACAAGAAACATGATATTGAGATTTTGGTCGATCGTTTAGTTATAGAGGAAGGAATTAATGTTCGTTTGAATGAGAGCATTGAATCAGCCTTAAAAATAGGTGATGGTCTATTATTTGTTGAAGTACTAGAATCCTCTGGAACACACCAAAAAGAATCTCTTAAAGATGGACAGCTATTGATATTTTCTGAAAAATTCTCGTGCCCTATATCTGGCTTCCAGATCAGCGAAATTGAACCAAGAATATTTTCTTTTAATAGTCCTTTTGGCGCCTGCCCTCAATGCCAAGGAATTGGCGTTGAATTATTTTTTGATCCTAATTTTATTGAACCATAAGTTGAAGTGTTATTCA
>CAZJZY010000001.1:74909-86841 GCA_964550685.1 uncultured Rickettsiales bacterium | reverse complement strand
TCTTTCACTTAGTGAGGGGGCCATAGCTCCTTGGAGAGCATCTAAAACTAAATACCAAACTCAAACTTTAGAATGCCTAGCTGAACATTACAAAACCAGTACACATCATCCTTTTCATAAATTATCACCAGAATTCCAAAACGTAATCCTATTTGGCTCAGGAGAAGAAGAAATAACTTTAAACTATAGTGATGGGATGCGTAGACAAACTATCGTAAAACCATTTGAAGGAGTTATTCCTGGCCTTGAAAAATCTTTAAATGAAAATAAAGATTGGATGGAAGAAGAATTCAAACATTTTCAACGCGAACGTAAATGTCAATCTTGCCGTGGACATCGCTTAAAAATGGAATCCTTATGTATTAAAGTAGCTGGCCATAACATTGGTGAAGTGAGTAATATGACCATAGATAATGCGCTTCAATGGTTTATTGATTTACCAAGCAAATTAAACGCCACTCATAATAAAATAGCTGATCGTGTATTGCGAGAAATAAGTGAAAGATTAGGCTTCCTAAATAACGTTGGTCTAGATTATCTAACACTCTCTAGAGAATCAGGAACATTATCTGGAGGAGAAAGTCAAAGAATTCGTTTGGCCTCCCAAATTGGCTCTGGACTAACTGGAGTATTATATGTATTGGATGAGCCTTCTATTGGATTGCATCAACGCGACAATGATAAATTAATTACCACCCTCAAACATCTGAGAGATTTGGGTAATACGGTGATAGTAGTCGAGCATGATCATGAAACCATGATGTGTGCTGATCATCTTATAGACATAGGTCCCGGTGCAGGTGTTCATGGAGGTATGGTTATAGCTCAAGGAACTCCAGATGAGGTAAAAAACACTCCAGAAAGCATCACCGGACAATATCTAAAAGGAGTTAAGTTTATCCCTATTCCTAAAGAAACTCGAAAATGGTCTCCAGATAAAATGATTACTTTAACTGGAGCTAAAGTAAATAATCTAAAAAACGTTACCATTAATCTACCTTTAGGTACTTTTACTTGCGTTACAGGAGTATCAGGAGGAGGAAAATCTAGTTTAGTAATACACACTTTGTATAAAGCTATTATTAAGAAGATCGACAAAGCAAATGTTAATCCTGGACAATATGATACAATAACCGGAACAGAATATATTGACAAAGTTATTGAGATAGACCAGTCACCTATCGGAAGAACTCCAAGATCAAATCCAGCCACTTATACTGGAGCATTTAATGCTATTCGTGATTGGTTCGTAGAATTACCAGACTCTAAAGCGAGAGGATATAAAGCTGGACGCTTTTCCTTCAACGTAAAAGGTGGAAGATGCGAATCTTGCCAAGGCGATGGAGTGATTAAAATTGAAATGCATTTCCTTCCTGACGTTTACGTAAAATGCGAAGAATGCGACGGCGCAAGATATAATCGCTCAACTTTAGAAATAAAATATAAAAACCACTCAATTTCTGAAGTTTTGACTTTAACAGTTGACGATGCTCTGCAGCTGTTTTTGAATATTCCAGCTATAGCTGAAAAACTTAAGGCCCTTGCAGATGTTGGGCTTGGCTATATTAAAATAGGCCAATCAGCCACCACTCTTTCAGGTGGAGAGGCACAAAGAATTAAATTAGCTAAGGAGTTATCAAAACGCTCTACCGGCAGAACTTTATACATCCTCGATGAACCTACCACAGGACTTCATGCCGATGACGTGAATAAATTACTAAAAGTGCTTCATAAATTGGTTGATCTTGGTAATACTGCCCTTGTTATCGAGCATAATCTTGATGTTATAAAAACTGCAGATTATGTTATTGACGTAGGACCTGAAGGCGGAGATAAAGGCGGAAGAATCGTTGCCTCTGGAACTCCATTGGATATTATTAACGAAAAAGAAAGCATTACCGGAAAATATTTAAAAGAATGTTATAAGTGAAACTATAGCATAATGATAATAAAATGCCCAGATACAAAATAACTATTGAATATGACGGAACGGAGACGTCCGGTTGGCAACGACAAGCCAATGGGACTTCTATTCAGCAATTCATAGAAGAGGCTATTGAGCAATTTGCAAAAGAGAAAGTGGTCGTTCACGCTGCCGGTAGAACCGACTCCGGCGTTCACGCTTTGGGACAAGTAGCTCATTTTGATTTAAAATTAGAGCACTCAGAGCATGTGGTTCAAAGAGCGGTGAATCATTTTTTAAAACCCAATAAAATCATATTGCTTGATTGTAAGGTTGTTGATAGTGATTTTCATGCCAGATTTTCCGCCAAGAAGCGTAATTATAAATATGTGATCACTAATAGAGCAATGCCTAGCGTTTTAGATGTTAATCGAACTTGGCATATTCATCAGAAATTAGATATAGATAAAATGCAAGAAGCAGCCAATTTCTTAATTGGCCATCATGACTTCACAAGCTTTAGAGCTCTACATTGCCAGGCACAATCACCGGTAAAAACTCTCGATGAAATTAAAATATATAGCGAAGAAGAAAAAATTTTCTTTACTCTAAGAGCAACTTCTTTTCTCCACCATATGGTACGTAATATTGTCGGCAGCTTAGTATTAGTGGGCCTTAGAAAATGGCAACCCAGAGATATTAAAACCACTCTTGAAGCTAAAGACCGAAGCAAAGCTGGTCCTACCGCCCCTGCCTGTGGGTTATATTTCACCAAGGTAGAATATTAATTACCAATTCTTGCAATTTTAAATTGGCTAATTTATAATCTAATAAAATTCAAAAAATTATTTGAGAATGACATGACATTTAGACAAGAGACAGATTCTTTCGGCACCATAGAAGTTCCTGCCGATAAATATTGGGGAGCTCAAACTCAGCGCTCCTTACAGAATTTTAAGATTGGCAGTGAAAAAATGCCACCACAATTAATTACTGCTTTAGGAATTCTAAAAAAAACTGCAGCTCTAACAAATATAGATCTGGGCGCATTAGATTCCAAATTAGGCGAAGCTATTTGCAAGGCTGCAGATGAAGTAATCACCGGCAAGCTCCATGATCATTTTCCTTTAGTAGTGTGGCAAACTGGCTCTGGTACTCAAACCAATATGAATATCAACGAAGTATTATCCAATCGAGCTATTGAAATTCTTGGTGGAACCTTGGGCAGTAAAAAACCAGTTCATCCTAATGATGACGTCAATTACGGTGAATCCTCAAATGATACTTTTCCAACAGCTATGCATATTGCTGTAGTTCTAGAAATTTGTGATAAATTAATACCTGCAATAAAATATTTACGCAACCATTTGAACAGAAAGGCCAAAGAGTTTAGTAAAATTATAAAAATTGGCCGCACTCACTTACAAGATGCCACCCCCTTAAGTTTGGGTCAGGAATTTTCTGCTTATGTAACTCAGCTTGATTTTGGCATTGAAAGAATCAGCAATTGTTTAAAGCGCTTATATTATTTGGCCCAAGGCGGAACAGCTGTTGGTACAGGACTAAATGCTAAAATAGGCTTCGATAAGAAATTTGCTAGTATTCTTGCTCAAATAACAGGCAAACCATTTGTAACGGCGCCAAATAAATTCGAAAGCTTAGCATCTAATGACGCCATGGTTGAAGCTTCAGGAGCTTTGAATGTTATTGCTGTAAGTTTAATGAAAATTGCCAATGATATTAGATTATTAGGATCTGGGCCTCGCTGTGGATTTGGAGAAATATCTTTGCCTGAAAATGAACCAGGCTCCTCAATAATGCCTGGCAAAGTTAACCCAACTCAATGTGAAGCACTCACTATGGTTTGTACTCAAGTGATGGGAAATAATGTTACTATTTCAATCGCCGCTTCAAATGGACATTTTGAGTTAAATGTTTATAAGCCGGTAATAATCTATAATTTATTACAATCAATCCAACTCATAGAACAAGCAAGCGTGAGCTTTGCTGATAATTGCGTCAAAGGAATTAAAGCTAATAAACAAAGAATCAATGAACTTCTGCATAATTCATTAATGCTGGTAACAGCACTTAACACACATATTGGCTATGATAATGCTGCTAAAATTGCTAAAAAGGCTCATAATGAAGGAATATCTTTAAAAGAAGCAGCTATGAGTTTAAGATTAGTCACAGAGGAGCAATTTAATCAATGGGTTCGCCCAGAGGATATGATAACACCTAAGGATTAAATAAGATGGATGACATAAATCGCTCAATTAGCCGGCATGTAAAAGAAGGAAAATATTACGAAGATGCAAGATTATGGTACATCAATAGATTTGTTCTACCTATGTCTGAACGAACTTACCTTCTAATAGTAATGAGCTTTTATATCTTTGCTTTAGTCGTTTCTGGATATTATTATTCTAATACTAAGCCAGCTGAACCAGAAGTTACATATATGTTATCAACTAATGACATCTCCACAACTTATGCTGTAATTAATTCTATAGGAGATGCCAGAGAACAGCCACAAATTGGAATCACTAAATATATTGTGGCTAATTATGTTATAACTAGAGAGTCTTATTCATATAACCCTGATAACATTAAAAATCAGCTAGCATTTATTCAAAACACTACAGTTGGAACTGAATTTTTAAAATATAAATTCATGACCAGCGAAAATAATCCCAACAGCCCAATCATGGTTTACCAAGATAAATATAGAAGATCTATTGCTATAAAAAAGGTAGATCTATCTAAAACTCCTTCTAATACACAACAAGCAATGGTATATTTTCAATCAGATTTAAAAAATATTGCCTCTAACCAGGTAGTATCTCAAGATTTTGTTGCAACTATAAATTTTAAGATAGAGAATATAGAAACAATGATGCAAAAAAATGCTAAGCAACTTGGATTTTTGGTTATAGGATACAATACCCGTGCGATTACAAAACAGGCTAAATAATGTTGTTAAATAAATTAAGACTACTACTAATTGTACTACTCACCTTTAATTGCCTAGAGGCAAGCGCAATTAAAGAGCCAAAGCCTATGTCAGTTGATAGAAGGTTAGGAGTTATTGTATATAGCCCATATGATATCCATAGATTTACAGGATATTATGGTTATCAATCCAGTATTATTTTTGCTGAAGATGAAACAATAGAAACACTTAGTATGGGAGATAGCACTCCTTGGCAGATGGTGCCAAATGGCAATCGTCTATTTTTAAAACCCATAGATCAAGATGCCACAACCAACTTAACTCTTATAACTAATAAAAGAGTCTACTATTTTGAACTCTACGCTAAAGAAGCTCAAGACATTAACGAAGAAGGATTAATGTTTGCTGTAAAGTTTCTTTATGCTGATGAAGATGAGTCCGGATCAGCTACCGCAGCAGGAGGAAGCACCGGGTTATCTGGCCCAGATTTAACAGATAAATCCTTATATAATTTTGATTATACAATGAGTGGACCAGATATTATTTCACCAATAAAAATATTTGATGATGGCAAGTTCACTTATTTTGAATTTAAAGATAAAGGCGCCGCTCTTCCAGCTATCTTCTATGTAAATCCTAATGCTACAGAAGGACTTATTAACTATAGAATCGTTGGAAATTATGTGGTTGTTGAGTCAATAAGAGAAAGATTCACCCTTAGACATGATGCTGCCGTTGTTTGCGTATATAATGAGTCATTAATCAGAAAAAGAGAAGTTGCAGATAGAAAAACAAAACCTGATAAAAATACTATAACGCCTGGTACTAAGTGATAAATAAAATTTTTTTTTACAATAAGGGTTTTATTGTATTTATCAATAGCATTATTTTCACCTTAGCTTTTAATTATCCCATAATTCTTCAACGCTACATAGATTATAAAGTAGCTGGAGGAGACAAAGCTTTTTATTTAGCCCTAGCTGAAACTGTCTTTAATATTATGTTTGTAGCCCCTTTTATCTATGTTCTATCGGGAGCAAGATTAAAAATATTTCTATTATTTATTTATCTTATTTCTGGGCTGGCAGCTTATTTTATCTACACCCTCAACATCACCATCACTTCTGAAATTATAGCCTCATTTTTTGAAGCTAGTAAAAAAGAACTAATAGATTTTTTAAATCTCAAGCTTATTTTAGCTTTATTTGCATCAGCTGCCCTTGCATATTTATGCATATTTTTACATAAAATTGCATATTTTGATAAAGAAAAAGATAAGCGAATAACCTTCGTATGTGCAGTATTTGTAATTGGTTGCATCATAGGAGATGGGGATTGGATCAATAATATTATGCCATATAATATTATTAAAGGATCAAGTAGTTATTTGCTAGATAAAACCTCAATAACTAAAAAACGTCTCGATATTTCTAAAAGTTACCAATATTCTATGGATGCAAAAGATGAAGAATTGAATATCGTATTAATTATTGGTGAATCAGCCAGAAGCGATCATTTTTCTTTAAGTGGTTACAAAAAAGAAACTAATCCTCTTTTAAGTCAAGAAAATGATAATCTTATTTATTTTAAAGATGTTACAGCGTGTTACCCATTAACTAGAGTTGCAGTGCCCTGCATGCTAACGCGGGCCACCAGAGCAAATAGAGCGGCATCTGCTGGTGAAACCTCCTTTATAGGAATATTTAGGAACTTAGGATTTTATACCACTTGGCTTGGAATGCAGGGTACTTATACTGTAATTGATGCGCCGTATTTTGACCTTGCAAGAGAATCGCATAAGAGTTTACTTATAGGCACAGATGTGGATATGTTCTCCAGCAATGATTCTAGTCTTCTTCCATTCATAGATCAATTCTTCCAAGAACATCAAAACGGCAATAATTTGCTAATCCTTCATACTTATGGCAGCCATTTTCACTATGAAGAGCGCTATATCAATGAATTCCGTAAATTCACTCCAATTTGTTTTAAGAAACAATTTATTACTGACATGAATCATTGCAGCATTGAAGAAAGAATTAACTCCTATGACAATAGTATTTTATATACTGATTATTTTATCAAAAATATTATTGATCGTTTGCGTGATAAAAATGCAATAGTAATTTACACCCCAGATCATGGTGAGTCTTTAGGAGAAGGCGGAAGATTTCTGCACGGCACTCATAATGCAGATGAACAAATTGCAGTGAATATGATCTTCTGGGCTTCAGATAAATATATGCAGCTTCATCCAGAATATATGAAGAATTTACGCAGCATGCAAAATGATAAAATATCTCATGACCATCTTTTTCATAGCATTTTGGGCTGTGGAGGAGTAAAATCAGAGGCAGTGGATAAGCAACTAAATTTATGTGAGAGTAATAAATAAGTTATGGTTATTTATAATGGAAGTGATTTTGGAAATAGTGAAAGCGTAGGCGGAGCCACTGGTAGTGTAAAAGCACAGCATCAAACATCCAAATGGTATGGTCAGTTAAAGCCTTCTATAAAATCTAAGGGCTTTTTTAACCTCAGAAGAAGAAAAGTTGGTGGGCTAGACGTAGAAAACTTTGCTGAGTTAATTGGAGCTAAAGTTGCTTATTCTGTGATGGGAGAAGAAGAAAAGCACTTAGTTCCCGAGGTTAGTTTTTTAGTTGACAAAGAAACCAAACAGGTGGGAGTTGTATCAAGATATCTTGCTAATGTTAAAGGCCCTTTGCTTGAAGATAAAGATACTCAGCTTGTTGTCACCGATAATCCATCTACAAAGAAAGATCACGAAATAAATGAAACTGAAAAGAAAGGGGTGTGCAAGGCCATAGCCTTGTCTATTTTAGTCGGCGATCATGATATTAATCCTGGTAATATGCTTAAAATATCAGACGATAAAATTGCTAGAATAGATTATGGCCATGCCTTTAATGATTTATTAAGTGCTCCTAGTATATTCGGAGGACAAGTTCGAAATAAAGAAAATCAGGTGCTAGATTTCTTTAATAGGGAAAAGGTTAACACCGCCAAACTTAATGATTCCACTAAGTTGTGGCGCAGTTATGAAAATTTAATTCCATCAGAAGAAATGGCTCAAGCCTTAGAAGATTTAGCTAACTCTTCTAAAGAAACAATCGGAGTTGGAATTGCTAGCGCAAAAAAAGATTTTGAGGATTTACTTACAGTAGATGGGGTTGATAAAAAACATATCTTAAAATCATTAGCAGCTATTGCGAATAATCTTGAAGGAAAAAAAATCTCAGTTAATACTCAAAACCCACAAGAAACTATCGATGCGGCATTTAAAAAAATTAAAGCTTTCTCTCTGCAGCAAGGCGAAAGCATGGAGCGCACAGCTAAACTAATGCGTTTTCAATTAATGATTGATAAAAAAATAGAAGCTAAGCAACCTATAACTGAAGCAGAAATTAAGGCCTTTAATGAAATAGCCACTAAAGAATCTGGTCTGGGCGATGGTAAGGGTAAAATTAACTGGATTAAAACTAGTAAAGATAAACCAGCCTTTACTGGAAGCGTTAGAGATTATGTGAAAAAGTTTGGCGCTGAGCGGAAACTGTCTGCAGCAGAGATTAGCAATCTTCTACCATCTCCACCTCAATCTAAGTTAGATATATTTCTGAATGGAATTAAAGAATTCTTCATAAGAGGCAAAGATATTACCGCACCTAGCCAAACAGCATCAAACACTTATCTAGAAGTACCTAAGCAAGACTTAGAAAGTAAAGAGAGAGTCTCAGAAAATGAGATAAATAGAGCAGAAAACGAGGGTATGGTAATGAAGATAAAAATAGCTTTCAGCAAAAATCAAAAACCACCGATAAACAAAAACGCACCTTATCGACAAGGAAAGAATAACGACGGCAGAGGAATAGGTTAAAAATGAACCTTAGATCTGGATTTAAAAATCTTGTAATATTTCTTGGCATTTTAATATCTATATACTTAATATTTTCTGGGTACTGCGTTTATAGTAGTGTGAGTAATGGTTTATTTATCTCTCCCTCTTTAAAAGAGAAATATAAAAACAAACAGCTTAAAGACCCTAATCAATATGTGATTGGAATCATTTCTCCAGCCAGAAAAGGAGAAATGCAACAGGCTTTAATGCTCCAAAAATCTGCTGAAAAAATTGGTCAATTAAGCTATGTATTTGCGGCAAATGATTTAGATATGGATGCGTTTCTTCCAGCAAAATATACTAATGAAATAATTATTAAAGTTCTAGATTATTTATTTAAAACTGATTTTCATTTGGTCATGTCCTTCCACGTTAATTTATCTCTCTTAGAACCTAATATAATGTATATCTCTGTGCCAAAAAATTATTTATTAGATGGTAGGCTGAAAAAATACTCAACAATAAAAAACTACAGTAATTTTATTGATATCAATTTAATCAATACTAACGAAGAAATGATGGGCGAGCTTTTAGGGAAAAAAGTTAATTCTGGCTATGGCATAGTTGGCATCCCAGCAAATGAATATAAAACTTCAGATCGTCAAAATTTAATATTTTTTGGTTCATTATGGGGCAGAAAAACCGATGGGCTTTATGAAGCAATAAAGGAATTAGCTAAAAAAGATTATATGTATTTCATTCGCCATCCTTTGGTTATTTTAGCACCTAATAATCCTCAGAAATTCACCAAAGAATCAGCACAAGGACTAACAAACTTACAGCAAGCTTTAAATAAATATGGCATGGCGATATGTGTACACTCCCATTACCATGTTGAAGCTGGAATCCCAAGCAGTAGAATTTTTGAAATTATATCTTCTGGAGCTATTGCCATTTCTGATAAAAACCCCTTTGTGATTAAATATTTTGGAGATAATGTTTTATATTTTGATCCCAATTTATCTGCACAAGAAATCTTTAAACAAATTGACGATCATGTTGCTTGGGTAAAAAGCCATCCAAAAGAAGCCGAAGAAATGGCACGCAAAGCTCATCAAATTATTCAAGAGAAATTCACCACTGAAGAATTTATAAGAGACGCCATTAAGTTTTTCAAAACAAGTCTAGAAAAATAATTATTTTTTCTTTTTATGAAACTCAAGTCCTGCGCTCACAAAATCGCAGAATAATGGATGCGGATCAAATGGTCTTGATTTTAACTCAGGGTGAAACTGCACTCCAACGAACCAAGGATGATTATTATTTTCCATCACTTCTGGCAAAGCTCCATCTGGAGACATACCAACAAATTCTATATTATGCTCAGCGAATAATGCTATGTAATTAGAATTGACCTCATAACGATGACGATGACGTTCTTGGATTTTCTGTTTACCATAAGCTTTGGCAGCTTTTGAGTTTGCTCTTAATATCGCTTCATAACTGCCAAGGCGCATTGTGCCACCCATATCATCTGCACTTGAACGAGTCTCCAACTTATCTCCTTTACGCCATTCTGTGAGCAATCCAACAACTTTATTTTTGCATTCTGGGGTGAATTCTGTTGAATATGCATTCTCTAATTTACACAAATTCTGAGCTGCTTCAATAACAGCCAATTGCATACCAAGACATATCCCCAAATATGGAACTTTATTTACTCTAGCATAAGTTATGGCCTTGATCATACCTTCAATGCCTTCACTACCAAATCCACCAGGAACTAGAATAGCATCTGCATCAGATAATTTATCCTCAATATTTTTATCATTTAGAACTCTAGAGTTTACCCATTTTATTTGAATTTTAACTTCTTTAGCAAAGCTAGCATGAGTTAAAGCTTCAATTAATGATTTATATGCATCACTAAGCTTGACATATTTACCAACAATTGCTACTCGCACTTCATCTTTAAGATGGCTAGTATTTTGTATTTTATCAGCTAAGTCTCTCCATTTCTTAAGACCGGGCACTTCACTGGCGTCAAGGTTAAAATACTTCAAAACTTGAGTATCAAGTCCATGCTCATGAAGCATAATTGGTACTTCATAAATATTTTTAGCATCTAAGGCTGGTATCACATCTTCATTTCTGATATTACAAAACAAAGCTATTTTTTTACGCTCTTCTTCTGGAATTTCTCGATCAGACCGACAAAGTAAAATATTAGGTCTAATACCTATAGATTGTAGTTCTTTCACAGAATGCTGAGTTGGTTTAGTTTTCAACTCTTTAGCTGCTGGAATATAAGGTACTAAAGTTAAGTGAATATAGCATACTTGATCACTTCCATGCTCATAACCAAATTGACGAATTGCTTCAAAAAATGGTAAACCCTCAATATCACCCACAGTACCACCAATTTCACATAAAACAAAATCAGCATCTTCAGTATTGGCAACAATAAATTCTTTTATTAAATTAGTAATATGCGGGATAACTTGAACCGTAGCACCTAAATAATCACCACGCCTTTCTTTAGCAAGTAAAGTAGAATAAATTCTACCGGCTGTGGTATTATCACCCCGTCTGGCATCAATTCCTGTAAATCTTTCATAATGACCAAGATCAAGATCCGTTTCTGCGCCATCTTCTGTTACAAAAACTTCTCCATGCTGATAAGGGCTCATTGTTCCTGGGTCAACATTAAGATAAGGATCTAGCTTACGTAACCGAACTTTATATCCTCGTTCTTGAAGTAATGCAGCTAAGCTTGCAGAAGCCAAGCCTTTTCCTAAAGAAGATACCACACCACCAGTAATAAAAATAAACTTTGCCATTATTTATGCCTTAAATTTTATTCGCTAGTAGGAGCTTGCGGAGCTATTGTTTTTTCTTCAACAGACTTCTCAGACAATACTTGCTCAACTATCGATTTAGCATTATGTTGACGCACAGCCATATTTCCAAGAACCAAGCAATTAACCATAAAACACACCATCAAGAAGCTGGTTGCCTTGCTAAGGAAACTGGCAGAAGTACGTCCACTGATAATGCTATTACCATTGATGCCACCTCCACCACCAAGACTACCCAAACCATCTCCACCATTCTTCTGCAATAGAATTGATCCTATAATAGCCACCGCTAAAATAACCTGAATTACTAAAAATATTAATTGCATTCGAAAGTGGCAAACATAATATTGCAAATGCGA
>CAZJZY010000001.1:67466-74899 GCA_964550685.1 uncultured Rickettsiales bacterium | reverse complement strand
TCTTTGAATCTAAACTTGCACCACCAACTAATAACCCAGATACGTAAGGTATGGATAATATTAATGCAGAATTTTCTTCATTTACTGAACCACCATATATTATTTTTATATTTTGTTCAAATGTTTGTGAAGATTTTAGAAATAAATCTTTAATTTTTACAAATAAAAACTCATGCATCTCTTTTATTTGCTCAATACTCGCAGTTTTTCCAGTACCTATCGCCCATATTGGTTCATAAGCTATCACTGTATTATATGGATTGACAGATCCAGGTAGACACTCCTCAAGATTCTTAATTATATCTTGCTGATATACCCCTTGTTCTCTAGAAGATAAACTCTCTCCTACACATAAAACAGCTATCAATCCAGACTTGTGAGCATAAGAAATTTTTTGTTTTATTCTATCATTATCTTCTAAATGATACTTTCTTCTTTCAGAATGACCGATAATAACATATTTACAACCAACATCCGCAAGCATTGCTGAGCTTATATCTCCAGTAAAAGCACCAGATTCGAATGACAAATGTGAACAATCTTGAGCTCCTAATTCTATAGAAGCTTTTTTTAACTTTTCACTTAATAGATAAAGTAAAGTAAAAGGAGGGCATATAACTACATTATTAGCAGAAATATCATATGATAATAGCTCATCTAATAAAGCATTTGCTGAATCAATATTTTGATTCATTTTCCAATTAGCAATTATTAAAGACTTATAATTACTTTTATCCATATAATTTCCGTATTACCGTATTATTTAAACACAAAATTGACATACCGCTGTTAGTTATGTATAACTAGGTATAAACAATTATTATACTCATTTCAAATATTTATTTATATTAAAATTTAGGTTGTCATGTTAAAAAAAATCCGTAAGTCTGCTCATAACTATGTATTTAAGGTAATTTTTATATTACTAGCTTTTGTTTTTGTTATCGGCCTGGGAGATTTTTCACAAACTAATGTCAATACAATTGCCACCATTGGAAAGCATAAAATTTTTCTTAATGAATTTTTGCAAGCAAGGCAAGAAGAAAATAATCAGCTAGATCCTAATATGCCCCAGAGCCAAAGAGATATGATTAACTATGGAGTAATCATGAAAATGATAACACAAAGCCTAGTAAAACAAGAATCCGAGAATTTAGGCATCAAAATCGATCCAGAAATAATAGTAGAATATATAAAAAATGATCGTAATTTTTATAATAATGGTGTTTTTGATTTAGAAAGCTATAAAAAAACTTTGGAATATAATAATTTACCTGAAGATAAATTATTGAGTGTTATATCTAATCAAATCGCCTCTAGATTTTTATTAGATTCTTTGGTAGTGAATTTACCTTTAAAAGCCACCTTAAGTGATTATTTATTGAGTTATTTATCAGAAAAAAGACAAATTTCTTTAATCACAATTGATATGTCAAGAAAGAACATTACAAATTTCTTAGAAGAAAACCTAGAAGCCTATTACCAGAAGCACCAAGATGAATTTAAAACAAAAGAATATAGAAGCTTCAGTTACCTCCTAATTGACCCAAAAGATATAAAGCAAAATTTTAAAATTAGCGAAGATGATTTAATCAATGAATATCAAGAAAATAAAGAAGAATATAGCTTACCAGAAACCAGAGATTTTTACCATTTCTTGGCGCCAAGCCAAGAAATTGCAAACCAAGTATCTGAAGCCTTAAAATCTGGGCAGATCCCTAGCTCAGTTGCCAAAAATTTTGTTGATAAAAAAGTTGTAGCAGAAGTATTTAATAACCAACCAGCACAAAGCTTTTTAAGTAGTTTAGATCTATCGCTGTTTAGCCTTAATGAAAATGATAGCCCTCCTCCTATTAAATCTGAACTTGGTTGGCATGTTTTTAAAATTCTTAAAATTCATCATAAACAATATAAAAGCTTTTCTGAGGCTAAAAATGAAATTAATGAAAACCTTCAATATAAACTAGCAGAAATTGAAATTAATAATCTACTCAAAAACATAGAAGATGATGTTGCTTCTGGAGCTAATTTCCAAGAAATCGCAAAAAAGAATAATATTAAAGTGGGAGAAGTTGAAAAAATATCAATTGATGAAAAAGCTTCAAAAATAAACTCAATGATATTAAGTATAGCATTCGAGACTCCTGAAAATATGGAATCAGAAATAACTATGCTTGAACCCTCAGGCTACGCTATTGTTAAAGTTAATGAAATTATTCCTGCTTCCATCCAAAGCTTTGAAGAAGCTAGAGAACGAGTAAAAGTAAAATACTTATCACAACTAAAAGATGAGGTGGCCTTAGAACTTACAAAAACATTAGCTGAAGATCCTAAGAAACTAATATCAGAAAAAGATAATAAATTTTCTCTAAATGAGAAATTATTGCAAGAAATTCTAAAACCAATCTATGAAAAATATGAGATTGCTTTTATTGATTCAGCTGTTATCACTCTAAACAGAGAAGATATTGTCCGCCCGGATATCGGCCCTAATAACCTTCCAGAAAAATTCGTCAATAACTTATTTCTGCTAAATCTAAAACAAACTTCTGCCCCAGAAAAATTAGGCGAAGCAAAATATTCTATAGCCATAGTGGAAACCATATTTAATGATAAGCTAGATCAAACTATTCATGGACAAATCAAGAATATTACTGAAGGACATTATAAAAATGAGATTTATGATCAATACATAAATTATCTCAAGAATAAATATAATGTAAAAATTTATTTTGATATTATCAGCAATTATGATGCACAATAAATTTTAATACGCTAACGCTTCTTTTATTAAAGGAATTGTTATAGGTTTTTTGCTGATTTTGCTAAAAGACTCCAGCTTATTTACTAAGCTAATCAGCTTAGTAAAAGACCTATCAATCCTAGGTATTATATAGTCAATTGCAACAGCATTAATCTGCAAATTACGATCAGATAAATGCTTCAGCAATACCGCCTTCAATAAATCAGCATCAGGAGAAGATATCGCTATAGATGGTAGAGCTAAAATCCTAGAGCGCAAATCAGGCAAAGTTAGTTTAATATTTGCTGGAGCTATGCTTGAAGTAAGTAAAAGATATTGTTGTTTTTCTTGGACTATGTTAATTAAGTGCAATAAAATTTCCTGATTTACATTCTCTATATTTTCTAGAATTAATGACTTACTATCAAAATATAAATCATATAAATCATTCTGATTTAATCTTTTTCCTTCAGCAATATTCTGCCAAATATAAGCAAGGTGGGTTTTACCACTACCATGTTCACCATAAAGCAGAACTATATTAGAATAAGTTCCTTCTCCCCAATTCGGCCAAAGCTGCAATATTTCTAAAGCTCTTTCATTAGCCCTACTAATAAAAAAATCTTCAGTGAAATAGCGAGTTTTTATAGGAAAATCTAAACATAATTGCTCCACAATTACTCACCCTTTTGTCTATATAAATCGCTAGCAAAATAAAATTTTAGTAAACCACGTAATAACACTCCTAAAATAGCAGCTATAGGAATAGCAAAAAACATACCCCAAAAACCAAATAAAGCACCACCAGACATTAAAGCAAAAATTATCCATACAGGATGAAGTCCAACTTTATCCCCAATAAGCTTAGGAGTAATGAAAGAGCTTTCAAGCACATGTCCAATAACAAAAATAACGACAGTCATTAAAGTGTGAATTGAATCAGAAAATTGTAATAATGCAGCAATAATACATATAGCAAAGCCGATAATAGCTCCAAGATAAGGAATAATTGTTAGCATCCCCATGATTATGCCTAACAATAGCGCATTATCTAACCCTAAAATACTTAGGGAAGTCACATAAAATAGAGATAATAACAAACACACATTTATTTGCCCTCTAACATAAGCAGATAATACTTTATCAATTTGTTTTAACTGAACAATAATGCCCTTTTTATACAATAAAGGTAATAAACTATGAGTTGATTTAACAAATAAAGGCCAGTCACGTAGTAAATAAAACACTAAGATTGGTGTAAATAACACTAAAACCATAATGTTTAATATTGCTACACTAGAATTAAACACATTACTAATAATCGAGACAAGATATTCAAAAAACTGACTGGAAAAATTATTCAATTGCTCTTGAAACCTACTACTTAAATCTGGATCTATTTTATATAAAAAATCCGCTAATTTACTTAATATACTCTGTGAAACATATTTTTCATATTGGGGAATAGCTAAAATAAATTGATGAATTTGTTTAAATAATGCTGGTATTAAATTAAGCACTCCAATTACCATAACAAAAGAAAATAAGCCAACTATAATGGAAACAGTCCACTCTCTTTTAATTCCCATTTTTTCAATTTTTTTAGTCAAAGGATCAAGAAAATAAGCGACAATTATACTTACAATGAAAGGAGCAAGGATAGCCCACACAGAATAAAAAAAGAACAAAGCTATAACTACAAAAATTATAAATATTAAAAACTTAATATTCTTCATCAGCATTGCCCCCAGATTCAATTTCTTTAGACTCTATATTCTTAGTTAAAAGAAAAAGATTATTATTCTGCTCATCAAGACGGAATCCATATTTATTCAATAGATCTTTAAATTCAGCTACAGAAATATTGATTGTAAGAAAGAATCTATAGTTTGTGATAGACATTTTTTCTAAGCGAATATCGCTAACATAAGTGATAGTTTTTAAGATCTGCTGCAAATTCAACCAATCAGAAATTTTTTCTACTGGGAAATCAATTGTGATTACTTTTGGCTCCACTGTTACCAAATCATTAACCACTTTACAGCAAGTATCTAAATTGCTATCAAACTTAAAAACTTGAGCTTCATTATATCCACTATTCAATAACTTAGATAAATCAGTACCAAAAACATCTTTAAAATGATAAGTTTGCCAAGAATAATGATGTTTATTAATGTAATTTATTTTAAGAGTAGCCCTATGATTCTGACCTTCTTCTATATCTTCGAAACTATAGATAGCTATATTATTAACGTTATATTTTTCAAGTAATGGCGCTAAATCTATAAGATTCTTATTGATGATTTCTTTATTAATCAAAGTAATATCTTCAAGATCAGCCAAAGGTAATACAAAATTACTGCTCTGTTTATGCTTCTGCCATGTGCTTAACCATAAATTATCATCATCAAACCAATAATCTTTACTATCTTTAATAAAAACTGGCACTACAAGAGTGGTTAATAGCGGCGCAGATGGAATAACTGTTTCGCTTGCAGCAACGATTGGCTTAGGATCTTCTAGAGCGGCTGCAGCTTCTGTGTTTTTTGTTGGGGCTGATGATTCTGAGAAAGTGGCCCCCAAGCTTTTCATCAATTTATCAACGTGAAATCTGCTAAATTTTACTTTAAGCTTTGCATAATAATTGGTAGCTGAACGCTTTTCTTCTGATAATTCATAGCTTTCAACTAAGCTAAATATATCATCTTTATTGATTTTAGATACTTTATTCTGAGCATCAGGATAATGCAATTTTACTAAGCCACGAAAAGCTTTTAACTGGCCAGCTTCTATAGCATCATTACGAGCAATATTAGCACTTTTATTACTTGAGGAAATTTTTATGTTTTTAATAACATAAACTTCATTTGCTTGTGCATAAACAGTAAAAAACAAAATTAAACTAAAAGCTAATCTTATGAGCAAATTAAATTACTTAAAAAATTGATAATCTTATAGTTATAGAGCATAAAATAAGCCTATATCCAAGGCAAGACATTTAGAAAGTTTAAATAAGAAGATAAGGATATTTTGTAATTGCTGAAGTATTTAAGTGACGCAGGCAAGTATAACTTAATTACTCAATACTCTTTTCTAAATATTTAAAAAACTTTCCAATAGCCTTCAATACAGCCGAAGCAGCAAAAGATCATGCATTCAGAATATAACCTTCATTATTAGTTTAAGCGAGCTGATAAGAATCTCATTTTGTATCATTATTCCCCTTTACTTAAAATATCTAGCTTTCCTTCAATTAAATGCTTAGTAAACTCATAAAGATTAGTTAAATACAGAGATCCTTTAATTAATAAAATATCTCCATCAATTAATTTATTTGGTAATTCGTTGGCTAAATCTTTTAAGGTTAAATAGCTACCAAATTTTTTATTTTCAGGCAAAACTTCATATAAATTACGCATGATATTACCAAAGCAAATAACCTTATCAATATTATTAGTAATAATATCTTCTTTTAAAGCCGCATGGAGACATACGCTTTCTGGCCCCATTTCGGTCATATCTCCTAAAATAGCAATTTTTCTTCCAGAATAATAACTCATAGTTTTTAATGCTGCTTTCACTGAAACTGGACCAGCATTATAACTATCATCAATTAAAATAATGCTCTTATTATCTACAGTGATTCGTGAAACCATTCCTCTGCCTCTAGGCAATTTAAATTGCTCTAACACATGAACTGCTTTCATGGAATTAAGACCCAAGCTCTCCACACAAGTTAAAGCTGCCATCATATTATGAATTTGGTGCCTTCCCATTATATTATCAAACTTAAGATTAATTTCTTTCCCAAGAATATTTAAATTAGCTTCGGTATTATTTTCTTTAACTTGATAACTAGAAATTTTGCTTTCTATACCAAGACTAATAATTTTATGCGCTTCAGCTTTTTGCCTTAACAACTCATAACAATTACTTAAAGCATTTATTATAACTGTACCAAAATCTGACATACCATAAAAAATCTCAGCCTTAGCTTCTGCTATTCCTTCAATTGAATCAAAATTAGCACGGTGGATATTCTCAATTGCTGTTATAATAGCAATATCTGGTTTAACTAAATCACTTAAAGGCATTATTTCTCCGGCATGATCCATACCCATTTCAATAACTGCATATTCAGTATTATAAGGCATAGAGGCTAAATTAATAGGAACCCCAAGAAAATTATTATAATTTCCACGACTAATAAAAGTTTTTCCATACACAGATAATGCAAGGCCTAATAATTCTTTAGTGCTAGTTTTTCCAACGCTACCAGTGATTCCAATAAACTTAGCGTTAGATTTAGAACGTTTATAAATTGCCATATCAGATAAAGCAGTTAAGGTATCATCAACTAATATCAATTTATCTTGATTGATTGCTTCTGGAATTTTTGAAACTATAGCTCCAGCTGCACCTTTATCAAATGCGGCTTTTATAAAATCATGCCCATCTACAGAAACTCCAGGAAGAGCTATAAATATATCTCCTTTCTCAACAAGTCGACTATCAAAAACAAGCTTTCCTCCATCCCATGAGGAAAATGCTCTTCCCTTAGTAACTATTGCTGCTTCTTCTGACGACCAGTTCATATGTTACTTCTAAATTCTTCTATATGCTGACGAAGCGCCCGCAATACTGGCAAAATTCCCTGCTGAGATGCCGCTGAAATAGCATGAACTTTCTG
>CAZJZY010000001.1:0-67456 GCA_964550685.1 uncultured Rickettsiales bacterium | reverse complement strand
ATGTTTTTTAAGTAAAGCTTGTTTCTTTTTTATATCTTCAGCACTTAAAGAATCACATTTACTTAATGCAATAACTTCAATTTTATCTTCAAGCCCGTATTCAACTAACTCCGTACGAATAGTATCATAAGCTTCTATAATATCCTCATTCGTAATATCAATTAAATGCAATAAAACGCCAGAGCGCTCAACATGCTTTAGAAATTTATCTCCTAAGCCAACACCTTCATGAGCTCCAGCAATTAATCCTGGTAAATCTGCAATCACAAATTCTGAATCATCAACATACACCACTCCAAGCTGTGGTTTTAAGGTAGTGAACGGATAATCAGCTATTTTAGGCTTTGCTGCAGAAACAGCGCTTAAGAAAGTAGATTTTCCTGCATTAGGAAGTCCAACAAGTCCGGCGTCAGAAATCAGTTTTAATCTTAGCCAAACCCACATTTCTTCTCCAGGCCAGCCTAAGGTTTTATGTTTAGGAGCTTGATTAGTTGAAGATTTAAAATGAGCATTACCAAGACCACCATCGCCGCCTTTAGCAATCAATATTTTTTGTCCCACCTCAGTAAAATCTGCAATCACATTTTCACCATCTTCAGTTAATATTTCAGTACCTACTGGCACTTTAATAATCATATTTTCAGCAGCGGCTCCATGACAATTCTGACCGCTCCCAGGCTTGCCACATTTAGCCTTAAAATGCTGCAAATAACGGAAATCTATTAAGGTATTGAGATTATCAACGCATTCTATATAAATAGAGCCACCTCTTCCTCCATCTCCTCCATCTGGTCCGCCTTGAGCAATAAATTTTTCTCTACGAAAACTAGAACAACCAGATCCACCATCGCCACTTTTTATATATATCTTTGCTTCATCTAAAAATTTCATATTTTTCCTATTTGCTTAAAACCATAGCAAATTATAGCCTTAACCCTTAAGAATGCAAGAATCAATATTTTTATGAACTCGTCAGATTTAAAAAAGTATATTGCCATAAATTAATCTAACAGTTATACTCCCAAGTTCGTCTAGGGGGCGGTTAGCTCAGTTGGTTAGAGCGCAGCGTTGACATCGCTGAGGTCGGAAGTTCGAATCTTCTATCGCCCACCATCCTTACTTAGGTCCATTCTGGATACATGGGTTACGTTTTATTCCTTTGGACTAGGTAACAGTTTTGCTTTGAAGGGGTTATCTAAAGGTTCAACTCTACAAGCCTCCTCATCAAAATATCCTATATCATAATGCATAAATGATACAAGCCAAATTTTATCTTCTGTCTCTCTATTACCAACTTTTTGTCCTGCAAATACCTCACTAAAGTTAATTTTCTTGGTATTAAGGCATATCCTTCCACAACTTGTTACGGTAATAGTCTTATCATGCAAAGGGTATTCCAAATTTGGCAAGCCATTATAAACCCTTGCCGATGGGACATATAACTCACCAGGGTACTTCATTCCTATAGCTTGATGAGGACGCTCATTGTTATATTCTTCTATAAAATGATCAAATTTTTCTTGCTGCTGAAGAAAATTAAAACCAGATGGTTTTGTCGCTTCTTTCTTTAAAGTTAGATGCATCCTTTCGTGTCTTCGATTTTGTTGCGGATTTCCGGGCTTTATTCTTTCTATTGCAATACCTAAACGTAACCACCATACTGATAGTTTACTAAGCCCCAAAAGAGCATTTGATGAAGCAAACGGAACTCCATTATCTGTACGTATTGCTCCTGGTAAACCAAATTCTTTAAATTCTTTCTCAAAAATAGTAAAGGCATAGCACGCTTTCGTAGATGCTAATCCATCACAAGCCAAAAGATAAAGAGAGCTATAATCAGTTATAGTTAGTGGGTAGCAATATTGTTTATTGCCTAACATAAACTCACCTTTATAATCAGCGCACCACAATTGATTCGGGCGTTTAGCATCAAATAGCTCAGTGCCTTGAGCCTTATATCGACGAAGCCTCTTCCTGGTAACTAATCCATGCCTATCTAATACCCCATGTATTGTGCTAATGGCGGGGGAGTGAATCATAGGATATTGTATACTGAGCTTCTCCTTAATCTTAGGAGCTCCTCAACTAGGATATTCCTGCTTAATCTGTAAAATTGCACGCTCAACTTGAAATGGTAATTGGTTTGCGTGTCTATATGGTCTACGGCTCCGTTCTTGTAAGTCCTCTAGACCAACATCTTTATAACGATCCCATATCTTATATCCAGTTTTACGCGAAATAACAAATTCTCTACATAAAACTGCCATTTTTTTACCATCTAGCATTCTTGCTACAAACTTTAATCTTTCATCCATAATGTTACTTTCACTCTATGTCATTTGAAAAATCTCCAAATAACAAAAGTGTAACCTATGTCTCAATATGGACAGTTGGTTATTACTGGCCGCATCGCAATTTTTAACTCCCTACGTATCGTTAAAGTCTTTGAATTTTATAGATTCGACATGGTTTGTTTTTTCGCCACAACATGATTTTTAGCTCCAAAATTAGTTAGTTTTTTACATTTCAACTATAATGCTAGTCTCCATTCTCCATTTTAGGTATTGTTTTTTAAATTGTTTAACTGTGAAGACTATAAGTATAAACCTCAAAAATTAATAATTAGTCATTCTGCTTGACTATTAAAAGCAGTAGTATTAATATATTATTTATAATGAGAGATAAATATTAATTATAGGTAACATAATGTCCGATCTTATCGGCGCAATTGAAAGTGCAAAAAGCAGTTTTGCAACAACTTTAGAAGCATTACAAAAAGATCATAATTCTTGCGTAGCAATCGCAGAGAATATTGGCCATAAAATACTTAAGGCCGCCTTTCCTTCGAAATTTTATAAATTAACGCTAGAAAAATGCGATACATTAGCTGTTTTATTCGCAAAGAAACTAGAGCTCGACAAAGTAATATTTAAAGCTCAGGAATGCTTATTATTAAAAGAAGAGGATAGATGTTTATCTCAATTAAATAATTTCCAAAAAAGCGCAGATTCTTGTGCAACTCTTGTTGAGCAGCTGCATAATATTAATCAGCTGTTTAAAACTCCAGCTATGATTCAAGAATCTATTGATACTCTAAGCGGTATGGAGCTTTTATGTAAAGTTATAACACCAGAAGAAATTACTCCAGGAATAATAAAATTCTGCGGTGAAAATTTAGTTAATAGTGATTTAAATTAAAAACTTTTACTAATTTTTACCGTAGCTTCGCTTATCAAAATTTTCATTGCTATGTTAATTTTAGGATGATAATAAATTTATCAACTACGCTCTAGCGCATCAATTTCATTTATCATAAATTCATGAGCTAGTTTTTGGGTTATTTAACAAAAATTCATTTATAGAAGAAGCTATGCCAACAAAAGACCACTACCAAATTCTAGGATTAAAAAGCAGCGCAACTGAAAAAGAGATTGATCACGCTTATAGACAATTGTCATTGAAATATCATCCTGATAAAAATTTAGATTTTAATAACATTAATGAGAATATTAAAAATAAATATTTTGATATACAAGAAGCACATGAGATTTTAAGCTCCCCTAGTAAAAGAAAAGAATACGATTATAGCTATAACGATCAAAAAAATTATAGCAGCCAAGATCAAGTCAATTTCAAAACTAAAGTAAAATTATATAAAATGCTTAAAGAAAAAAATGTTGATAAGCTTGATTTGCAGGAAATAGAAAAATTAATTAATCTCATTCATGACATAAATAACAATGATAGTTTATTTGTATATTCTTCTTCATATATTATGGAAACATTTCTGACAAGAGCTGCTTATATGGGCTATTCAGAGGTTATAACTTTATTACTTGCAAAAGGAGCTGATATTCACGCTACTAATTGTAATGGTAGAACGGCCTTACATAACGCAGTAAGATCTGGAAATTTTGAGTCAGTAAAAATATTACTCAATTATGAAGCAAATGTTCATGCAATTGACCTATATGGTAATACGGTTTTCAGTTTCTCTGTAGGGTTTCCTAAAATTGCAGAGTTATTACTTGAAAGAGGGGCAGATATTCAAGAAACCAGAGAAAATGTACAACAGCCTCTCAGCATAGCTGCAAGCGACAAAGGAGGCTCTAAAGTGATGGAGATTCTGCTTGATAGAGGCGTTGATATAGAGGCTGTTGATAAAAATGGCCAAACAGCTTTACACAAGGCTGCTAGCCTTCCTGCGGTGGAAAATGCAAAAATCTTGCTTGATAAAGGCGCTAACATAGAAGCTATTGATAAAGATAATCAAACAGTTTTACATATTACTGTACGTTCCTATGTTTTTGGAGAAGGGCGGAAAATTATTAAACTATTTATTGAGAGAGGCGCTGATATAGAATCCGTTGATAAAGATGGATATACCCCCCTGCATTTAGCTATCGCTCGATATGGATATAGATACGACCATTTAATTACAAAATATGAAAACACTGAAGTAGTAAGAGTGTTTTTAACATTAGGTGCAAATTCTAACGTAGAGTATTCAAAATTCAGTAGCACAGCAACAGAAATTGAATTGTATAACAAGAATCCCATTAAATATATTCTTAAAAATAGTGAAGATACTAAACTTGCTCTTTATGCTCTAAAAAATTTAGAGTCTCAAGCGCATTTGTCCATATTTCTTCCCAAGATTTTAAAAGCGCAAGATTGTTTGATGGCACAGGCAGAGAGTGTTATCGATAATCTAAATAGCATTTGCGGAGAAGATGGCTCTTATTACACTAACTTAGAATAATGAATTTTTTAAACTTTATTATCTAATAAATAAATTGACCTTAGTGCTCTTAGCTTGAAGCTCTATAGAGTGATAAAAATCATGCTGCATTTTTAATAAGAACAAGAATCAGTAAATAGTGTATTTTGCTAGTTTTCTAATATACCTGCTCTTTTGCCGCTTTATTGGAAATAACTTATGCTATTTTAAATCTCTGGACAATCTCAGAGGCGGTGATTTAGAATTTTTGATCTTACAAATTTTTTTCTGCCACCTGATATCTATAGAAAAACTGAGAACTTTTATCCTCCTCTGAGCGCATTATAAACCCTCGCTTTTTTGACAGAGAAAAGTTTGCAAAAAGACTTACCAACTCCACCATCCTTACTTACCTCAATCTCCACTAATTTTTGCCATTTCGCTTGTCACGCTCCGACCCTAGTATATGTAAGGTTCTGCGCTTCAAAATAGCGAGGTAGGATTTAAGATTGTATTATATCCATTTTTCTTTGTCATTGAGGTGATTCTGAGCTTTCCAATTTTGGATGACGAGATAGATTTTTAAAAATATTTTGTTTTGATTATAAAAATCTAGTTTCTAAAGCTCTTATATGCTAATGTTAACATTTAAAGTACTTGAAAAGGAGTTAAGTATAATGGTTGATATTGCAGTAGTTATCGTTTATCTACTTGGGGTGTTCTTAATAGGAATATATACTGCAAGAAAAGTTAATTCTTCAAAAGAATATAACAATGGTGGAGGTAAATATAACTCGTTTGTTATTTTGGCAACCTTAGTATCTTCTTTTATAGGAGGAGGATTTACGATTGGTTTGGCTGAAAAAACATTTATCTATGGTATTGTATTTATTTTTGCGATTTGGGGATTTAGCTTTAAAGAATACCTGATTGCTAGATTTGTTGCTCCGAGAATGAATGTATTTAAGAATAAAGCTGAAACCGTTGGCGACATAATGGAAATTGGTTTTGGGAAAACAGCTAAAATTTGCACAGGAATAGCTTCTGTTTTAACTTGTGGCGGCATTCTAGCTGCGCAATTTCTAGCTTGCAAAAATATGTTAGTTGTTATTTTAAATATGTCAGATGCAATGGCGATCGCTATAATAGCCTTAGTAACCCTAGTTTATCCTAGTATTGGTGGATTAAGGTCAGTAGTGGCTGCTAATACTTTTAGTTTTTTAATGATAGTAATAATTTTGCCTATAATAATGTTTTTTGGCATTGATTATGTAGGTGGAGTTGATGCAATGCTGACATCACTCCCAAATGATCATTTGCAGATATTTGGCACGATAGGACCTGCCTCATTTATGGTAATATTTTTGAGCTTCTTTTTGGGAGAAACTCTTGTCCCTCCTTATATGCAGAGATTACTAATTGGAAGAACAACTGACGCAACTTATAAGGGCACTTTATATAGCAGTATTATTTCCTTATTATTATTTGCAATTGTTGGAATAATAGGTTTGATAGCATATTCAATTAACCCTTCTCTTAATGCATTTGCAGCTCTGCCTTTTGTTATAAAAACAACGATGCCAATTGGATTAAAGGGATTAGGGGTCGCAGCTATGCTAGCTATAGCTATATCTACAGCTGATTCATTCTTAAATGCCTCTGCGATAGCTTTGAAAAAAGACATTTTATGTAGCTTTGAATGGAAATTCGAACAAAATTCCAGTAAGGATTTACTAATTTCGCGATTAGTTACTCTTACTTTAGGGATAGCTGCTATTACTTGTTCATTGTTTTTTAAAAGCACTTTAGATTTATTGCTTTATTCTTATCAATTTTGGACCCCATTTATTTTAACACCACTTCTGGCTGTTATTTTTGGAGTACGATCTAATCCAAAAGTATTCATTTACCCTGCGATTTGTGGTATTGTATCTTTATTAATTTTTGATCTATATAACTTTTTTGATATTGGAGTAGATGGTGCATTAGAAAGTGTAATAATGGGTATATTGGTGAATAGCATAGTTTTTTATATGTGTTTAAAAAGATATCCTGAGAAATTATAAATAGAGAGTTTTGCAAATAAAGGCCTAAGGTTTTAAAATAGCTAAATCGCAGTGTATTTTTATTTTATAGGACTATTTAGAGATGAGTTAGATATGGTTAATAATTATCTTAATAATTCTTTAGACTAAATATGTAAAAGCTAAAGTACCAATAGATTTATATCTTAGTGAAATAGTTATATAGCCCTCTAAATCCTACAAACCTTACTTTTTCAAAAAAGCCCCTAACTCAGGAAGCCATTTTTGAATTGACTGGTTTGACCGTTCAAGAGGTAAAAAATACAAACTTTGATGCTCCTATGGACGCGTTAGAAAACTTGGCTTTCTTCACTATAGAAAAGTTCGTTTCTAGCAACACCATCCTGGTAATCGCTAGCTATAGCACAATTGTGAAGCATAGCAAAACGATAGTGATAAGGTGTTAAAAAAATTCTAGAATTTTAGTTATGACTCAGATATCAGAAGATCAGATAAGCAAATTTTTAGATAGTGGATATCTTATACTTCCGGCTCTTTTTAGTTCACAAGAAGTAGAAATTTTACTTAATAAAGCTAACTCTTTAGAATACAAGGCTCGAAACTTGTCAAAAAATCTTGCAGATAGCGAAGTGCACCCAGTTAAAGAGCAAGGTAGTGTATTTGTTATTCAAAATATAGAGCAATTGGTAAAAATCCATCGGATAGTATGGGCCGGAGCTGCAGAACCTGATTTATTGAATATTTCAAAACAAAGTAAATTACTGACACCAATATCTCAGTTACTAGAAAGTCCTAAAGCAGCGCATATAATAAATTCATTACACCTAAAACTGCCAAATGATGGAGTAGAGTTTTCAATTCATCAAGACATTCATCATAGACGTAATTACGATTCCAATTGGGAGAATATAAATGGCGGCAGAACTTATGTAGTATGCGTCACCTCTATAAATTCAATGACTGAAAATAATGGCCCAATTATGATAATCGCTGGGTCACATAAACAAGGAGAAATTCCTAGAGATCATCTAAAAGATAGATTTGAATTTAATACAGCTATTCCCCTATTACTTGAACCAGGAGATACAGCATGCATGCATCAATATCTGGTACACTGGAGCCTACCCAATGAATCCTCAGATTCTAGACTGGTTTTAATTAACGGCTTTGCTTATCCAGGAGCAAACCACTCACCATATCCTGGGGATGGTAGTGGAGTAATAATAGAGTTAGAATAAATACAACCGAAATGAAAAATAAGAAGTTGATGAGGGTCTTAAATTAATTTATCCTTTCATCATGTTATTAATTTTCCTAGGGGTCGACCAGAATGCAGTTTGAAGCTGTGCGTCTAAAGATCTTGGTGGACAAGGCATCGGCGAATGGATGTTTTATGAAGCTAAATTATATTGAAAAACAAAAAGCGTTTCTCTACGTCAACTCTCTACGAACAAAGAACGAATAAAAGCAAAAAACTTCTATGAAAAATTAGGATTTGATGCTAGTCATATTAGCATGAAGATAAAAATTTAATAATCAAAAGGAATTTAAGAATATGGCTGAATATTATATGTGGCTTAAAGCATTACACTTAATTTTTGTAATCTCGTGGCTAGCTGGATTATTTTACTTACCAAGGTTATTTGTTTATCACTGCGCGTTAGAAATTGGCAGCAAAGAAGATAAAATGTTTCAAACTATGGAAAGGAGATTGCTCAGATTTATAATGAATCCTGCGATGATTCTAAGTATTATCTTTGGGTTATGGGTGGCACAAATTTATGGATTTAAACATTTAGGAGTTTGGTTTCATATTAAAATGACTTTAGTTCTTATAATGATTTATTTTCATCACTTCTTAGGAAAACGAAGAAAAGACTTTGAAAATGGCAGAAATAAATATAGCGCTAAGTTTTATAGAATCATAAATGAGGTTCCCACTATATTGATGATAGCGATAGTGATCTTGGCGATAGTTAAGCCTTTTGAGTAACTTAAGTTTGGATATAAGAAAAATACATACGTCCTAAAATTTCCTTACCTTTATCTATATCAGGCTGAGTTACTGACGAGATGTTTAATAAATTAGCTAGCATTATCATCTCCAGCAATAATTGCATGGTTAGAGCGCCTAAATTATAATCATCCATTTTTGTTATAATTAATTCTCTTGCAGGTATATCTTTTTCTTTTATTCTATTTATATTTAGCTCATGATAAGCTTGCTCAATAAAACTGCTTATATTTTTATTATTATAATCCTCTCTATTTACAAGAAAAGTAAAATATTTGTCCTTAGGTCCAGAAAGGAATAATTGCCATAAACCATGCTGATCAAAAACGCCTCTAGTAACAATTGCTGAAAATCCCTTACCTTCTTTAGCAATTATTTCACCAGATATTTGCATATACCTGGCTAATACTTGATCAAATAAATCATCATAATGAGTCATTATATTAATATTATATCCTTGACTTAATAGATAATGATTAACTAAAACGGCCTGGATAGAATTATTTGGATTATCTAGGATTGCTTTTGCTCCAGCTATAATTTTATCTGGCGCCATTCCTATCAATCTTGCGGGCAGAAGCCCTGCCATTGAAAAGCTAGAAAATTTTCCTCCATAGCTTACATATTCCAATATATTGCCCCCTATCTTACATCCTATTTCTTTAAGTGGATTATCTCCTTTGGTTATAATAAAAAAATGCTTTCCCAATGAATAGTTTTCACCAAAATATTTATAATATTTATCTATAACTATGCGTGTTTGATGTAACGTTTCAACGCTATTTCCAGAACGGCTAATAATTATAATCGCTGCATTTTGTAAATTGTCTTCAGTGAATATTTCTTGCTGCTTTTGAAACGAAAGACTATCGCTATAAATAAGTTTAAAATGATCTGACTGGTAATTTCTGCAAGCTGTAAATGATCTACTGGCAGACATAGAGCCGCCGATTGAAATAATAATAGCTTTATTGTATGAACTAAGAATTTGAGAAGCAATTTTTTTGATTAAATTTATCTCAGTATCAAGGGCATCTAATCCACATTGTCGCCTAATTAGACTTATCGCTTCCTCTACTTTTAGTTGAGATTTTTTAGACTTTGCAGATTTTTTTATTATTTCTTGTGCTTCAGAAGTGAGATAAAAACTCTGCTTTATTGTCATATATTACTGATTTATATTTTTTAAAATCAGATTTTCCCCCTCAGATAAATTAGAGTTATCCTCGATAGATGACGGAGAGTTCTTTTTCGCTATTAACTCCTCAGGAGAGTGGATATTAAAATCTGGCGGCACTGTCAGTGATGGATTTGTTGTAACTTGATATTCATCAGGTTGATATTTCACTAATCCAGCTTTCTCTTTAAAACTACTGCAAGAAGTAATTACACATAATAATACTAGATATATAACTCTATTCATACTGAATCTCTTTTTAAACATTTAAGATCTAAACTAAAAACCATCAAAACAATTACCCCAATGCAAATTGCACTATCTGCAATATTAAAATTTGGCCAATAATACCCCTGCCAATGTAATTGTATAAAATCTACCACCCCAGGACGGAAAGCTCGGTCAACCACATTACCAATTGCCCCACCTATAATTAATCCAAGAGCTAAGCTTTCAGCTAAGATAACAGAATCCTTAAACCATTTCAATAAAAAGCAAATTATAATTAAAGACAGGATCGTAAATATATAATTACTATAATCAACTTGATTAAATAAACCAAAACTAATTCCTTTATTGTAAACTAAGACGAGATTAAGAAAGCTAGTAATCTTTACTACAGAGGAAGTATCAGTAAAATTATTGACGATCATTACTTTTGTGATTTGGTCCGCAAATAACGTAACTAAAGCTATAAATATTCCTGCTCTTTTCATAATCATTCTTCTTCATAATGAATTAAAGCTGCGCTACTTAAAAGAAGGTAAGCAATGCTGGGAGCAAGCACGGCTACATTTATTGGTAACACCGCCGTTAAAGCCATCACATTTACCATTTTCTCAACAAAATAAATAAAGATAGCTATGGCGCTCCCATAAATAAATACCACTCCGATCTTACCATTACGAGGTAAATTAATAGAGCAAGACAAGGCAATTAAAACTAAAGATACATATAATATAGGGCTAGCCATTAGTGATTTATAATATAATTCATGCTTTAAAGTTGAAAAACCAGATTGCTTAATTTGCTTTATAAAATCACTTAAACTCCAAAATGGTATAATTTCAGGATTAGCAATACTTTCTTGGATTTGATCAACCACTAAACTAGTTGGCAAAATAACTTGCTTTAAATATTCAGCCTGCACCCCAGGAGAATATTTTGTAACGTTATTAAGCAGTAAGGAGTTATTCTCAATAGAAACAACTTCCGCCGCATAGCTAGTTGTAAAATCGTATTCTTCTCCAGCATAATATACTTTAACTGCAGATAAAGATTGTCCATGATCGGATACATGAGCCGCAGTAATAAATTTTTCATCTGCTAAATTAGGAGTTTGATCATATAGCCAAATACCATTTGAATTTAATGAAACACGATTTGATTTGTAATCAAAATATTTATTCTCAAGAAGACGATTCTTATCCAAAAAAATTGCTGAAATTGGATGAAACACCCATAATATTATAAGGCTTAATATTAAAATTGAGCCGATTATTGGCGTGCCTAAAGACCAAATAGAAATACCCGCTGATTTTGCAGCAGCAATTTCAAAATTATTGTTTAGCTTAACAAAAGTCAGTATCGAACCAAATAAAAATATAAAAGGAAAAAAGGAAAAAATTAAAAATGGTACTTTATAAAAAGCTATTTTTAACATCTGAAGAATTAATATCTCTCTACCTTGTATTTTCCGAATTAATTCTAATAAATCTAAAATAAAACTAATAAAACAAAAGGCTAAGAATACATAAAATAAATTCAGTAACAAATTGCGCACCACATATAATGATAAAGTAGTAGAAAACCGCATATCGTCTCTTTGATTTTAGCCTATTTAAAGATAGTCATAGATTGTATAAAATTATTGTCAATAAATCAAGAAACTAATTCTAGATATAGCTCACTTGAATCTAAGTATAGCGATATAATTTACATTCCATAGAATTTTGTTGATCTTAATGGTGACATCTTGAAGCGCAAGAGATATATTCATATTTATATTATTCTTAATTTAAAATAAAATGACTGTAATTGCTCAAATACTTTTGCCAAATTTAGCCCCTTTAGATTATCTCGCTCCAAAAGAGCTTGATCCTCAATTGGGCGATCTGGTTATAGTTCCGTTCCGTAGTAAAAAATTATTAGGAATGATATGGGAAATAACCGATAAAAGCGACTTAGCTTTGGATAAGCTTAAAACCATCGAAAAAAAACTTCCATTTAATATTGCTAAAATTGATAGAGAATTTATTGAGTGGATAGCGCAATATTATTTATTTAGTTTTGGCAATGTGTTTAAGATGCTTCTACCTTCACAGATATCTGCCTGGATGCTAAAAGAAAAATCTCATAAATCTCTTATAGATCAGTCAAAAATAAAATATGTTAAGCCAGAATTTAACCCAGAACAAGTTGAAGCTATCAAACAAATAAGCCAGTTTATTGATAACAAACAACACAGCATTATTCTTGATGGAGTAACAGGGTCTGGCAAGACAGAAATTTATCTCGCGGCAATTGATAAAGTTTTAAAGCATAATTCCTCACAAGTGCTAATTATGTTGCCTGAAATTGCCCTAACTAATCAAATTACTGACCGGATCGCCAAGCGCTTCGGCTGCACCCCGCATATCTGGCATTCAAATATAACTGATAAAAAAAAACGTGACAGTTTTCTAGCGATTATGAATGGAACTGCTCAAATTATAATTGGCGCTAGAAGTGCATTATTCTTACCGTATAAGAATCTATCGATGATTATCGTGGATGAAGAACATGAACAAAGCTATAAACAAGAGGATGGGGTCACTTACCAAGCGCGTGATATGGCAATTATGCGGGCAAAAATAGGAAATATTCCTATAATCCTAGCATCTGCTTCTCCATCTTTGGAAAGCATCCATAATGTGGCTTTGGGAAAATTAAATTTAGTTACCTTAACAGGACGTTATAACGATAATTTAATGCCTAAAGTGCATGTAATAGATATGCGAAAAGAACGAAAAAAAAATTACTTTATTGCTCCAAAATTAATCGAAGCGTTAAAAGAGAATTTGCTTCAAAATCAGCAATCTTTATTATTTATAAATAGAAAGGGATATTCTCCAGCAATGATTTGTGGTGATTGCGGTTATAGAATTTGTTGCCATGCTTGCTCAACCGGAATGGTTTACCATAAATCACAAAAAAAACTTAAATGTCACCAATGTGGATATGTTGCTGCATTACCTAAAACCTGCTCACATTGCTCTAAAGAAGGAAGCTTTGTTGCATGCGGCCCAGGAATTGAAAGATTAGCTGAAGAAATAAATGAATTAATTCCTGATGCCAAGGTGACCACTCTAACTCAAGATAGTTTTAACAACCCTAAACAAGCTGAAATTTTGCTTAACTCTATAACCAATAAAGAATGTGATATTATTCTTGGCACCCAAATTATTGCCAAAGGTCACCACTTCCCATCTCTAACAATTGTTGGGGTTATTGATGCGGATTCAGGAATGATGGGAGGAGATCTTAGAGGAGCCGAAAAAACCTATCAGCTATTACAACAAGTTGGTGGAAGAGCTGGTAGAGAGATTGCCAATAGTAAAATATTTATTCAAACTTATAATCCAGAACATCCTCTTATTTTAGCTATAGCAAATTATGATCGAGCTAAATTTATTAAAGAAGAGATGAAGACCAGAGAGACTATAAATATGCCACCTTTTGGAAGATTGGCATCAGTAATTTTATCTAGTAACAAGGAACAAAAACTAATTGATTTCGCCAAAGAGTTAGTAAAAGCCTCTCCTAATAGTAAAGAAATTCTAGTCTTGGGGCCTGCTCCAGCTTTGATTTATAAGCTTCGAGGTAAATTTCGCTATCGGATACTAATAAAAACCAAGCGTAATATCAATATCCAAAAATTCTTTAACACTTGGTTGGATGGCATAAAAATACCGAATTATATAAATTTAAAAATTGATATTGATCCATATTACTTTCTTTAAGCATCTAATTAGCATTTTATTTCTTAAGCATCAATACTGGCCAATTTTCTTCAGATATTATTTGCATTAAAGTAAAGCCTTGACTCAAATGAGCACTTAGAACATTTTCCATCTGATTATTCAGAAAACCAGCTAAAATTAATATCCCATCTTTTTGTAGATGGTTATAAGCATCGTTGGCCATCTCTATTAAAGGATTAGCCAGGATATTAGCGGTGATTAATTGATATGGAGCATTTTTTTCAACTAATCTTGATTTATAACCATCACTTTGCCCAGTAGTGATAAAACTAGTTTTATTTATATGAATATTTTCTTCAGTAACATTAACCGCCTGCTCATCCAAATCAACTGCTGTAATTTGATTAGGCCATAATTTTGCTATAGCTATTGCTAAAATTCCTGAACCACAACCCATATCCAAGCAATTGATATATTTATTTTTACTAAGCTCTGACAGCGCTTTCAAGCAATTACTTGTTGTTTCATGCTCTCCTGTACCAAAAGCTCTACCTGCATTTATTTCTATAGCTATCTTTCCTTCTGGAACGTTACCAGCATAGTTCGAGTGATGAATGAAGAAGCTCCCAGAATGAATAGGAACAAAAGTTTTTTGCACTTCACTCACCCAATCTTGATCATTAATTTTCTGCATTTTTAGAAGAGGCTTATTTATTTTAAACTCTTCTGCAATTTCAGATGTTTTTGCTTCAATCATTTCAAGATCTGGCTCGTTACCTAAATACACTTGAATCGCCCATAAATCTTCAGGCTCACTATCAATATGCTTAGTATCTTCTGCTTCAAAATAAACTATAGTTTCACTTAAGGTTTCAAAAAACGTTAGAAAATATTGCAAGTAACCAAATTTAATTTGTGTTTCCAGGCGATAAGTAACAGAATTTTGTTGAAAAGGATTAGCGATTGTGTGCATATTAAAACTACTCATAAAACTTTTAAGGATCATTAAAACTTGACTTATAGCAAAAAATCAACAGATCAACAACATGAAAAAACAATTTTATCTAATGGACTTACAATTTTAAGTCTAAAAAACGATAATGTTGATTCCGTGGCCATAGAAATATGGGTAAAAGTTGGCAGTAGAAATGAATCAATTAATCTAAATGGGATAGCTCATTTTATAGAACATATGAATTTTAAGGGAACTTCAAGAAGAAGCTCTCAAGAAATAGCTGAAGAATTTGATGCTATAGGAGGATATTTAAATGCTTATACCTCTAAAGAAAATACTGTATATTCAGCAAAAGTGCTCAAAGAATTTTTACCTTTAGCTATCGATATCCTTTCTGATATTATGTTTCATTCGATTTACAGCGAAGAAGAAATAGAAAAAGAAAAGAATGTAGTATTGCAGGAGCTGGCACAATCTGAAGACACACCTGAAGAAATGGTTTTTGAATATTTTTCTGAAGCATCTTTTGCTAACCAAGCCGTGGGAAGAAGTATTTTAGGAATAAAAGAAACCATCCTTAAGTTTAATCGTGCACAGATTATTGACTTTATCCATGAACATTATATAGCTCCCAAAATTATTGTTTCAGCCGCTGGAAATATAACTCACCAAGAATTATTAGATTTAGTTACTCAAAAAATAATTCCATTTCCAAGTCATAATGTATTGGAATTGGAAAAAGCACTATATACAGGTGGCTATAAGTTTCAACATAATCCTGAATTATCACAATGTCACTTAGTAGTGGGATATGAAGGATTAAGTATTCATTCTGATGATTATTATAAGCTAGAAATGCTAGCTAATATTTGGGGAGGAAGTATTTCCTCAAGACTTTTTCAAGAAATTCGTGAAAAAAGAGGCTTAGTTTATTCAGTTGGGAGCTTTTGTCATTATTTCTCAGACTCTGGAGTTTTTGGTGCATTTCTTAGCACTTCAGCAGATAAATTAGAGGAATCACTAAGAGTGTTATCTGAAGAAATTATTAAAATTACTAATGACATTACCCAAGTAGAAATCGACAGATGCTTAGCCCAAGTAAAATCTTCATTATATATGAGTAGAGAAACTATAGATAATTGGGTGAGCATCTTAGCTAGCAATTATTCTAATTATGGACGTTATATTCCACGAGAAGAAATTTGGCAAGGCTATGTTTCAATCACTATAGAAGAATTGCAAGAGTTAGCCAAAAAAATATTTAGCAATAAAAGACTAAGCACTATTACAACTTTAGGAAATGCTACAAATTTTCCTGATTATCAACATATACAAAAGTTAGTAACTATATGAGAATCGCCACTTGGAATGTTAACTCTGTTCGTATGCGCTTAAATAACATAGAGAAATTTGTTATTAAAGAGAAACCAGATATTTTATGCTTACAAGAGACTAAAGTTACTAATAATGAATTTCCTTTTAAATACATTAAAGACTTAGGATTTAAGTATATCGAGCTTTATGGCGGCAAGGGCTACAATGGAGTTGCCACCTTATCAAAAATTCCTCTACACACTAGTTTTTCACTAAATATAATTGATGAGAAAGAACATCGGCATATCGCTGTAACATTATATAATGGTATTGAGATCCATAATTTTTATATACCAGCTGGAGGAGAAATTCCAGACGCTCAGGCTAATCCTAAATTTGCTCATAAACTAAAATTTATGGATGAAGTGACTGACTGGTTTAAAAAAAATCGATTACCTACAGATAAATTAGTTTTGCTTGGCGATCTAAATATTGCTCCCCTTGAGAATGACGTGTGGTCGCATAAACAATTGCTCAATGAAATTAGCCATACCCCCATTGAATTAGAAAAAATGGCAAACCTATATCAATCCCTAAATTGGCACGATGCTGTTCGTAAATTTACCCCTGATACTGAAAAACTATATAGTTGGTGGAGCTACCGCAATCGCGACTGGGAAAAATCTGATCGAGGCCGTAGACTAGATCATATTTGGGTTACAGAAACACTAGAAAAACATATTAAATCAGGGTATATCTTAAGAGAAGCTCGCTCAATGGATGTGCCATCAGATCACGTGCCGGTCATACTGGAATTAAAAGACCTAGATTAGAGTATTCAAATGATAGATAACCTACCTGAGGTAAGAGGAAGTTATAGAAAAAATTTTAAATTATCCAACGTTACATGGTTTGGGGTGGGTGGCCCTGCTGATGTTTTATTTAAACCTGCAGATCTCGAAGATCTAACTTTTTTTCTACAAAACAAAGATCCTAGCATTCCACATATGGTTTTAGGAGTGGGGTCTAATTTACTAGTACGAGATGGAGGGATCAGAGGGATAGTTATCCGATTAGGAAGAGGATTCACAGATATTACTCATATAGAAAACGAATTAATAGTCGGAGCCGGAGCTCTAGATGTAAACGTTAGCCAATATTGTTTAGAAAACAATCTTGAAGGACTAGAGTTCTTAAGTGGCATCCCTGGCGTTATAGGTGGAGCCCTAGTTATGAATGCTGGAGCTTATGGCAAAGAAATTTCTGATTATCTTATAAAGTTAGAAGCACTAGATTCCAAAGGAAATTTAATAACTATCTTTAAAGAAGATTGCGGTTTTAAGTATAGATCAAGCTCTTTGGATAAAAATTTAATTTTTACCAAAGCATATTTAAAAGTTAAACCAGGCAATCACGAAGAAATAGAAGAAAAAATTCAAAATATTCAACAACAAAGAGAAGAATCACAACCTATTAGAACTAAAACCAGTGGAAGCAGCTTCAAAAACCCTCCAGGATACAAAGCATGGCAATTGATTGATCAAGCTGGATGCAGGGGGCTTCAATTAGGAGATGCAATCATTTCTAAAAAGCATTGTAATTTCTTAATTAACATTGGCAATGCAACGGCTACAGAAATTGAGCAATTAGGCGAATTAGTTAGAAAAAAAGTATTTGAAGATTCAGGTATAATGCTTGAATGGGAAATAAAAATAGTTGGTTTTAATGATAAAAGTTAGAATTTTAAGCAAATTATCTTTTACTCTTCCTGCACAATTTACTCAAGTTGAGCAAGATGAAGATATTATCTTACTTGATGTTCTTGAAAAAAATAACTTAAAAATATCATCTCATGCTCCAATAATATTGATAGCAAAAGATGCAGAATTTATTGCAGAAACTAAAGCAGATGATTATATTATCTGGCCTTTTAGTCAAAAAGAATTAGAGATAAGAATAAAGGTTTGTCTTGCAAAACATAGTAAGAAGCTATTGGATGCTGATTTAATAAATCTTGATGCGCTAACCGGACTATATAATAAAAATTATTTATACTCTCATTATAATGATTATATCACGCATCCTATGTCTTTGCTTATGATAGATTTAGATGATTTTAAAAATATCAATGATTCCTACGGGCATCTGGCTGGAGATTCTTTATTAAAAGAAGCAGCAAGAATATTTAAACATTCGGTTCGTAACTCTGATATATTGGCCCGCTTTGGAGGTGATGAATTTATTCTGATATTACAAGATACAAATCTTGAGGGAGCTCTTGTTGTTGGAGAAAGAATACGCAAAGCAATAGAGAAAGAATGCACTATTAGTATCGGAGTTGCAGCCCTAGAGACAACTGATTTATTAGAAGAATTAATTAATAAAGCTGATAAAGCGTTGTATAGAGCAAAGAAACAAGGTAAAAATATGGTGATGAAATTCTAAAAATGGCTGGGGCGGGAGGATTCGAACCTCCGTATGACGGTATCAAAAACCGTTGCCTTACCGCTTGGCGACGCCCCAATAAGAGAAAGGGTATCTTAACAGAATTTTTAAATTATTCAACAGCTTTTATCAGCCATTGAATGAATTTTTTGTATGAGTAAATATTATGCGTAAAAACCCATTAGATGTTATAAAAAAGCTTATAAATGAGCGCTATCAAGATGCTAAGGCTATTTTTTGGGCCGGCTCTGTTTCTAAAGGACAAGGAAATGAGGCCTCCGATCTTGATCTTATGATCTTTTATGAAAGGATCCACAATGCCAGTAGAGAGGCTTTTATTTATGATGGGTGGCCTATTGATGCATTTATCAATGATATTGAGACATTGCGCTATTTTTTAGAAGAGTCACGACGTGGGAATGGTATTTCTGGTTCTATCTATATGATATTAAATGGACTTGAAATCACTACCCCTACAGAATTTTCTAATACTATCAAATCTGTTGCTCAAGAAATTTTTGCATTAGGGCCTGTATCTTGGAAAAAAACACAAATTGATAAAGAGCGTTTCTTAATTACAGATATGTTAGAAAATATTAAATATCCGCAATCAAGAGAAGAGCAAATTGCTTCAGCCTCTTGGTTATATGAAGCTTTATCACAGTTTTATTTTAGAAGTCAAAATAAATGGCGCGCAAGTGGTAAGTCAATTATACGTTATTTAAATCAAGATAATCCAGATCTTGCAAAAGAATTTGTAAATAGCTTAAAATTTTATTTGAAACAGGTGATGCAACTGACCTAGAAAAATTAGTGAGAAAAATACTAACTCCATTCGGCGGATTATTATGGGATGGATTTAAATTAGAATCACCTGAAGAATGGCGCTTAGAAAAATAATTAGGAATTAAATATGGAAATAATATCAATCATTTTATCGTTTATCGTAGTGCTTACAGTTATAGTATTTGTTCATGAATTTGGTCATTTTTGGGTGGCTAGAAGATCCGGAGTAAAAATAGAAATATTTTCAATAGGATTCGGTAGAGAATTATTTGGCTTTAATGACAGCCAAGGAACGCGTTGGAAATTTTGTTTAGTTCCTATGGGAGGATATATTAAAATGTTTGGCGATAAAAATGCCGCTAGCCAAACTGATGAGAATAAAATTAGAAATTTATCGCAAAAAGAGAAAGATTTTGCCTTCTCCTGTAAATCATTACTCACTAAATCAGCTATAGTTGTTGCAGGGCCTTTAGCAAACTATCTTTTTTCAGCGATAGTTTTCTCTTCTTTTTTTCTTATCTATGGATACCCCAATTCTACTCCTGTTGTTACCCGGGTTATTGAGCATAGCCCGGCCAGTAAAGCCGGCATTTATCCTGGTGATACAATCACTGAAATCAATAACAAAAAAATAGAAAGTTTTGATGATATCCGAAATATAATGTCGCTTAATTTGGGAGAAGAGGTTTATATTAGAATTAATGATCAAAAAGAGTATAAAATTGTTACCCCTGAAAAGAAAATAGAGAAAGACATTCTAGGCAATGAAGTTAAGAGTTATAAATTAGGTATAATGACCGATACCATTATTATGGAAAAGCAAAATATATTTAGTGCAATAAAATTATCTATATTTGAGTGCTATAAGCTTTCGATAATCACTTTAAAATCTATAGGACAGATGATTATTGGAGAAAGAAGCAGTAAAGAGCTTGGAGGACCGATTAAAATTGCACAATATTCCGCTAAATCTGCTGAGGCAGGAATTAAATCTTTATTATGGTTTATGGCTTTATTATCTGTTAATTTAGGCTTAGTAAATTTATTTCCTATTCCAGCTTTAGATGGAGGACATTTGTTAATATATCTTGTTGAAGCAAGTTTTGGTAAAAAAATTGCAAGCAAAATACAAAATTATGGTTTTCCAATAGGAATAATTTTATTGCTAATGTTAACTATGTTTGTTACGTTGAATGACTTAAACAGTTTATTTAAATAGGTTGATTGATGCTTTTTAGACATATTATTTTTGTTTGCGCCTTATTATTATCCGCTTCTTCCTACGGAGAAACGGTAAATAGCATTATAATTCAAGGTAATGAGAGAATTGAAGATGATACTATTAAAGCTTATATCGATATTCATCCTGGGGTAAGTTTTAATCACGAAGAATTAGATAGCTCTATCAAAAAACTTTATTCAAGCAATATGTTTCAAAAAATTGAACTATTTGTCAAGGGAAATAGCCTTTTAGTAAAAGTTATTGAAAATCCAAAAATAAATATCATCGCTTTTGAAGGAAATTCGAAAGTTAAAAGCAAAGATTTAGAGTCTGAAATTTCTCTAAAACCACGAGCTATATACACAAAGGCTAAAGTACAAGAGGATGTAAACCGAATTATAGATTTGTATCATAAAAATGGCCGTTTTTCTGCTAAAGTAATTCCTCAAATTATTACACTTCCGCAAAACAGGGTGAACCTAGTGTATAAAATTGAGGAAGGTCCAGTTGCTAAAATAGGTAAAATTATATTTGTTGGTAATAATGCCTTTAGTGATGGCAGATTACAAACAGAATTATCCAGTAAAGAAACCCATTGGTATTACTTCTTATCTAGTAGCGATTTATTTAATCCCTCAAGACTTGAATATGACAGAGAATTGCTAACCAGATTTTATCAATCTAGAGGCTATGCAGATTTTAAAATTATTTCAGTAATCACTAATGTATCTGAAAAGAAAGAACGTTTTTATATTACAATCACTATTGACGAAGGGAGCAAATATAAATTCGGCAAAATTGATTTAAAATCTGAACTGAAAGATGAGAATATTAATTTAACTGATTTAAAAGCAGAAATTACTACTAAAGAAAAAGACACCTATGATGTTAAAAAGGTAGATAAGTCTGTTGACCTATTAATTAAAAGAATTAATGATCAGGGATATGCTTTTGTAGATGTAGACCCTCAAGTCTGGCTAGATCAAGAGAAAAAATTAGTCAATATCACTTATTTTATTGGCGAAAGCAGAAGAGTATACATCAATAAAATAAACATAAAGGGTAATGTAAGAACTGCAGATAAAGTTATTCGCAGAGAGTTTCGCTTAGCTGAAGGAGACCCTTATAACGCTACCAAGATCACTCGTTCAGAGCAGCGAATTAATAACCTGGATTTTTTTGAGAGATCCAATATTGAAACCTCTCGCACAGAGGAGCAAGATAAAGTTGACCTAAATCTTAACCTACAAGAAAAATCTACGGCTAGCTTAAATTTTGCAGGAGGTTTCTCCACTACCGACGGTCCTTTAGCCAGGGTAGGATTTAGTGAACCAAATTTATTAGGTAACGGACAGCAGCTAGATTTATCATTTATGAAATCTGAAAACCGCTTCAATGCAGATATGTCTTTTACCGAACCATATTTATTTGATATGCCCCTTTCTGGTGGAATTGATTTATTTAGTAGAAATGCTAACCGAGATACTAGTCACTATAGAAGTTATGATCAACAATCTGAAGGAATAGTTTTTAGAATAGGCTATGACTTAACCGAATACTTAAGTCATCAAGTTCACTATAGCTTATCTCATAATAAAATCTCTAATGTACCTAGCGATGCTTCAGACATAATACAAGATCAAGTAGGCGAAAGAAATAACTCTATGATTGGACAAAGCTTAACTTACAATAAGCTAGATTCTAATACCAACCCTACAGATGGTTATTTTATTACATTGGGGCAAGATTTTGCAGGTCTTGGAGGCAGTACAAAATTTCTAAGACATACTGCTAAGTCTAGATATTATTATCCAATTATGAATGATGATTGGATATTTATGTTAGGAGCTGAAGGTGGGATCATTAATGGCTTAGAAAATGAAGATGTAAGAATCAATGATCGCTTCTTTTTAGGTGGAGGGAATAGTCTTCGAGGATTTAACTATGCTGGTGTTGGCCCCAGAGATAAAGAAGACCTAGAATCTCTTGGTGGAAATCGTTATTATAATGGAACGTCCGAAGTTAGATTTCCTTTAGGGTTCGGTAAAGAAATGGGATTATTTGGCGCTGTTTTTGTTGATGCTGGTACTTTATATAAAGTAGATGTTGCAGAAAGAAGTGAAATCTGGGATAGTAGTAAAATACGTTCTTCATATGGTATAGGGATGGGATTTACGAGTCCCATGGGCCCAATAAGAATCCATTACTCTACGCCAATGACCAAAGAATCTTATGATAGAGAAAAACACTTCGATATCACATTTACTACTGCATTTTAGGAGAAAAAATATGTTACAAAAAATCATTATTTCAATATTTATTTTAGTTTATAGTAGCTTTGCAATTGCCAATAGCAACAATGGTATTGCTGTTGTTAATACTGATAAAGTTAGAATGGAAACAAAAGCAGGCAAATCAATAGCTCAACAACTTGCGGATTTGCAAAATAAATTCAAACTTAAAATAGATAAATTACAAAAAGATTTTGACGGTCAAAAATTAGAACTGGATAAACAAAAAACTGTTTTAAGTAAAGATGCTTTTGCTAAAAAAGAAACAGAATTTAATAATAAATTTAACGAAGCCCGTAATCAATTACAGCAAGAAGCAAGTAATATGGAACAAATGCAACAGGCAGCATTAAACGAATTTAACGTTTCTGCCATGGCTGTAATTTCTGATATCGCAAAAGAAGGTAAATATATGCAAATATTCCCTGCTGAATTATTAGTATATGTTGACCCTAAAGCAGATATCACTAGTCAAGTAATCGCAGGCATTGATAAAAAAATTGATAACATTGCTTTAAAAGCTCCAGAAGCCACAAAGTAATTAGATTTAATATAAAAACTCACCCTTGAATTAAGGGTGAGTTATCTATACTCGATTAGAGCCTATGTTAAGCTTATTTAAATCTTACCACATATATTGATAACATGAGTAAAATTAAAACCTGCTATATTTGCCAAAGCTGTGGATCTGTCCATAATAAATGGGCAGGAAGATGCGAAGATTGCGGTGATTGGAATAGCCTTCAGGAAGAGGCACTAAATAAGTTTAGCAAAAAATCTTTAGCCTCAAATACAGATACCCAACAATTATCTTTCCACTCTCTCTCTGCTGATGTTAATGAATATAGCCGTATTCCAACTTCATTATCTGAATTAGATAGAGTATTAGGTGGTGGATTAGTAAAGGGCTCTGCTATTTTAATTGGCGGAGATCCTGGCATTGGAAAGTCTACATTATTACTGCAATTAGTTTCTCAATTAGGAAAAAATAATTTAAATTGCGCTTATGTTTCTGGAGAAGAATCAACAGAACAGATTAAATTAAGAGCTAGACGTTTGGGACTTTCAGAATCTCCAGTAAAGCTTTTATCTGCCACGAATGTTCATGATATTTTAGGCCTAATCACTCAAGATGATAAATTAGACTTAGTAGTGATAGATTCTATCCAAACTATGTATGCTAATGATTTTAATTCAGCTCCTGGCACCGTTTCTCAAGTTAAGGCCTGCTCTCATGAGTTAGTTAATTTCGCTAAATCAAAAGGAGTTATTATCTTAATAGTTGGCCATGTAACTAAAGATGGACAATTAGCCGGGCCAAAAGTTTTAGAACATATGGTTGACACCGTGCTTTATTTTGAAGGAGAACGCGGGCATCACTTTAGAATCCTTAGAGCTGTTAAAAACCGATTCGGCGGAATAAATGAAATTGGGGTTTTTGAGATGCAAGAAGCGGGACTAAAAGAAGTTCTCAATCCTTCAGAGCTATTTTTATCACCTTCAGAACGCAAAGCAAGTGGTTCTAGTGTTTTGGCAGGGATAGAAGGAACCAGACCAATGTTAGTTGAGGTCCAAGCTTTAATTGCCCCATCCTACATACCAACTCCAAGAAGATCAGTGGTGGGATGGGATTTAAATCGTCTTTCAATGATTATTGCTGTCTTAAGTGTACGTTATGGATTAAATTTATATGATAAAGAAGTATATTTAAATATTGTTGGTGGACTCAGAATAAACGAACCAGCAGCAGATCTTGCTGTTGCTTGCGCTTTGCTTTCTTCTTCACTTAACATACCTAATCCTACTAATGCAATTATTTTTGGTGAGATTGGATTATCTGGAGAAATTCGTAAAGTGAGCCATGCTGAAACTAGATTAAAAGAAGCTGTAAAATTAGGATTTACTTCCGCTATTGTGCCATTCGGCACTAAATTTCAAAATAAAAAAATGCAGCTTTATGAAATAGGTCACATTAAACAATTAGCTGATTTTTACTCAAAGAGATAATATATGTTAAAAATGATAACAAAATTTGCCCATTCAAAAATTTTAATACTGTTTCTTATTTTTAACTCTATAAGCAGAATATCACTATTTTCTTTTGCTCTCTATGAAGGACAAATAGATTATAATGCTATAGATTTTCTTCAGGTTATGGGATTTGGCTTAATTAACGACCTGATAGCTTCTTTTTATATTCTAGCCCCCTTAGCTTTAATAGCATTAATAGTACCAAATAAACAAGGTAAACTTATAAAAGCCATAACTTATTGCTTTTATTTCTTCTTAGTATTATCTCTATGCTTCCTAATAGTATCAGAATTCACATTTTGGCTAGAATTTAGTACTAGGTTTAATTTTATCGCTGTTGATTATTTAGTTTATACTCATGAAATAATTGGCAACATTACTCAATCTTACCCAGTTTTCTGGATTTTCTTAATATTATTTTTAAGCGGAACGGCAATTTACTATAAACTTCATCCAAAAATTAGGATCGAACTAGAAAGAATTCTTAGCGCAAAAGAACAACTAATTTTCTTTATATTATTCTCTTGTATAGCAACCTTAAGCTTTTCTTTTTACAACCCTAAAGTAACTGATATCAAGGATAACAATTACCTAAATGAGTTAAGCAAAAACGGATTATACAACCTATTTTCTGCTTTCCGTAATAACTCTATAGATTATCCAAATTTTTATTCAACTCGCAATCAAGAAAATGCATTAGAAGAATTAACCAAATATATCACCGTAAAGAATCAAGAAATAATTGATCCTCTGTTTTTAAAACGCCATGTTAAAGCTAATGGACCTCAAAAAGATTATAATATCATTCTTATTACTATCGAAAGTTTAAGCTCTGAATTCTTAAGCGATATAATTAATGGTAAGCCTATTACCCCAGTAATAAATGATTTAATTAAAAAATCTATTTATTTTGATCATTTTTATGCTACTGGAACTAGGACAATTAGGGGCTTAGAGGCTCTAACATTATCTATTCCTCCTATGCCTGGACAATCTATAGTTCGTCGCCCTAATAATGAAAATTTATTTTCTATAGCCACAATATTAAATAAAGAAAATTATGATATGAAATTTATCTATGGAGGATATGGTTACTTTGATAATATGAGTCGTTTTTTTACTAAAAATAACTTTAAAGTCTGGGATAGGAATAATATACCTGAAAATGAAGTGAGCTTTGAAAATATCTGGGGAATTTCTGATGAAGACCTATATATACAAGTTATTAAACAAGCAGATGTCTCATATAATAATAATCAAAAATTCTTCTCATTTGTTATGACCACTTCAAATCATCGTCCATATACTTACCCAGAAGGAAAAATAGATATTCCCTCCAAAACTAGTCGGCATGGCGGAGTAAAATACACTGACTATGCGTTAGGAGAATTTTTCAAAATTGCCCAAACTAAACCATGGTTCGATAATACTATTTTTGTAATCACGGCCGATCATTGCGCAGGTAGCGCTGGAAAGAGTGCGCTCCCACCTGAGAAATATCGTATTCCTCTATTAATCTACGCACCTAAATTATTTGAACCTAAGGTGATCTCAAAAACTTCTAGCCAAATTGATGTAGCTCCAACAATTTTAGCTTTATTAAATATAGAATATAATAGTAGATTTTTCGGTAATGATATCCTAAGTAAAACCTATCAGAATGCCTTCATTTCTACTTTCCAGAAACTTGGCTATATAGAAAATAAAAAATTAGTTGTTTTATCACCAGGAAAGATTGAAAACACCTATAATTTATTAGATAATGATCAAATTGAAGCAACTAAACCTGATAAAAACTTGGTAAATAGAGCAATAAATTATTATCAATCTGCTTATTACTTATATCAAAATGGAATGTTAAAGCAAGATGCTAAAGGCAATTAAACCATATCTAAAGCTAATGCGACTACACCAACCTATAGGTATATTTTTGCTTCTATGGCCATGCTTAACTAGCTTATCTTTAGCAACCAATGGCAAATTAAACAATATAGGATTGGTGATCATATTTATTATAGGAAGTATTATTATGCGCTCTGCTGGGTGCGTCTTTAATGATCTTATTGATCGTAAATTTGATAAAGAAGTTCTAAGAACCAAGGACAGGCCCATCACAAAAGGCACTATTAGCATTAAAAATGCTATTAAATTGCTTGTTGGACTGCTTATATCAGCTATATTTTTACTATTCTTTTTAAATGAACTTGCAACGACCATTAGTTTCCTTGCTATTCCTCTAATTGCTTTATACCCCTTCTGTAAAAGATTTACTTATTGGCCCCAATTATGCCTAGGAATTACTTTTAATCTTGGAACTCTAATTGCGTGGGCTTCGGTTAAATATAATATTAGCTTATCTGCTATCTTATTATACATTGGTTTTATATTCTGGACTATTGGTTACGACACCATTTATGCTCATCAAGATAAGGACGATGATTTAAAGCTTGGCCTGAAATCTAGCGCTATAAAACTTGGAGACAAAACCGCCAAATATCTAAATTTCTTTTATACTATTTCCGTGACCATGATTATATTTGCTTTTGGTATTTTAGGAGTTAGTACATATTTTTATGTATTGATGACATTACCAGTTATAATTCTATTTTGGCAGGTTAAAACCATCGATATATACAATAGAGATAATTGTGCACGAAGGTTCAAATCTAACGCTATTGTAGGAGCCTTAATCTTTATTGCTTCTATGTTTATAGGAGTACGTTGATGTTTAAAATAATTGTAATAATTTTAAGCTTATTATTTTCTAATTTTGCATTTGCAGATAATGGCAGAATCCAAATATTAAGCGACGCAGAAATAGAAAATTATCTTAAAACTTTTATGGCACCTTTAGTTAGAGCTGCAAATCTGAATCCTAATAATATTAAAATTCATATTGTTTCTGATCCATCACTCAATGCCTTTGTAACTAATGGTACAGATATGTTCATAAATTCTGGTTTAATCATTAAATTTGCTGATGATCCTAATGTGCTTTATGGAGTAATGGCTCATGAAATAGCTCATATTTATGCTGGGCATTTAACCAGAATGCGTGGCGATTATGAAAATATGTCTAAAGTAGCTCTTGGTGGAGCTGTGTTAGGATTAGCTTCAGTTTTTGCTGGAGCTCCAGTAGAATTGAGCTCTTTTACTAGTTTAGGATCTATGCAAGCAGCCGAACGAGGTATGTTAAGTTATTCTAGAGCTCATGAAACAGAAGCTGATAAAATTGCTGTAGATCTCTTGTATAAAACACATAATAATGGCAGTGGATTGATCAAATTTTTTCAATATATGAGTCAAAGGGATAGATCTATTGAGCCAGATCCATATGCGATAACCCACCCATTAAGCAATGAAAGAATAGCAAGCATTAAGAACGCAATAAAAGATAAGCTTGGTAAATTTGGTGACAACATTACTCCAATTATCAGATTTAATTTTAAACGTATGGCCGTCAAGCTAGATTCCTTCTTATCCAGCCCTAGTGAAACTATAGCTAAATATAAAAACGATAAATATGGTTTATCTATTGGATATTTTCGTTCAGGCCAGCTTGCAAAAGCTACCAGCTTGTTAGATCAAGTTATATCTTCAGAACCGAATAATCCATATCTCTGGGAATTAAAAGGGCAATTTTATTTTGAAAATGGAAAATTTGACCAAGCTAATCAATATTATCAGAAAGCATTAAATGCGCTTCCACAAGATAATTTAATTAAAATAGAAACGGCGTCAGCTAAAATAAATTTAGCCCAGGGAAGTAAAAATACAGAACTTCTAAAATCTGCAGTAAAACTATTAACACAAGTAACAATTGATCAACCAGATAATATAATGGCTTATTTTATGTTATCTAGGGCTCATGGAGCTCTGAACAACCAAGCTAAAGCAATATCTGCTTTAGCAGATTATTATTTCTATCTGGGCGCCTATAAAAAAAGTCAAATTCTAGCTAATAAAGTTATCAAAATGACTTCTCCTAATAGCAAAGAATATATACGCGCTAATGACATTATCGAATATACAAAAGATATGTCAGAAAATAATGATTAAGTGGATAAATGGACTAAGAAATTGGCAGAATATAAAATGATTGAACCAGGTGATATTATAATTAGCAGCCCCTATGCAGACACAGGAATGGTGTTCAGTAAATCTGTTATCTATATTATTTCTCATGATCATACAGGAACATCCGGAGTAATTATTAATAAACTTCTACAAAATATTGATGGACGAGCAATATTAAAAGTACTTAATTTAGAACAGAAAAATTATAATATTGAGAACGAGCTCCCAGTATATTTTGGCGGACCAATAGAACAAGAAAAAGGCATTATTTTACATAGTTCTGATTATGAGAAAAATTCTTTAAACTGTGGAAATAAAGAAATTTCAGTAAGTATTGATGCTAACATAATTCAAGACATTATAATAGGAAATGGACCTCTGTATAAGATGTTAATTTTAGGATATACAGCATGGTCTCCTAATCAGCTACTTGATGAAATAAAACGTAATGACTGGCTACTTCCCTTAAACGCACTGAATAAAAAAATAATCTATGACCTAATTTTTTTAGAAGAACATCATTCTAGATGGAGCAAAGCCTTAGAGTTTACTGGAGTTACTTTAAGTAATTATAATAATATAACTGGAAATGCATGAATAAATTATTACAATACTTCATGGTGATGCTTCCTTTTTTATCTCAAGCCGATGATAAAATTAACAGTATCTTAGAAAAAAATAATGGTCTTACAAGGCAAATAAATATTGCAATACAAGTAAAAGAACTTAATACAGGGAAAGAAATTTATTCTTTAAATCCTGATCGTTTGATGATTCCCGCCAGCACTACAAAATCTTTCACAGCTTATTCAGCTCTAGAATATTTAGGACCTGAATTCACTTATAATACACAAATTTTATTTGATGAAACTAAAATTGATAATAACGGAGTGTTGTCAGACAATTTATATATCAAATTCTCAGGTGACCCTAGCTTTACAAAAGATAATTTCTTCAAACTGATATCAGACCTAAAGAAATATAATATCAATAGCATTACTGGTGATATTGTGATTGATGATTTTATCTTTGATCAACATTATCAGGCAAATGGCTGGTCTTGGGATGATAGTAAATTTTGCTTTGCTGCTCCAACAAGTGCTATAGTAATAGATAAGAACTGCTTCTACCTTAAGCTATCTCCTAAAAAGCTTTCAGGTTTTTCAGTAGCTAAAATACATAATGATATAATTACTAAGAATGATCCAAATTGCAGCCCAGAATTAAGCGCCCATCCAGATAATAGTTATAATCTAACTGGCTGTTTAGATGAAGAGTCACAAGAAATTCCTTTGAGTATAGCTTACCAAGATCCTCGTTTAATGCTAAGAGCTCTACTAAAAAATTATAAACAAGTTGTATATAATACTACACCTCCCGAATATAAAGTTATGCTAGAACATGAATCATTACCTTTAGCAAAATTGCTTAAACAGATGCATAAAACTTCTGACAATATTGCCGCCGATAATTTTATTAAAACTATAGGAGCAAAATATTATAAAACTCAAGGTAGCTTTGCTAATGGAACAAAAGCAATAAGCGAAATTACTGCTAATAAAGAAATTTTTATATTTGATGGCTCTGGAGGATCTAGATATAATTTGATTTCCCCTAATCATTTAGTAGATCTATTCATTAAGGCCCATAATAATCAATATTTTTATGATTCTTTAATGACTTCTGGCATTGATGGAGTTTTGGAGAAAAGATTCATAGAAAAACTGAATGGCAGAATTCACGCTAAGACAGGGAGTATGAAAGGAGTTACAAATTTAGTTGGATATCTAGAAACAGATACTGGAAAAATTTTAGTATTTGCAATAATGATCAATAGCTGCACAGATAAAAAGAGATGCGATCAACTTACAAATGAAATTTTAGAAATAATCGCTTCAATATAAGAAATAATTTTTGTGTTAAATTTTATTGGCAAATAATTACCTACTATTCCAAAAGAAATTTCCAAGTTAACAGAGTTAGAGGAAATATATCTTGATGATAATCTGATAGAATTGAGAATCTATAATAATAAAATTACCTTCTTACCAAATTTTATTGTAGATCTATAAAGCCTACAATCATTGGACTTAAGAGAGAACAAGTTTCATTAGTTGCCATCTAGAATATTAAATATTAGAACGCTCCAAAAATTAGATGTCAGGCTTCCTTCAGTTAATAATAGCAAAATGGTTTAATAACCTAGAAAATCCTGGTTGTGTGGTATTTTATTAGCTTGTTTGGCAAAGTTTATTTAAATAGATGAATAAAGCTTGACAAAAATGGTCCAATCGAATAAATTTCAATTTCCTGAATTATGGGTCTGTAGCTCAGGTGGTTAGAGCGCACGCCTGATAAGCGTGAGGTCGTTGGTTCAACTCCATCCAGGCCCACCATTTTTCTTAAATTTAGCACAGATATGATTTTTAAAAAAAGTAAACCACTAGGCTGCTTGCTCTCTTTTAGTTATAATGTCTTTCTATAGTTATTTTGGTGATTATATAAATGCCATTAATTTTCAAGAATATCTACATATATTAAAAAATTTTCCTTGTAAGCTAAACCAATTTTCTAGTAGCAGCGAATCAGTTTTATCAATTGCTCAATTGTCTAATAAATTTGATATCACCTCATATAGGCAGTCTATGAACAAAAATCCTCATCATCCATCATCAGCTCCAACTGAAGGGCCATCTGGTAGTAAAAAAGCTGATCCTTCACTTAAAGACACCATCGTCCATTATGCTCCAAGTATTGTAGCTCTAATACCTTTTGCAATTACATTGAGTATAGCCTTAAGGCACGGTAGACATCATAGACAATCCCTAGAAGAAACAGAAGATGATATTGATTATCAGCATTATTTATATCTGGCACTAGAAATTACTACCGGCGTTTTTTTTTTTACAAATTTATTTTTGAATTTTTTTTTTGGAAAAATGCCTAGTAATTACGATCATCATAGTCCTCTCTACGGAAGGCTAATTGAGGGCGCACAAGATAATTTACCGTTAAGCCTAGCAATAGGAAATTCTATACTTACTTTTGCTGGCGGAACTGTTTTTGGCTCTCATGCAAAACAGTCAGAACATGCTGTTTCTGGAATTTTAACAGCAGCTGTTGTGAGCCAAAGGGTCACAGCTATTGATTATAGATTATATGACCATGCGATGGATAGATCTCTTCTATTGAATGGAGATATGAGATGGCTTGAGTATGTGGCAATGCGAGGAGAAAATGCTATTATATATGTGCTAGAATCGATAGCTCATGTAGGACTTTTTGCTGTGACCGTAGGATTAACTAGAATTCAGATTACGGATGAGAACAGGTTATATTTAGTTGCTTCAATTTATAAAGCTACAGATATTGCTGAAGACGCTTTAGTTCTTTTGCTAAATGAATATATTTATTACCTAGAAACAATGGCGGATAGAACTTCACCTGCTTTGCGTGCCGTAGGACTGGCCAATCCAGAACGCCCGGTTCATGCAGTAACTCCTAGAACAATAGATAAAGTTGACAAGCACCTGCAGGCCGAAATAGCAAAAGCTGCTCATGCCGTGGAGCATGCTGCCGAGGAAGTGGGAACTTTCTTTAGTCGCGGATGGAATTCATTTACTAGCATCTTCAAAGGTGGACATACTAGTCATTCTAGCGATCAACACCGTACAAGCACTGAAGAGGACAAAGATAATGGAGGTGGAAAGATGAGCCCTGAAGAGTTAGATGCTTATAATGCAGAACAGGAAGCCATTGCGGCAAGGAATAATGAAGTGAATCATAGTGGCGTCCTGGATGGATTGAGACACGCTCTTCATCTTAGTCCTTCTGTAACTGTAGATCAACGAGCTAATGGATCTCATAGCTTAGATTTTGCTTCTTTACCAAGTGGTAATATTCATATAAATAACTTACCAGACGCTTCAACCATTTGCCTTGATGGTTTATCAACTAATTCTCGTGTTATCATTAGACTTCCAAATGGTCAATGTTACGAATGTAAACGAGTTGCATCTGCTCACCACGCAGGAGGAATGCTTAGATCTTTGAAAGAAGATCATGAAAAGATAGGCAACATTGATGGAAACAAAGTGCATTCTTATCAACCTGCTCCTAATTATGTATTAGTAAGAATTGATGAATGCGATACGTATGAAATGAGCATCCATAGCACAGGTTATATTGGAGACATTATGCCCCATCACGATGCATCTATTTAAAACTAGTGGATTTCCTACTTACTCCCTAGTTCCAAAATTTTTATAAAACATATTGAAGCTATTTTCAATCATTTCGATATTATTGCGACTAAATTCTTCTAACATTTTGATTGGATTGTCTAATGTCAATTTGTTCATCTTATCTTGGTTATCGGAAAAATTATGCATCATAGTTTCTAAATAATGAGGTAACATATTATGAGGCTGATCATTATAACAACAGATTATCTGCCTCAAGAAGTTGAGAGGCAATAAATTATAACCCTTAGCTTCTTGTTCAAAAATTATTTGAGTTAAGGTGGCCCTGGTTAAATCTTCTTCAGTTTTAGAATCAATAACTATAAAATCTACTCCCTTCTTAACCTTTACGAATAGATCGCTTAAGGTAATATAAGAGCTAATTTGAGTATTATATAATCTTCTATTAGGTTATTTTTTAATAATAATGGGCGCTGAGGTCATAATAATAATTTACAAATTGAAATTGCCTGTCTATTTTGAGTGTACTTAAAAGACTAACATAGGATTGGCACAAATGGTAGCACATATTAATACCGTTACTTTTCATGGAATTGAAGTTGTAGATGTTAATGTTCAAGTCCATTTTTCGCCGGGAATGCCTGCTTTTTCTTTAGTGGGGTTACCAGATAAAACTATTGCCGAATCAAGAGAACGCATTCGCGCTGCACTTCACTCTATTGGCTTAATGCTGCCCGCTCAAAGAATAATTGTAAATCTCTCTCCTGCAGATTTAGTGAAAGAAGGAAGTCATTTTGATTTACCCATTACAATTGGTCTGCTGATTAATATGGGAGTATTAAAACCTGAAGAAGTGAAAGAATATCTAATTCTTGGAGAATTAGCTTTAGATGGAGGGATAATCCCAGTTAATGGAATTTTGCCAGCAGCCATTGGAGCCAATCAGCGCAACTGCGGAATCATTTGCCCAGAGGCTAATGGTCAAGAGGCCGCATGGTCGGGTAATAACAATATAGTAGCAGCCAGCAATATTATTCAACTGATCAATCACTTAAAGGAAAGACAATGCATTGCTCAGCCTAAAATTATAGAAAATAAAACTCCATTTATTCATATGCTAGATTTAAAAGACGTTAAGGGTCAAGAAACCGCAAAAAGAGCTTTAGAAATTGCCGCTTGCGGTGGACATAATATGTTAATGGCTGGCCCTCCTGGAGCTGGTAAATCAATGCTTGCTGCAAGGATGTCTAGCATTTTACCTGCAATGACTCCTAGCGAGATTTTAGAATGTAGTATGGTGGCGAGCATTGCCGGAGAAATTAGCGATGGTAATTTAAAAACTATTCGCCCTTTTAGAGCTCCGCATCATTCTTGCTCAATGCCAGCAATGGTTGGAGGAGGCGCTAATAAGAGAGTAATGCCTGGAGAAATATCTTTAGCTCATAACGGCGTCTTATTTCTAGATGAATTACCAGAATTCCCAAGAGTGGTGATAGATTCTTTAAGACAGCCTTTAGAGGAAGGAAAAGTAAATATCTCACGTTCTAATTATCATGTAACTTACCCAGCAAAATTTCAATTAATTGCCGCTATGAATCCATGCCGCTGTGGATTTTTAGGAGATACTGAGAGAGAATGTAATAAAGCTCCACGCTGTGGAAGTGATTATCAAAGCAAAGTATCTGGACCATTCTTTGATAGAATCGATATTTACTTGGAAGTAAACACCAGCTCCATCAATGAAATTATAAATAGCAAAGAAGCAGAAGACTCGCAAACCATAGCCAAAAGAGTGCAAATGGCACGTGATTTACAAGCTGCAAGATATGCAAATTACGGGATTAAAAATAACTCTGAGCTTCATGGCAATTTGATTAAAGAATTTGCAGAACCAACTAGCGAAGCAAAATTATTACTCAATAATGCAGCTGATAAATTGAAGTTATCTATGCGTGGATACAATCGAATATTAAAACTATCTCGTTCAATCGCTGACTTATCAGGAGAGGTGAAAATCAATAAATCTCATGTCGCTGAAGCACTTAATTATAGAAGGCAGCATTATAAACAAAATTCATTATAGAAGTCTAATGCATCATCCATTTTATTAAATAAGAGAAGGCAAGCACAGTAGATAATCCACCACACCACAATCCTATAAACCAAAGCCATTGTTTTATTTTAGGATGGGCATCAAACCAATTTATTGCTTGGTTAATAAACATGTTCATGGCTAGTTTTTCCACGAAAAATGTAATAACAATAACCAGTATATCCAAGAATTAAGGGTAATAATGGTACCACACCAACTAGCATTAATGATAGCCCAGGCCCTGATGCTGCTGCATCCCAGATATTATATTTAAACGGAATAATCCAAGGAAAAATACTTAAACCTAATCCCAAATAACCCATCAAAAAAATTCCAATACTAGCTAAGAAAGGGCGATATTCATGTTTCTTACCATGAAGATCTAGCCAAATTATAATAAATAAAGCAGCCGTTATTAGTGGAATAGGCAGTAAATAATAAATATTAGGAACACTAAACCAAAAATCTTTAATTTGATTATTAATGAATGGCATGGCAATGCTAACTATTGCCATAAAAATACCAACAAATCCCAGCACATATGAAGCAACTTGACGCGCCCAATGCTGAGTTACATCTTCAGCCTTCATAACAAGCCATGTGGAGCCTAAAAGCGCATAACCAAATACTACCGCTATCCCTGTCATCACACTAAAACCAGTTGCCCAATCAAATGGACCTCCAGAAAAATTTCTTCCATCAACTTCTATTCCTTGAATAAAACTACCAAGAATCATTCCCTGACAAAAAGCAGCCCCCAAAGACCCATAGTGGAAAGCATAATCCCATAAATAGCGCTGCTTGCCTTCTGCTTTAAAACGAAATTCAAAAGCCACACCACGCATAATTAATCCAAGTAGCATTATAGTAATCGGCACATAGAAGGCTGGCATTAACACAGAATAAGCGAGAGGAAAAGCTGCGAATAATCCTCCCCCACCTAATACTAGCCATGTTTCGTTTCCATCCCAAAAAGGCGCTATAGAATTCATCATCCGATCTCTACATTTATCTGATGGAGCGAATGGAAATAAAATACCCACGCCCAAATCAAAACCATCTAATAATACATAAAGAAAAACAGCCGTCGCAATCAGCACGCCCCAAACTAATGCTAAGTCAATATAAGAAGAAAAATCAAACATTATATATCTCCTTTAGATTTCTTTATTTCAATAAACGATGCTATTCCATGATCATAAAACTGTTCTTTTTCTTGTGGCTTAGGAATTCCTTTAATAATCAATTTTATTATATAATAGCTACCAGCTCCAAAAACTAAACTATACATCACCACAAAAGATAGCAATGACCATGCCACTTGCCCGCCTAAAATTGCTGGAGATGTTGAGTGCATGGTTCTTATCACCCCATATACTGTAAATGGCTGCCTTCCTATCTCAGTTACAAACCATCCGGCAAGTAAAGCAATAAAACCTGAAGGAATCATCAATACCCATAATTTATGAATCCATGAATGCTGAAATAATTTATTACGAAGATAAGCATAAGAACTAACAGCACCTGTAAATATCATCAATATTCCAAGCCCAACCATCACTCTAAAAGACCAGAATACCCATGCCACAGGAGGAATATCTTCCTTAGCAAAAGATTTAAGGTTAGGTATTTCTCCATCTGGATTTCCTGTTAAAACCCAACTTGCGCCATCAGGAATGGTAATACCATATTTTGTTACTTCTTCTTCCTGATTGGGCATCCCAAAAAGATACAGAGGCGCATTAGTAGTATGTTCCCAATTTCCTTCCATAGCTGCAACTTTTGCTGGCTGATATTCCATAGTATTCTTACCATGCAAATCACCAATAACTAATTGTGTTGGAGCCACCAAAGCAGCCATAATAGTAGCCATTCCTAACATAATTCGTGCTTGCGGTATATGACGTTTATTTAGCAAATATAATGCTCCCACTCCCCCAACAACAAAAGCCGTAGTTAAATATGCAGCCGTTACCATATGAAAAAAGCGATAGGGAAATGAAGGATTGAATATAATCTCCAGCCAATTTGTTGGCATTAACCTGCCATCTTCTCCAATAAGAAAGCCTTGCGGAGTTTGCATCCAGCTATTTGCTGATAAAATCCAGAAAGCTGAAATAAGCGTGCCTATTGCTACAATTAGCGTGGAAGAAAAATGCATTCTTGGGCTAACCCTTCCCCAACCGAATAACATAATTCCAAGAAAAGATGCCTCAAGGAAAAAAGCCGTTAAAACCTCAAATCCAAGTAATGGACCTAAAACATTGGAAGTTTTATCTGAAAACATAGACCAATTAGTACCAAATTGATAAGACATTACCACCCCTGAAACCACTCCCATTCCAAAGGCTACAGCAAAGATCTTAACCCAAAATTTATAAAGATCATGAAATTTTTCATCTTTCGTCTTAAGCCAACGCCATTCTAGCATAGCAAGAAAGCTTGCTAAACCAATAGTGAAAGCTGGAAATATAATATGGAAGCTTATGGTGAAAGCAAATTGAATGCGCGCTAACAAAACTGGATCAAGATCAAGCATTTTAATATCCTACAAAATGAAATGATAGTTTAATAAAATACTATCATTCTCTAATGGCTAGTCAAGGAATAGTATTTATGATTTACCTTTTCCAATAGCGCTTTTTATTTTTTTGCCTACAGCATTAGCAGTGATAGATATTTTTTCCCCTAAAGCTTGTCTCATTTCCTGCAATTGCTCAGATCTTTTTAGTTTATATCCTTGCTCTCTAAGCGCGCTAGCCAATGCTGTTTGCCCTGTTTTTTGCGCTAAATATAATGGCGATGGCTTGGTAGCTAATAACTTTACATCCACCTTCGACTCTTCAACAGATGACATAATTGCCAGTCTCAATTGATCATTAGCAGTAAACTTCTCTCCCTGTAAAAGACTATTTGATTTTAGTATAGCATCTTTTGCTGCCTCAGGCACTCTTGCTATTTCTGTTTCAGATAGAACAAATCCTCGTTTCATCATCTCAGCTGATAATGATTTAGCTTCCTGGCTAAGGGCAAATTTAAGAAGCGATTCACCTCCAATTTCCTTTAAACTAGTTTTTTGTATAGCATCAAGAAGATATCCTTCTTTATCATTAGAAAGCATCTCTTTTAATTTTTCAGGATGTTTTTGGGCAAGCTGTGTAATAACTTTCTTATCAAATTCCTTGCCAAGATTTGCATCAAATACAGCAACTAGTTGTTCCTGTGTAGGATTATTATTAAGTAATGTGTTAAGAGCGTCCTTAAATTTAGAATCTGTTTTGTGAACGGTTGATTGGCCCTCATAATTCACTAAAAATTTTAAATTGACCTTGCTGTTATTTATATCACCAAGAGCAGCTTTAACATATGCCTCCGCAAAGTCTTTTATTTCTTCAGACGCGCTAATGACTAAATCCTTCCTTTCTACCACAGCAAGATTTACAGCATTTAAAGCATTTTTACATGCTATTTTATCAATTTCACCTTTGATTTCCTTTGCGACGCCTCTTACTCCTAAAACTGAGCTTAAAAATCCAATTGCACCATCTTTATCACCAGGAAAAGGACTATCTTCAACACCATCAGTAATTGAATATTCCGCAGCATAGCTTGCTCGGCTTAGTTTTTGATTCTCCCCTTTCAGCAATTGATTCGCAAGATAAATTCTTCCGGGCGCTTGCGTATCATAGCGATACTTTTCTCCATCTTTTAAAGGACGCAATTTTGAATTAATTGCTTCAGCTATAGCAACGGAATCTTTCATAAACTCTTCCTCATTATTGTTATGATATTTGAACTAATCCAGTATCACTTCAAATAATTAAAAAAGGATTAATACCAGACTTCTATTTCTTAAATCCATCTTTTATGCAACCAAAACCATTGACCAGGATTTTGCTTAACCCATTCGCCAATTTGCTGATTAATTTCTTCCATAATATCTTCTGGCATTCGATTTTGATGCCTGATATCCGAATGAATAACAACCTCAAAATTAGAGTTATTTTTACGAATAATTTGGATAGGAACTATTGGACAATCATATTTTAAAGCAAGAGTTGCTATGGCCGGGGCAGTCATCGCGTCATGGCCTAAAAATGGTACTTTAATACCATCATTCATTTTTTGATCAACAAGCATCACCACTTGCTGATTTTTTTGTAGCGCAGCGATAATCTGCTTGGCGCCATTTCTCCCCTTAGGAATCATAGTCACTTCAATTTTATTACGCATATCATCAATAATTTTATCAACTAATTTATTATTAGCCGCACGATAAACTCCGCAAACTTTAAATTTATAGCTATATATAATTTTACCGATAATTTCCCAATTGGCTAAATGCGCAGTTGCAATGATAGCTCTTTTATCCCTTATTTTTTCTAAATTCTCAAGACCTATAATTTTAATATGCTTATCAAATTCTTCTTGCTTCATATTCATAAGGAAAGGAGTTTCAGAAGCGACCAAAGCTAAATTTTTCCAAACATCCAAAACAATTTGATTAATCTTTTGTGGAGAAAGTTTAGGAAAAACCATCGATAAATTTTTACGTGCGGTTTGCGTTGCCTTAAGGCGCATACCTATAAATGTAAAAATTTTTATAGATAAATTTGTAGCACGCTTCATTCCTAATAAACTTATCAAGAATAACCAAAATTTTACCAATAAATATTCAATAAAATAGCGTAGTTTTTTCATAATTTAAGTAATCTATTTAAGGATTCTTTATCTTGCCATATTAAATCAACCGGCAATGTTTGGATTCTATCTTTATATTTCTTATCAATACGAACATAATCTTTCTCGGTGGTAATTAGAGGATAGCCCTTGCTGGTTAAATATTCTATATCTTTTTCAGTATATTGATAATGGTCAGCAAATACAATGCTTTCCATTATCTTTCCACCTGCTTGTTCTACAGAAAGAAAAAACTTCTCTGGATTGCCAATCCCAGCGAATGCAATAAATTTTTGTCCTCCTAAAGAGATGTTACTTATCAAATGAGCATGCAATGTTGGCAAGTTAACATCAAAATTACCTTCACCAATCACTACTGCAAAATCAGCTTTCTTCATTCCAGATTTTATTGACTCTCTTAAAGGACCTGCTGGAAAAATCATCCGATTTCCAAATCCAAAATGACCATCCACTACCATAATGGTAAGAAAAGATTTAAAGCGATTATCTTGCATCCCATCATCAGTGATAATTATGTCGTAACCAAGATTTTCAAGAAACTTAATTCCCTTAAGCCGATCCTTTGCCACACAAGTTGGAGCCTGCTTAGATAGTAGTAAAGCCTCATCTCCAACTTCATCAACATTATGGTATTCATTCACCATAATTGGTCCCAAGAGCTGGCCTTTATAACCTCTAGTTAAAATGGCTAGTTTTTTATTAGAAAGAGTTTTAGCAATTGATAAAACAACAGGAGTCTTGCCAGCGCCTCCCATAGTGATGTTGCCAATTCTAATAATTTTAGCTCTTGGTTGATATATTTGAAAGCTGCAAGATAGGCAAGAAGATATAATGCTATAAATAATAGATATTGGATATAGCAAATAGCTTAGTATATTTCTTGTTTTCCAAAATTTAGGAGTGATTAGTCTCATTAACTTAAGCCTCTTTTGGATCAAATTTTAACTCAACAAGGGAGGTAAATCTATTAAATAAATTCACCAATAAGAGTAGTTGCCGCCACTCTATTCACTTTAACTGGCAATATTTTCCCAATATGCTCGGCATTTCCTAACACGCAAACCGGCTGGCCGAATTCATTTTTACCTAAAATCTGCCCCGAATGCTTACCCTCTCTTTCGAATAACACCGAGTAAGTTCTGCCAATACTCTGTTGATTAATTTTATCTTGCTGCTTGGAGAGTAATGCTTGAATTCTAACTAATCTTTCAACCATCACCTCTTCTGGCACTTGGTTTCCCATAGCAGCTGCAGGAGTTCCAGGACGCGGACTATACTTAAACGAATAAGCCTGTGAAAACTCTACTTTTCTAATTAATTCTAAGGTATCCTCAAAGTCTTGATCTGTTTCACCAGGATATCCCACGATAAAATCAGATGAGAATAATATCTCCGGAGAGGCCTTTCTATATTTCTCAATAATTTCAAGATATTGTGCGGCTGTATGTTTACGATTCATATCTTTTAAAACTTTATCAGAACCGGACTGCACAGGCAAATGCAAACAAGGCATCAATTTGCTTTCAGTTTTATGTAGTTCTATCAAATCATCGAACATATCATTAGGATGAGAAGTGGTATAACGAATGCGCTGTAAATTAGGGATTTTTGCTAAATGTTGAATTAATCCAGCAATATTGATCTCTTTTTTTTGATCATCCAACCCATGATATGCGCTAACATTTTGCCCAAGCAAAGTGATTTCTAACGCCCCCTTACTAACCAAATGCAACGCTTCACGATAAATCTCAGTTAAATTACGAGAATATTCTGCTCCTCGAGTGTATGGCACGCAGCAAAATTTACAAAACTTATCACAGCCTTCTTGGATAGTTAAAAATGCACTATATCCTTGAGAAAAATTTGTTTCTGGTAAAGAATCAAATTTAGAAATAACTGGAAAATCTAAATCAAGAGCTATGTTATGTTCACGAGAAACTTTCGCAATTAATTCAGGTAAATTATGATAAGTTTGTGGCCCCACCACCACATCAACATAAGGAGCGCGAACAAAAATCTCATCACCTTCCGCTTGACTAACGCAACCAGCAACCACAATCAACATTTGTTGCCCCATCGCCTTACGCTCATCCTTAAGCTCTTTAATTTTACCTAATTCAGAATAAACTCTTTCAGCGGCTTTTTCACGAATATGGCAAGTATTTAAAATTACTAAATCTGCCTCTTCTAAGATTTCAGTTTGTGAATAGCCAAACACATGCAATAAATCCAACATCTTATTGGAATCATACACATTCATCTGGCAGCCGTAAGTTTTGATATATAATTTCTTTGACATAATGCATCAGAACCTACCAAATTATACAAAACCTGTAAAGGATTAACTATAATTATAGTAATTTTCTTCTTTTATCATTATAATGATATAAACACAAAAAATAGATTAACAATGCAAAAAATTATAAAGTTTATAATATTAATGCTTGGATTAATAGCTTTAGTACTTTTACTACATAAGAGCTTTCCTAATGTTTTATCCGACGATCAAAATAAAGTGGGATTAATATCATCAGGAGCTATTTTAACTTTAATGATTTCAAGAATATCGGTTAGTGATATAAAATCTTCCGTTCTTATCAATCAGCTTTTAGGGTGGATCTTTATCAGCTTGGTTATTATAACCGGATATAGTTACAAATTAGAATTGAAGCAATTTAGCAATCGTTTAGCTGCTAATATTATTCCAGGTTATGCTCTGGAAAATAACAATGGCACCGTAACTTTCTACTCTGGCAGTAATGGCCATTTCAATATCAATGCCATGGTTAATGATACTACAAAAATTGATTTCCTTTTAGATACCGGCGCCAGTCTAGTTTCCCTCACCAATAGAGATGCTAGAGCTATCGGTATAAACGTAGACAACTTAGAATATAATTCTCCATCAAATACTGCAAATGGAGTAAGCTGGGGAGCCAAAATCATATTAGATAAAATTCAAATTGGCTCCATTATTGTTCATAATATCCCAGCCAATGTTTCACAAGAAGGAGCCCTAGATACTTCTCTGCTTGGAATGAGTTTTCTTAGGCAGCTTCAAGAATTTAATATTCAAGAAAATAAACTTACTATGAGCAATTAAATTAAATTTAAAAAATTATAAGGAATCTATACTACCTCACACTTATTTCTTAATACTTCTAGAGCCATAATTACCTCTATCTTTTACAAACACTGAACTGATTTGCTCAAGTAGAAACTTTAAGCTCAGTTAAAAATTATTATGAGGCAGTCCTGTCAAGGATAATACGTTTAAATATTTAAAGTGATTATAATTAAAAACACTAGTAATTTCAGGTATTATTTAGATTAATTAACTTTTACTTGTTTTTTTTTGTGAGTTGCGATATAGTTCCACAAGAATGGCTCGGCGTTCAGCATCTAATTATCATTTAATATTTTAGAATATGAGTAAATAATATGGGAAATCAATTAAGCTATACTACAAGCATTACTTTAGGAAGTATTGGAGGAGCTGCATTTTCTTTTATCTTCAATGAAATATATAATTCATACTACCCAACAACCCTATCACAATTAACTTCATTTAAAAATAAAATTAACACTCAGTCTTCTTTATGTCCAAAAGCAAATTATTTTTTAGAAAAAACTCTAAAAGATCTGCCTAAAGCTAGTATTTTTCCTCAACATATAAAATTATTTGAACAAGATATATGTGAAACTTATAGTAAAATTTCTTCCAATGATGCACTCACCATTAAGTCTATAATGACAACCTTTAAACAAGGAATCGATATCATTGAAAAAGCTATAGAAGAAACCTCAAAACCAATTATTCTTTTGTTAGGCGAAATGCACAATTCTCAACAATCTTTTCTACTAGAGGCTCTATTATTAACATACCTAAAGCATCATAATTTATCTAGCAATTTATTAGCAGAGAGAGATATTAAACAAGTTACTGAATTAACGAATGAATCACCAGCTCTGTATCTAGATATAAATATATTTCAGTTTGCTTCACATGTTCTGAATTATAACTTAGTAGCAATAGACCCTCTTAACCAAGTATTAAAGTTTTCAGCTCTTTCTAATGAAAGAGAAATGATGATGATGGCTCAAATAAAAGATCATCTAGAGAAACAACCTGAACAAGTTAATGTTGTAAGTGTAGGAATGCTTCATCTACCAACATTTGATGCTACCTTTAAAAAGGTATTGAAGGATAGTTTTCATACTATATCTATTAATACGGCAGAAATTACAGAATCATATAAACGATTACCTCATTATCACGAAACTGCAACAAATATTCCTGAACGTTTATTAGATCTTGAATCTAAACATATCCATAGTTTAAGAATTTCTAAAAACATCGAATCAATGACTTTCGGTCAGTTATTAGATATTTTTCAGTCATGTCATGAATATGATGGTCATTCTGATATTACCTACACATCTATTGGACTAGACTATTGTGTAAATGCTGTATCTATTGATGACATGAGCAACTGCTTTTAGACTCTGGCCCACTCAAATAAAATTGGCGATAATTAAAAAAACTCGCCAATATGTAAAGCCTTTTTCGTTCGTTTTTGTTATTCGGCTTTTAATTAAAAGTGTGTGATATTTTTAAGTCTCTTATTTAAGATAAGGGGGGCATAATTTTTAGTGATTCAAGCTATTTTTATAGCTTTAGCAATCTCAACTTGACTAAATGAAAAATAACGTTAATATGTAAGAAAATATTGATAATAAAAAATAGGTAAATACTATGAGCAAAGGTAAAACGGCTAAAACGGCCAGTAAGAATAATCCAACTTCTCGTGTAAAGGCAGCAGAAGTGTTCTTTAATGACAAAAAAGTTGAGCCTGTTTTAGTTCTTGATGGACGCAGAAGATATATGGCTGCTGCTTACGAAGACGGAACAATGCCCTCAGACACTAACGGCGCACCATTACCTTGGGCAGACGTAGCTAACTAATTCTATTTATAAGGCCTTCATTTTTAAGGCCTTATCTTCTTATCCCTTCACTGTAAAACAACATTGTCCTTCAATTTCCTTCACAGGAGCAAATTTGCATACCTGAAGAAGCAAATTGTCTTTAAGATCTAAGTAGTTATTTTTAATATGCTGATGCAAGCTATAGCTTAAATGCTCTATCAGGTAAAACTTATTATCCCTACAGAATTTCTTTATTTCTTGAGTCAATTGATCATAGCATAAAGCATTATTTATCTGATCAGAATTGCAAGCTTTTGGCAAATCACTAAAGTTGATAGTTATATTAAATTCCACATCTTGAAGCTTAGCTCTCTCTTCATCACTCACCCCAATGATAAGCTTTAATCTTAATTGTTTTATCTCAAGTATTGATATCATCTATGCTACCTATATAGGTTATTTAACACATTATACCATGAGAGCCTTACAATCCTATATAAATAAACTCAGTTCCTTTATCTTTTTTTATTAGTTTCTTTAACTCTCCATTTTCAATAATTCTAAATTCCATCTCTTCCAAGTTAATATCTACTTTATACTGGCCTTTCTCTAAAATACATTGTTTATCTTGGCAAGATAGAGACTCTGATTTACCTTGTGGATAGCGCAATACTATTTTTGCTCCTAATTGATTCATCAATAATTGTTTTTTAAATTTAGCTAATTGCTTTGTTAGAAATATTAAGCGATTATTTTTATCTAGAACAGCCACTTGCTTACTATCCCAATCAACAAACACATCCGGCTTCACAACTATAGACTGTAGAATTATTCCTAATAATATAATTGCTATTCCTATCATTCTAATCCTAGTTTTCCAGAGACAAAACCACAGCATACCAGAAACTATAATCAAAAGATTACAATTAGTTATTTTAGCAAATGCACTTACTGAATATGGTAAATTGGCTATATAGTGAGCAATATTCAACATCAGCTTAATGCCATATTGCATTGGATATAAGCTTAAGAATTCAAGATGGAATGGATAAAGCAAAAATGTTAAAACCACACAAGGCATCAACCAAAAAGAAGTGATTGGCACTGCTAATAAATTAGCCAATATACTATAATTAGAAGATTGACTAAAATGATAAAGAGCAAAAGGAGCAGTAGCAAGGCCCGCAATAAGAGAAGAAAAACTTACACTTAGCAAATAAAACAAAGCTTTCTGAATAATATTAAAATCTGAAAAATCAAATTTTAACTTGGTAAATAATTCATAACAAGCAATTAGAGCAAGAACCGCTGCAAATGACATTTGAAAACTAGGGTGAATTATATTCTCCGGCGCAATTAGTAAAATAATAGTGGCAGCCAATGCTATCGCCCGCATTGGATTCGAAGTACGATCAATTATTATTGAAATAATAATCATACTGGTCATAATAAAAGATCTAATTGCCGCCACTTCCATTCCAGAAATAAGCAGATATGCCAAGCTTCCAAGCAAAGAAACTCCTGCAGCTATTTTTTTACAATGAACCCTAAGGGCCATTGGTTCAAAGCAGTTTAGTAAAAACCTAGAACTAAAGAAGAAAATTGCCGCTACTAGGCTTAAATGCATTCCCGATACTGATAAAATATGCGCAAGACCAGTGGCCCGTAGATCTTGTAGAACTTTTTTATCGATATTACTATATTCATTCAACATTAAAGCAGTTGCAATGCTTCCATTATAATTGCCAATAGCTTCATTAACTCTAACTTGAATATTACTTCTTAATATATTCAACTTACCTAAAAATGACTTTTTATCTTCACTAATAACAATAAATTTTGAAACGCTATAGCCAACCGCACCTATTCTCTTAAAATATGCATCACGAGCAAAATTATAACTTTCTGGTAAATAGGCTTGCATCGGCTTGCTAAGAATTGCCATCACTTTAATCTTATCACCAATTTTTGCTTGATTTAAATCAGTACGAACAGTTAAACGAATTCTCTCTGGAGTTTGGTTTTGCTCAAGATTTCTTATTCTTAAATTACTTAGTAATACCCGATATCCATGATCAAGAGGAGTTATATTATCAATCTTGCCTTTAATAACTGAGAATCTCTCATCCACAGGAATAATAGGAGAGTCAACAAATTGAATCCTTAATGTAATCGCCAATAAACCAATTAACATCAAGAGAAATGCTATTAAAGCTATTCTTAGGACAATAAAATGACAAAAGAATATAGGTATAAAGGTGCATAATATAGCTAAACATACATATATATAATTTACAGGAGAAATATTGAATCCTAGTAAAATTCCAATAGCAATAAACACTGGAATCCAACAAGGTAATTGTATTTTTTCTTGATTAAAGAAGCTAGCTAACAATTACATCCCCTTTTAGAGTTGTATTATTTGCTCCTTTCAAAGTGGTGGGCCCGGTAGGACTTGAACCTACGACTCCGCCGTTATGAGCGGCGTGTTCTAACCAACTGAACTACAGGCCCTAAATTTAATATAAATTTTATATAACTCTATATACCACTTGTCTAGAAAAAAATGATAACAAGTAAGCTTTTATTTCGTAACACCAATATAAATATCTATAATAGCGTTACTTGGATCTTGAGCTCTTTGATCATAAACCTCAAAATCTGCTTGATAATTTCTATTTTTGTCATCTATTTGCCAAATTTCTTGCCAAGCCTTAATTACTACGTTTGGCATAGCTCCAGCATCTGTAGTATATTTATTAAACGTCTGAGCTGGAATTACATAAGCCTCTAAACCTTCTGCAATTTTACCAAACCCACTAACTTCTTCACCAATAAAATAACTATATTCTCCTTTATAATCACTTGCATATTCAAAATAAACTGCAAAGGTTTTACCAGGATTTACGCGATATTCTATTTGATCAGGATAACCAGCTTGGAAATATTTTCCAATAGCAGCTCCAATTTTAGCAGTTTGAGGATTAAATTCAGCATCAGTATTTGTTCTAATTTTTTTTAGCCCAACTAATTTTATTTCTGCGCAGGTTATTTTATTTTCTTGCATAACATTCTTAAATAAAAAGGCCCAGACAAACCTAATCTGCCTGGGCCATATTAGTATAATATATTAGACTAGTTCTTTGTAGCGATTGTTATTGATCTACGATTTAAAGCATCATTATCCATAACTGCTGGTCTTTCTTTACCATAAGAAATGGTTTCAATTTTATCAGCAGGAACGCCAAATTTTTCTAATTCTTTCTTAGCAGCGAAAGCTCTTCTTTCACCAAGCGCTAAGTTATAATCACTGTCACCAATTTTATCACAATGTCCTTCGATTACTAACATAGGCTTTCTAGATGAAGCAGCCCACATTTCAGCTTGTTGTTGAAGCTTTGCTTTAGCAGTATCATCAATAGCAGAGCTATCAAAAGCAAAATATACAACGTTAACTGCAGCAGTTTGGTCGCCCATTGTTGAAGATCTATCGCCATCTAACCAGCTTCCAGCTCCAGCAGGTGCTGAGCTTTTACAAGCAGCAAGCAATAATAAAGTACATGCAATTGCAAATATTTTTTTCATAGTTTATTAACTCCAAAATTTTGTAATAATTAGTTAAAAATCCCAGGAAATTACATTTCATCTTAACAAATATAATATTCTGAATACCGTCTGATTATACATTATACATTCATATGTCAATAGATATATAACCAAAATGCTAAGACTTATTAGATATAAAGAATTTATAGAAGATATTTTTGCAACTATTTATTATTTATAATATATTTATTGTATAATTCTTTTGAAGTGGTTTCCAAGTAATCCTTAGTTACCTTATTTTCCTTACCTAAAATAACTTTTTTAGGCTTAACTAAACTAACATATAATGGCTTAATATTTTCGTAAGTATATTGACTTGCCCATTCTCTAGATTTTACTGCATTACCTAAATATTTCTGATAATTATTGTATACCTCAAGCATCGCATTTGCGGCATCTACAATCTCTACATCAAAATTATGACCTATCATCGCTTTTCCGTCATAGTAAAAAGCTGGTCTTGCAACATTAGCATTTACTACCTTAACTAATCCAGAAGCAGCAATAGTTTTCTGAGCTATTGCATCACTTACAATCACAGGAATTCCCCTAGCCATTGCTTCGCGTGGTTGCACAGCAAACCCCTCCCCTTTAGATAAAGATATATAACAATCAACCTGATCAAAGAATTTATTATAAGTTTCACTATCTTTAACTGAAATATTATAATCAACATTATCCATTTGGTTATCAACAATATAATCAATAATTTTTTGTCTATGTAAATCCTCACTCATACGCGCACTCAACAATAAGCGCACATCTTTTCTGTTACCGAAGGCAGCCTTAAAGGCTTGCAGAAGTTTTAATGTGTTTTTACGATCGATCATTGCGCCAAAATCAGCAAAGGTAAAAACGGGGTGAGCTTCACTTTTTAGAGGATACATCATTGATTTGCCATAATTAACAGATAATGGCACTACAAATATTGGAATTTTGACTCCTGAGATTTGATAAATAGAAACTAAATTTGGATCAGGTAAAACCACTAGGTCATAATTTTTGTTTAGTTCTTCCACCCAAAAAGGACTAATTTTATCTGACTCAAACATTGAATATGCAATCCAGATTTGCTCAGATCTTTTTAAGCCATTTATTTTAGATAATAATTTATATTTTGTGCGGTTGAATTTATAATCCTCATTACCCCATACATTAAATACATATTCATAGAAAAATATATGACCGACTTTGAAGTTAAAATTCTGTAACACTGATTTAGCTTTGGAGTTCAATTCATTTGTAGAAATCACCTTGCCCATGAAGTTCATACCCACTTCACCATCAAGCATATTGATCAAATCAAGCGGCTGCCTACCGATGCTGTCCGCCTGGTTTATAACTCCATAGATGGTTACATCGTTATTCTTTATGAAGGTTCTGTAGAAAAAAAATAGAACTATAATTGAGCAGATTAGTAATAAGGTCTTTTTCATAAGAATTCATCTTTTAGATCATTAAAGAATTTTTTAAGTCGCTTCTTTCTGCCCATCTTAGGCTTTAGAACCTCAATCTTTGCTATAGTCTCTTCTACTGGCGGAAGAGTAGGAATAATCTCTGCACCTTTATGTAATTTATGATATTCGTTTAAAATAATAACGCTATGGGCATCAACATGCTCTGGCATTAAATTATTCTTTACAAAATTTTGAGCATTCTGTGAAATTTGCTGTAATTTTGCATCATGAGATTTCATCCATTCAAGCTGTAAAAATATATCAGTTATCCTTTCATTAACTGGAACATAATGAACATATGGCTTCATGGCCGAATAGAACCACTGAATTTTATTAGACTCTTGTTTTACTAAAACTGAATTAGAAAGCATAATCCACGGAACTCTCCTCCAAGCGGCTGTATTACCATCAATTGACATGATATATTTATATTTTAAATGATCTTCTTCTGTTACATGATTAGCTTTATAGAGAGTGCCTTCTTGCTCGTTTATCGGAGTTCCTGGTCCAAACAAAAAATCCGCAATAGAATGTTTATTATTACTATATTCTACTATCCTATGAAAACCTGTTAACTTAGAATCAATTAAATCTGGGTATAATTTTGATAATATAGATAATGTTAAACGAGGTGAAACATTGGGAGAGTCTATATCATCGCTTCCTCCTGTTAAAAACCCTCTGAAAAATAATTTATTTATCTTTTTATTCCAAGGATATTTAGTATTAGCTTCTTCTATTCTCTCAATCAGTTTTTGCCAATAATCTACAACCATATATGGATCAGGAAATAATAATATCTCTTTTTCATGAATGGAATCTAAATTTTTAGCAGGCATAAAAGCTGGGATACCAAGTACTTTATCTGAATTAATCCCATCTCTTTCATAAATTATAAAATCTATATCCCTAATTTTATATTTATTAACAAGCTTCTGAATATAATAAACATAACAATCATTGTATAAATCAAAAGTGTCAGCGTAAAGCTTTTGATTAACAACTTGAAATCTAACCATGGAATGATTTTTTCTTAAATTTAGGTCATTCCAAATGTTATCTAATTGAGCTTGAGTAACTCCATCTTCAAGTTTGTTATCAAATTGATGCACAATAAAGTCTACAATATTTTTACGTTCAGATGATGAATTTTCTGCAATAAAATTCTCAGGAGAAATATCTTTTAATGCATATACATCAAAACTGCAAAGAATAAAAAATATAAACAATAATAGTTTTCTTATATGCATAATTTTTCAAACCTTTGTTTTATCTTTCTAAAAAATCTTTTAATTTTCTTCCCTATGCTCATACTATTTTCAGATTTATTTTTTTTTAAAGCCTCTAACTTTATGAAGCTTTCTTCTGCTGGAGGAAGGGTTGGAATAAGCTTAGATCCCTTGTGCAATTTATGATATTCATTCAAAATAATTACACTATATGCATCAATGTGTTCTGGCATCAAGTTATTCTTAACAAAATTTTGTGCATTAGCTGATATTTTTTCTAATTCTAGATCGTGAGTTTTCATCCATTGAATTTGAGATAATAAGTCAGTTAATCTTTCATTGACGGGGACATAATGTACATATGGCTTTATTGCAGGATAAAACCATTCCATCTTAGACGTTTCTTGTTTAACCAGAACTGAATTAGAAAGCATAATCCAAGGCACTCTCATCCAAGCACAAGTATTGCCATCAATAGAAATCAGATATTTATATTTTAAATGATCTTCTTCAGGAATTGTTTGTGTTTTTTCAATTTCTGACTCAGGAACACCATTAGACAAAATATTTAATACTAATCTTAAATCTTCGCCGCTTTTATTTTTATCAAAACTAAATCTATTAAACTTTGCATCAATTAAATCAGGGTAAAGTTTGGATAACATGACTAACGTTAAACGAGGAAATTTATCAAAATTATCTATGCTATATTCCATCTCTCCATTGCCAGTGGTAAATCCTCGCCAGAATATTTGATTTATTTTATCACTCCAAGGGTAGATATTATTAGAAGTTTCTATTCTTGTTTTAAGCTCATACCAATTACTGCCCATCATAAATAAGTCAGGTAATAATAGCCTATCATTTTCATAAAATGCTTTTAGATCTTTTGACATTAAAAATGACGGAATATTAAGAAATTTTTCTCTTAAACTTTGGTTAGCAAAAATCCCATCTTTCATATGAAAAATAAAGTCTACATCTGGTATTTTATAGCTGTACAAAAGTTTTTGTAGATAGTTTAAAAACTCTATATAAAAAGGAAAATTTAGATCAACGCTATCGGCATAAAGCTTATTATCAACTATTTGGAATCTAGAAATAAAAAACTCTTGCCTAGCTTCGTTATTATTCCACAAACTATCTAGCTGCTCTTGAGTTACGCCAGATTCCAGCTTATTATCAAATTGATGGACTATAAAATTTATGATCTCCTCTCGTTCTGGAGAAGGATTTTTAGCAAGGAATTCCTCAGCTGAGATTTCTTCTAGTTCTTGTGCATATAATTTATTAAAGCACAAAAGAAGAATCAATATAGTTCTATAAAATTTAAAACTACTTAAGAACATAAAGATCTCACTTTATCAACAATATTCTTAAAGATTTTTTTAAACTTTATTTTTAATGATTTTCTGATCCCCATTCTCTTTTCAGCTTCGGATTCTTCCCAAGCATTTATTTTCATTAGCAACTCATCAGCTGAAGTTAGAGTGGCGATTATTTTAGTATCTTTATGTAAGTTATGATATTCATTTAAAATAATAACAGAGTGAGCATCAATATGTTCTGGCATTAAATTATTCTTAATAAAACTCTGGGCATTATTTGATATTTCCTTTAGTTCATTATCATGATCTTTCATCCATTCAAATTTTTGAAAGATGTTGGTTAAACTTTCATCCACTGGAATATAATGTATATAAGGTTTCATCGCAGGATAAAACCATTCCATTTTTGAAGTCTCTTGCTTAACTAGAACTGAATTTGAAAGCATAATCCAAGGCACTCTCATCCAAGCACAAGTGTTCCCATCAATAGAAATTAGGTATTTATATTTTAAATGATTTTCTTCAGAAACACTTGGTGAAATTCCGCCAAATAAAAGATCTAGTGTTAATTTTAAATCAGTGCCACTCTTATTATCAGAGAAATTATAATATGAATTAAATCTAGCATTAATTAAGTCTGGATAAAGCTTTGATAGAATTACTAAATTCAAACGTGGCAGCTTAGCAAAATTATCCATATTATATTTCATATCTCCATTACCTGTAGTTTTACCTATCCAGAATATTTTTTCAATTTTATTGCTCCATAAATAAAGATTATTTGCATTTTCTATCCTAGTAATTAAATTATTCCAATGAGGAGTGATTAGGTATGAATCTGGAAATAAAAATCTATCTTTTTCAAATGGATCATTATAATCTTTAGAATGAAGAAAAGTTGGTAATTTTTGTTGTATATCACTAAGTAAATCTTTTCCATTAGTATCATCACCAGAATACACTATAAAATCTAAATCATTAATCTTATACTTACTTACAAGATTATTAAGATATCTGAGCAACATTATAAAATGATCATGCTCTAAATAACAACTATCAGCATATAATTTCTGATTTACTATTTGGAATCTAATCATAAAAAGTTTATTTCTAGCTGCCACATTAGACCACACATCATCTAATTGGGTCTGAGTAATAGCTACATCTCTCTTGCTATCAAATTGATGAACTATAAAATTTACGATTGCTTTTCGTTCTGGAGAAGGATTTTTAGTAAGGAAATCCTCAGCTGAGATTTCTTCTAGTTCTTGCGCCTGACCAACAACGCTAAATATTAATATAAATAATCTAAAAAGAAATATCATTTCATTTAACAATCTTTTCTATTTCTTTGTATAGCTTATCTGATATTTTTTGTTTTTTCATAGTTTTTATATGAATAAGATCCCAACTTTGGTTTTTGCCAGTATGTGGCATAGTAACTATTTTTTTGGCTCCTAGAATACCTTCATGTAATTCGCCATTATATCTTAGTTTTTTATTACCTAATTTAATAATTCTACCTTGCAAATCAGGATATCTGAATCTTCCTAATTCATCTGAGTGAGTTTTGTCCATTTCTTGAAAATCTTGATCTTCTTCCATATTGATATAATAATTAGCTCTTGGCAACATTATCAAATCTACATCCTGATTTTGGGCTAAATAATATTTCAAATTTTGCATCAGTGAAAAGCTTAGAATCTCATCCGCATCAAGCTGAAACATAAAACCATTATTTCCAGCATTTTTTAGAAGATTATTCTTAAAAGCAGCAAAATTTTTATTTAAAGGGTAATAGATAACTTTATATTGATTGGCTGGAATGCTACTACCAAATTTATTAATGACTTGTATCACTTCTTCAGAATGATTATCTTGATCAACTTGGATTAAAATTCTGTCTTCATCATCTAAATTCTTAGATAATTGCTTTAGAAGCCTTCTCAATTCTTCAGCTTCTGTACTAACAGTAACTGCGTAGGTCACTGATAATGCTTGAGCATGCAAGCTAAATAATAGCAATAATATAACAATAATTCTTTTCATAATAATCCTTTATCCTTTAAATGTTTCCATTTATTATACAGCTCTTTTGAGTTGGTCATTAAATAATCTTTTGTAATTTCATTCTTATCTCCAAGAATTATTTTCTTTGGCTTGACCATATTGATATATTCTTCTTTTAAATATTTATATTGCCCTTTCTCTGCCCAAGATCTTGCCGCCGGTGCATTATCTAAAAATTTTTGATAATTTTTATAAACCTCAAGCATTGCTTCAGCTAAATCATTCACTTCTATGTCATAGTAATTGCCAATAAATTTATCGGCATGAGAATAATAACCAGGAACTAGTTTATTAGCAGGAACCACTTTAACTAAGCCTGTGTTAGCAATAGTTTTTTGAGCTAGAGCATCGCTAACAATTGTTGGAATACCTCTGGCCATAGCCTCTCTTGGAATAACCGAAAACCCTTCTCCTTTAGAAGGGCTAACATAACAATCTATATTTTCAAATGCAAAATTATAAAACCTACTGTCCTTAGTGCCAATATCAATTTCCACACCTTGAACGTTATTTTTTAGAATATATTCTTTTAATTCTTTGTAGCTACCACCATCCCGTCTTGAAGAAAGCAACAATCTCACTTTATCATTGCCATTAAAAGTTTTATGATATGCCTCTAATAATTTCATTAAATTTTTTCTTTCTTCGATAGCTGAAAAATTAGCAAAGGTGAATATTTTGCCAGCTTCTTTTTTTAATGGAGCATTCAAGTGCGTTTCTAGATTTGTTCCTAATGGGACAACAAAAATTGGCTTTTTCACTCCAGAATTTATATAAACATCTACTAAACTTTGATCTGGTACAACTACCATATCCCATTCACTATTTATTCTATATACCCAATGCTGCGGGATTCTATCTGACTCAAACATTGAGTAGCTAATAAAAATTTGCTCTTCTCTTGGAATCCTATTAAATGACTTTCTTAATCTATTTTTGTCTGCATCAAATAGAATTTGTTGCATTCTCTTATCTTCTTGGAACCCAAAAGAAAGAGAATATTCATTTAAAACAACATAACCAGGTTTTTTATTTTTTATCTTTATAATTTCTTTAAATCTTTCAGGCAAATACTGCTTAGTATTTACTATAGCAGTAGTATTCATCTCCACTTCATCGCCAATAAGATCTTCTAGGTCAATTATTTGTCTGCCAATACCATCGGCATATTCTACTATGCCAGTGACGGTAAGATAATAGTTTTTATAACAGATTTTATAGAAGGAAATACAAGCTATAATTATTATAATAACAACACTTAGAAGGGCTATTTTTTTTAGAAATTTCTTCATATTACTAAAGCTCTTAAATTAAGCTAATAAGCTAGCTTATAGTCTAAATTCATTTTTTTCTCTTGCAGCAAGATATATTCATGCATCTTAGCAAGTCTAACCAAATCTTTTTCCAAAGTAAAGTTCTCTAGAAAAATTTGATGAGCACGTGCCGCTTTAAGTTTGGCTTCTTCTGGGTTAGATTTAATCCAATCAATATGGGCTTTAACTTGGTTGTACATAACTTCACTAGCAACATCATTATCAAAATAAAGTAAGCTATCACCAAAATGCTTAACAACGAATGGATGTTTATCTGAAATGATTACAACATTTGCGGCAGCAGCCTCAAATATTCTCATGCTTGGCTCTCCACCCTTAAAGTGCCAATCACTATGTGTTAGCAGATAAATACCATTTTTTCTTATGGCATTGATATTTTCTATACCAGGAGGAATGTAGCCTCCATAACTATCTATAAAGCTTGAAAGAGTTGCAGCCGAGCCATAAATTTTCATAGAAATATTTTGACTGAGCGATCTAATGAAATTTGTATAATTTTCAGAAGAACGAAAATTATCCCATCCCATACCCACCCACATAAGGTTTTTAGGTTCTGCAGGCTCATTTACAAACTTAGGAGTTAGTGGCAAAAGCCTTAAACCGTTAAATGGCTTGCCCATTTTTTCAAAGATTTCTCGATAAATATCCACTTCGTGAGCTGCTGTTAATATAGCATGTGATCTAGAAACAAAAAGCTTAAATCCATTATCAATAATTTGGTAAATGTCTTTCTTTGAGAGCCATTTTCGTTCATCTCTTAAGCCTTGAAAAGATATAAAGCTTAAAAGATATTTTTTAGATCTATCAGCGGTTATTTTCATATCCATGATAGGAGCAGCATAGGGAGTGAGTAAAATAAAATCTGGATCAAAATCTAAGATCTCTTTTTCATGTCCTAAAATTTGATTATAATATATTTGAACTTCCCACCCCATTTTTTCAGCAGCATATTTAAAATTCTCTACATAGCTATATTCACCACCATCAGCTGATATTAAAACAACTTTATATTTATCATTGATTTTCATATCCTGATATTTTTCATCCCAGTGGGTGTCTGGAATTTTTGCAGCCTCTTTTATGGCTTGATCGAATTTGTAGTTAGGAAGAATAGTTTTTTTAAAAAAATATAGAGCAAAAAAAACTGCAATGACTATCAAACATATGGTTATAATCACTTTTATTTTTTTTATTATAACCATTGGGTTCTTACATCCTTAACATATCAATATGAGGCACGACCAGCTGGAATTACAGTATCAGTAACCTTAAGGTGGGTCTCAAGCTTAAGATTCTTTTGTAAATGAATATCATTGACTGACTGATCTCTTAATACTGACTCATGCATATGAGCTATATCTACAAGCAACTTCTCTAAAGTAAATTTCTCCTTATATATGCTATGAGCTTTCTTTGTCATCTCTTTAACTTTATCTGGATTTTCTTTAATCCATTCATAATGCTTAACTATTTGATCCTCTATCTCTTTTGTCGTTCTGTTTTTTACCTCTATGTATAGTACACTATCTCCAAAAGTTTCACGCACAAAAGGCAACTCATCGCTAATAATTAAAGACGAAGCAGCTGCAGCCTCAAACTCTCTTAAACTAGGAATATCCCCATCAAAGTGAACATCAGAATGCAATATTAAAACAATACCATGCTGCTTTATTGTTTCCAACACAATATCATCCTTCGCAACTATCGGCTGGCCTTTATCATCTATTTTATTACGTAAAGTTAAAAAACCCTTCCAACCATTTCTATAGTTATTTATCCATCCAATGAATGGCCCATAATAGTCAACTATACCTCTCTCTGCTAGGTTATCGTATAAATCCAAATATGTCTTGCTACTTCTAAGTGAATCCCAATTTATACCATAATAAATTATTTTATTAGCCTCAACAGAGTCATCATAATCAAAATAATCTACTCCAGGATAACCAACTATACCATGGAATTTATTTTTTGATTTCGCTTCAAATAATTCTTTAAATAACAAGAACTTTTTATCTGTTAGTATAAGACCATCTGAAACAGTAAATATTTGAGGCATAAAACCATTATATATATATTTTAAAGAGCTATAGTTTATAGAAGGCTCTTTTACCCTTACTGAGAAAAAAGTGGAATACTGAAGAGGAATAAAAGAATATATTTTATAAGGCAAGGGAATATACGAAGACATATTCCACTTTGGAATAGTAGAAATGATAAAATCCGGATTAAAATCTATAACTTCATCTTCTTTTCCCATCAAAGTATCATAAAATTTAATTTCCCAGTTCAGATTTAAGGCAGCCCTAACTATCCTTAAAATCAAAGTCTCATCTGAAACCACCCGACCATTAGGAGTAGGCTCAGGACCTATAATTATAATTTTATAAGACTGCTTAATGGTGTTCTTTGAATAATATTCATTCCAAAAGAATCTATCATAACTTTCAACATCGCTGATTAAAGCCTGCTTATTGCTATTCTTATAGATTACAATGCATTCCCAAGAAATAAAAAGTACTGCCGTTATTAAAAGCCCCCATATTACGAAGAACTTCTTGTTTTTGTTTATAAAATTAATCATTTTTATTATCCTTATATTTAACCAAAATGGCAGAAAATTCTATTGAATTAGGCTGAGTGCAAAAGATTTTTTCTATTCTCAAATCTACCAGCCCTAATTCATTTAAACTATTAATAATATAACTAAAGCTTTGGGGCGTAAACCGCCATTTATGCGCATCAATATAGCCACCTTTTGCATCTTCAAAAGCCTTAATACGGGTGTTATAGCAGCCCAATCCAGATAACAAAGGCGAAGCCCGGCCTTCCCAATGTCCAATAGGATCATTAGAAGTGCTTTCACAAGCTTCTAGAATAGTACTTAATGAATGCCTATATCTTCCTTCTTCATGATTTGCGAGGACCTCAGAAAGTAAGGTTTCAGGAATAAAGCGATCAAAACAATAACGCTTATCAGGTACAATAAGATAAAGCTTACCACCTTCTTTTAATACATCAGAAACTTGATTAAGGTGCCTTACTAAATCCACTTGATGTTCAATATTATGACTAGAAAATACCACATCAAATTTTTCTTTAATAATCCCCATGTCGCCGCCAGAATGGATATAATCTATATTAGGAATATTTTCAATTGATAGATTATCAATAGCTGCTTTTTTTTCTAGCCCCCCCTTATCTAACACATCAAAATATTTTACGTTAGCGCCCTTCAGAGAAGGTGAGTAGTATGGCCCAATCTCAAGAACTTTTAAATCTTCACCTATCGCTCCAAGAAAATCAGAACGAGACATAAACTCACAAGATTTTATAGAATCTCCAAAAGCTCCATTATCTCCAAAAGACTTTTGGAAATAGTGGATTTTTTGTTGCCCACTCTTAGAATCCTCAAGTGATCTAGATATATTTAGAGACTTTTCTAACTCAGTATTCACTAGATTACAAGCATCCAAATCCCGATCATGACTTTGCATACGCAAAATCAATCCAGCATTAACAAGCAATGAGGCAATTAAAAAAAAACAAAAGATCTTACGAAGCATAATATTGTCCAATAGAAGCTAAAAAACCACAGTTTATATAATTATCTAGATAAATCAATAACTAAAATTATTGCTTAATTTAAGGTTTATATAGAATAACCTTGAAATCAGCCGTATTCTCTTGAGTCATATAAACTTTTTCTACTTTTAAAGTTGTTAATCCCATCTCATTAAGCTGATTAATTATGAACTCAAAACTCTGCGGTGTAAACCTCCAACGATGAGCGTTAATATACCCACTATTATTTTTAAAATCTTTTATAGAATCAACATAGCAAGAACTATTGCGCCCTTTTACTTGTCCGTGCTCACCTTGCCAATGAAGCTTAGGATTATTATGTGTGGTTTCGCAGCTCATAGCCAATATAGTGTCAAGCTGATGCAATTTTATAGCGCTATAATAACTACCTATAATATCAGAAAGAGGTGACTCTGGTATAAAATGATCAAAACAATACCTCTTATCGGGAATAACAAGATAAAATTTTCCTCCTGAATTTAGCAATTCTGCCACTTGATTTAAGTGAGCAACAAGGTCTATTTGATGCTCTATATTGTGACTAGAAAAAGCTACATCAAATTTTTCTTTTATTATTCTAAGATCTCCATTTGGATGGACATAATCTATATTGGGCACCTTTGATAAATCAGCGTCCTTACTAACGCCATTCTTAAGAGCCTCATTTTTTTCATTAAGTATTTGGCTTTTTATATCTTCAGCGCTTAAAATATCAAAATATTTAACATTAGCTCCCTTCAAGCTAGGGTTAACATAAGGACCGATCTCTAAAACTTTCATACTAGGAGATACCATATCAAAGAAACTCTGAGCTAAAATAGTCTCATAAGATGTTAACGTGCATTCGGCATTACAAACTCCTACTGCTTCACTAAAGAACTCACAAGGAATATTTTTTTTTATATTTTTTACAATAAACTCGCTCTCCATCTTAATATATTCTTTTATCTCCTGAATAGAGGCGCCCCTATCAAGCTTAAGTTCATTTATAACATTTTTGCTCTTTTTTGATATGACGTAAGTCAACACCCCTAAAGCAAGAATAAGGAACACAACTGAAACTCTATAAAAACAGCTTTTCCAGCTAGAATTGAATAATTTATTACTACTCATACCGCTTAACACCTTTTATTAATAATAGAAAAATATATAAACATAGTTAGATCCAAAAAACAATTATTAAATAAGAATATATTTTTTTCTATATTTTAGAAAAGGACTTTCTATATATCTAAAACTCAAATAACCAATCGGCCACATTAAGATATAAAAAAACATTGCCCATAAAATTCCAATATAAAGATTGGACATATTCATAACATGTTCATGTACAAAACTAGCCTCTCTGAACACAACAAAAAAATGCAATAAATATATAGAATAAGAGTACTTTCCAAGCTCTGCAAAAAAAATAGAAAATTTATTGTTTGAAAAATTACTAAAAGACTCAACATACCAAGCAATACCTAACCCATAAGTAAAAGCCTCAATAGTTGGCATTATTATCCATAATGAACTAACAGAAGGATAAGATGGATAATTATAAAAGCCGCCCAATATATCAAATTGGTAATACAAGAAACAAAAGGCTAAAAAAACAGTGATAACTAAAAAATGGCACCTCTTGATATAGTTTCTTAAATGAAATGCTAATATACCAAATATAAATTGATCAATTCTACCAATAATAGTCCAGTACGATAAACTCTGTATTTCTCCTAATTTATACCATAAAATTAGTCTAAAAATTAAAATTAGGATTAGAAAGCCTATCAGATAACTTTTATTTTTTCTAACAGCGTATAATATCATTGGCAGAATTAAATAAAAATGAAATTCAACAGTTATAGACCATCCTCCATTCGGTAAAGTTGGCAAAACTAGACCTGTTAAAATAGATAAAAAATAATCTGAAGCGCCATAACCATTAATAAAATTCTGCACCCCTAAAATCAAGGTCACCAAGGCAAGCAAAGGCAGTAACCTTAATACTCGGTTATAAATAAATAACCAATAATTTACTTTTCTGTTGTCAATTAATTTTGCAAACAAATAACCACTTAAAGTCATAAAAAGAGCAACCCCAGTATGTCCTTCATCAAATATTGACAGCAGAAATATATATGGAGTATCATTAAATTTAATAGGATAACCATTGGCGGAATGCAAAAAGTGCCATACAAAAACCATAAAAGCGGCAAGAGCCCGAATATGGTCTATTCTATAAAAGTACCTTCCCTCAGATGACTTCACGTATACCAGCCTTTGCTGCCGCAATTATTGCCACCGGCACTCTGAACGGAGAGCAGGAGACGTAGTCCAATCCAATATTATGGAAAAACTGAATCGACTCAGGGTCTCCTCCATGCTCTCCGCAAACGCCTATTTTTAAATTAGGCTTTGTTTTTCTACCGCGTTCAATCGCGATTTTTAATAATTCACCAACACCATCTTGATCAATTGAGGCAAATGGATCAGTTTTTATAATGCCTTTTTCTCTGTATTCATTTAAGAATATTGCCGCATCATCACGCGAAACACCTAAAGCAGTTTGAGTTAAATCATTAGTGCCAAAGCTAAAAAACTCAGCTGAAGAAGCAATTTCGCCAGATTTTAAAGCCGCTCTCGGCAATTCAATCATTGTACCAACTTCATATTTCAGCTTTAAATTATTCTTCAATCCTATTTCTTGGGCTATATCATCAACTATTTTTTTCATCAAGTCAAATTCTTTAACGTCAAAGATTAATGGGATCATTATTTCAACGACAGCATTATCTGCAATAACCATAGCTTCAAAAATTGCTCTAACTTGCATTTCATAAATTTCAGGATAAGTGATGCCTAAGCGACAGCCACGATGCCCCAACATAGGATTATGTTCTTTTAATTGAGTTGAGCGGCTCTTCACTTGTTCAAGAGAAATATTCATACTATCTGCCAATTCATTCATGTCTTGCTCGTTATGCGGAAGGAATTCATGCAAAGGAGGATCGAGTAAACGAACAGTAACTGGCAGACCGTGCATTACATTAAAAATTTCAACAAAATCTTTGATCTGCATTGGCAATAATTTATCTAGAGCCTTGCGGCGCTGCTCAAGATTATTAGCCAAAATCATCTCACGCATAGAATTAATACGATCGCTCTCAAAAAACATATGTTCCGTTCTACACAAGCCGATTCCTTCTGCGCCAAAATTTCTAGCCACTTCGCTATCTAATTTGGTCTCAGCATTAGTGCGAATTTTTAAACGGCGTATTTGATTAGACCAAGAGATAATTTGACTAAACTCAGGAAATAATTCAGGCTTGGTCATGGCAACTTCACCAATAATCACTTCTCCAGCACTACCATTCAAAGTGATATAATCACCTTCTTTTATAGTGATACCATTAGCCGTAAAACTATTATTCTCATAATTTATGTGTAAATCCTTAGCGCCACAAACACAAGGCTTGCCCATTCCCCTTGCTACCACTGCAGCGTGAGAAGTCATCCCCCCGCGGCTAGTCAATATCCCCTCAGCAGCGTGCATACCATGAATATCTTCAGGGCTGGTTTCGATTCTGACCAAAATCACCTTATGCTGAAGTGCCATTTTTTCTGCTTTCTCAGATGAAAACACCACTCTTCCCATAGCGGCCCCTGGAGAAGCTGGCAAACCTTTAGCTATTACGGTATATTTTTCTTTTTCATCTATAGTAGGATGAAGCAATTTATCAATGCTAGTAACATCAATTCTAGAAATAGCTTCTTCCCTTTCAATCAATCCTTCGTTAACTAAATCTACCGCAATCACCATAGCTGCCTTCGCTGTGCGCTTACCTGATCTAGTTTGCAGAATCCATAATTTACCTTCTTCAATAGTGAATTCAATATCTTGCATATCTTTATAATGCAGCTCTAATGCAGCGCAAGTGCTCAATAATTCTTGATACAATTTGGGCATAGTTTCTTCCATAGAAGGAAGATCTGATTCGGTTTGATTTTTTCCTAAAATACTAACATTTTGAGGGGTTCTAATTCCAGCAACCACATCTTCGCCTTGTGCGTTAATTAAATATTCACCGTAAATTTGCTTTGAGCCATTAGTGGGATTACGAGTAAATACCACTCCGGTTGCCGAAAGTTCACCAGTATTGCCAAATACCATTGCTTGAATGTTAACAGCCGTACCTAAATTAGAGTCAATGTTATTTAAGCGACGATAAGTAATAGCGCGATTGCTCATCCAAGAATCAAATACAGCATTAATTGCTGACCATAACTGTACTTGAGGATCTTGGGGAAATTCATTCCCCGTTTCAGATTTTACTATCTCTTTAAATTGTGCAATAATTTCTTGCAGATTATTCGCTGACAAATCTGTATCATTTACAATCTTAAGATCTCTCTTTTTCCACTCAATAATTTCTTCAAATAGATAATGATCCAAATTTAATACCACATTAGAATACATTTGGATAAAACGACGATAGCTATCATAAGCAAAACATGGATTGTTACTGATGGAAGCAAGACCAATAACTGTTTCATCATTAAGACCTAGGTTTAAAATAGTATCCATCATTCCTGGCATAGAAAATTTTGCTCCAGAGCGCACCGACACTAATAATGGATTTTTTGGATTACCAAATTGACGGCCCAAAAATTGTTCCATTTCTTTAAGAGCTATACCCACTTGAGATACAAGATCTTTAGGAAGATTCTTATTTTCTGAGTAATAAGTTTTACAAACCTCCGTAGTAATGGTGAATCCTGGAGGAACTGCAATGCCAAGGCTGCATATTTCAGCTAAATTATCACCTTTGCCGCCAAGCAAATCTTTCATTTTGCTATTGCCTTCATTATCCTTCATTCCGAATTTATATACTAATTTTTCCATAAAACTAACCATCTATTTTATTGAAATCAGCTATTTTATAACTCAATTGAGCAATATTATTTAGCAGATTTAATCTATTCTGTTTTAATTTTAGATCCTGGTCATTCACCAAAACTTCCTCAAAAAATTTATCAATAGCCGGAACCAATAAAGCTAAATTTTCAATTTTTATATCGTCAGATATTTTCCTAAATTCTTGATATAAGTTTACTTCAGGAGCAGTAAATAATTTTTCCTCTATTTCCAAATTAAGATCTAGCTTAGCGCTAGATATTATATTTAATATCCGTTTAATTGCAAATACCAGTTCTTGAGATTTAGGGTTGAGCATGAACTCCTTTAACTTAACAAGTTTTGTTAATGCCTCGTGGATATTATGGCTCTCCTCACCTAAAGCAGCCATAATTAAATCATGACGAAAATCTTCAGCTTTAAGATAATATTTAAGTCTATCATGAAAAAATGAGAGTATCTCTTTTGACAAAAGATTGTCAGATTCTATTTTATATAACTCAATTGCTTTAGAAATTAACTCAGACAAAGATACATCTATTTTATGATAACGAATTAATTTAATAATCCCTAAAGCGGCTCTGCGCAGAGCAAATGGATCTTTTGAACTGCTAGGCTTTTCTCCAGCTAACCATAGCCCCACAATACTATCCAGTTTATCAGCAATAGCAACAACAGCTCCTAAAAGAGAAATATCTCCTATATCGTTAGCTTCAAAAGGACGATAATGCTCGGAGATAGCTAAGCAAACTTCTGGTGTCTCTCCAGACTTTTCAGCATAATATTTTCCCATAATCCCTTGCAGCTCAGGAAACTCACCCACCATCTCACTAACCAAATCTGTTTTTGATAGTAAAGCGACTTTTTTTGCAAATTCTAAATCAACAATATTTAATTTGGTAGCTAATTCTATAATCCTATTAGTTTTATCAAACATAGAGCCAAGCTTACTATGAAAAGTCATTCTAGCAAGTTTTGCTAATTTTTGACTAGATGGACATTTTAAATCTTGCTCCCAAAAGAATTTTGCATCAGAAAGCCTGGCCCTTAAAACCTTTTCATTTCCTTTGATTATCAAGTTGTCATTTTCATATTTTACATTAGCTACAAAAATAAAATATGGAGCAATTTTACCATTTACATCCTCAAGGTAAAAATAACGCTGATGAGTTTTCATTGCACTAACCAATACTTCCTTAGGCAAATTTGTAAATTGCTGCTCTATTTTTCCAAGCAAAACATTGGGATATTCTACTAAACCAATAACCTCATTGAGTAAATTTTCATCAAAAATAACTTTTAAATCCAATTCTTTAGCAATTTTTTCTGCATCATTTACGATAATCTCTTGCCTTTCGCTACTAGATAACACAACAAAATTTTGCTTCATCTTGTCTTTATAATCTAAAAATGAATTAATTTCTAATGCCTTAAGATTAGACATAACTCTATGTCCATAGCTATAATTATTTGCTGTCAAGTTAGCAAACTCTACAGGCAGAACCTTACCAGAAAATAAACATAGAATATTACGTAATGGACGCACCCATCTGGCTCTACCAGCTCCAATACGCATGGATTTTGGCCAAGTAAATGAAAGCAGCATTTGCTCTATTATAGATTTTAAAGTCGATTCAGCTGGCTTTGCTAATTCTATTTTTTTTGCATAATAAAAACCATCTATAATTGATAAATCATCTAGTCTTAAGCCCACTGACTTTATAAACCCAGCAATTGCATCTGATTTTGCATCAGTCTTAGGGCCTTTTCTTTCAATAATTTTTTCTGGTAATTGCAAAGGAATTCCTTCTATATATAAGGTAATTCTCCTAGGAGTCGCAAAGCACTCAGCTTTACTATAACTCAAACCTATATCTTTAAGCTCTTTTTCTAAAACCTCCAGCATTTGAGTAGCCGCTTTAATTTGCATTCTTGCTGGAATTTCTTCTGAAAAAAGCTCAAGTAATAATTCCTTTGACATAACTACTGATTCTCCATCCATTTCAAACAGCATTCTTTTACTAACCCTCTAACTTTTGCCATATAAGACGCTCGCTCAGTAACGTTTAATACTCCCCTCGCATCAAGCAAATTAAAATGATGGCAAGCTGTGAGTGCCTGATGATAAGCCACTAAAGGCAAATTTTTCTTTAATAAGGCTTTGCATTCCTCTTCTGCATCCCTAAACGTACGAAGTAAGACGTCAACATCAGCATGTTCTAAAGAATAAGCAGATAACTCTTTTTCTTGTTGGAAAAACAAATCACCATAATACACTTGATCTGCAGAATTTTTTGGATTATTCCAGCGAATTTTTGTGAAGTGATCAACGTCTTGCACATACATCGCTAAGCGTTCTAAACCATAGGTTAATTCAGCTGGAACAAGCTCGCATTCAATATCGCCAACTTGCTGCATGTAAGTAAACTGAAGAACTTCCATTCCATCACACCACATTTCCCAACCTAATCCCCAGGCGCCAATAGTAGGATTCTCCCAATCATCCTCAACAAAACGAATATCATGCTTAGTATGATCAATTCCAATGGCATGAAGACTATTTAAACAAAGTTCTTGCACATCTTTCGGAGAAGGTTTAAGTAATACTTGAAATTGGTAGTAATGCGATAAACGATTAGGATTCTCACCATAACGACTATCTTTAGGCCTTCTAGAATTTTGCACATAAGCAATCTTCATAGGTTTTGGTCCCAACGCTCTAAGCGAAGTCATTGGATGAAGAGTTCCGGCACCAACTTCACTATCATAAGGTTGCAATATAGCGCAGCCATAATCGGCCCAAAAATTTTGCAATTGAAGTATTATATCTTGAAATGAATTGTTCTGCATCTAAAATTACCAAATAAATATCTTCGGATTAAGATACATAATTAACCATATTTTGGCAAGGAAACTCTTATAGACTTACACGGGAGTGTTTATTATAGATAGACAGAGGTACAAAACAGAGTTATAATAGTAATTT